>CANQTV010000009.1 GCA_947626875.1 uncultured Clostridia bacterium | reverse complement strand
TTTACACACAAAAGTTCCAGCGATTTCTCGCTGGAATTTTTGCTGTTGGGTTCCTATTTTAGGACGCCCTCTTTTAAAGTTATGAAAAAAAAACACTTTACAATTTGCAAATTTTTTGTTATAGTTAGTATGAGTAAACGCTGGAGAGGAAGATTAGAATGGACAAGAATTTTGGAGAAATACAAGCATTATTAAAGAAATACAATCAAGAACATTTATTAAATGGATATGAACAATTAGAAGAAAGTAAAAAACAAGAATTATTAAATCAAATAGAAAAAATTGATTTTGAATTAGTAAATTTTTTATATCAATCAACTAAAAAAGAGCATACATTTGGGCAAGATGAGATTACACCTATAAATTATTTAGATAAATATAAGTTAAATGATGACTATAAATATTATGAAAGCATAGGAAAAAAGGCAATAAAAGAGGGAAAATTAGCAGCAGTTACAATGGCAGGAGGACAAGGAACAAGATTAGGGCATGATGGACCAAAGGGAACATATGATATTGGATTAGATTCTCATAAATCATTATTTGAATTACTAAGTGATGACTTAAAAGAGCAAGGAAAAAAATATGGTGTAACCATTCCATGGTTTATTATGACGAGTAGAGAAAATAATAAGCAGACTGTAGAATTTTTTGAAAGACATAAATTTTTTGGTTATCAAAAAGACAAAAACATATTCTTCTTTAATCAAGGAGAATTGCCTATGATGGATACGGAAGGAAAAGTTCTAATAGGAGAAGATGGACTTGTTAAACTAGCAGCAAATGGACATGGAGGCATTTATGAAGCACTTGTTAAAAATCACATGGTAGAGAAGATGAAACAATTAGGAATAGAATGGGTATTCATAGGTGGAGTTGATAATTGTTTAGTAAAAATGGTAGACCCAGTATTGATGGGGATTGCAATTGACAAAGGAGTAACAGTAGCATGTAAATCTGTAGTTAAAGCAAACCCACAAGAAAAAGTAGGCGTATTTTGTAGAAGAAATGGAAAACCAAATGTAATTGAGTATACAGAGATTACAGATGAAATGGCACACGCAACAGATAAACATGGAGAATTGCTATATGGAGAATCTCATATATTATGCAATCTATTTAATGTAAAGGCAATAGAAAGAATGGGAGCAACTCCATTGCCATATCATATGGCATATAAAAAAGCAAAATATATTGATAAAGAAGGAAATTTAGTTGTACCAGATTCTCCAAATGCTTACAAATTTGAGGCATTCCTATTTGATGCGTTTGGTGAAGTTGATGATATGGCAATTTTAAGAGTAAAAAGAGAAGAAGAATTTGCACCAGTAAAAAATGCAGATAGTGCAGGAGTTGACTGTCCAAAAACAGCAAGAGATTTATATAAAAAATTTTATCATTTGGATTAAGAAAAAAGATAGCAGGAGAAAATACTGCTATCTTTTTTGAACTATTGCTAATTTATTGTTTATAAAGTATAATGAGTGTATGAAAAGGAGGAGATATAATGAATTATTTAGAAGAATATAAGAGATGGTGTGAAAGTTCAGAATTTGATGAAGAAACGAAAAAAGAATTATTAACAATAAAGAATGATGAAAAGGAAATAGAAGACAGATTTTATAAAGAACTAGAATTTGGAACAGCAGGATTAAGAGGAATTATTGGAGCAGGAACAAATCGCATGAACAAATACACAGTAGGAAAAGCAACACAAGGATTAGCCAATTATATTATTAAACAGGGAACACAAAATAAAGGAGTGGCTATTAGTTACGACTCTAGGAAAATGTCAAAAGAATTTAGTGAACAGACAGCCCTTATTTTAAATGCAAATGGAATAAAAACATATTTATTTGAAAACTTAAGACCAGTACCAGAATTATCATTTACAGTTCGTGAGTTAGGATGTACAGCAGGAGTAATGATAACAGCAAGCCATAATCCACCAAAATATAATGGATATAAAGTATATTGGGAAGATGGGGCACAAATCGTTAGCCCTAGGGATACGGACATTATAGCGCAAGTAAAAGCAGTAGAAAACTTTTCTGAAATAAAAATGATAACAAGAGCGGAAGCAGAAGAAAAAGGACTATTTCAAGTTATTCATACAGAGATGGATGATAAATATATTTCAACACTAGAAAAATTGATATTAAATCCAGAAATAGTGAAAGAGCAAGGTAAAACATTAAAGGTAGTTTATACACCATTGCATGGAACTGGAAATACAATAGCAGAAAGATTGTTAAAAGAAATAGGAATACAAAATTTATATGTTGTACCAGAGCAAAAAGACCCAGATGGGAATTTTCCAACAGTAGATTATCCAAATCCAGAAGATCCAAAAGCATTTAAATTAGCGTTAGAATTAGCAAAGAAAGTAGACGCAGATGTTGTATTAGCAACAGATCCAGATGCAGACAGATTAGGAGTATTTGCAAAAGATAATAAAACTGGACAATATATGAATTATACAGGAAACATGTCAGCATTATTGATTGCAGAATATCGAATTTCACAAATGAAAGAAAAAGGAATTTTGCCAGACAATGGAATGTTCATCACAACAATAGTATCATCTAACTTAGCACATGCAATTGCACAATACTATAACTTAGATATTTATGATGTATTAACAGGATTTAAAAACATAGGAGCAATCATGAGAGAAGCGGAAAGAACAGGCAAAAATCAATATGTATTTGGATATGAAGAAAGTTATGGATGTCTAATTGGAGACTATGCGAGAGACAAAGATGGAATTTCTGCAGTAATGGCGCTTTGTGAAGCGGCATGTTATGCAAAATCACAAGGGAAAACGTTATGGGATATGATGATAGACATATATGAAAAATATGGATATTATAAAGAAGGATTGATATCTATTGTTAGAGAAGGAGTGCGAGGTGTCCAGGAAATTCAAGACATGATGTCAAGCACAAGAAAAAAAGAAATAACAGAAATTGGAGGATTAAAAGTTTTAAAATTTAAAGATATAGATAGTGATTATGTAAAAGATATGCAAACAGGAGAAATTTCAAAGACAGGACTACCAAAATCAAATGTATTGTATTATGAATTAGAGAATAACAGTTGGTGTTGTGTACGTCCATCTGGAACAGAACCAAAAATAAAAATATATATGGGAATTAAGGGAAAAACAGAACAAGAGGCAGAACAAAAATTAGAAAGTTTAAAACAAGCTATGGAAAAAGTTGTAACAGAATGATAAATTAAAGTCATGCAAAAAATGCATGACTTTTTCTTTACAAATCAGCCAAAATTTGATATAGTATATAAGAACATGTTCCCATAGCTCAGCAGGATAGAGCAGTCGCCTCCTAAGCGACCGATGGTGGTTCGAGTCCGCCTGGGAATACCAAAATCAAAAACGAGGTAAAACATGCAAGAAAAATTTATGAAAGCAGCCCTAAAAGAAGCACAAAAAGCATACGAAAAAGAAGAAGTACCAGTAGGATGCGTTATAGTAAAAGACGGAAAAATCATAGCAAGGGCCCATAATTTAAAAGAAACAAAATGTGACACAACAAACCATGCAGAAATACTAGCAATACAAAAAGCAAGTAAAAAATTACAATCATGGCGACTATTAGACTGTGACATGTATGTAACATTAGAACCATGTTCAATGTGTACAGGAGCCATCATAAATGCAAGAATCCGTAAGGTTTACTATGGTACAGCTGATGAAAAAACAGGAGCCATTGGTTCAGTATTAAATTTATTAGAAGATTATACATTCAATCATAAAGTAGAATACCAATCAGGAATCTTACAAGAAGAATGTGAAACAATTCTAAAGCAATTTTTTAAAAAACTAAGGAAAAGGAGAAATAAATGAATGAACAATTATCAAAATTATTAAACCAAAAATCTTTTCATATAATTATATTAGTAGCAATTGTATTCATTTTATTAGTTATGTTAGGCTTTTTTCTACTTCGCTATTCTGTAGAAGGGGAAACTAATATGCCATTTATTCTTTCTAAAATATCAATTATCAGTTCAGCAGAAGGAATTGACAATCCAGAACAAATTGAAGGAAATAAGTGGAATTTTACAATTAACCAGAATAATGACATTTACTTATATATAGAAAAAAACGCTAACTATGAAAAAGTAGAAGCAATAGAAAATGTTACAATCAAAAATATTGTCATGACCAAGAAAAATGAAAAAGGAACACTAAAAACATATAAACCAAATGCAGAAAATCCAAATGTCATATTTAAAAATGCAGAAGAATCTGCAGTAGAAACTATAACATATAATGTAGAAGAAAATGCAGACGTAAAAAACCTAAAAATTACAAATCAAGGAGGCATTATTGCATTTAGATTTGCAAATGAAGGAATAGCACAATATATAGCAAATGACGAAGAAATAAATCATAATGATTTACTAAAAAAAGCACAGATAACACAAGACCAACTACAATCAAACATACAATTTGATTTAATTATACAACTAAAATCAGGAAAAACATTTCAAACAACAATTACTTTGGACTTACCAATGGAAGGAGTAATTGAAACAGGAACAAAATCACAAGAATTTACAGACACAGAAAAATACATATTTAAAAGAATAAAACAGTAAAAACTTTATGAAAATACTTGCCAAAAGCCAGACACATAGTATATAATAACAAATGGTAGAGAAAATTCATCTTTGTATAGAGAGTAATCCGATAAAAGCCTATGAACCTTGTCAGATCCGGAAGGAAGCAGCAATAAATAGAACCTTTTATGTGGAATGCTCTCTATAGAAAGATGAAAACATCTGCCATTTTCCTTATTGAAGGATGTGAAAAAAATGGGATATACAGCACTTTATAGAAAATTCAGACCAACCACATTTAGTGAAATGGTAGGTCAAGAACATATAACAAGAACACTAAAAAATCAAATTATATCAAATCGTGTGGGGCATGCATATTTATTTAATGGAGGAAGAGGAACAGGAAAAACTTCATCAGCTAAAATATTAGCCAGAGCAATAAACTGTTTAAATCCAAAAGAAGGGGAACCATGTAATGAATGTGAAATCTGTAAATCAGCATTAAATGGTTCATTAACAGACATTGTAGAAATGGATGCCGCATCAAACAATAGTGTAGAAGACATAAGAGCAATTCGTGAAGAAGTCAACTTTTTACCAACAAAAGCAAAATACAGAATATACATTATAGATGAGGTACATATGCTATCAACAGGCGCATTTAACGCATTACTAAAAACATTAGAAGAGCCACCAGAACATGTAAAATTCATATTAGCAACAACAGAACCACAAAAGCTACCAGCGACCATATTATCAAGATGTCAACGTTTTGACTTCAAACGAATTTCAAATGAAGACATTATAAAAAGGTTAAAAATTGTATGTAAAGAAAGCAATATAGAAGCAACAGATGGAGCTTTGAATATGATAGCTGTTTTATCAGAAGGAGCAATGAGAGACGCCCTATCCATTTTAGAAAGATGTATTCAAGATGGAAACAATGAAATAGACGAAAACAAAATAAAAGATTTAGTAGGTATTCCGAAATTTGACCTTGTCAATAGAATTGTACAAGCAATGATACAATATAATGTAGAAGAAGCAATTTCAACAACAAATGAAGTCATTGATCAAGGAAAAGACTTAGAAAATTTTTTATGGGAAATGATAAAATATGTAAAAGACATTTTAATTTACCAATCATGTAAAAAATTAGACTTATATAGTCAAGAAGAACTAGAACAAATAAAAAATACATCTAGCCAAGTACAAAAAGAAAAACTAGTAGAACTTATATACGAATTATCAGAACTACAAAGCAATTTGAAATGGTCTACTCAAAAAAGTATTGTATTTCAAGCAGGAATTATAAAACTATGTGCAAATATAGAAAAACCAGTTGTTATTCAAACATCTGCTACACCAGTGACAGGAACAAGTGTAGAGCCAAAAATAACAGTAAAGCCACAAAAAACAACAACTATATCAAAGCCACCTTTAAAACAACAAAACACACAAATGGCATCATCAGGAAATATTACGAAAGAATGGCCTAAAATAGTAACAGACTTAAAAAATAGTGGAAAAATAGTATTATATACAAACTTAATAAATACAGAAGCAACGGAAATAAACGATATGACAGTAGGAATACAATTCAAAAATGGAATAACGCCATTTGGAAAAACAGTATTAGAAAAGCAAGAAAATATACATGAACTAACAAAACTTGTATCAATGGCATGTGGAAAAGAAATGCAAATAAAATATATAGATGCAGGAACACATGCAAAGGCAAAACCAACACCAGAGCAAACATTAAAAGATATTGCGAATGCATCAGATATTCCGTTTAATATTATAGAATGAAAGGAGAATAAAAAATGGCAAAAAGAGGAGGATTCCCAGGAGGCATGGGAGGATTTGGAGGAATGAATATTAATAACTTAATGAAAGAAGCAAAAAAAATGCAAGCAGACATGGAAAAATCACAAGAAGAATTAGCACAAAAAGAATTTGACGCAACAGCAGGAGGAGGAGCAATTCAAGTAAAAGTATCAGGACAAAAATTCCTAAAAGAAATAAAAATTCAAAAAGAAGCGGTTGATCCAGAAGATGTAGAAATGTTAGAAGACTTAATACTAACATGTATCAATGAAGCACTAAGAAAAGTAGATAGTGCACAAGCAGCAGAATTAGGAAAATTTAACATTCCAGGAATTTTATAAGGAAAAAACGTACCTATATAAAGTTTCCCTAAGAAATGAGGCAATACAAATGTCATTATATTCACCATCAATAGAAAAATTAATAGAAAGTTTTGAAAGGCTACCTAGTATCGGTCATAAAACCGCTGCAAGGCTTGCTTTTTATATGTTAAATTGTTCAGAAGAAGAAACAAATCAATTTGTTAATTCAATAATAGAAGCAAAGAAAAACTTAAAATATTGTAGTAAATGTTTTAACATTTCAGATACAGACCCATGCAATATTTGTGGTAACTCAAAAAGAGATGAAACTTCTATATGTGTTGTAGAAGATGTACGAGATATAATTGCTATGGAAAAAACGCATGAATACAAAGGAGTATATCATGTATTACATGGCTCTATTTCTCCAATGAATGGAGTAGGACCAGATGATATAAAAATAAAAGAACTTCTTACTAGATTAATGGAAGGAAAAGTAAAAGAAGTAATTTTAGCAACAAACCCTAGAGTAGAAGGGGAAGCAACAGCAATGTATCTATCAAAATTAATTAAACCACTAGGAATTCGTGTTACTAGAATAGCACATGGAATTCCAGTAGGAGGAGACTTAGAATATACAGATGAAGTAACACTAACAAAAGCTTTAGAAGGTAGAAGAGAAATATAGCCGGGAAGAGGGGACGCCCTTTTTTTCCCTATGCGATTTTTCCCTCCTTCAGGCAAGGCAAACCCATAATAGTTGAATTTTAAAATAACTGCGTAAGCGACCAAACGAATGAAATGAGTGCGATTGGAGCAACTTACATACAATTTTATTTGATTGGAAGTTGCGACACACAAAGTTATGAAAAATTCAACTATTATGGGTTTGCCTTGCCTGAAGGAGGGAAAAATCGCATAGGGAAAAAAAGGGCGTCCCCAATTCCCGGCTATTTTAATAAAATATTACAAATTGCTTCTGTAGAATGAGGCTTAGCCAATTGATCTGTATTTTCTCTCATAGATTGTAATTTCTCAGGATTAGAAAAAATATTTTCAAAGACAAATCTAGGAACATCATTCTTTTTTAACCACACACCAATTCCTTTACTTTCTAAGAAAGCAGCATTTTCTTCCTCTTGTCCAGGTATTGGATTAATTATAACCATCGGAAGATGGCAAGCCAGACTTTCAGAAGTAGTCAACCCACCAGGTTTTGTCACAACTAAATCAGTAATTGACATTAATTCAGGAACCTTATCTGTAAAAGACAACACCTTCACAGTATTTTCCTTTTGACATCTTTCAACAACTTCATGAAAAACATTGTTCATTTTTTCATTTTTTCCACTAATAGCAATTACCTGTATATTATCAATATAACGAATTAAGCTCTCAAAAATTTCAATAGTTCTTGTCTTTCCAAGACCAAACTCACCACCAGCAAAAAACAAAACAGTTTTTAAATTATCTTGTAATCCAAAATTATCTAAAATTTCTTGTCTATTATATGAAGATAAAAAACGTTCAGAAATAGGAATACCAGTTGCAAAAATCTTCTCTTCAGGAATATTTTTTGAAATAAGATACTGTTTCATTTTATCATGAGCAACAAAGAAATAATCAGTATGACTACTTCCTACAAGCCATTGATCATGTGGAGCAAAATCAGTCATAATAGTAGCAATTTTACTATCAATTTTTCCTTTTCGTTTTAAATAACTACACATTTGACTTCCAAAGGGATGAGTAGAAATAATTAAATTAGGCTTTTTTTCGCGCAATAATTTTAATAGTTTAATAGCCATAATTTTGTTAGACCTAGAAGAAATATGAGCCAAAGGACCTTTTTGAGAATCAGCATAAATTCTACCCCAAGCCCAAGGAATTTTTTTAGCCATGTGACGATAAGCAGCGGTAGTAATTTTTTCCAAAGTTATATTAACATATTTCATACAATCAATTAACTCAATATCAAAATCAGGATTAGTTTTTCTTAAATAAGAATCAATAGATTTTGCAGCATTTAAGTGACCGCCACCATAGGAAGCATAAAAAATTAAGACTTTCATGATAACCTCCTTGTATATTTCTAGCACCATTGTACCATATTTTTCAAAAAACATGAATAAAAATTTCAAAAAAAACCAAAATATACAAAAGAGGTGATAGTTTGAAAACAATTTTAAAAACAATATTTGTATTATTTTTAATAATAATATCCACAATTTGTGTAAGCATTGTGGAAAAAGATCCGAAAAATATCACATATGCAGCAACTTCAAACTCTACATCAGACGTACAACTTATGGCAAGAGCAATAAATGGAGAAGCCAGAGGAGAACCTTATGAAGGGCAAGTAGCCGTAGGAGCTGTTATTTTAAACAGAGTAAAAAGTTCAAAATTTCCAAACACAATAGCAGGAGTTATTTATCAATCAGGAGCATTCACAGCAGTATCAGATGGACAAATAAATCATCCAATCGCAGAAAATTCTACAGTCTACAAAGCAGCAAGGGATGCAATGAACGGATGGGATCCAACAGGAGGAAGCATATATTACTATAATCCCGCAACAGCAACAAATAAATGGATATGGTCAAGACCAGTAGTAAAAACCATCGGAAAACATAAATTTTGCAAGTAACGGTTCCATAAATTCCAAAGAAAGGAAAGTGAAAAAATGAATAAAATCAAAGACTGGATAGGAAGACTAAAAAAAGGACATATGTTAAGTGTAATAGGAGTATTTTTACTCATTATAATAGCACTAGGAGTTATATTATATCAAAAACAAAGAGAAGCAAGGCAAGTATCAGAAAACACATACAACATGGCATTTTATGAACTAGTTGACTATGTAGAAAATGTAGAAACCTACCTTGCAAAATCAGTTATATCTACAACACCAGAGCAAGGAGCAGAAACATTAACAAATTTATGGAGAGAAGCAAATATGGCACAAACATACTTATCACGCTTACCAATAGAAAGTCAAGAACTAGAAAACACACAAAAATTTTTAAACCAAGTTAGTGATTATAGTTATGCACTATCACGTAAAAACATATATGATGAAAGTTTAGAACAAAAAGACCTAGACAACTTGCAACAATTGCATAATTATAGTTTAGAACTAGAAAACACTTTAAACCAATTATCAGAAGATATCAACACAGGAAGAATTAGTTGGGGAGAACTAACACAAAAAGGAAAAGTAGCATTTGCACAACAAGTCAGCACAGAAAGTCAAGACGGATTTAGTTCTCTAGAAGAAAACTTCCATGAATATTCAGGCCTAATCTATGATGGAGCATTTTCAGAACACCTAACAAATCAACAACCAAAAGCATTAACAGGAGAAGAAATTGATGAAGAGAAAGCAAAACAAATCGCAACAGAATTTATAGGGCAAGACAAAATTAAAGAAATTTCTAGTTTAGGGCTATCACAAAATTCCACAATAACAACATACACTTTCTCTATACAAACACATGAAGATCAAAATATCAATATAGCAATTTCTCAAAAAGGTGGACATGTTATTTATATGAATTATGACAGAGAAGTCACATCAGAAATTATTACACAAGAAAAAGCAGACCAAATAGGAAAAGACTTTTTGACGCAAAAAGGTTACCCAAATATGAAAGAAACTTATTATATAACACAAGGTGGAATCATGACTATAAACTATGCATATAACCAAAATGAAGTAATCATGTATCCAGACTTAATTAAAGTAAAAGTAGCTTTAGACAATGGTGAAATTTTAGGAATAGAAACAACAGGATATATAAATAACCATACAGAACGAAATATTTCAAATATAAAAATCACAAAAGAAGAAGCCAAAAAAACATTAAATCAAAAATTAGATATTCAAAGTGAAGGTTTAGCATATATCCCTACAGAATGGAAAACAGAAATACTATGTTATGAATTTAAAGGAAAAGTAGAAGACACAGAATTTTTAGTCTATATAAATGCAGAAAATGGAAGAGAAGAAGACATATTAGTCATAAAAGATACACCAAATGGAGTATTAACTATGTAAAATAGAAAAACAGGGATGTTAAAAAACATTCCTGTTTTCATTTTAATGTCTTTTATAAATATCTCTAGAAAGTAAGAAAGTGCGCACTACCTGGCCATTTTGCTTTAAAATTTTATAAGCTTCAGAATAAATAGCATTTGCAGAAGAACCTGTCACACGATCTGTAATTTGCACTTCATAATCATCAGCTGTGTGTAATCCCCAAACTTGAAAATTTGCAGTACCATTTGCAACAGAACACTCAAGTTTAATAGGATAATCTCTATTATTTTTAAACTTAAAATCAATCGCACCATAAACCACAGTAGCATCACGACTAGCACGAGCATAAGAAGGAACAAATTGATGATTACTTCTCTCAACAATTTCCAAATTTGCATATACAACAGCATTATATAAAGTAGTAGTAATTTGGCAAATACCACCGCCAACACCATCGACAACTTCTCCACTAACATAAATTGGAGCTTCACGGTAGCCAGCAGAAATAGTTCTCTCACCAACAACCTTATTATATGAAAATGTCTCTCCAGGCATTAAAACCATACCATTTATTTTATTAGCAGCCAAAATCAAATTTGTAGTCCTATCTCTATCACGAACTGAATAATTAGTAGAATAAGAAGAAAGCAAATCAGGAAAAGCCTCTCTACCTAGCATATTTGTAGTTACATTAGGAACTAAGATTGTCAAAGGAACTTCATATTCATCTTTTTCCTCTGCCAACATATTTTTCACTTCATCAATAGAAATTGCAAAATCAATGCCATTCTCACTTGGGGAAACACTATAAGGATCTTGTGTAAAAGAAGCATCCTTTGCTTCTACATATAATTCAGAATGAATTTTATCAATATCTAAAGGTTCTGGAGAATGTTTTGATGTTATAATTTCAATATTATTTTTTAAATTCAAATCTTTTATTTTTTGTTTAATACTTGCTAAAGTTTTATCAACATCAATTACGCTACCAGTACGACCTTTTGTTAAAATTAATTGTTCATTTTCAATATAATAACTACTTTCAATTAGTCGATCAGGTAACTTAGAAGAAATATCTTCCAATTGCTTTCTCAAAGCATCTTCATCAAAAGTAAAAGAAGGTTCAATCTGTACATTAGAAAACAAAGTCTGTAAAATTGAAATATCATTTTGCAATAAATTTCCATTTCTACCAATTGTATAAGCCTCATTAATAGCAGAAGAAATATCAAAAGATATATTTAAGTCAGCTGTTGGAATAGAAGTTTCAAAATCTCCATGTGTTAATTTAATTTCTTCTGGGATATTTGACAAAACATTACGCTTTACTAATTTTAAGGCATTTTCTTTATCCATTTTTGAAACATCAAAATTATGAATAGATACGCCAGAAATAATAGTTTTACTATTTGCATTTATCAAAGTAAAACTTACAAAGCTAACAAGTAAAATAGTCAAAAAAATACTAGCTAAAATTAAAAAAATATGTAATTTATTTCTAGATGGTTTTTGAACAGGCGTAAATTGTTGTGACTTAGCTGTTTGACTCTCTGAACTTTCTAATTCTAAATTTTCAGATTGATTATTTAAATCTTCAGTTTTTGTATTTAATTCTTCAATTTGAGTTTCTGATTCTGCTTCTAAAGGAGTTTCTGAAATATGTTCTGTTTCTTCAGATTGCTCTTTCCCTAGCAATGTGCCATTTTTTATCATAATTTTCTCCTAAATATTTATTCCTATTCTATTATAACATGATATGCACAGATTTGTCATTATATTTTTCAATTTTTATTTGACAAAATCTGACAACATAAATTTTAAAAAAAAGTATAAACTATAAATAGACTTTTAAATAAAAGTCTTTACAATTTTCAATTTTTTCAGGAGGATATTATCATGTCTAGAAATAGCAAATTAATATCTGAAAATTTAAGAGAGGAAATTGCAAAAGAACTTGGAGTATACGACCAAGTCAAAAAAGACGGTGGAAGTTGGGCAAATGTCTCATCAAAGGACTGTGGAAATATCGTAACCAAGGCAATAGAAATTGCAAACCGCTCTGTAGAAAAATAGCAGTAGAGGATATGGAAACTTTTTATAGTTTTCATATCCTTTTACTATTTTATATGCATATATTATATGAAACAATTGACAGATAAGCCAAAAAAGTATATTATATTAAATAATGGAATACTCTATATAATAGAATACTTATTAGATAAAATGTTTTATAAAAAAACATAAATTAAATATGTGGGAAGAACATGAATACAACATAATGATTAAAGCAGGATTTACTAATTTGCAATCTGAAGTATGGCATTATGATTATGGAAATAGAGCATGGGGATACTATAAAAAGAAACCAGCGATTTATAAAGGAATTCTTGAAATAGAAAAAATACCTTCAATAATTTCATATAAAGAATTTATTTCAGAATTAAAAAAACAAAAATCTGATATTAGTACTAAAATAGAAACATATTTTACAAAGATAGGAAGTGAATAAAATAGAAACATATATAGATAATTTAAAAATTAATTATATAAAAAAAGGTTCAGGAAAAACAGTCCTTATTATTCCCGGGTGGGGAACTGTTATAAATACATATACTACATTACTAAACTCAATATCTTCATATGCCAATGTTTTATGTTTAGATATGCCAGGATTTGGAGAATCTGATGAACCAAAAAGAAGTTGGAATTTAGATGACTACATTACATTTATAATTAAATTTATAAAATCTCAAAATATTGATGAACTAGATTTAATAGGACATTCTAATGGTGGAAGAATAATCATAAAATTAATGAACAAAAACGATTTAGATTTAAAAATAAACAAAATTATTTTGATTGGAAGTGCAGGTATAGTTCATAAAAAGACAATAACACAAAAAGTAAGAATAAAAACATTCAAATTTTGTAAAAAAATTGCGCAAATCAAACCAATAAAAACAATCTTTCCTAATCTTTTAGATAAAGTAAAGAACCATTTTGGTTCTGCTGATTATAAAGACGCAAGTCCAATAATGAGAGAAACCATGGTAAAATTAATAAATGAAGATGTTAGAAGCTTTTTACCCAATATTAAAGTACCTACTTTACTAATATGGGGAGAAAATGATACAGCAACACCTATAAATGATGCTGAAATAATGGAGCAAATAATTCCAGATGCAGGACTTGTTAAAATAAAAGGATGTTCTCATTATGTTTTTTTAGAAAATCCTTCATATGTAAATATAGTAATTGAAAATTTTTTAACTGGAGGAAATAATGGAAATAATAATTAAAATAGAATTAATTGCTAATCTAATTTTACTATTATTGTTTTATATGCATATGTTTCAATTAAATTCATATTTTTTAAAAAAATATGGAAATTGGATGAAAGTAAATATCAAGAAGATTTTACTAAGAAGTATAGGGGCATTAATACCAACAGCAATATTATTATTTAATAATAATATTGCAAGAATTATCTCAATAATAATTTTGGCAACTTCAATTTTAGCTAATTTACCGAAAAATAAATCAAAAATACCATTAAAATATACTAATAGAGTAATTAGAATGTTTATAACTCAAGCCATATTAATTACAATTATTTGTATAATTAGTAATAATTATATAACTTTAGGAGTATTAAATATAATAGCATTCAGTTTATGCATTATTGCAAACATAATCAATTATCCTATAGAATACGGAATTAGAAAATATTATATTAATGACGCAAAAAAAATATTAAGAAATATGCCCAATTTAATTGTTATTGGAGTAACAGGAAGCTATGGTAAAACAAGTGTTAAAAATTTTTTGGTAAAAACATTAAGTGCAAAATATGAAGTCCTAACAACACCTAAAAATTACAATACTACAATGGGAGTAGTAAAAACAATAAGGGAACAACTAAAACCTATTCACCAAATTTTTATATGTGAAATGGGAGCAACGAAAACAGGAGATATAAAAGAAATTTGTGATATTGTAAACCCAAAATTTGGAGTTATAACTTCTATTGGACCACAACATTTAGAAAGCTTTAAAACAATTGATAATATAATTAAAACAAAATTTGAATTATATGATTCAGTAAATAAAAATGGGGGAATAACATTCTTAAATTATGACAATGAGTATCTTTCAAAACAAAATAGATCTAATACTTTAACTTATGGAATTAACAATGAAAAATTAAATTATAATGCTTATAACTTAAAATCATCATCTCAAGGCTTATCTTTTTCAATAAATAATGTTGACTTTAAAACTAAACTAATTGGAAGACACAATATTGTTAATATTACAGGAGCAATTGCAGTAGCAAATTATTTAGAAATACCTTTAGACAGGTTAGTTTCCCGAGTTAGAGAAATTAAAAGTGTAGAACACAGACTACAACTTATTTCTAAAGGAAATCTTAATATAATTGATGATGCTTATAATTCAAATCCCGTAAGTTCTAAATCAGCAATAGATACATTGTCAGAATTTGAAGGCACAAAAATAATTGTTACACCTGGTTTGATAGAATTAGGAGGAGATGAAGAAAAGTATAATTTTGAGTTTGGAGAATATATGTGTGATACTTGTGATTATATATTTTTAGTAAATAGCACAATATCTAAATATGTTTTAAATGGGATAAACTCAAAAAAATATAATAAAGATAAAATTTTTATGGTAAATAGTCCACAAGAAGCAATTACACAAATTACAAGCTTTGGTTTGAACGACAAAGTAACTGTTCTGTTGGAAAATGATTTACCAGATAATTATAATTTATAAGAAAGGATATGAAAAGTTATGAAAATTAAAGTTGGAGTATTTTTTGGAGGAAAAAGTGTTGAACATGAAGTTTCTATAATTACTGCTATTCAAGCAATTGAAAACATGGATAAAGACAAATATGATATTGTTCCTATATATATAACAAAGGACAATAAAATGTATTGTGGAGATTTAATAGGAGATATATCTAATTATAAAGATATTGATAATTTATTGAAAAATAGCACACAAATTATGCTTAGTCAAAAGGATAATAAAGTAGTATTATTAAGATGTGATAAAAAAATTTATCAGAACGACATATTTGATTATATTGATATTGCATTCCCAATTGTGCATGGAACGAATGTTGAAGATGGAACTTTGCAAGGATTTTTAAAAATGTTTAATCTTCCATATGTCGGATGTGATGTTATATCTTCTAGTGTAGGAATGGATAAATATGTTTGCAAATGTGTTTTAAAGGATAATAATATTCCAATATTAGAATGCAAATGTATAAGTGTTAAAGACTATAATGAAGATTCAGAAAATACCATAAAAGAAATTGAGACAAAATTTTCTTATCCTGTAATAGTTAAACCTATAAACTTAGGCTCCAGTGTAGGAATTAAAATTGCTAAAAATCAAGAAGAACTAAAAGAAGCACTAGAAAATGCATTTGTTTATTCAAGAAAGATACTTGTTGAAAGAGCAATCAAAAACTTAAAGGAGATTAATTGCTCAGTTGTAGGAGATTATGAATTTGCAAAAGCTTCTGAATGTGAAGAACCAGTTAAAACAGATGAAATATTGAGCTATAAAGATAAATACATATCTGATGGAAAAAAGACAGGTGCTATGAAATCTATGAATGCTTCAGTATTAAGACTTCCTGCAAATATAGATAAAGATGTTAAAGAGAAAATACAAGAATTAGCATTAAAAACATTTGATGTTTTAGGATGTTCAGGTGTTATTCGTATAGATTTTATGATAGACAATGATACAAATGAAATATTTGTAAATGAGGTAAATACAATTCCTGGATCATTATCATTTCATTTATGGAAAGCAACAGATTTAAATTATACAAAATTACTAGATGAATTAATAGACCTTGCATTAAAAAGAAATAGAGAAGAAAAAAATATAACATATTCATTTGATAGTAATATACTATCAGGCGTATCTATGAGTAGCCTAAAAGGAGGAGTTAAATTAAAATAAATTTGTATATCTTTGATTTGCAAGAAAAATTTAAGAGCCTTTAGCATACCAAATTATTGGTATTGCCAAAGGCTCTTAAGATTATCCAAAAAACTTCAAAGCTGTAGAAATTGCATTTTTCTTCATCACACATTTTCCATATTCTTTCAACCTATGTTCAAAATCGTTAGAATGAGTACAAAAAGTAGCAAATTCACTCAAAACAGTATTAAAAAGACTCAAAGATTTGTGATTTAAATGAATACCACTCAAAACAAGGAAAAATTTCTCCTTAAATAAATATAAAGAAGAAGAACGCACTAACCCACGAGTAGAAAACTGGCTATGAATTTTCAAAGACTCACAAAATGAACAAAAATGTTCAAAATCATCAAAGCGATAAATAGAAAAATCAGAATTAGGCAAAAGATTAACTTTACGCCTTACAACTAAACGCTTTGGATAAGAAGAACAAGAAGAATTAGTAGGCACATCATCATTTTTAATTTCAAATTTAGTAATTGTAAAAACCATAGATTCATCTTGAGAAGAAAATGCCTCAATTAATAATTTATGTCCATCAGTCTCAAAACCACACTCTTTTTTAGCTCTATCTAAAATTTCTAAAAAAAGCCCCTGTGATTCCACAGCCTTTGTCATAATAGTATGTAAATCTATAGAAGAATCCTTTAAATCTTCTTTTTTAATAATAATACGGATTTTATTTTCAGTTATTTTCTCAATTTTCAAATTAAGCCCTCCTAAAACATTATATATCTAAATATATTATACAACTTTTCTATTCATAAGGAAATACACAAAATATGGTAATAAAGGAACTATATCATAAAATTCCAAAAAAATAAAGTAAAATATAATAAATCACTTGAAAAATTTATAAAATCAATATATAATACGTATATCATGAAGAAATGTGAGCATCCGTAAGAAAAAATAGAAAGGAATGGAATAAAAAATGGCCACAAGAGATAAAAGTATATGGATATTAATAGTATTTATATTATCAGGATTAGTAATAGGGGGACTAATAGGAAAACTAGCAAGTAATGTACCATGGCTATGGTGGTTATCATATGAACAACAATTTGGATTAAACAATCCACTTGTACTAGACTTAAGTGTTTTACAACTAACATTTGGGCTAATATTTAAAATCAATGTAGCAAGCATAATTGGTATGTTATCAGCAATATTTATTTATAGAAAAGTATAAGGGACAAACAGATGCAAGAAAGGAATGCAAAAAAATTTGTCAATTAAAATTAAAGACCTGCCAGAAGCAGAACGCCCATACGAAAAACTAGAATTATATGGAGAAAAAGCATTATCAACAGCTGAATTATTAGCAATTATTATCAAAAGTGGAACAAAAGAAGAAACTTCTGTGCAAATAGCACAAAGAATATTAAAACTAAGAGAAACAGGAAATGAAGATTTATCATTTCTACAAAAACTAAGTATAGCAGAACTAACAAAAATCAAAGGAATAGGAAAAGTCAAAGCCATTCAATTAAAAGCAATTTGTGAGCTGGCGATTAGAATGACAAAACCAGATAATTACAAAGGAATCTATTTAAAAAATCCAAAAGAAGTTGCAAAAATGTTTCTTAGTGAATTTCAAAACGAAAAGAGAGAAATTGCAAAAGCAGTATTATTAGATAACAAACTCAAAATTATCAAAGTAGAAAATGTTGCCATGGGAGGAAGCAATTTTGTAGACATAGGTATAAAAGATATTGTACAATCAGCCATGAAAGTAGAAGCGCCAAAAGTTATTTTAGTACATAATCACCCAAGTGGAACAGCCAAACCAAGTGAAGGTGACATTAAATTTACAGACAAACTGTTTAATGCATTAGCAGTATTTGAAATTGACTTATGTGACACTGTTATAATTGGAAACAATATGCAATATACGAGTGTATATGAATATATACAACAAAAAGCAGAAAAACTTCAAAAAGAAATATAGAAGGGATATGAGTTATATGATAAAATTTTTCACAATTGGTTCCAAAGATGTAGGCATTGACTTAGGAACAGCAAATATATTAGTAACACTAAAAGGAAAAGGAATTGTTCTAAAAGAACCATCAGTTGTTGCAATAGACAGAAAAACAGGAAATATTGTAGCAACAGGATTAGAAGCAAAAGAAATGCTAGGAAGAACACCAGAGCAAATTAAAGCAGTAAGACCACTTAAAGACGGAGTAATAGCGGACTTTACAGCAACACAACTCATGCTAAAAAATCTAATACAAAAAATAGATAAAAGATACAACTTAGGAAGACCTAGAGTTGTTGTTGGTGTACCATCAGGAATTACAGAAGTAGAAGAAAGAGCAGTAGAAGAATCAGTTATGCAAGCTGGAGCAAAAGAAGTATACCTAATTGAAGAACCAATGGCAGCAGCAATAGGAGCAGCTCTAGATGTAGCGGAACCAAGTGGAAATATAATAGTAGACATTGGAGGAGGAACAACAGAAGTAGCGGTAATATCATTAGGAGGAATTGTAGTCAGCTATTCCCTAAGAATTGCAGGAGACGAATTAGATGAAGACATTGTAAACTATGTAAAAAGAGAAATGAACTTAGCAATAGGAGAAACAACAGCAGAACAAATCAAAATGAAAATAGGATGTGCAATGCCATTAATGACAGAAATGAGCATGGAAATAAGAGGAAGAGACTTAACAGATGGATTGCCAAGAAATGTTCAAATTACTTCTGCACAAGTAGAAGAAGCAATGAAAGAATCCATACAGAAAATTATAGATATTGTTAAAACAACACTAGAAAAAACTCCACCAGAACTAGCATCAGATATTATGGAAAAAGGAATTGTACTAGCAGGAGGAGGAGCATTAATTCAAAATCTGGACAAACTATTAAGTATTGAAACAGGAATGCCAGTATATATCGCAGAAGAACCATTAGACTGTGTTGTTAGAGGAACAGGAAAGACATTAGAAGATTTAGAAAATCTAAAAACAGTTTTAATCAACGCAAGAAAAAGGAGATGAAAATGTGTTCAAGAAAGATAAAGTAGGAATTTTAGGAATTATTATAACAATAATAGTACTAATTTTTATTGTTATTTTCTCAAATGGAGAAAGTAATACATCTTTTTTTGAAAATGTAGCAAATAAGTTAGTCATGCCAATTCAAAATGGCTTAACCTACTTGAAGAATAAATTTAATGGAAACGATTCTTTTTTTGTTGACATTCAAAACTTAAAAGAAGAGAATCAAGAACTAAAAAAACAAAATAGTGAACTAGAACAATCATTAAGAGAATTAGAAAATATAAAAACAGAAAATGAAACCTTAAAAGAATATCTAGAACTAAATCAAAAATATGCAGAATACAAAACAATTCCAGCATACATTATTAATAAAGACATTAGTAACTACTCAAAAACAATCGTAATTAATGTAGGAGCAAAAGATGGTATAAAGCAGAATATGACAGTTATTGCAGATAAAGGATTAGTAGGGCATATAGTATCAGTAACAGATTCTACTGCAAAAGTTCAAACAATCATAGATACAGCAAGTTCTGTTAGTTGTATGATGAGCACAAACAAAGATAGTATAGTATGTAAAGGAACACTAGAAAACGAGACAGAATTGCGAGGAATGTATATACCAACAGATGCAGATGTTATACAAGGAGATAGTATAGAAACTTCTGGTCTAGGAGGAATTTATCCAAAAGGAATACATGTAGGAAGCGTAAAAAGTGTAAGCTCTTCAAAAAATATAACAGATAGATATGCTATTATAGAGACGGCAGTTGATTTTAGGAAGTTGGATACGGTACTTGTTATTAACAATTAAAGGAGGTTTGCATGAAAAAACTAATAGTCAATTTATTAATAATTTTAATGCTATTTATTGCATATTTCTTGCAATCCAACTTTTTTAACTGGTTTACAATTGCAGGTGTTATGCCAAACATATTCATAATTTGCATTGTACTAATAGGACTATTTGGAAGCAAACTAATGGGAGTAACATATGGAATATTTTTAGGTTTTCTGTTAGACTACATCTTTAAAAATAAAATAGGAATAACAGCTATAAGCTTAGGGCTAGTGGGATTACTGGCAAAATTGTTTGACAAAAACTTCTCAAAAGACAGTAGAATAACAGTAATGCTTATTGTAGGAGCAGGAACAGCATTTTTTGAAATAGTTTCATATATTGCAAGTTATATTGTTTTTTCAACAAATTTTGAAATTCTTGTATTTGCAAAAATACTAATTATAGAAGTAATATACAATATAATTTTAACAGTAATAATATATCCATTTATCCGAAAATTTGGATATTTCATAGAAAATACATATAAAGAGAATATGATACTTACACGATATTTTTAGAAAATAAAATTAGAGAAGGAGGAAAAATAAATTGGCAAAAAAAGCACGACAAAAACGCTTAGCAAATACCAATTTAAGATTCAACTTACTCACAGTACTTATCTATATTGTGGGTATTATATTAATTGTGCAATTATTTAACCTCCAAATTGTACATGGAGCAGAATATAGAGAACAATCAAACACAAGACTAACAAGAGAAAGCGAATTGCAAGCAGCAAGAGGCTCTATAATGGATAAATCAGGAGAACTATTAGTAAGTTCCAAAATAAAATTTGGACTAGAGCTATATAGAAGCAAAATAGACACAAGCACACTAAACACAGCTATTTTAAATATGATACAAGTATTAGAAAAATATGAAGTAGAATATCCAGATAATTTCCCAATAACAGTAGAGCCATATGGCTTTACAATAGAAGGAGAAAACTTAGAAAAATGGAAGAAAAACAATGACATACAACCAGGAGCAACAGCAGAGCAAGCATTTTTAGAAATAAAAAAGCAATACGAAATAACACAAGAAAACCTACAAGAAGCAAGAAAAATTATGAGAATACGTTATAAAATTAAACAAGAAGGCTATAGTAGCACAAAAGCCCTTACAATAGCAGAAGATATTCCAAGAGAAGCGGTAGCTGAATTTTCAGAAAACGCGGACAAATTTCCAGGAATCAATATTTTTGTAACACCAGAAAGAACATATCCAAAAGGAACATTAGCCTCACACATATTAGGATATGCATCAACAATAAATCAAGAAGAATACGAAAAAAGAAAAAACTATTATGACCCAAATGACATGATAGGAAAAACAGGTTTAGAATACGTATTTGAAGAATACCTAAAAGGCAAAAAAGGCGTTAAGCAAGTAGACATGGCAGTAGATGGAACAATCACAGCAGAATACACAGCACAAGAAGCAACAACAGGATCAGACTTAGTCTTAACAATAGATGCTAACTTACAAAAAGTAACGGAAGATGCAATAGCAGCAAATCTAGAAAAGATAAGAACAGGAGGATTTGGAAAAGTATATAATGCAATTTCAGAAAGCTGTGTTGTCATGAATGTAAAAACAGGAGAAATCTTAGCAATTGCAAGCTGCCCAGGGTATGATCCATCAGACTTTGTAGGAGGAATCAGTACAGAAAAATGGAATCAATATATAAATGATCAATCTAAACCACTTGTAAATAAAGCAGTACAAACCTCATATTCACCAGGATCCATATTTAAAATGGTAACAGCAATTGCAGGAATGGAATCAGGAGCAATTGACAGTAAAACAATCATTAGAGACACAGGAGTATATACAAAATATCGACAATATGGTACAGTAATGAACTGTTGGTACTACACAGATTATCACAGAGGACACGGACCACTAAATGTAATAGGAGCAATTGAAAATTCATGTAACTATTTCTTTTATGAAACAGCAGATAGAATGGGAATAGACGTATTAGAAAAATATGCAAAACACTTTGGATTAGGAACTAAAACAGGAGTAGAACTGCAAGACGAAACAGCAGGAGTATTAGCTGGTAGAGCTTCAAAAGAAAAATTACATCCAAATGAAGCATATTGGGCACCAGGAGACACGCTAAATGCAGCAATAGGGCAAGGAGACAATGAATTTAGCCCTGTACAAATGGCAAAATATATAAGCATGTTAGCAAATGGCGGTCAACCAATAGATGTAAGCATTATAAAAACAATAAGAAATGCAGATGGAACAGAAGAATCAAGAGAAAACATAAATAAATTTATCAATCAAAAACTAGGATTAACCCAAGAACAAGCACCAGAAGTAACAATCAATCCACAAAACTTGCAAGTAGTATTACAAGGAATGCGTTCTGTTACAGAAGAAGGAACAGCAGCAAGTATATTCCAAGACTTCGAAATAGCAGTAGGAGGAAAAACAGGATCAGCAGAAGCACCAGGAAATAAAGTAAATGCATGGTTTGCAGGATTTGCACCATTTGACAATCCAGAAATAGCAGTTGTAGTAATGGCAGAAAACGGAGGGCATGGATATTACACAGCAGATGCTGTAAAACAAATTATGAGAGAATATTTTGGAATGAACTTAACAAATGTATCAGAAGATGTAACAGCAATTCCATATACTGAATTTTTTAGATAGAAGGGATGTATCAATGAAAAATATAGTAAGTATCCAATTAAAAAAAGACGCAATAGTATTTAAAATAACGGAAAAAGCAGAACAAGAACAAATAGTACAAGCAATAAAAAAGAAATTACCAGACTTAAAAAAGTTATACCAAGAATCAAAAACACCAATTAAAATTACAGGAAAAATTTTAAAGAATAGAGAAATAGATGAAATTCAAGCAATAATTCAAGAAAAAATAGATGTACCAATTGACTTTGACACGCCTAAAACACTAGGACTAGCAAGTATTATAAGAACATTTGAAGAAGAAACCAATTTTTCAGAAACAACATTCCATAGAGGATCACTACGTTCTGGACAAAAAATGGAGAAAGAAGGTAGCATAGTAATTATTGGAGATGTCAATTCAGGAGCAGAAGTGATTGCATCAGACAATATTGTAGTATTAGGAGCATTAAGAGGACTAGCACATGCAGGAGCAAAAGGAAACAAGCAAGCAATCATTGCGGCAGGACTATTAGACACTGTACAAATAAGAATAGCCAATATTGTCAAAGAAATAAATAGAGATGAAGAGCCACTTCATAAACAAGCATATGTAAGTGTTATTCAAGACAATATAGAAATAGAATAATCATGAAAATAATAATAAAAGTAAGATAATATACAATATTTGATCTGTTACTTGTTCCTGATATAGAAAGAGTAAAAGGCAAATAATAATAATATCATCCAAAAATAAACCAATTCCCAATATTTTAAAAAAAGGCTCCTCCTGCTTAGAAATCGTATTGTGTGGAATATCCGCAATACGATTTTTTTCTATTTCTGTATTTACTTTTGGAGGGGACATATAATAAGGATGAGGAAAACGAGAAAAAGGGAAATAAAAAGGCATTACTGTTTCTCCTTATTAGCTGTATTGTCATTAGTATTTTGGTTATTTTTTAGTAACTCAGCAATATTTCCCATATTCATCAAATTCATATATTTATCTAATTTTTCCTTTTTCTCATCACGCAAATAAGGTTTCAACGAATTCAATAGATTATTTCTAGGATTATCTTTTTGCTTATTAAAAGTTTTAGCTAAATTCATTATTTGATTTAAATCGATTCCATTCAAATCAGCATTAGTTGAATTTTCTGTATTTTCACTAGTTTCCTTATTAGAGTCAGCATTTGCAAACATTTTAGAAAAATTCTGTATCATTTCTGGAGAAATTTGAGAGATAGCCCCATTTAAATCTCCATTATCTACCATATTTTTGATATGATCCATAGTATTTTGATTAATATTATCCAATCTAGATCACCTTACCTTCTATCTATTATATGATATGAAAACAAATGAAAAAAATGCTTGTATTTCCAAAATAAACCTATCCCTAATAGAAATTGGTGAATGTTACTGATTTGTAATAAAAATGTAAATAAAAATTAATAAAAAACGCTTGGATACCAATACTTAGCTTCCGTAGAGTCTAAAAACACCTAAATAAGTAATAGGGAAAAATACCCATTGAGTTATAAAAATGAATGTTATAAGATTTATAGTAGCAAAAAGTGTATAATTTGATTTTCAAACTTGATTTATGCTAGAAAGGAAGTTATTATGGAAAGAAAAATTTTAAGAGCAATTTTAATTATTGCATTAATTATCACAATTTCAATGGTAGATATTATTTTGCTAGGTTATAATGTGGTAATGGCAATGTCTACAACAAGTGAAGGAAATGTAGAATTTGACGTTTCCTTTGAAGAAGAAGCAAACATACAGAAAGGAAGTAGCTTAGTTCTTAAACTGGCAGTTAAGGACGTAGGTGTATTAAAAGATGCAAAAATAAGCATAAAAGGAGCAAACTTTAAAATAAAAGATACAAAAAACACCTATATAGAAAAAATAAATACAGACACAAATAAGATAGAACTAAATCAACTAATAGCGGGAAATGAAGTTGAAATAAAAGTTCCAATAGAATTTGTAGCTACAGAAAAAATCACAAAGCAATATTTATCACAACGAGCAAAAGTGGAATTAATAGGAACATATAAAAACAATGAAAAATATAGTAAAACAGTACATGCAGAAAGGAATGTTCAAATTAACTGGAAAGAAGAACAACAAGTTTCACTATCACAAGAAATAGATAAACGTGTTAAATTAAAAAACGGACAAACTCTACTTGAGCAAAATATAGACGTACAAATTATAAATAACACACTTGTGAAAGAAAAGACTTTAACAATTGCTGTGCCAGAAATTCAAAACACATTACCAAGCAAAATCAATGTATTAATTAATGGAAATAAAGCACCAGAATCCATATATAACTATGACCCAAATAACAAAACGGTAACACTTTCAAATACAAGTATAAATCAACAAGAAAATGATATATATAAAATTATTTACTATTATCAAGAACAAATAAAAGAACAACCAATTACATTAGACACCAAATTATCTGTAAAACTAGCAACAGAGGAAGTAATAGAAAAGCAAGACACAAAGCAAATTGAAACACAAAATGAAGGTAGTGTAATATCAGTAAATAATATTGCAACAGGTGATGTATATAAAGGATATCTATATGCAAATTTAGAAAAGCAAACAAACTATAAAGAAGAAATAGCAATAGAAGTTACACATATTACAGATATGGGGCAAATAAAAATAGATAAAATGCAAGATTTCTTTGTAGATAAAGATGGAAATGAAGCAACAGTAAATGGAAGTACATATATTAAAAACATAAAATTTAATCGTGATAATGTAAAATCAGTATTAGGTGAAAAATATGACATTATGGTACAAGGAGAGCAAGAGGAATTAATAGGAGAAGTTAATACTGAAAGTAAATGGGATGAAAAAGGTGAATTTATAGTTCCTTTAGAAGGAAGAGACATTTCTAATATACAAATTTTATGTACACAACCAAAACAAATTGGAACATTAAAACTAACAATGGAAAGATATATCAAAGGAACAACAGGATATCAAAAACAACAACTAAAAAATTTCGTAAATTTACAGAATAAAAAAACAGTATCAATAAAAGACAAAGAAATACAAACAACATCTATAATTGAATTAAAAGATACAAAAACAAAATCAAAATTACAAATTAGCAAAAAAAGTTTTTCTGTAATAAATGAAAATACAGATGTACAAATAACAGCAATATTAAAATCAGATAAAAATGAATATGATTTATATAAAAACCCATATATTGAAATAAAATTTCCAGATGAATTGGAAAAAATAAATGTATACTCTATTAACACATTATATGGTGATGAATTTAAAATTGTAAAATCTATATATATACCAGAAACAAAGACAATACAATTACAATTAGAAGGGGAGCAAAAAGATTTTAGAACAAAAGCAGAAGAAGGTGTACAAGTTGTAATTAATGCTGATTTAACATTTGCCAAAAACATAGCAGATAAGCAAACACAAATTGCAATGCTATATAAAAATGAAAATGGAGATGAAGCACAATATGAAACAAAAGCAAATATAGATTTAAAATCAAAATATGGAGCAATATTATATAACAATTTATCAGGATATAATGAAGAAAATACAGAAATAGAAACAATAGAAAACAAAACGATAGAAGCATCTTTGGAAGTAAAAGCACCAGAAAAATTGGCGAATGTAACACAATCTTTTATCAACAACTATGGAGAAAACATTAGTCAAGTTGCCATGGTAGGAAATTTATCAGGGAAAAATACACAAATACAAAATATTATAGTAGACCAAGAAAAAATGAGAGTAACATATTCTGAAAAAGAAAATGCAAAAGCACAAGACGATTCTTGGGCAGAGAGTGTAGAAAATGCAAAATCTTATAAAATAGAACCAATAGGAGAATTAAAGCCATCTGAAAAATTAGATATTACATACCAAGTTGTTATTCCAGAACAATTAACACCAGGAGCACAAATTTTACAAAAAACACAAGTAAATTATATATATCATGATCAAATGCGAACAACAGCATCAAATATGCTATTATCAGCAGAAGCGGTTGAAGTAGCAGAAAATAATGGAATAAGAACAGAGGTTACAGCAACAAGTGTAGGAAAAGTTTTAACAGAAGGGCAAGAAATTCCCGAAGGACAATCAATTAAATACACTGTGAAAGTGACAAACAATACAGGTAAAGATATAGAAAATCTTAAACTTGTTGCAGAACATACAAATGCAGTTTATTATGTGATTAAAGAAAAAGAAGCAGAAATAACAGATAATGGAGATAATCCTGAAAAATTAAAATTTACACAAAAGGACGAAAAAGCTCAAAACATCACATTAACATCAGAAATCTTAAGAAAAGATAAAAGTCAAACTTTTACTTATGAATTTGTACCAGAGAAAAAAAATGGAGAACAAATAACAGGTAAAATAGAAATAACAGGCAATGGAATAGAAAAGCAAGAGATAGAAACTATTACAAATAAAATAAAAGATGCAGAACTAAGTGCAGAAATTACTAATGCATTAGATGAGGCATATGCATTAAAAAACGGAGATACAGTCCCATTTAATTTTAATATCATAAATCGTACGCAAACTGAGCAAACAGACGTTATTGTAAAAGTAGTACCATCTGCAAATTTAATACTTGCAAATGAGGATGGTGAAAGATACGATAGTTCATCTGATGATGAAGGCTGGGAAGATTATGATGAAGAAAAAGAAAGCGAAGATGAAGAAACAGAAGATGTAGGTGATGACTCAATTGATATTTCAGATGGTGATGATACAGATGTAGACGATGAACCAATGGATGATGATAAAGACTTAGAACAAGAAAGTAAAATACAAGTTGTAGAAATTAAAGATAATGTATTAACGATAAAAATTCCAAAAATAGAAGCAAAAGAAACAATTCAATTTTCATGGTTCTGTTTCTGTCAAGAAAATTTTGCATCTTCAGATCCAGCAGAACAAACTATAAGTATAAGTTGTACAGCAACAGTTAACAATAATACATATTATTCAAATATTATAGAGAGAATATTAGCAAGAGCAGCAGCAAATATGACAGCAAGGCAAACTGCAAAAGTACAGAAAAAAGTAGATGATGGAAGAGGAGACATTGTAGATGAAGGAGATACAATTATTTATACTGCTGATATTTCGAATATAGATACAAGATTAGTTGCAACAGGTGAACTAAAACATATAATTTCAACTAATAATGGAAAAATAGTATCTGCATACCTTAAAGGTGGAGACGGACAAATAACACAAGTAGATACAAGTGAATCAGAATTCACATTGACAGACTTTTCATTAGAACCAGGACAATCTGCACAATATATTGCAGAAGTAGAAGTAATTGATCCACAAGATGCAAATTTTGATGAAACAATTGATAGTCAAATGGTATTAGATTGGATGGTAGGAGGAAGTTTAGCGTTAAATGAAGTTTCATATTTATTAGATGACTCAGATACTTCAAAAGCTGGTGAAGATTTATGGGCTACTGGTTCAAAAGTTCCAAATAATCCAAACAATCCAAATAATCCAAACAATCCAAATGGAGATGACCCATCAGGAGGAGGAAGTGGTAATGGTAATGGAACTTATACATCAGGAGATTATGCAATATCTGGAACAGCATGGTTAGATCAAAACAAAGATGGAATAAAAGATCCAGCAGAAAAACGTTTAACTGATGTTGAAGTTAGTTTAGTAGAACCACAATCAGGTAGTATTATAGATAATACTACAACAGACGCAAGAGGAAATTATGAATTTAGTGATTTAGGTAATGGAAATTATATTGTAATGTTTGTGTATGATTCTAACTTATATAGTGTAACACAATACCACAAAGAAGAAGCAGATGAAACACAAAACTCTGATGTTATTCAAAAAAATGTACAAGGTATGATTGTAGCAACAACAGATAATTTAGCAATTGCAAATAATGATATACAAAATATTGACGCAGGTTTCATACAAAATAAAATATTTGATTTATGCTTAGACAAGACAATTACAAAGGTAACAATACAAAATGCACAAGGTACAAAAGAGGTAAATTATAATAACACAAAATTAGGAAAAGTAGATATACACGCAAAACAATTAGCAGGAAGTATTGTTACAGTGCAATATTCAATAAAAGTAACAAATGAAGGTCAGATACCAGGATATGCAGAAGAGATTATAGATTATATTCCAAACGATTTAAGCTTTAATGAAAATGCAAACCAAGGATGGTATAAGGACTCAGAAGACACATTAAAAAATGCAGATTTGTCAGATACATTAATTCAACCAGGTGAAACAAAAGAATTAACATTAACATTAACAAAACAAATGACAGAAGATAACACAGGAACTAGTACAAATATAGCAGAGATTGCAGAAGAGTCAAATGAATTATCAGTAGAAGACGATGATTCAATACCAGGTAATCGAAAAGATGGAGAAGATGATATTAGTTCAGCAGAATTATTAGTATCTGTAGGAACAGGTCTAATAGTATATATATCAATAAGTGTTTTAGTAATTATCATAATAGGAATGCTTCTTGCATTTATCATATATAAAAGAAAGGAGGGACAAGTGCATGAAAATAGGATTGAAAAAAATATGGATGACATCAATAATATTTATAATTAGTTTATGTTCTTGTTTCTTCTTTAATAGAGTATTTGCAGCAAAATATCTTGGTGATAAAATTACAAAAGAGCAACTTGAAGGTGAGTTTAGTAGTAAAACATTGGATCGTTTGCAAGTATGTGCAGATTATTCAGATACGCAAGATTTATATTTTAATTTTAATACAGAAAAATTCTTAAACCAAGCAAGAAAAAAAGGAACAGTGGAAATTATGGCTGGAGTACACGAAAGGTATTATCATTATTGGAGTAACTCAGTTTGTTGTATTTCCCCAGAGGACCACTTAATGGCACACAGACAACAGCCAACTTGTGTAATTGATGTGCCTGGAGATGGTACTGTTACTGTATATAAAATTAAAAATGGTACAGTAAAGCATAAAACAACGACCTATAAACAGAATAAAGCAGCTGTTCAAAGAGCATATGAAATGGCGTATTATGCTGCTAAATCAGTAGAAAATGATGAAGGACCACGGAACTAAGACTTCACTCATAGATATACATAAGGGACATAGATGTCAGTGGAAAGCAATGTTAAGATTTTATTGTATGGGTAGATATCAAAAGCAATTTACAGATTTAGGGGTACCAACTACTTATTATCCTAAGACTTATACATGGACACCTGATTCAAATTTAAAAGATAACCAGAAAAAGGCAACAAAAGCAGTAAAAGAATTTCTTACAGGTAAAAGTAATAAAATTATAAAAGGAAGATTTATATTAATGAAAGGTTATAACACCAATACAGGAGGTGCTGGACAAAATGATATGATATTTGGTGGAAGAATTGAAGCAGGACCAGGTATTAAAGTAAAAAAAGTATCTAAAAATACAGGATCTCCTCTAAAGGGTGCACATTTTGATCTTTATCAATACAAAAATAGCGCTTGGGTAAAAATAGACTCAGGAGTTACAAATAGCAATGGTGAAATAAATTTCAGAAAAAACTTAAAAGAAGGTAAAAAATATAAAGTAATAGAGACACAAGCCCCAGCAGGGTATGAATTACCTAGTCCTCGTCCTGAAAAGACTTGTAATTCTCTGCCAGGAGCATCTGAGTCACCGTGGAGTCCTAAATTTGAAGATTCACTTGAACCAACTGGTAGAAGAATTACAATTGTAAAAGCCGATTCAGTTGATAGAGAACCAGTTCAGGGAGCAAAATTTGCTGTATTTAGATATGAAGAAGATAATAAATCTGGTAAATATGAATATAATGGACAGGATGCCTATGTTGAAGCAGAACAACCAAGTATTTCTCTTCCAAGTAGTACATATAATGAGCATTATGATGCTATCAACAATGGCTATGGTAGATTAATAGAAGCAAGTGGTAATTATTTAACTTATTCTCCAGATTATGAGTCATTAGCAACAGATCGTACTAAATGGACTGATATAAGTGGTAATCCATACGAATTCTCTAATGATTCATCACCAGGAACACCATATATTACTTATATGTATACAGTTCTTGAAGTTTATTCTGAGGAAATAGAAGTGCCAATTGAACCAGAAGTGCCAACTGAGCCAGGGGTGCCAACTGAACCAGGAGTGCCAACTGAACCAGGAGTACCACGGGCGGAGATCAACCAGAAGAACCAAAAACAGAAAAGAAAATTGTATGGAATACAAGAGTTGCTGCAGGGCATTCAGCGTATGAGACGGCTACAATAGCTGTTCCAGCGCCAGGGGCAAATTATTGGAAAAAGCATTATTCAATTGCATGTTATAATCCATCTGGTAGCAAGTTTGTACGAAGTGAAAATATGTATAGTTCTGAATATCAAATTACAACAAGTAAAGAAGGAATTGCAAGCGCTACCAATTTAGATAAAGGATATACATATTTTGGAATAGAGACATATGCACCAGATCCATATTTATTATATAATAATGGAAGTCCATTTGTTTTAGGTAATTTAAAGAGTGAAAGCGAAAATTTAGTATGTGATTTAGATGAACCAACGAAGAAGGGAAAAATTACATTAAATAAAGTTGATGCAGATAATATAAGGAAAAAATTAAAAGGTGTTGTCTTTAGATTTGAGCATGAAAGATTTGGTTGGGTAAAACAATTGCCAGATGGAAGTATTACTTATGAAGAACATGAAGAAGACGCAACACCATTTGCAACAGATAGTAATGGTATAATTGAAATAGAAAACCTAGAATTAGGTAACTATACTTATTATGAAGATGAAGATGTATTAGCTGAAAAATATTTTGGCTATGAATCGGAAAGTTATACAGATACATTTGAGCTTACAAAAGATAAATTACACTACACATTTACAGTTAAAAATAAAAGACGTTTCATTAAACTTTCGGGAGATATTTGGGAAGACCTATACGGAGGAAAAGGAAGTATGCCAGATGATTTAAATAAGGCATTCTCAGATGATGATAATCCAGGTGAAGATTCAAAATTTGATTATAGAAATGTAAGAGTTAGATTTGTAGCAGAAGATACTAGTGGTAAAGTACAAGATGAATATTGTCAAACTTACATTTGGCAAGATGGAGATAATGGACATTATTGTTTTGAAGATATTGAAATTGCATTAATCAATCAAGAAGTCAGTGCATTTAAAGATGATGAAGGTAATGTGATGGACTTTAGAGGATGGAAAAGTTATATTGAATTCACTTATGATGGTTGGACATTTGAAACAGTAGACTATTATGTAGGTAATAGAGATGAAGAGCATGGTGTGAATAGAGAGCAAGTTGAGGGACTTAGATTAGCAATGGATCGTGCAGTGGATGAAGGAAGAACAACGAGAGCAAATCGACTAAAATGGCTTGATGCAATTATTGAAGAAAAAGGTTCAAAAGTAGCAGAGACACCAACACGTGATGCGTTAAATAACAGATTCCAAACAGTGGTTGGTGTAGAAGGTGCAGATAATCAAGCACTTGCAATTGGTAAAGATACAAAAGGGCAACAAGCTGAAACAACAGTTAATTATGAAATAACACATGAATCAGATGAGACAAATGCTAAAATTTTAGATATTGTATCTGAAGAAGGATTAGAAGAAGAGCCGGAAGAAGATCCTGAAGAAGATCCAGAAGAAGATCCAGAAGAAAGTTCAGGTCAAATACAGAGTGACTTAAATATTGATATAGGTGTTGATCCAGCGGCACAAGTTACTGCAACAACATTTGAAGCAGGTATTGACCTACAATATGATAGAGCATCTGAAGAAGAGGAAATAACAGGATTTAACTTAGGCTTAAAAGAAAGAGCACATGCAGATGTGGCATTATATCAAGATGTTGAACAAGTCAATATAGGAATTAGAGGTAGATACCATGTATATAAATATGATAAATTTGGAAATGACTTAGATAATAGGGATAAATTAAAAGATGAAGATCAGAGAGATACAACAATATGGAATAATGTAGGTGTTCAATGGCGTAATAAATATAATGGTAATTATAAACAACCAGTATATAGAGCAGATGCTGAATATGAGGATTCAAATTCAGCAAATGAGATAAGTATGTCAATTATATATAGAATAAGATTGGCAAACGAATCTTCTAGTATTATGACAAAAGTTCTTAGTATAGTAGACTACTATGATTCTGAATATGAACGTGTATCAGCAGTAGGTACAAACATAGATTCATCTACACATCAAGTATCAAATCCAGTTGAATATCAGGAGGATAGTTCATTTGGTAGCAAAAATGGATATAGACGTTTTAATATACAACATTCTGTTACTTTAAATCCATATGAGATAGATGATATATATATCCAATTTGAGTTAACAAAAAGCCAAATTTTAGGTATTTTAAATGGAAATAATACAAAGGTATTTAAGAGTGTTGCAGAAATCACATCATATACTTCGTATAAAAACGGTATTTATGCTACAGTTGATAAAGATGCGGTATTAGATAATATGGATCCAAATAAAATGGAAACATTTGAAGATGATACAAGACAAGCATCTGACTTTGGATTAAAATTAGCTAGCCCAAGGGTAATACAAGGAATTGTGTTTGAAGATTTATTTGAGCAAAATAAGAAGGATGAACAAAATATTCGTGAAGGTGATGGACATAAAGATGATGCTGAAAGTCCAATTTCTGATGTATTAGTTCAACTGGTAGAATTTACTGACGGAGACAATCCTACTGAAATAGGTGTAGCTAAAAATCCAGAAACTAATTCTGATATTCAAATGAAAACAGGAGCTGATGGAACATATACATTAGAAGGCTTTGTACCAGGAACATATAAAGTAAGATTTAATTGGGGTAATAATAAAACAGCAGAATTTAATACAACAATTGCTAATTCAAATAAAAATATTTTACCAGAAGATTATAAATCAACAATTTATGAAGAATCAAGGTATAAAAGCGAACTTGGAAATGGAGAAGAAGGACATTACTTCTATCAAAGTCATGATGGAACAAAATGTAGTGGTATGACACACGCATTAGATAACTGGGATAAGAGAAAAAAGATTGATGAAGAGTTAAGTTATCATGATAGTAAAGAAGGATACAATTATAAAACAACACTTGAAGAAAAATATAAATATATGGATTCTGATACATTACCAATGAGATATGACATCGAATATAATGACTGTGACATAAAGCAAACAACTATTACACAATTCAATGATGTTGACAAACTTACTTTTGTCACACCAGACATGAACTTTGGTATCATAGAAAGACCAATACAAGATTTAAGTGTATCTAAACGTGTTAATCATGTAGAAGTAACATATTCTAATCAAGATAAAATTATTAACGCAGATATTGATGAAAATGGTAAAATAACTAACCAAAAAGATCATGTTACTTATGAAGGATTTAATCCACTTACCAGAGGACCAGGAGATTATCAAATAGACTATGGATCTTTCGCAATGAGCATAATTTTAGATAATGAAATATTACAGGATTCATTTGTAAATCTTAAATATGAATATATAATAAGAAATGAAAGTGAAGCAGATTATGATGGTAAAGACTTTTATAATCATGGTACTTCTACTGACAGGAATAATTGGGGAAATCTTGTTACTTTAAAACCAACTGGAATGATAGATTACCTTGGACTAGATAGTGATTTTTCTGCATCAAGTGAAGTGAATAAAGCTAATGGATGGAAATCGACTGATTCAGGAGTAAGTGATTTAAAAGATTATATAAAATGGGCAGATCCAACTTCAGAAGGATATGCAAATTATTTGAAGGCATTAGAAAGCTGTAAGATTTATCGAACAGATAAAGCGTTAACCGAAATATCACCAAGGTATATAGATGAAACTGGAAAAGAACAGCCTGCAGGGGTAACAAATTTAGAGATGGAAACAGAAAAACGTTTAACATCTACACAAGACTATAATATCTTTAACCAAATGGAAATAACATTAGTAAATAGGCAACAAGAATTTGGTAGAAAACCAGTAAACTTTACACCAGGAAATTACTTGCCAGTAAGTACGGATGAGAAATCGTTTACAGAAAGGCAAGCACATGAACCAGATGATGCAATGGCAGAACTAGTTAGAATTATTCCAAGCTTTGGTGCAAACAGGAACTTCGTTTTATATGTAGTAATCGGACTAACAATACTAATAACATTTGCAGGAGGAATATATTACATTAAGAAAAAAATATAAAATAATTTAAAGTGGTGAAAAAAGCTATCCCCTAAGTAGGGGAGCTTTTTTTATCATTTTTGTTAAATAAATGTTATCAAAAAGTAATTATAAAGATATAAAAATGGGAAAACATTGTTCCGTAGGTAAAAAATGGCAAAAATTCACATAAAAACTTAAAAAATGGCAAAAACCTCTTGAAAAACTTATAAATAGCATGTATAATGTAATATAGAGGTATTATGTAATTTAAAAACATGGGAGGTATTATCATGAGAAACAAAATATTTAAAATGATGATTTCTATCATATTAATTATTACATTAACATCAGTTAATTTTCTTCTTTTAGGGTTTAATGTAGTAAAAGCGGTAGAACAAGATTCACAAGAAAAAGCCACAAGTCATAAAAATATAGAATTTATGGCGTATTTTAAGGAAGGCGAAAAACAAGTATCAAAATATGAAGCAAAAGCAAATGTAACAGATGCAAAGTTATATTTACAAATAGCAGTAAAACAAGAAGGATACTTTAATGGAAAAGTCACATTAGAAAACAGTAATTTTAAATTCAAAACAGATACTAAACATGAAAGAATTCAACAAATTAAAGAAAATGAAATTGTTTTGAACCAAATTACAGCAGGAGAAACAGTAGAAATACCAGTAGGAATTACAATTTTAACAGATACAAACTTTGATATAGCATTACTAGAAAAAGAAAGTAAAATACAATTAAAAGGAACATACACATATGGAAGTAAACCAGATATAAAGGAAATAACAGGAGAAAGAAAAGTAACACTACAAATAGTGAGTCCATATGAGCAAGAAAAAGGAATTTTATTATCACAAACTGTTTTAACAAATAAAGTATTCCAATATGAAAATGCGCAAAATAGAGTAATTCAACTACAAATAGAATCAGGTATAGAAAATAATCTATATCCTGTTAAAAATGCAAAAATAGAATTACAAGCACCAACACTAAAAGGAAACTATCCAACGAAAGTAATTGTACAAACACCAGAAGAATTAGCAACAAATGGAGAAACAATAACAGAAAAAGACTATATATATGATAGTAAAACAGGAAAAACAACAATAACAATAGAAAATAAAGAAAAAGACGGAAAAGTAGAATGGAAAAAAGCAGGAAATGACAGATATATTGTTACATATATATATAGCGGAACAGAAATGATAGAAGAGCAGGGAATAGAAGCAAAAGCAGAAATAGAATTATATGATACAAACAAAACAACAATGAAAGCAAGTAACAAAATAACATTATCATCAGAAGAAAAAGACAGCATAATTGCAGTTTCTCTTAATAATACCCAAAATGAGATATATAAAGGTGCAATATATGAAGGAATTGAAAAGGAAGTCACACAAAATATAAACATACAAGTAAATTTACAAAATATTGCAGAAAGCATAAAGGTAGAAGAAAACACAAATTCAAATACAGTAAACATCCAAACAAAGAAAGTGCAAGTAAACATAGCAAACTTAGTAGACATATTAGGACAAGAAGGAATTGTAACAATAAAAAATAAAGAAACAGGTGAAATTTTAACACAAATAACCAAAACAACTTCAGTAGACAAAGACCAAAATGCAATTATAGCATTACCAGCAGGAATAAAAGCAATTACAGTTGAAACAACAAAGCCAGTAAAATCTGGTATATTAACAATTGGTACAACAAAAGGCATTTTAGCTCAAAATAAACAAGCGATTCAAAATGTATCAGAAATCGAATTTACAGTACATTCAACATATAAAATTGGAGAAGTAGAAAATACATTATCAGATTCAACAGCGAAAATAGAATTAAAAGAAACACAAACATATGCTACATTAGATATTCGTAAAAAAGAATTTTCAACAATGTTGACAAATGAAAATGTAGAAATGAGAGTGGTATTGCACAGTAATGAAGAAAAATATGAATTATACAAAAATCCACATATAGTAGTAACAATACCAGACGAATTTAAAACAATCAATGTAAAATCAATTAATTTATTAAATGAAGATGAAATGGTAATTCAAAGTGCAACAAAAATTGGAAATACAATAGATATCCAATTACAAGGAGAACAAACTAAATATAAAAATACAGCAATTGAAGGTGTAACAATTATTATTGTTGCAGATTTAGCAACAGATAAAAGACAAACAAATGCTGATGTACAATTTACATTACAATATGAAAATCAAAAAGCAATCCATTATCCAGAAAATGCGAATACTGGAATTATGAAATTACCAGCACAAATTGTATCATATGCAGGGCTTATTACAACAAACAAAATTGCAGAATATGGGATTGAATCTGTTAATAATGAAGGAAATAAGACAGCAAAATTAGAATTATCAGCACAAGAAAAAACAGCAACAATTTCAGCACAAATTATAAACAACCATGAAACGGCAGTAACAGGTGTAGCTATTTTAGGAACATTCCCAACAAAAACTGCAACAGAAGATAATAATTTAGATGTACTAGTAGATAGTTTGCAAATATCTGGAATTGATGCAAATAGAGTGAAAATATATTATTCAGAAAATGCAGAAGCAACAAAAGATATTAAAGATACAAAAAATCAATGGAAAGAAACTATTACAGATCCAGCAAAAGTAAAAAAATATTTAATTAGTGTAGATAATTTACAAGTAGCAGAAGAAGTTGATTTTGCTTACACTGCAAAAATACCAGAAAATTTAGGCTATAATAAAACAGTCAAAGAAAATTATATTGTAACATATGCAACAGATGTGGCAACAGAACAAAAGGCAGAAACACCATATATGATTTTAGAAACAGGAGTAGGACCAGAAGTAACAACTATTTTATCAGCAAATATAGGAACAGAAGCAACACAAGTAGTAAAAGAAGGAGGAAAAATAGAATATAGGATTACTGCAAAAAATACAGGTTCAGAACCAGTAAAAGATGTTCAATTAATTGGCCAAGTACCAGAAGGAACAGTATATGTAGAGAGTGTACGTCCAGGACTAGGAGAAGGAGATTTGTCAGAAGAAGGAGAAAAATTACAAGAAGATGCAGAAAAGAAAGAAGTAATATTTGACAAAATTGAACTAGCACAAGGAGAAGAAATAACAAAAAATTATACAGTAAAAGTAAAAACAGGAACAGCAAATACAACAATATCAAATAAGGCAGAAACAAGATATGGAGAAGTGAAAAAAGAATCAAATATAGTAGAAACAAAAGTTGAACCTGGAAGTGTAGAAATTAATATTGTATCAGGAATACGCACATATGACAACATGAATGCAGGTGATGATTGTATTTACGTTGTAAGAGTAAAGAACATTTCAGGTAAAGACTTAAAAAATGTAAAAATAGCATTTAATACAGAAAATATGATTATAAAAAAGCTAACATATCTAAAAGGAGAAGATTTGCAAATAGTTGAAAATCCAACTATTTTAACAATTGAACAATTAGCAGATAATCAAGAAATGGAAATATCCGTATATGCCCAAATAGAAAAAGTTGGAGACAAAGAGCAAAAATCAGCAAAAATACAACCAATTGCAACAGTAGACAATGTGCAACATAATGGAAATATAAAAGAAGTATCAATAAATGCACTATTAGTACAAATAACTAATACTTCACAAAATCCAAATCAATATGTAAAAGCAGGAGATAATATTACATATAAAATAGATATTATAAATAAAGGTAATAATGCAATAGAAGAACTTGAATTAGAAGATAAAATATCAGCACAAGAAGAAATAAAGACAATCCAAGTAAATGGAGTTATGTTAACGGAAGGCCAATATCAAGTACAAAAATCTCTAGAAGATGATGGAAAATATTTGAGAATTGAAGATGCAATAGGACCAGAACAAACCAAAACATATCTTGTAACGACAGAAATAGATCCTGTGTTAGATAATGCAGAAGCAATTGAAATTAAAAATATTGCAAATGTATTAGCAGCAGGGCATGATTTAGGGGAAGCAAATGTAACACATATTGTAGAACCTTCAAATGTTAAGATAGATGGAGATGTAGACTTAGATGAATTAGGAGACGAAAATGGAGATCCTAATGGAGGTGCAGAAGGACAAGGCACTCAACAAGGAGAAGGGCAAGGAGATGCACAAACTTCACAACAAAAACTAATATCAGGTACAGCATGGTTAGATGAAAATGAAGATGGAATAAAAGATGATGATGAACCATTATTAGAAGGAATTCAAGTAAGACTATTGAATACAGAAACAAATGAATTCCAAACAAATGAAAATGGACAACAAATTAAGGCAACAACGAATTCAAATGGAACATATACATTGTCAGAAGTACCACAAGGTAATTATATAGTTGTATTTGAATTTGATAATACGAAATACGCAATAACAACTTATGAACAAGAAGGAGTATCTCCAGAAAGAACTTCAAAAGTAATTAGCACGGAAATGGAAATTGATGGTCAAGAAAAAACAGTGGCAGTTACAGAAGGAATTTCAGTTGAAGATGAACACATATCATATATTAATATGGGATTAAAAGAACGTAAAATATATGATATGAAGATAGAAAAGATGATTTCAAGAGTTGTGATACAAAATGAAAATGGAACAGAAACAAAACAATTCCCAGATTCTACTCTTGCAAAAGTAGAAATAAATTCTAAATTACTAAGCAATACAAATGTTGTTGTAGAATACAAAATTAGAGTGACAAATGAAGGAGAAATAGACGGATATATTCAAAATATAGAAGACTATGTTTCAGCAGATTATAATTTCAGTTCAGAATTAAATACAGATTGGTATCAATCAGGAACGAGTGTATGCAATAGTAGTTTAGAAAATGAAAGGTTAGCACCAGGAGAGAGCAGAGAGGTAACATTAACATTAACAAAACAAATGACAGAAAATAATACAGGACTTATTACAAATTGTGTAGAAATTGCAGAAAGCTACAATGAAGAAGGAATTGCTGATATGGATTCAACAGAAGCAAACAGAGCAAAAGGTGAAGATGATATGGCATCAGCAGATTTAATTATCAGTATAAAAACAGGTGAAATAGTAGCAACAATAACAATAATTATAACGACAATTGCAGTACTTGGTATAGTGGCATTTGTTATTATAAGAAAAGTTATGAAACCGGTGGAAATATAAGGGAAAGGAGGATAAGAGGATGAAAAAAATAAGAAAATATGTGTTAACAATAATTAGTTGTACTATTGCACTATGTACGTTATTTGCGACAATATCAAAAGCTTATACACCAGGTTCATTAGTCAACGATGGACGGATCGCATGTGGGAGCCACTGTTTGGGCGAATTATGATGATTTGGTTGGAAGGAACGATTTGTATTGTATGGGACATAATATAACATTGAATGGCGGTAGTAAGTATCCTTTTGAAGTGCAATCTTATGTCGAAATTACGGGAAATGTAGCAAAAAGTGGTGGTAGAAAAACAACATGTATTGAAAATGGAGCAATGGCATATATTATAGCACAGCGACAAGGATATGGTTCAGTGGACAATTATACAACAGGACAGTTTGCAATGTATAACTATAAGGCAACGTGGTATTCTGCATCAGGTAGACACTTGGGAGTGGATTCTACTTTTGGTTCAAGAGATGCAGGGAGAAATAGCATGGTAGAAGCTGCAGAAAAATATGCGGAAGAAATAGGAGACGTAACAGAAGATTCTAAAGTTGTTGATAATAAAAAAACCATATCTAAAAAGTTATTTAAAGATACAAGTGGAGAGTATTATATAGAAGTAGGTCCTTTTAACTATACTTTCCCAGGAAAAATGAAAAATTTTAAGGTAAAAAATGCAAATGGTAATAATATCAGTTCAGAAAACATTAAATTTTTCCAAAAGAAAAACAAAACTGTAAATGGGGAACAAAAAAAGGTAAGAGAGGAAATTTCAACATCTGAAATAAAAAGTGGAAAAAACTTCTATATAGCAATAAAAGCATCTTCAGGAATTAAGAAAATAAAAGCAACTACAGGAAAAGTAAAAACATCAGAAAAAATATATACAGCTAAAATGTGGTTCTTAATTCACTCTGGTAATCAACCTTTATTATTAGTAAAGCCAGGAGAAAAGACACTATCAGGAGAATTAGATTTTGATTTTAATTACGATATAGATTTAACAGGAGATATCGAAATAGAAAAAGTAGATGAATTTAATGATAAAATTAAGTTACCAAATGTAAAATTTATTGTAAAAAATATAGAAACTGGAAAATATGTACATAAGAATAGTGGAGGCGAAATTGAATATAAAACTGATAGAAAAGATGCAACAGAATTTGCAACTGAAGCCGAAGGTGAAAATAAAGGAAAATTAACAATTAAAGGATTATTACTAGGAAGATATTATTTCTATGAAGTAGAAAATCCAAATAAAGGATATGAAGCAGAACCAGATAAAGCAATTCCATGTAATATTAATTCAAGTACAAATTATAAAAAAATTGAGAATAGGCAAAAATATGTAGATATATCAGGATTTGTATGGGAAGATATATATAGTTCAAAAGCCTCACAACCAGATGATATACGAGATACAGGACTATGGGCAGATGATCCAGATGAACCTATGGGAAATATTTTAGTTAGGTTGGTAGATCATGATGGAGAAGAAGTAGCGTCTGTAAGAACTTATTCAGAAGAAACTGAAGATAGTGATGGAATTAAAAGATCAGTTGGAGAATATGTATTCAAAAACATAGAAATTGATAAATTACCAAATTATGATATTATATTTGAGTATAACGGACTAATTTATGAAAATATTCCATTATGGAAAGATGTAGAAACAGAAGTAAGAAACAGATTAATGCAAGAGGCAATTGATTCAGGATTAGCAACTGAGGGAAATAAAGAAGAGTGGCTGGAAAAAGTACTAGAAGAGCGAGGTTCAAAAGCAAGTGAAAATTCTGATGAAGTAGATGCAAGGCAAGAATTCAACAATCGATTTGCGGTTGTAGAAGAAGAAAATAATAAGGATAGAGTACAAGCATATAATGAGGAAGATGAAGATGAAGAACCAGAACTGATTGAATATACATTAGAAGAAGAAAAGGGAGAAGCACATATAAAACGTACAGATGCACACTTAATAAAAGCAACAATCAATAATGCAGGAGTATATCTAGAATTTGACAGAGAAAAAATGGCAGGAACCACAGAAATATCAGGATATAACTTAGGATTATGGGAAAGACCACAAGCAGATATTGCTCTAAGACAAGATTTACAAGATGTAGATGTTGGAGTTAAAGGAGTACATCACGTATATCAACATGGAGATGAAGGATATTTTGATGCAGAAGATGGATATTGGTCTAATCTAGGTGTAGAATTTCCTGATTATCAACAACCACTTTATAGAGCAGATGTTGAATATGAGAGTGAAGAAGAGGAAGAAAACTTTACAATTTCGTTAACTTATAAAGTAGGACTAAGAAATGAAACAAGTAGTATAACTACACAGATTAATAGTTTTGCAAATTATTATGATAGCAGATATGAATTAGCAGGTGTAGGTATGGAATTGAATGAGGAACATAAAATAGAAGAAGGTTCAGAACTAGATTACACAGAAAGAGATACAGAGGGTGACTATAAGATTATAGATATTGACACAGAACTAGATGGAGAACATATTAAATTAGCACCATATGAAATAAAATATGTATATATACAATTTAAATTATCAAGAGAAAATATATTAGAAGCATTAAATGAATCAGATGGAACTGAAGTTGAAGGATATCAAAACTTAGAAACACTTTCAGAAGTTACATCTTACTCATCTTATAAAGATGATGAAATATATGCAGCAGTAGATAAAGATGCCGTATTAGGAAATGTTGGAATTGGTGAGGAACCATATGAAGATGATACAAATGCTGCACCACCAGTAAACTTAGTTATTAGTGAACCTAGAATGATAACAGGTACAGTATTTGAAGACGAGGAAGAGGAACCGTTTAAAGAACAAAATTTACGTCAAGGAGATGGAGAATTTAAAGATGGTGAAAACTTAATTTCAAATGTTAAAGTAGAGTTATTTGAGAAAACAGAAGATGGAGAACAGAATGCTCAAAGAACTGTATATAAGGATGATGAGAATAATCCATATGTACCGGTAATAGACGAAACAACTGGAGAAATTAAAACAGAAAATATAGAAGTTACTACAGGAGATGATGGTACATACGCATTAGATGGATTTACACCAGGAGAATATATTGTAAGATTTACATGGGGAGATGACAATTATAAAGTAGTAGACTATAAATCAACAATATATGATAAAGAAAGATATGATGGGGATGCAGAAGATCCATATTTCTATAGAAATATCACAGACGAAACAGTAAACTTAAACCGTGCAACAGATGATTATGAAACAAGAAAACAGATTGATGACCAATTAAGTAAGCATCAAACAAGTAGTGGTTCAGATGAAGATGGATACAACTATGCAACAGAAGTAGACATAGATAAAATGCAATCAAATACGCTAACTATGAAATTTGATGTAGAATTTGACAGTTCAGAATTAGATGCGGCAGATTATGTAGATGGTAAATTAAAATTTGTAGTAGGTGGAATGAACTTAGGTATTATAAGAAGACCAATACAAGCAATTAGTACAGCTGTAAGAGTAAGTCATATAGGATTAGGATATTCTAATCAAGATAAAATTATTGACACAAGCGTAAGTGAAGATGGTAAGTTTGAAGATACAGATCAGGGTAAGCATGTAGCTTATGTGGGATCTCCACAAGACCGTAGAAATGCTCAGATTAAAGTAGAATTAGATAATGAAGTATTGGGAAATGCGTCAATAAATCTTACATATGATTATACAATAAGGAATGAAAGTGAAAGAGACTATTATGATGAAAATTATTATAAGCATGGTATCATACCTGATGATGAAAGCAAACTTGTAACATTAACACCAACTAAAGTAGTTAACTATTTAGGAAAACAAAGTGATTATACAGTAAATGATAGAAATAAAGATAACGGATGGGCGTCAATTCAAATAACAGAAACAGAAAATCCATTAAAAGATTGGGTAGCTGGTTTTGAATCTGATCCTTCAAAATACAATGTAGATGGTGAAGGATATAAGAAGGCACTTGAAGAAACTAAAATTTATACAACAACAAAACTATCAGACCAAGTATTAAAACCAGGAGACGAAGCAAAATTAAATATGGATACAGAAAAGAAATTAACTTCTACAGAAGACTATACTTTAATTAATGAGCTTGAAGTAGTAGAAATTGGTAGAACATATGGTAGTCAAATTGTTGTAAATAAAGAACAAGAAAGATCAGACATCGAACATATATCTGACGGTAACTATACACCACTAGGTGCAATGGCAGCAACAGAACCAGATGATGCAATGGCAGAGCAAGTAATCATTGTACCAAGCACAGGTGCAAACAAGAACTATGTTCCATATATAGCAATAGGATTAACAGCATTAGTAGTACTTGCAGGAGGAATTTACTTCATAAGAAGAAAAACAACAGAATAGAAAAATAATTAGGGGCTGAACCGGGAATCGGGGACGCCCTTTTTTTTCCCTAGCCGGGAATTGGGGACGCCCTTTTTTTCCCTAGCCG
>CANQTV010000008.1 GCA_947626875.1 uncultured Clostridia bacterium | reverse complement strand
TTTTAAAAAGCAGTTTAATAATCGCAGCTGCAGCGACTACAACTTTGGCTTTTGTTCCAAAAGTTAATGCAGCAACACCAAGTGTTGCATTTGATGCACATATACAAGGTACAGGATGGGAGTCATCTGTAAAAGCCTCAAATTCAATAGAAGGAGCAGTGTTTGGCGGAACAACAGGATTATCAAAAAGATTAGAAGCAGTTAAGATAAATGCTATGGGAATTGCGCCTTCAGCTAAGATAAGCTATCGTGCACATGTACAAACATATGGATGGCAAGACTGGGTTGAAGCAGGTTCAACGGCTGGAACAGAAGGAGAAAGCAAGAGAATGGAAGGTCTTGAAATTTCTGTTGAAGGTCTAACAGGATATGTTGTTAAATATCGTGTACACGTTCAAACATATGGATGGCAAGATTGGGTTACAGCTACAAATTCAAAAGCTGAAAACAAAGCTGCACCAACTGTAGGAACATTTGCAGGAACAACAAATCAATCTAAGAGAATTGAAGCAATTGAAATTGTTATTTTATCTAATGCAGAAAATGATCTTTTAACATTAAAAGAAAAAGCAATTAAACAATTAGTAAGTCAATTCAATCCAGCAGATTACACAGTAAATGCAGAAGAATTTAACCAAAAAATGGAAAAAGCTAAGAAAGATATCAACGCAGTAACTTCTTCAGGTGATATTGATAAAACATTACAAGCTGGTATAACAGCATTGCAAGGAGTTAAATCAGATTCTAAATTAGCTGAAGAATTAGAAACAGCTAAAACAACAAAATTATCTGCATTTGAAACTACATTCTTAACAACAATAAATTCAAATGTTGCAGGATCTACAATACAAAAATATATTGAAAGACCAACAGTTAAAGCAGCAGTAGATAGTGCGAAAGCACTAATCAAAGCAGCAAAAACAGAAGAAGAATTAGATGCAGCAGTTCTTAAAGCTAAATCTGATGTATATGATGCAGTTGCTAAAGATGTAAGAGCATTACTTGATGAATTATATGGTAATAATGTAAATTCAACTAATGACAATCAAAAAGTCTTAAAAGATGCTGATTATGAACAAGGAATAAAAGATCTTGAAGATGCAGTTGCTGTAAAACCAGAAGTTGTAAATGACAATGGAAGTGACTTAACAACATTAACAACAGCTTACTCAACAGCACAAGGTAAATTAGCTGTATTAGGAACTGTTAGAAAAAAATTAGAAAATGCTGTTAAAGGTATTGGTACAGGTACATTAGTTGGAACAATTGCTACTGATGAAACACATTCAGAAGGTGAAAAAGTTGGAGCAAGAACAGCAGATGTAACAAAATATGCAGAATTACCAGATATAAAAGCAATGTTAGAAGAAAAAGAAAAAGCTATAACAGAAGCTAAATTATATTCTGAAATGGTAGCATATAAAGATGAAGCTAAAGCTGAAACTCTAAGACTATTACAAGCATATATGAATGCAGTAGTTCAAGGAATGATGGAACCTAAAAATGAATCACAATACATTCTAGAAGAAAGAAATATAACAGCTGATTACAAAAAATATTCACAAAGCACAGACTTTGCAGATGTTGCTAGATTAATAGCTGCATATAGGGCTACATTAGGAAAATCTACATTACAAGCTTCATAGTAATAGCCAATTAATAAAAATATTATATAAAGAGTAGTAATACTTTAGAAATGTATTTACACATTTCGTGTAAATACATTTCTTTTTATCTACTAAAAATTGATTTTATAAAAAAAGAAAAAACAATTTCTTTTTTTAAAATAACAGCGTTTAATATTTAGGTCAATATAATTAGATTGGGGGAATAAAAATGGCAAAAGCAAAAATAGGAGTAAAAAGCAATAATAATTTTAAAAAAATTCTTATTGTAATTATAGGTATATTATTAATAGCAGGAATTGTATTTGGTGCAATAAAAATTTTTAGTAGAGCTAATAAGACCGAAAATAATGGACCAACATTAGAAGAGCAAATGACAGGTAATAAATATGAAGTAAAAGGTAAAAAGTTAATTGTATATTTTTCACACACAGGTAATACATTGACACTTGCAAGTTTAATTAATAGAAAAATTGGTGGAGATATGTTTAAAATACAACCAACAGAATTATATTCATATGATTATGATGAAACTTTAGCAAGAGCTGAAAAAGAAAAAAAGGAAAATGCTAGACCAGAATTTACAGAAAAAATAGAAAATATTGATGAATATGATACAATATTTTTGGGTTATCCAATATGGTTAGATACTATGCCAATGGTAGTATATACATTTTTAGATACATATAATCTTGATGGAAAGCTAATAATACCATTTTGTACATATGGTGGAGAAAGTGGAATGGAAACAACACTTAAAGATATAAAAAATGCTGAACCAAATGCAACTGTATTAGAAGGTATATCAATAAAAGGAACAGATGTGGGCTCAGAAGTTACAAGACAACAAGTTGATAAATGGATAGAAGCTATGCAAATAAAATTAGAAGATAATAATTAGAAAAAGTGGGAAAAGGGGACGTCCGTTTTTTCCCTATTCAAAATTTCCCTACTGGAAAATAAAGCAGAGCCATATTTTCTAAATTTAATTAGATAGAAAATTTTGGCTCTGCTTTTTTAGTTTATAACTTCTTGATTAAGCTGTGATACTGCATATTTTATTTTTTGTTGATAAATTTCTAATTTTGATAATCGCATTCCATGTGATTTATAGTTTTTTATGTTTTCATTGTAATGATTGTTTAGTGTTCTTTTTATTTTGAATTCGTGACTTTCAACTGCATTTACAATTGCTCGTAATTCATTTGAGATGTCTTGAGTGAATTTTTTGAATTTTTCGTTTATTATTATATGTGTTTCTACAAATTTAGCTTCAACTTCGGCAAATCTCTTGTCAAACTTTTCTTCTAGTTCAGCTAATCTTTGATCAAATTTAGCTTCCATTTCAGCAAATCTTTCATCCATGACTTTATAAACAGTTTCGAATTTTTCATCCATAACTTTATAAAGTGTTTCGAACTTTTCATCAACTTCAGCAAATCTTTGATCCATAACTTTATAAAGTGTTTCGAACTTTTCATCAACTTCAGCAAATCTTTGATCCATAACTTTATAAAGTGTTTCGAACTTTTCATCAACTTCAGCAAATTTTTCATCCATGACTTTATAAACAGTTTCAAATTTTTGATCAATTTCAGCGAATTTTTTGTCAAATTTTTCTTCTAGTTCAGCAAATTTTTGATCAAATTTAGCTTCCATTTCAGCAAATCTTTGATCCATAACTTTATAAAGTATTTCAAATTTCTCATCAATTTCTGCAAATTTTTGATCATGTGCTGTAACTTTTTTATTTATATCTTTAACCTGAATCAAAATTAAATTTAATGTTTCTTCCATAATATCACCTCCTATGTTTTGAATATTTTTAAAATCTTTCCAAGTTTTCTTTTTTCTTTTGAATTTTATTATTATTTTTAAAATTATACCTCCTTTATTATATACCAAATATATTTATTTGACAATAGAATTTTACAAATAAATTCCAGTTAATTATTTAGTAATTTTGTAATTAAAATAAAGGAAAGATTTTAGAATTTAGTTTATCATTATCATTTGTTATTTTTAATTTTTTGGAAATTTGATTTCATTTTCGATAAAAAAATAAAACGAATAAAAAATAATTGCCATGCCTAAGGTGAAAGATAATTATGCCTGAAATCTATTTGTAGATATATTAAAACATAAAATAATAAAATTTGCAATACTTTGTCATAAATATATACAATAAAATTCAAAATTATTTTATAAAATGATTGCTATTTTTCAAATAACAGTGTATAATGATAAAGCTAACAAATAAAATATAGAGAAAGGAATGAGATAAACATGGGAAAAGGAAAAAGAGGAGAAGAAAATAATAATGGAAAAAAAGTGATAATAGCTATTATAGTAATTATATTAATAGCAGGAATAATATTTGGAGTTACAAAATTAGTTAAGAAATCAGGTACACAAAATCAACAAGAAGCACAAAACCCTAATATATCACAAGGAAGAGATGTTACAGGAAATACATACGAATTAAAAGGAAAAACATTGATTGCGTATTTTTCACGCACAGGAAATACATCGACAATAGCTTCATTAATTAATAGAAAAATAGGTGGAGACATATTTAAAATTCAACCAAAAGAATTGTATTCTTATAATTATGATGAAGCACTAGAAAGAATGAAAAAAGAAAAAGATCAAAATGCAAGACCAGAAATACAAAACAAAGTAGAAAACATGGATGAATACGATGTAATTTTCTTAGGATACCCTGTATGGTTAGATACAATTCCAATGATAATAAATACATTTTTAGAAACATATAACTTAGAAGGAAAAACAATTGTGCCATTCTGTACAGATTCAGAAGCTGGTGCACATAATAGTGTAGAAGATATACAAAAAGCCGAACCAAATGCAAAAGTATTAAGTGCATATGCAATTAGAGGAAGCAATGTAGGAGAAGAAAGCACAAAAGAAAGTGTAGACCTTTGGATAGAAAGTACACAAAAACAATTAGAAGAATAGATATAACGAAAAGTAGGTAATGATGAAATATCATTACTTACTTTTTTATCACAACGAAAGTCAAATAAAAAATATTGACGATTACATAAAAAAATGATAAAATAATAAAAATAAATTTTAAAGCAGGCTTATACTATTTTGACTATTGGAAAGGGGATAAAAAATGGATAATATGAATCCTGAAGTAACCACACCCAACAAAAGATTTAGTGTAATAATACCAGCATATAATATAGAAGAATATATTGAAAGAGCGATAAAAAGTGTAGAAAACCAGACATATAAAAATTTTGAGATAATAGTAGTAAATGATGCTTCAACAGATAAAACGGGGCAAATAATAAAAGAAATTAATAAATTATATGATAATATAATATATATAGAGCGCGAAGTTAACAAACGACTTGGGGCTTCTAGAAATATTGCGTTAGATGTAGCAACTGGCGAATATATTGTGTTTTTAGATGGAGATGATTATTTATCAAATAATTATGTATTAGAAAAATTGGACAAATTAATAAATGAAGATAAAACAGATGTTGTTTATTTAGGATTTAAGATAGAAGGAAATAAAAATGAATTGGTAATTCCAACACAAGAAACATGTACAAAAATGTATAAAATAGCAAAGGACGAATATCCAAATGTATGGAGTAAATGTTGGAATAGAGAATTTTTGGAAAAAAACCAAATTAGATTTCCGGAAGAAAGACTTTATGAAGATGTATTATTTATATATAAAAGTATTATGAATTCAAAAACTTATAAAATTGCCGATTTTATGACTCATAACTATGTAAGAGGGAGAAAAGGCAGTATTACTACAAAAATAACTTTAAAAAATGTAGAAGATACAATAAACAACTTGAAAGACTTAGAAGAAATTAGAGAAAAAGAACCTTCAGAAGAAATAAATGCTGTAATAGAAAGAGAAGTAATTAAATGCAAGAAAAGATTAGATCAAGCTGTAGAAGCAATTTTTGATAAAGAATAGGGAAAAGGGGACGTCCTTTTTTTCCCTATTTAATTTTTTAAAAACTATTGACATATTGCGAGATTTTTGATAAAACTTAAGGAGTATAAAAATGGAGGAGTAAAATATGAAGAATTTAATTGATATTAAAGACCTAACAGTAGAAGAAATTGATCAATTAATAAAAGTAGCCAAAGATGTAATGCAATTTCCTGATAAATATTCAGAAAAATGCAAACATAAAACATTGGCTACTTTATTTTTTGAGCCAAGTACGAGAACAAGACTTAGTTTTGAAGCAGCGATGTTAGAATTAGGAGGAAATGTATTAGGATTTTCAGAAGCATCTTCAAGCTCTACGGCAAAAGGAGAAAGTGTATCAGACACTATTAGAGTAGTAGGGGGATATAGTAATATTATTGCTATGAGACATCCAAAAGAAGGAGCACCATTAGTAGCATCATTAAAATCAACAGTACCAATCATCAATGCGGGTGATGGTGGACACAATCATCCAACGCAAACTTTAACAGACTTATTAACAATTTCATGTGAGAAAAATAGGTTAGATAATTTAACAATAGGGCTATGTGGGGATTTAAAATTTGGTAGAACAGTACATTCACTTATTACAGCAATGATAAGATACAAAAATATAAGATTTGTGTTAATTTCACCAGATGAATTAAAAATACCAGAGTATATCAAAGAAGAAGTACTAGAAAAAAATAATATTGAGTACATTGAAACAAATGACATAGAAGAACACATGGACAAGTTAGACATTTTATATATGACCAGAGTACAAAAAGAAAGATTTTTCAATGAAGAAGATTATGTTAGATTGAAAGATTACTATATACTAAATAAAACTAAACTACAAAATGCAAAGCAGGATTTAGCAATTTTGCACCCATTACCAAGAGTAAACGAAATTGCTACAGAAGTAGATGACGACCCGAGAGCATGTTACTTCAAGCAAGCAATGTATGGTAAATACATTAGGATGGCATTGATTATGAAAATGTTAGAAATTGAATAAGGAGTTGAAAAAATGAACATTGATAGTATTAGAAATGGAATTGTAATAGACCATATACAGGCTAAAAAAGGAATGGAAATATATAAGGCACTAAAATTAAGTGAATTAGACTGCTCAGTAGCAATTATAACAAATGCAAAAAGTAAGAAAATGGGAAGGAAAGATATTATCAAAATTGATAAAAATATTGATTTAGATGTAGATATATTAGGATATATAGATCCAAACATTACTATTAATATTATAAATAATGATGAAAGAACAGAAAAGTATCATGTTGAATTACCAAAAGAAATAAAAAATATTATTAAATGTAAAAACCCTAGATGTATTACATCTGTTGAAAAAGAATTACAACAAGTTTTTGTATTAACAGATAAAGAGAAAAAAGCATATCGTTGCAAATATTGTGAGACATTAAAAGAAGATTAAATATCCAAAAAAGAAACGGAACTAGTAAACCGTTTCTTTTTTTAAAAAAATTCCTAAAACCCTATACAAAAAATAAAAAAAGATATATAATATACTAGAATTGTTGGCAAAAATTTGCTAACAAGACATATTAAAGTGAAGGGATGATCCTAAAATGGAATTAAAGAAATTATTAGTCGGCTTAGAAGGACTAAAAGTGAAGGGAGATTTAGAAAAAGACATACGAGGTTTAGAAAAGAATTCTAAAGAAATAAAAGAAGGATATTTGTTTATTGCAATAAAAGGATTTGCAACAGATGGACATACATTTATAGAAGATGCAATAAAAAACGGCGCAACAGCAGTAATGGTAGAAGAAGGATGTGATTTAAAATCATTAAATATACCAGAAAGTATAACAATAATTATGGCAAAAAATACAAGAGAAGCATTAGCAATATGTTCATCAAACTTTTATCAAAATCCATCATCAAAATTTAAATTGATAGGAGTAACAGGAACAAAAGGTAAAACTACAACAACATTTATGATAAAAGAAATATTAGAAAGAGCAGGAAAAAAAGTAGGTTTAATAGGAACAATAGCAACATATATTAATGGAAAGAAAGTTAAAGAAAGTGATAGAACAACACCAGAAAGTTTAGAATTACAGCAATTATTTAATCAAATGGTAGAAGAAGGTGTAGAAGTTGTTGTAATGGAAGTATCATCACAAAGCTTAAAATTACATAGAGTAGATGGATGCCAGTTTGATATAGTATTATTTACGAATTTTTCAGAAGATCATATTAGCCAAAATGAACATCCAAACATGGAAGATTATTTACAATCAAAATTAAAATTATTTCATATGTGCAAAACTGGAATTGTAAATGTAGATGATTTACAAGGTGCTAAAATCCCAAATTTGTTTCCAGAAAATAATATTACAACATATGGAATTGATAACTTTGCAAATGTTTTAGCAAAAGACATTACGATTACAAATGCTTATGTTGATTTTAAAGTAAAGATTACAGATAGAAATGAAAGAGTAAAAACAGGAATACCAGGAAGATTTAGTGTATATAATTCATTAGCTGCAATTTGTGTAGCACAAAAATTTGGAATATCACCAGAAGTAATAAAAGAAGCACTATTAGAGGTAAGAGTACCAGGAAGATCAGAATTAGTAAATAACAAAAAGGAATTAACAATTATGATTGACTATGCACATTCACCAGAAAGTTTGCAAAATATTTTACAAGCAACTAAAAGCTACACAAGAGGTAGAGTTATTTCTGTGTTTGGATGTGGAGGAGATAGAGACAGTGGGAAAAGACCAATCATGGGAGAAATTTCAGGTAAAATAGCAGATTATACAATTATCACATCAGATAATCCAAGAACAGAAGATCCACAAAAAATTGTAGATCAAATAGAAGAAGGAATCAAAAAAACAAAAGGAAAATATGAAGTGATTGTTGATAGAACAGAAGCCATAGAAAAAGCAATTAATATGGCAAATAAGAGAGATATTATTATTTTAGCAGGAAAAGGGCATGAGCCATACCAAGAAATTAATGGTGTAAAATATCCATTTGATGAAAGAATTATTGTAAAAGAAATTATAGAAAAAAATGGATAAAATACAAATAAAACAAATTATGAAAGAATAAAATATACAAAGTAAGCAAATACGAAAGGTTTGATAAAATTGAATTTTGAAATAGAAGTATTGCTCATTTCATTTGCAATATCTATAATATTAGGAATGATAACAATACCAATATTAAAAAAACTAAAAGTCGGGCAAATTGAAAGAGATGATGGGCCAGCATCTCATTTGAAAAAACAGGGAACACCGACAATGGGAGGTATTATTATAATCTTCTCAATGACGGTGGCAACTGTTGCAACAGTCATTTATTTATATGCTACAAAACAGGTAGAATTGGCAGAACAATTATTACCAATGTTGCTACTGACACTAGGATTTGGAGTAATAGGATTTATAGATGATTATAAAAAATTAGTATTAAAAAATACAGATGGATTAAAGCCAAGTTATAAAATGCTAGGACTATTAATTATATCTGTAGCTTATGTTTTATATTTAATAGAAGGACTAAAATTAGGAACACAAACGTATATACCAATTCTAAAGATGAATATATTGTTACCAATGTATGTATATGTACCTGCAGCAATTTGTGTTATTTTGGCAACAACAAATGCAATTAACTTAACAGATGGAGTAGATGGCTTGTCATCTAGTATATCAGTAATTATCATAACTTGCTTAACAGTTATAGCGATGTTACGTGGCATATCAGAGATTTCAATATTTGGAAGTATTGTAATTGGTGCAGTTTTAGGATTTTTAATTTTTAACTTACATCCAGCTAAAGTAATTATGGGAGATACAGGTTCTTTACTTATTGGAGGAGTAATTGCATCAGTTGCTTTATATTTAAAAATGCCATTGATTTTACTAATTATAGCACTTATACCAGTAATAGAAACTTTGTCAGTTATTATGCAAGTAGCTTATTTCAAAAAAACAGGAAAAAGGATTTTCAAAATGGCACCATTACATCATCACTTTGAGCTATCTGGTTGGAAAGAAAATAAAGTAGTAATTGTTTTTAGCATTATTACATTGATTTTGTGTATTGTTGGTTTGAAGGTTATATAGCAAAAACATAGGAAGGAGAGAGGGTTGAAAAATAATTACAATTTTAACTACGTCAAATTTCATTTTGGACGCGGTTACATACAAAAAGTATGCGCCCTTGCCTCCAAAATAAAATTTTCCTTGTTAAAATTTAATTCTTTTCCAACTAGATTTGTGCCTTAGGAAGGAGAAAAGTATGGCTAAAAAGAAAGCAGGGAAATTCTCAAGCTTTTTAAATAACCCAATTGATTTTACGTTACTAATAACTATTATCATATTATTAGGAATAGGATTAATCATGGTATTATCATCAAGTTCTCCATCCGCATTAGCAGAAACTGGAGATAGTTATCGCTTTTTTAATAAACAATTGATATTTGCTGTATTAGGCGTAATTGCTATGATGGCAATATCGAAGATAGATTATAGATTTTACCAGAAGTTTTATAAACATGCTTGGTGGATTGCACTTTTTCTATTGATTGCTGTAAAAGTAGTAGGAAAAGAAATTAATGGTTCACAAAGATGGATATATGTAACAGAAACATTATCATTTCAACCATCAGAAATTGTAAAATTTTTAGTCATTGTATTTTATGCAGGTATGTTAGTCAAAAATAGAGATGATTTACCACATTTCGGAAAAGGGCTAATAAAACATATTGTTATGATATTACCTCTAATTGGATTATTGATGTTACAACCACATTTTAGTGCATCAATTGTTATTTTAGGAATTTCATGTATTATGATGATTGTAGCAGGATGTAAATTTATTCAGTTTATGGCTATTGGAGGAGGAGTAGGAATACCAGCAGCCATTTTGTTAATTGTAAAATCTCCATATAGATTGCAAAGAGTTATGACTTTTCTAGACCCATGGAAAGATGCCACTGGTACAGGTTGGCAAGTAATTCAAAGTTTATATGCCATTGGTTCAGGAGGATTATTTGGTGTAGGTCTAGGTGAAAGTAAACAAAAATATTTATACATACCAGAACCACATAATGATTTCATTTTCTCTATTGTAGGAGAAGAGTTGGGATTTATTGGATGTGCTATTATCATCCTTTTATTTGCTATATTTATTTGGAGAGGTATTTTGATTGCAATGAAAGCACCAGATATGTTTGGTAGCTTAGTAGCTGTAGGAATTACAGCATTAGTAGGAATTCAAGTTATTATAAATATAGCGGTTGTAACTTCATCAATGCCACCAACAGGTATGCCATTACCATTCTTTAGTTATCGGCGGAACAGCGTTATTTATTTTACTCTGTGAGATGGGGGTATTGTTGAATATTTCTCGAGCGTGTGCAAAGAATTAAAAATTATATTTTTAATAAACAGAAAGGAATGATAGCAAAATATGAAAGTAATCATAGCAGCAGCAGGGACAGCAGGGCATATCAATCCAGGGATTGCAATAGCCAATAAAATAAAAAAAGAACAGAAGGATGCAAAAATCATGTTTATTGGCACAACAAGAGGGTTAGAAAATGATTTAGTTCCAAGGGCAGGATATGAATTAAAGACAATAGAAGCTTATGGTTTTAGTAAAAAAATTAGTATAACTAATTTTAAGAATATAATAAAGACAATGAAAGGATTTAAACAAGCAAAAAAGATTATAAAAGAGTTTGCACCAGATATTGTAATTGGTACAGGAGGGTATATCTGTGGTGCAACAATTTCAGAGGCAGCAAAACTAAAAATTCCTACGATGATACATGAGAGTAATGCATTTCCAGGAATGGCAGTTAAGTTATTAGCTAAAAAAACAAATACTATTTTGGTATCTTTTAAAGATGCTATACCAAGAATACCAAAGGCAAAAAATATAGTATGTACAGGAACACCAGTGAAAAATAAAAAAAGAGAATATACATTAGAAGAAAAGCAAAATATATTAAAACAAAATGGCTTAAAATCAGAAGAACCAATTGTATTAGTATTTGGCGGAAGTCAAGGTGCTCAAAGGATAAATCAAGCAATATTAGGGATTATAAAAAATAAACAAAACAAAGAATATCAAATTATGTGGGCAACAGGACCAAAACAATATGACAATATAAAAGAACAATTAGAAGAGAATCAAATAAATATTAATAATATACAAAATGCAAGAATTGTGCCATATATATATAATATGGAAGAAATGATGAATATGGCAGATTTGATTGTTTCAAGAAGTGGAGCTATGACAATAACAGAAATTGCAAATTTAGGGAAACCATCAATCTTAATTCCATTACCAAATGTTAGTCATAATCATCAATTATACAATGCACAAGTTTTGGAAAAGGAAAATGCAGCGAGAATTATTTTAGATAAAGATCTTGAATCAGATGTATTACATAAATTTATTGAGGAAATTTTACAAGATAATCATGCTGAGCAAATGGGTAAAAATGCAATGAGATTGGAAAGTAAGAATGCAGAGGATGCTATATTTGCGGAAATAAAAAAATTGCTGTAGAGTTGGAAAGGAATGTAGTAAAAATGCTAAAAACTACGCAATCTAAATTTATATTAATGATATGTATTATAGAAGTACTCCTAATATTAGGATTAGGAGTATATTTTACGCATACAAACCAAGTTAAAATATATATAGCAGTGGCAATCACAACAGCTATAATAATGTCTATTTGTATAGCTGTACTATTATCTAAATTTGAAAAGATGATAGATGTTATGACAGTAGAATTAAAGGACAAGCTAAGTGATGTATCAACAAAGAAAAAGCAAGTTGAAGCTATTTTATTACATATGACAGATGGTATTGTTGCATTTAATAGAGAGGGAGAAATCATTTTAATAAATCCAGCGGCAAAAAAATTATTAAGTATCGGCCCAGAGGATAACACGTTTGATGATATTTTTGGAAAATTTAATTTAGATATTAATATGGAAAAAATTATATATTTAGAAACATGGACTTCAACAGAGCAAAGAATTCAAGTTGATGAAAAATATGTTAATGCATATTTTGCGCCATTTAAGGATGAAAAAGATTTACCAAATGGTGTGATTGCAGTAATTCAAGATATAACAGAACATGTAAAACTAGACAGTATGCAACAGGAATTTGTAGCAGATGTATCTCATGAGTTAAAAACTCCGATCACTTCTATTATGGGATATGCAGATACTCTATTAGAAGGAGGATTTGACCAAGAGACAGAAACCAAATTTTTAAATGTAATTGCAACAGAATCTAGAAGAATGGCTAGGCTAGTAACAGACTTGTTAACATTATCAAGGTATGATAATACAAAAAATAAAACAAATAAAGAAACATTTGATTTGGGAGAACTTGTAAAAAAATCACAGGAGAAATTGGCAATAGAAATTAAGAAAAAACAACATAATGTTAATTGCTTTGTGACAGCAGATGTACCACCAGTATATGCAAGTAAAGATGATATAGAAAGGGTAGTTTTGAATATTTTAACAAATAGCATTAAATATACAAAAGATGGTGGAGAAATAAAAATTTATGTAGGTTTTGTATATACAGATGCTTATATCAAAATTATAGATAATGGAATAGGAATTCCAGAAGAAGATTTAACAAGAATTTTTGAAAGATTTTATCGAGTTGATAAAGCACGTACAAGAGAATTAGGAGGAACTGGTTTAGGACTTTCTATTGCAAAAGAGATTTTGGACAAAAATGGTGGAAGTATTGACATTAAAAGTGAAGTAGGAAAGGGAACAGAAGTTGTTATTAGAATTCCAACAAAACAAGAACAAAATTTACAAATTTAGAAAACAACATTGCTAAATCCACAAAAGTAATGTATAATAGATAAGGAAAAATACAAAGGAGAGAAGCAAATTGGAAATGAAACCAGAAGTTAAAGAAATTCTAGAATGGGTATATTGTATTATTATAGCAGTTGTATTAGCATTGCTATTTAGATATTATATAGGAACACCAACGATTGTTCAACAAATTTCAATGGAGCCAACATTAAAACAAAATCAGAGGTTATGGCTAAATAGATGGGGAAGGACAACTAAGCAGTTACCAGAAAAAGGTGATATTATTACATTTGAAGCACCAACAGAAAAAGCACTTTCAAAAGCGGAAATAGAAGAAAATGGACCAGTTGCACAATACACGGAACCAACAAATATATTTAAAAAATTTTTCTTTTATGTAGTGGAAATGGGTAAAGACAGTTATATTAAAAGGACAATAGCATTACCAGGTGAGCATGTAGAAATTAAAGAAGGTAAAGTATATATAAATGGTGAAAAATTAGAAGAACCATATTTAGCATCAACAGTTGTCACATCACCACAAGTAGAAGGATTAGAAGATTTTGTTGTACCAGATAATTGCGTATTTGCAATGGGAGATAATAGAGAACATAGTTCAGATTGTAGAGTGTTTGGATGTATTCCATTAGAAAAAATTGAAAGTAAAGTAGCAATTAGAATATGGCCTTTGAATTTATGGGGAAAAGTAGATAAATAGGAGTAAAAGGATGTTTGAACAAATTGTAGGAAATAAAAAAATACAAGAACAATTAAAACAATCAATTCAAAACCATAAAACATCACATAGCTATCTATTTGTTGGAACAGAAGGAATTGGAAAAAAGGAGATAGCAAAAGAGTTTAGCAAAGCATTATTATGCAATGACATACAAAACAATCCAGATTTTCAAATAATAGATCCAGATGGAAATACCCTAAAAATAGAACAAATTAGAGAAATGCAAAAAAAAATAACTGAAAAGCCAATTATATCAAGTAAAAAAATATATATTATTAATGACAGTGATAAAATGACAAAAGAAGCACAAAACTGTTTATTAAAAACACTAGAAGAGCCACCAGAATATATAACTATCATTTTAATAGGAACAAATGAAAACTCTTTTTTGAGTACAATTAAATCAAGATGTACAATCATACGTTTTCAGGATATACCTCAACAAGAGTTAAAGCAATATTTAGAAAAAAGAGGAATAAATATACAAAATGACTTCATTTTAAATGCCTTTGGTGGAAGCATAGGAAAAGCGTTAGAATTACAAGATAAACAAGAACAATATATGGAAATATATAAAATGCTAACAAACCTAAAAAATGAAGACATCATTGAAATTATGAAAAAAGCACAAAATATCTATCATAAGGAAGAGATTGAGACAATACTACAATATATGAATACAGTTTTATTAGAATTAGCTAAGCAAGATTATCAGTACACAAAATGTATAGAAATTGTGGAAAACACTAAAAGAAGATTGCAATCAAATGCAAATTATGATATGAGTATAGATAATATGTTACTACAGATGAAAGCACAAATTAAGTAAAATCAAAAAGAAAGTAGGTAGTATTTTGAAAAATATAATTGGAGTAAGATTTAAAAAATTAGGAAAAATATACTTTTTCAATCCAAAACAATTGAAAGTAAAAAAGGGAGATAAAGTTATTGTAGAAACAGCACAGGGAGAAGAATATGGAGAAGTAGTTATTCCTAATAGATATGTTGAAGATGAAAAAATAATTGCACCATTAAAAAAAGTAATAAGAATGGCAAATTATAGAGATCAAAAACATTATGAAGAATGCAAAAAAATTGAAAAAGAAGCAATGAAAATATGTCAAAAAAAGGCAAAAGAACATAATTTAGACATGAATTTAACAGATGTAGAATATAAATTTGATAATAGTAAAATTTTATTTTATTTTACAGCAGATGGAAGAATAGATTTTAGAGAACTTGTAAAAGATTTAGCAGCTATATATAAAACAAGAATAGAATTAAGGCAAATAGGAGTAAGAGACGAAGTTAGAAGAATTGGTGGAAATGGAGTATGTGGAAGAGAACTATGCTGTTGTACATTTTTGAGTGATTTTGAAGCTGTGTCAATAAAAATGGCTAAAGAACAAAATGTATCACTAAATCCATCAAAAATTTCAGGAAACTGTGGAAGACTAATGTGTTGCTTAAAATATGAGGATAATGTGTATGCAGAAAAATTAGAGCAATTACCAAATATAGGAGCTATTGTAAAGACAGAAGATGGAGAAGGGGAAGTAGATGCAATAGAAACCTTAAAAGAAAGAATAAAGGTAAAATTTAAAACAGAAGAAGGATATAATTATAAAAGATATGATGTAAAGGATGTAGAAATAATAAAAGACATCCCTAGAGAACAAGAAAAACTTGATGAAGAAGAAATACAACATAAAAAGGAATTAGAAGAACTAGAAAAATTAGAAGAATTAGATTTAGAAAAAGATAAAAATGACAAAAAGGAAGTAAAAAGGTAAAAGGGGGTGAAAAAGATGGCATACAAAATAACTGAAAAATGTATATCATGTGGAGCATGTGCTGCAGAATGTCCAGTACAATGTATATCACAAGGAGAAGATAAATATGCAATAGACGAATCAGCATGTATTTCTTGCGGAACATGTGCAAGTGTTTGTCCAGTAGAAGCACCAGTAGGGGAATAGGGGACGTCCTTTTTTTCCCTATTTATTTTTTCCCTATTCAAAAATTCCCTATATTTTTAATCAAAAAATTATTAAACTCTATTTTATTTATTCGAAAAATTAACCAATAAAAAATTTATAAAATATAATGAAAGGAGTATAATGCCGAGAAGTAATAGAAAGGATATTATATCAAATTATTTGCATATAATGGTGCAAGGAATTAACAAGGAGAAAATATTTGAAACAAAAAATGAAAAAAATATGTATCTAAAATATTTAGAAGAAGCATCAAACAAATTAAATATAAGAATATTAGTGTATGCTATTTTAGATAATCATGCACATTTTTTGGTATATTATGAACAAATAGAAAGTATTTCAAAATTTATGAATATAGCAAATTCAAAATTTGCCAAATTTTATAATGCGCAAAGGAACAGAGTTGGATATGTATATAGAGATAGATTTAAGAGTGTTCAGGTAGAAAATAAAAAACAACTTTATAATACAATTGCGTATATTCATTATAATCCAATAAAAGCTAAAATAGTAGAGCATTTGGAAGATTATAAATTTTCATCATATAGTCAATTTATCAATAATAAAAAGAGTAAACAAGATATATTGTTATTGTTTGGAACATATCAATATAAAGAAATTTTTGAATATATTCACAAAAACAGAGATGATATTTTGAGAATGAGAGGAATGGAGTATATTGAAGAGAATTATGATAAAGTGATAAAAGAGTATTTAGATGAAAAAGGAATATGTAGTGTAGAAGATTTAAAAAAACAAAGAGATCAACTGATTAATATGATTTATGAATTAAGAAATAAATCAAATTTAAAAGATAATCAGATTTGTAAAATTTTAGGTTTAGGGAAAAATAGAATTTATATGATGTTAAACAGGAAAGGTAGATAGGGAAAATTTGAATAGGGAAAAAATAAGTAGGGAAAAAAAGGGCGTCCCCTATTCCCTTTTTAGATAGGCGAACGCTCCTACGATAATTGGTAAATAAAATGTATATAGGCGCCAAAATAAGATTGACATATTGATAGTTCCATTTTGAAAAATAGATTGAAATAATAGCAAAAATCCACCTTCAGCTGCAAGCCCAGAGCCAGGAGTAGGGATGAATGTCATTATCAATAATAAAAATGCTTGCACAGGTATTATTTGCCAAAATCCAATTCCAGAGTTCCCAAATGCACGATATACCATATATGTTATAGAGTAATAAGCTAGACTTTGAATAATTGCAACAATGAACATTTTTAAAACCATCTTTTTTTCTGAGCGAATAATTAAAAATTGTTCACGAAAATTATCAATACTATGTGATAATTTTTCAATTGTATCATCAGGATGTTTTATAATGTGTATTTTTCCTAAAAAGCGGATAATAGGGTTAGTAATAATTGTTATTGCTCTTTTTTTAAATCCTGCTAGTAATACAAGAAGTATAGCAATAATATTGATTGCAAAACCTGCAACTGCAATCCAGACAAAATCACGCATTAAGTTGGCAAAAAAAGAAAATTCAAAAATAACAACAATTAGAGTAAAGAGAACTAGTGCAGTTTGTGTAACAACAAATTTAATCGCCATGGCAGATAAAGAATCACTAACGCGTTTTCCAGATTTTGAAAATACATACGCTTGCATTGGTTGACCACCAGAGGAGAAAGGTGTAATATTATTAAATAATTGTCCAACCATATTAACTTTAAATGAATTGGAAAAACGTTGTTCAGGATACATTCTTTTAATAGGGAGATGTAACACAATTGCTTCACAAATCCATTGAATGACAAGGCATAAAACTCCACCAAATACCCACGCATAATTTACATTTTTTAATAGTTCTAAAATATTATCTATTCCATCAACTGAAACCATATAAATAAAAAGACCAATAAAAACGACAGCTATAAAAATAAAATTAAAAATGGTCATTTTTTTATTAGATGGTTTTACAGTTTCTTCAACAGTTTCAATATTTTCAGGGTTAAAGTCTTCCAAAAAAATCCCTCCTATAACTTTATATAATTGTTATATATGAATTATGTGCAAAAGTCAATAATTTTACAATTCTTATTTTTTATGATATTATGATGATATAATATTTATAAGGAGAAAAAGATGAAAATATTATTTGCAACAACTAATCCAGCTAAGGTAGAATATTATAAAGAAGAATTAGAAAAAAGAAATATAGAATTATTAACAATAAAAGACATAGAAATCAATTTGAAAGTAGAAGAAAATGGAAAGAATGCTATAGAAAATGCATATATTAAGGCAAAAGCATATTATAATGCAACCAAAATAATAACGATTGGGGAAGATAGTAATTTATTTATAGAAGAATTACCAGAAGATAAGCAACCAGGAACACATGTTAGGAGAGTAAATGGAAAAAGATTAACAGATGAGGAAATGATAGAGTATTATACAAATTTGGCGACTCAGTATGGAGGAAAATTAACTGCTAAATGGATATTTGGTATGGTAATATATGATGGAAAACAAGTAAAAGAATATACTTGGAGTAAAAATCATTTTTACATAGTAGATAAACCTTGTAAAAAGAGAACTCTAGGATATCCATTAGATTCAATATCAATTTTACCAGAGACCCAAAAGTATTTTTCAGAGCAAACAGAATTTGATAAGGATAGCATTAATGAAGGTTATTATACAAAAAAAGTAATTGATTTTATTTTACAAAATATTAAGGAGAAATAGATGTATTATACATATATGTTAAGATGTAAAGATAATTCTATTTATACAGGAATTACTACAGATATTAAAAGAAGAATAGAAGAGCATATGCAAAAAACAGAAAAATGTGCAAAATATACAATTTCACATGATGTGTTGAAATTAGAAGCGGTGTGGGAAACAGAAAATAGGGCAGATGCATCAAAATTAGAATATCATATTAAACATTTAACTAAAAAACAGAAGGAAAATTTAATTATTGAAAAGTTACAATTAAAAGATGTATTTCAGGAAAAAATAAATTGTGAAGTATATAAAAAAATAGGGAAAAAATGAATAGGGAAAACAAAATTAAGATTTTCTAAATAATAAATTATTAAGAAAATCTTAATTTTGCATAACCCTCCTCTACGTCAAGTCTTATCCTCATAGAGGATGACTTTCCTAGAGGAGGGAAAAAAAGGGCGTCCCCTTTTTCCCTATTCATTTGTCATTTTTTCTAAGTCTAATAATTCTTGCCATCTAGAGTCTACTTCTTTTTGGAATTCTTCAAGCATCCATTCATTTCCAGGTTTAAACATGTGTTTAAATCTTTTTTGTGGTCTTAAAAATTCTTCAATAGGTAGTTTATTTGCAGGTTTATATGTGATATGGTAAACTCCATCAATTACTTCATATAGAGGCCAATAGCAAGTTTCAATAGCTAATTTGTTGATTTGCATTAAATCTTCTGTTGCATATCCCCAACCTCTAGGGCATGGTGATAATACATTTAAGAAAGTTGGACCTTCTGTATAAATTGCTTTTTCAGCTTTTTCATATAAATCTTTAAAATTCATAAAAGCAGCAGTTTGTGCTACATATGGTAAATGATGACCAACCATAATTTTTGCTAAATCTTTTCTGGATTGCATTTTTCCAGGGATAACTTTACCAGCAGGAGATGTAGTTGTATCTGCAAATTTTGGTGTAGCAGAAGAACGTTGAATTCCTGTATTCATATAAGCACCATTATCATAGCAAACATATGTCATGTCATGACCACGTTCCATAGCTCCTGATAAAGATTGAATACCAATATCATAAGTACCACCATCTCCACCAAAGGCAATAAACTTTGTGTGCTTGTCATCTGGTAATTTTCCTTGCTTTTTTAAAGAAACGTATGCAGCTTCTACACCAGATAGAGTAGCACCAGCACATTCGAATGCAGTATGTATAAAAGAATCTGTCCAAGCAGAGTATGGATAGATAAAAGTAGAAACTTCCATGCAACCAGTAGCATTAGCAACAACTGCATGATCTTCTTCTTTTAAAGCACGCATAATATGTCTTGCAACTGGGGGAGCACCACAACCAGCACACATTCTATGACCTTCTGTGAATCGAGAAGGTTTTCCGAGCAACAACTTCTTTTACATTATAAGGCATTTATTTTTCCTCCCTTCTTAATCCTAAATAGCGATAAGGATTTTCTGCTTTTCCAGCTTTTACTATTTCAGCTAAATCATCATAAACGGATTTAATATCATTAGTAGTAGTATCACGTCCACCAATTCCATAAACATAATTTACCATAGGAACTTGATTTCCTGCAACATACATACTAGATGCGACATCTTGGAATAATGCACTACCCATAGCATTTAATGAATCAGCTTTATCTAAAACAGCGATTGCTTTTATGTTAGCTAATGCTTTAGCAACTTCTTCACTTGGGAAAGGTCTATAAACACGAATTTTTAAAAGACCTGCCTTGATTCCATTTTTTCTTAGCTCATTTACAACAGATTTTGTTGTTCCAGCAGTAGAATTCATGCAAACAATTGCCATATCGCAGTCATCTAACATGTATTCTTCAAATAAACCATAATGTCTACCAGTCCATTTTTCAAAATCTTTTGAAACTTCTAAGATTACATCTTTTGCAGCTTTCATAGCTTCTGCTTGTTGTGCTTTGTGCTCAAATAGGTAAGCTTGTAAATCTAATGGACCAATTGCAATTGGTTCTTTATCATTTAATAAGTAATGTTTTGGATGATATTCTCCAACAAATTTTTTAACTTCGCTATCTTCTTCTAATTCGATATTTTCAATAGAATGAGAAGTGATAAAACCATCTTGACATATCATTAAAGGAAGTAGTACCTTTTCATTTTCTGCAATACGATGTGCCATCAATGTATTGTCATAAGCTTCTTGATTATTTTCTGAAAATAGCATAATCCAACCACTGTCACGAACACCCATTGCATCAGAATGGTCACAATGTATATTTAAAGGACCTGAAACAGCACGATTAACTAGAGATAGAACAATAGGTAATCTTAAACTAGATGCAATATAAATCATTTCCCACATCAAAGATAATCCGTTAGCAGAAGTGGCTGTCATTGCTCTAGAACCAGCAGCTTCAGCACCAATACATGCAGACATAGCACTATGCTCACTTTCAACTGCAACAAATTCTGTATCAACAACACCATTTGCAACAAATGTAGAAAAATATTGTGGAATTTCTGTTGATGGTGTAATAGGGAAGGCAGCAACAACATCAGGATTGATTTGTTTCATAGCAGTTGCAGCAGCTTCATTACCACTTAATCTTTCACGAATACTCATACATCAGCACCTTCTTCCTCCATTGTAATGGCACCAAATGGGCATACTTTAGCACATACACCACAGCCTTTACAATAGTCAAAATTGAAATCTGTTCGTTTTAAATCTTCTTTTTTTACTGGGATTGCATTTTCAGGGCAAACAGGAAAACATAAACCGCATTGCTTACATTTATCTTCATGGAAAACAGGTTTCATACTTCTCCAGTCACCAGTCTTGAAATTTTTTGCATTTCCAGATGTGTAAATATTTCCACCGATTGTCATTTCTTCCATAGGTGTTTTATTGTTAATTTCTGACATAGTAAATCTCCTTTCTTTATATCTTTTTTACTTCTTTTAGAGCCATTTCGATGGCTTTCATATTTCCATCAATTACTTCAGGTTTTTTTGCAAATTTATGTTTGAAGGAACCTTCCATATCTTTCAAAAATGCATCATCGTCCATAATTTTACTAACTTTTACAATTGCTGCAAGCATAGGTGTGTTTGGAAAATATTTTCCTAATGTTTCCATAGAGATTTTTCTTGCGTCAATTGTATAAATGTCACCATTATAGCTGTTTAATACTTTTTTTAGGTAATCAGCTGATTTTGTAGTATTGATAACGATTGCTCCGTTTTCTTTTAAACCAGCAGTAACTGGAACTGATTCTAAAAGAGTATCGTCAACAACTACAACATAATCAGGTTCATAGATATTGCTGTGAATTGTAATAGGTTCATCACTAATTCTGTTATAAGCTGTAATAGGGGCACCCATTCTTTCAGGACCATATTCAGGGAAACCTTGAATATATTTACCAGTGTTAAATGCTGCATCAGCTAATAATAAAGAAGCTGTTTTGGCACCTTGGCCACCTCTACCATGCCATCTAATTTCAATTAAGTCACTCATATAATTTCATCCCTTTCTTAATTTTTGTTATCATCTTTTTTGTCATCATCATCTTCTTCCTCGTCATTCTCATCTTCTTCTTTTGATTTGGGAACTATAATGTTTTTAGGCTTGTTATCAAATTTTGGCTTTACAGTATTTAAATGTTCATACACAGGAGAAATTTCTAAATCTTCGCCATCACCTGAAACAATTTCTAATTTTTTCTTATCTTCCTCCATGAGAATACCTCCTTTTGGTAATACTACCATAAAAGAAAAAAATTGGCAATAAAAATTAGTAAAAAACATTGTAAAAATCGAAAAGATATAGTAGAATAAGGGTAGACAAAGGAAGGAATGAGATAAAATATGGACAACCAAAAAGCAATCATACAGGCTATTTTATTTGCAGTAGGAAAAGAAGTGAAAATAGAGCAATTGATGATGGCACTGGAACTATCAAAAGAAGAGGTCGAGAGTATATTGCAACAAATGCAAGAAGAGATGAATGCAAATCCGCAAAGTGGAATTGAAATTATAAAAATGGAAGATTGCTATCAATTATGTACAAAAAAAGAGTATCATGAATATATATATCCGATAGTAGATCAAAGGGCAAAGCCGAATTTATCTAATGCAGCAATAGAAACGTTGTCAATTATTGCATATAACCCCAGAATTACAAGAGCAGAAATAGAAACAATTAGAGGAGTAGGTGCAGATGCGTGTATATATAAATTGATGGAATATGGATTAATTGAAGAGGCTGGAAAATCGGATTTGCCAGGGAAACCTATGACATATAGGACTAATAAAGAGTTTTTAAAAATGTTTGGTTATACTTCTTTAAATGATTTACCAGATTTGCCAAAATATAAGTTGGATGCGAATAAGCAGATTATCATTGATGAAATATCAGAAAGGAATGAAGAAAATGAAACTATCACAAACAGGAATGGGGACAACTAAATTAAGTAATATTGATGAAATGTACCCAGGACAAAGTATTTTATTACAAACAGGACAACTTGTACAATATGGAGCAGGATTATTTGGGTATAATACAATTCCACTCCTAGTAAGAAGAAATGTTGAAAAAATAATTGTAGATACATTAAATAAATATGGCTGTATAGAGGTGCTATTACCAACTTTGCAACCAGATACAATTTGGAAAAATTCTGGAAGATATGAACATTATGTTGATGATGGAACAATGCTAATTACAGAATCAAATAAAGGAACATTTTGTTTAGCACCAACAGGTGAAGAGGCAATGCTAGAATTTGCAAGAGAAAAATTAAAATCTTATAAAAACTTGCCAGTAACTTTTTATCAAATTGGAGAAAAATATAGAAATGAGATAAGAACAAGAGGATATTTGCTAAGAGGAAAAGCATTCCCTATGTTAGATGCATATAGTTTCGATATAGATGAGCAATCAATGGGAAAATCTTATGAAAATGTAAAAAATGCATTTCTAGAAATATTTGAAAAAATAGGATTAGAAGTTATTCCAATTGTTGCAGACAATGGTAGCATGGGAGGAAAAAAATCAGAAGAGTTTATGCTAATATCTGAGCAAGGAGAGGACAAAATTCTTTATGATGAAAAAACAAAAATAGGTTTAAATACAGAAATTCTAGAAAGAGAAAATTATCAACAATATTTAAAAGAGGAATATGGAATTGAAGATATTTCTAATTTTAAAGAAATTAGAACAATGGAATTAGGACATATATTCCAACTAGGAACACGTTATTCAGAAATGATGAATGGCAAATACATAAATCAAGAAGGAAAAGAAGCTTTATATTATATGGGTTGTTATGGAATAGGTGTTAGTAGAACTGTTGCAGCATTATATGAACAATGTGTTGTTAAAGATCCAAAATGGGGGCCATGTGGATTTGTTCTACCAAAATCAGTTGCTCCATATCAAGTGCAAATTATACCAAAGATGGAAAATGCTGAAAAAGTAGAATTAGCAAATACAATATATAAAACATTACAAAATGAGAAAATAGGAGTAATTCTAGATGATAGAGAAACAGTTACAATGGGAACAAAGATAAAAGATTGTAAAATATTAGGGACACCATATCTAGTTGTTATTGGAGATAAACAAGATGGAGAATTGATAGAACTAGAAAATATGCAAACAGGAGAAAAAGAAGTGGTAACAATAAAAACTTTAATACAAAAATTAAAATAAAGAAAGGAATGGGATGAAATATGGATATGAAATATTATGATAAATCCCTATACAAAACAGAACAACATGTAACAATTATATTAACTATTTTAATTACATTTGTTATAGGATTTTTAATTGGGTATTGGTGTAGAGGATTCGAAAATGAAAGCAATGTACAAAATGATACAGTACAAGAAGTACAAGCTAACGCAAACAATGATACAAGTGATGATAATGTAAGTAATGAATAACTCTAACCAAATTAGAGAAGGTGATGCATATGATTTCATCGATGCAAACAAATAAAAAAATAGAGACAGGATTAATTGTTAGAAAAGATAATATATTTTCTAAAATGCAAAGAATATGGAATACAATATTTTTTAAGGAAGAAATTAGTATGCTAAAGAAAATTGAAAAATATCTGATAAAACCACAGAAAAAGATTAAAAATGTTATTATACCAAAGAATTTAGATAGTAGCAAGTGATAAAAATAGCAAGAATTGTGCCAAGAAAGGAATGAAAGATTATGAAAGCAGATGTTGTTTTAGGAAGTTTTTATGGAGATGAAGGAAAGGGAAAAATAATAGATTATTTATCACAAACAGCTGATTTGGCAGTAAGATGTTCAGGAGGAAATAATGCGGGACATTCAATTGAAATAGATGGTAAAAAATTTGCATTCCATTTAATCCCATCAGGAATTTTAAATAAAAATACAATAGCAGTTATTGGAAATGGTGTAGTTGTTGATCCAAAAGTATTGTTAGAAGAAATAAAAAGCTTAAAAGAAAATGGTTATGATACAAAAAATTTACGTATTAGTGATAAAGCGCATGTTATTTTTCCATACCATGTACAAATGGACAAGTTACAAGAAGGTTTACGAGGAAATAAAAAGATAGGAACAACCTGCAGAGGAATAGGACCAGCATATTGTGACAAATTTGAAAGATGTGGAATCCGAATGGGAGAATTTGTAACAAATAGATATGAAGAACAATTACGTAAAAATATAGAAGTAAAAAATAATATATTTAAAGAATATGGATACGAAACAATTGATGCAGATAGTATGATTGCAGAATATAATACATATGCAGAACAATTAAAAGAATATGTAGTAGACACAGTTGGGCTATTGCATGAAGCAATTGAGCAAGACAAAAAAATCTTATGTGAAGGTGCACAAGCTACTTTATTAGATATTGATTTTGGAAGTTATCCATTTGTAACATCTTCAAATCCTACAATAGGAGGAATTTGTACAGGTATGGGTATTGGTGCAAGATATATAGGAGAAGTTTATGGTGTTTTAAAAGCATATTCTTCAAAAGTAGGAGAAGGACCATATATTACAGAGCAAGACAATGAAATAGGAGATCAAATTAGAGAATTAGGACATGAATATGGGACAACAACTAAAAGACCACGTAGATGTGGATGGTTAGATTTAGTCGCTTTAAAATATGCTGTTATGATAAATGGAATAACAGGTTTAGCAATAAATCATGTTGATACAATTGGTAAATTAGATAAAATTAAATTATGTGTTGGATATAAAAAAGATGGGAAAATTAGTATGCAATATTCAACAGATATTGATGAGATTGCAAAATGTGAGCCAATATATGAAGAATTTGAAGGAAATTTTGGAGATATTAGTAATATAACCAAAAGAGAGGACTTACCAGAAAATGCAAAAAAATATCTAAACAGAATTGAAGAAATTGTAAAAACACCAATTAAATTTATAGGAACAGGTGCAGGAAGGGATTGCATGATTGTATGTTAGAAATAGTAATAGCTTCTACAAATAAGGGGAAAATAAAAGAAATACAGGAAATATTAACAGATTATAAAATTGTTTCTTTGCCAGGATTAGGAAAAGAAATAGAAGAAGATCAAGATACTTTTGAAAAAAATGCAATGAAAAAAGCAAAGGAAATGTCAAAACAGTTACAAGGAAAAATGTGTATTGCAGATGATTCGGGAATTGAAATAGAGTATTTAAATGGATTTCCTGGAATTCATACAAAAAGGTGGTATGCAGGTACAGAAAAAGAAAGGAATCAGGAAATACTAAAAAAATTAGAAGGTGTACTAAAAGAAAAGAGGAAAGCTAAATTTGTAGTTGCTGTAAGTATTGCTAAAGGAGATAAAGTTATTTGTAGTACAGGAATTATGGAAGGATATATTGCTAAAGAACCAAGAGGAGAAAATGGATTTGGTTTTGATGAAATATTTGAATTAGAAAATGGAAAAACATTAGCAGAAATTTCATCAAATGAAAAAAATGAAATTAGTAGTAGGAGAAAAGCTATAGAAAAATTGAAAAAGGAATTAAGCATGAAAATGGGAGATGAAACTTAAATAAGTGGATGCTTCTATTTTTAGTGAAAGTAAATCTACTCACTTTTTACGTAAAGAAAACATAATATATAGAAAATAAAACGTAAAAAGGGGGAGAACTCATGTCAAGCTACATAATAAAAGGTGGAAATAAGTTATCAGGAACAGTTAAAATTTCAGGTTCAAAAAATGCAGCATTACCAATAATAGCAGCATGTATACTAAACAAAGGAGTTACCACTTTGTACAATGTACCAAATATACAAGATACTCAAATGATGTATGAAATTATAAAAATTTTAGGTGGAAAAGTACAAAAAAAGAAAAATAAAATTATAATAGACACAAGTACAATAGAAAAATATGAAATACCAGACATATTGATGCATCAAATGCGTTCATCAGTAATTATAGTAGGAGCAATAGTTGGCAAATATAAAATGGCAACTTTTTCTTATCCAGGAGGTTGTGATATTGGTGCAAGACCAATTGATTTACATTTAAAAGCTTTTGAAAAATTAGGGATTGATGTAAATCAAAATTATGGTAGTATCACTTGTACAGCTGAAAAAATAATAGGAAACAAAATAGACTTAGATTTTCCAAGTGTAGGTGCAACAGAAAATGCGGTTTTAGCAAGTGTATTAGCAGAAGGGAAAACGATGATTACAAATGCAGCAAGAGAACCAGAAATTATAGATTTACAGGAGTTCCTAAATAAAATGGGAGCAAAAGTCAAAGGTGCTGGAACAGATAAGATAGAAATAGAAGGCGTGAAAAAATTAAAAGAAATTAGTTACAATATTATGCCAGATAGAATTGAAACTGGTACATTTCTTTGTTTAGCAGCAATTACAGGAGGAAAAATAGAATTAGAGAAAACAAATCCAAACTATATTACACCAGTAATTAATAAATTAGAAGAAGCAGGATGTCAAATTGAAATTAAAAAGGAAACAATTAAAATACAAGCACCAAAAAAATTAAAAGCAGTAGATATAAAAACAATGCCATATCCAGGTTTCCCAACAGATATGCAATCCATTATGGCAACAACGTTTACAACTGCAAAAGGTACGACGATTATTATAGAAAACATTTTTGAAAACAGGTATAAATATGTACAAGAATTAAATAAAATGGGAGCAAAAATAACAGTAGAAGGAAAAAGTGCTATTATAAGAGGAATTAGAAAACTATATGGTGCAACAGTAAAGGCAACTGATTTAAGGGGAGGAGCAGCATTAGTGTTAGCAGGATTATCTGCAAAAGGAACTACAGTTATTGGAAATATAGAATATATTTTGCGAGGATATGAAAATTTTGATAAAAAAATCAGAAATTTAGGTGGAAGCATAGAAGTAACAGAATTAATTTGATATAAAGCTAAGTGCAAAAATAGAATTATTGTACTTAGCTTTTAAAATTTCTAGTAAAAAAATAAACAAATTCATAAAAAACTATGGAAATAATTATAGTATTTATGATAGAATGTATACGGGAAAAAACATATGATAATGGGGGTGAAAAAATTGAATAACTTGTATTATAATCAATCCTTAGATAAAAGAGAAAATGAAGCAAAAAAACAACAAAGGAAAAAAGCAAAAGATAGGGAAAGGCGTATAAAAGAATCACAGAAAAAAAAGGATAATACAATACAAGGATTTGATTTTGAAACCGAAACAGTTATAGGTATGACAAATAAAAATAACCAACAAAAAAGACAGGCAATACAAAAGCAGATAAAACAACAAGAAAGAATAAAACAAAAGAAAAGAAAACGTATAAAGCGAATTGTTCAAACTATGACTATTCTATGTTTATTAGCAGGAGGAGTCACATTTGCATTAGTATCACCGATATTTAATATTCAAGAAATACAAGTAGTAGGAAATCAACTTGTGCAAGTTGATAATATTATTAGTTTGTCAGGATTATCTAAAAATCAAAATATATTCAAATTTATTAATTTACAAATTGAAAGAAAAATCAAAGAAAATCCATATATTCAAGATGCAAAAGTTAAAAGGATTTTTCCAAACGCAATACAAATACAAGTGGAGGAAAGGCAAAGAAATTTCAATATAGAATTTATGAATAAATATGCATATATTAATAATCAAGGTTACATATTGGAAATAGCAAATAATAAGTTAGATGTTCCAGTTATACAAGGAATAGAAACTTCAGAGGAAAATATTGTAGCAGGAAATAGATTAGAAACTGAAGATTTAGAAAAATTAGAAACAGTTATTCAAATTGTCACGATTTGGAAAAATAATAATATAGAACAAGCCATTAACAGTATAGATATCACAGATAAAAATGAATATAAATTATATATAGAACAAGAGAAGAAAACAATTTATTTAGGAGATAAAACTAATATGAATAATAAAATTTTATGGGTACAGGCTATTATGAATGATAATAAAGATTTAGAAGGAGAAATTTATGTTAATGGGGATTTGAATGATAATTTTAGACCTCGTTTTAAGCAGAAGGTATAAAATTTCAGATTAGATTCCTTAGAAAGGAATGATAACAAAAATGACAAATAAGAGATTCGTGAGCATTGTACTAGGAATAATGTGTTTTGCGCTTACGGTTTGTATTTGTATTCAAGTTAAGACAGTAAAACAATATAGCACATCAATTGGACAAAATTATGATCAGAACAATTTACGAGCAGAGGTATTGCGATATAAAGAAAAATATGAGAATATGCTAAAAGAAATTGAACAAGCAGACAATCAATTGAATGAAAAGATAGAAGAGGCAACAAATCAAAACACAGATTTAGAAGATGCCAAAAATGAAATTCAAGAAGGAAATAAATTGATAGGAACAGCAGAAGTAACAGGGGCAGGGGCTATTATTACATTAGCAGACAGTAATTTAGATGCAAGCAAGGTGCTAGATCCGTCCAAATTAGTAGTACATGATTTAGATGTATTTTATGTGATTAATGAATTAAAAAATGCGGGAGCAGAGGCAATTTCAGTAAATGAGCAAAGAATTGTTCCAACAACAGCGATTGAATGTGGAGGAAACATTGTAACAGTAAACGGAGAAAAAATTGGTTCACCTTTTGTAATAAAAGCGATAGGATTGCCAGAAAATCTTGCAAATTTGCAAAGAACAGGTGGGTATTTACAAGCAATGAAAGACGCTGGTTTAACAGCAGATTTTAAAAAATCTAATCATATAACGATTCCAAAATACACAGGAATTATCAATTATAAATATGCACAAAGTGTAGAAGATTAGGAAGGAATGATTGCAAATATGAAGCATATTCAAAAAGGAAAAATTACTTTAATAATTATTATAGGAATTGCCTGTTTGGCTTTAACAACAATTATGTTTATGCAATTTAAAATTGTAAATCAAGGAGATATTAATGAATTAGAAGTAATGAGAGAAGAAGAACTAAGAACTGAATTAGCTAATTGGAAAGCTAACTATGAAGAGGCAGAAATGCAATATAAGCAAAAAATGCAAACACTAGAAGAATATAATCAAAAAGAAATTTCAGACACAGAAACAGCAGAACTTGTAAAAAAGGAATTAGCACAGGTTAATCTTCTTTTAGGGAAAACAGATGTAGTAGGTAGTGGTATAACAATTACATTAAAAGAAAGTCAATCAGCAGAAGCACCTATTACATCAGATAATTTAAATATGATTGTAAATAGTTTGAAAGAAGCGGGAGCAGAAGCAATTTCCATAAATGAAGAAAGAATAATAAATATGTCAGACATTGTGTTAGTGTCAAATTCAATTATAAGAGTAAATCAACAAAGAATTTTAGTTCCATACATTATAAAAGCAATTGGTAATCAAGCTTATTTAGAAAGTGCCTTACTTGGAAATGGTGGAGAAGCAGATAAATTAATGAAATTAGGACATGATGTTAATATAGAAAAAGATAATAGAGTGAAAATATTAAAATACAACAAAGATTTAACAGCAAAATATATTGAATAGAAGGGAAAGATGAATATGGTTCTTATTGCAATTATTATAGGGTGTTTATTAGGGGCACTAATAGGAATGAATGCACCAACAATTTCTTATACATATTCAAGTTATTTAGCAATAGCAATTATTGCAGCTTTAGATTCTGTGTTTGGAGGAATTGCCTCTGTTATCAATAAAAAATTTGATATGAAAATTTTTATATCTGGATTTTTTGGAAATGCGATTTTAGCAATTCTGTTGACTATTTTAGGAGAAAAATTAAATGTTGATATCTACTTGGCAGCAATTGTGGTATTTGTATGGAGAATGTTTATGAATTTGGGAACAATTAGAAGATATTATGTGGAAAAATGGACAGATAAAGTAAAACAAATCCATGAGCAAAAATTAGACACAAAACAAAATACAACAAAAGACATACAAGAAAAAGAGGTATAAACCTTGAAAAAGCGAAAGAAAAAGTAGATTGAAGAATTACAAACAAGTGATTCTTCTTTTTAATGAAAAGAATAAAAACTTGTAAAATATTGGTAAATAAAGAGTTGAGAAAAATATTACAATAGCATTACAAAAATATTACAAAAATATAACAAATTCTATTGACTTTTTAAAAAAAATGTAATATAAATACTCTATAAATTAAATACAAAATATTGGAGGAATTAACTTGGCAATCGGTGATATTATAGTTGGCGTAGACATTGGGACAACCAAAGTTGCGACAGTTGTAGGAGAAGTCAACAACTTTGGACAAATCGAAATCATCAGTAATACCTCATACAGGTGTAGCGGACTAAAAAAAGGGAAAATTATTAATGAAGAAGAGATTACACTTAGTCTAGCCAAAACAATTAAAGATGTTGAAGAAGAAACAAACCTAGAAATAAATTCTGCCTATGTGACGATACCAGGTAAATATGTTACCATTGTGCAAAATAGTATAACAAAGGATGTAAAAGATAAATATTCTGGAATATCAGTTAGAGATGTACAAAATGCAATAATGCAAGTAAAAGATATTGAAATCCCAGAAGGAAAAACTTTGATAGATATAGTGCCAGACAAGATTACCTTAGAAAATGGTACAGTTGTATCAGATCCAGTAGGAAATTTAAGTAGTAATTTTACAATTGATGCACAAGTCATTTTAGCAGAAAAGGATTATATTAGACAATTAACATCTATTTTTAAAAGAGCAGGGTTAGAGATTGACGGTATAGTACCAACAACCTTAGCAGAAAGAAACCTTATTTTAGATAAAAATGAAATGCACGATAATATTATGTTATTGGATATAGGAGCAGGAAATACAGATATAGGTGTATTTGAAGGAAATTCATTTGTTTATACAGATTCAATACCAGTAGGAGGAGATAATATTACAAGTGATATAGCATTAGTACTAAATATTAGTGAAGAAGAAGCCGATAAATTAAAGCGACAATATGGGTTGGCTCTAAAATCGCTAATTGATAATGATAATGATATTATTCTAAATACTTGTAAAGATAGTAACAAAAACAAAATCATAAAAAGTTCAGAGCTCATTGAAATTATTGAAGCAAGAATAGAAGAAATTTTTTCAATTATTAATAAAAAAGTGACAAATCAAGGAATTAAATCTAAAATCAATAATGTTATTTTAACAGGTCAAGGAATTATAAATATCAATAAAAGTGATGTAGCAGGAAAAATCACACTTAATATTCCTGTAAAGATTTCAACAGGTAGGTTAATTAGCACAGTTAGACCAGCATATAGGACAAGCTATTCACTTGTTAGATATATAGCTGCAAGACCATTTACAAAAACTGTATCAAGTAGTGTAGATACAAAATCAAATGAAAATATTTTAAAAAATATCATGGGAAAAATCAAAGAATTTTTCTATTCATGATAAAAATGTTAGAAAAAAGGGATTTAGTAAATAAATATATATAATAAAGGGAGGAAAGCAAAATGATGGAATATGAGGATAACAACATAGCAATGATGGATGGAACTGCAACAATAAAAGTAATAGGAGTAGGTGGCGCTGGAAACAATGCCGTTAATAGAATGATAGAATCTGGAATTAAGGGAGTAGATTTTATTGCAGTAAATACAGATAGGCAAGCATTACAACAATCAAAAGCAGGAACAAAAATTCAAATTGGAGAAAAAATTACAAGAGGTTTAGGTGCTGGAGCAAATCCAGATATTGGTGCACAATCAGCAGAGGAAAACAAAGCAGAAGTTGCAGAAGTTTTAAGAGGAGCAGATATGGTATTTGTTACTGCTGGAATGGGTGGTGGAACTGGAACAGGAGCAGCTCCAATAGTAGCCGCAACAGCAAAAGAAATGGGGATTTTAACAATAGGTGTTGTAACAAAACCATTTACATTTGAAGGAAAGAAAAGATTATCACAAGCAGAGAGAGGAATTGAAAGCTTAAAAGGTAAAGTTGATACATTAGTTGTTATACCAAATGATAAGTTATTACAAATTATAGATAGAAAAACTTCAATTATAGAAGCGTTTAGACAAGCAGATGATATATTAAGACAAGGTGTACAAGGTATATCAGATTTAATTGCTGTACCAGGTTTAGTTAACTTAGACTTTGCAGATGTAAAAACAATAATGTTAAATCAAGGAATGGCTCATATGGGTGTAGGTAGAGCAGGAGGAGAAAATAGAGCAGAAGATGCAGCAAAAGAAGCAATTCAAAGTCCATTATTGGAAACATCAATTGAAGGGGCTAAAGGAGTTATTATCAACATAACAGGAGGAGAAGATTTAGGACTACACGAAGTTAATACAGCAGCAGAACTTGTACAACGTAGTGTAGACCCAGAAGCAAATATCATTTTTGGAACAGTGACAGATACTACATTAGAAGATGAAATTCAAATTACTGTTATAGCAACTGGTTTTGAGAAAAATGAACCAATTTCTAGTATTGGAGTAGAAAATATTGTATCAAAAACTTGGGAAAAGAAAATGAATGCAATTCCATCAAATTCAGAGACAAGCTCATCACAAAATGATTTGGATATTCCAGCCTTCCTAAGAAAAAATAAAAATAAAAGTATGTAATATAATGAAGGGACATCTTTTTAAGATGTCCCAATTTTGTCGATTATTTCTTTTTTTCTACAATAAGAAAAGACAACATTTTCAAAAAGCTTGTGCTATAATACATGCACAGGTGATGATTATGACAATTTACTTAGATGTTGTCATTTTAGAAAATCTTATAATGAACAGTATTATAATTTATGCAACTGCTATTATTTTAAAAATACAAATTAAACATATTAGAATTTTTTTATCTAGTATTATACGGAGCAATTTATTCAGTTATGACATATGTGTCAAATATAGTAATTTATTCAAATTTATTTTTAAAAATACTGCTATCTATTATTATGGTATATATCGCATACAAACCCAAAAATACGAAAATATTAATAAAACAAGTTCTTATATTTTACTTAACTTCTTTTTTGTTTGGTGGTGTAGCATTTGCAATGTTATATGTTATAAAACCACAGGAAATACTAATGAAAAATGGATTATTTTTAGGAACATATCCATTAAAAACAGTGTTCTTAGGAGCAATTATTGCTTCTATTATATTGATAACAGCATTCAAAATTGTTAAAACTAAAATTTCTAAAAAAGATATGTATTGCAATATCAAAATTTATTTTAATGAAAAAATGGTTGAAACAACCGCAATGATAGATACAGGTAATATGTTGAAAGATCCAATAACAGGGAATCCAGTTATTGTTGTGGAAGCAACACTTTTGGAACAAATATTACCAAAAGAAATTTTACAGAATATAGAAAATATTATGGGAGGTGAATTTGAAAATGTAACAGAAGAAATTAAAAATCAATATATATCTAAATTAAAATTAATACCATATTCATCATTGGGCAAACAAAATGGTATGCTATTAGGAATAAAAGCTGATAAAGTTGAGATTATAAATCAAGAAGAAGAAATAGAAAAAGATAATGTTATTATTGGAATTTATACAAAGTCTTTAACAAAAAGGGGAGAATATAGAGCTTTAGTTGGACTTGAACTTGAGTAAGGTTGAAAATATGTCTAGAAAGGAATGAAGTGAGATGAAAATTTTTGAACTGATAAAGAACAGTATCAACAATTTAGGGACAATATGTGCAAAGTATATAAATGAAGATAATGAAATTGAATATTTACCCATATTTTACATAGCGGGAAGCCAAACACTTCCACCACCACTTCCTCCAGAAGAGGAAGAAATGTATATTAAACAATTATCACAAGAAGATAATATGTTAGCTAGGCAAACATTAGTAGAAAGAAATTTAAGATTAGTAGTGTATATTGCTAAAAAATTTGAAAATACGGGGATTGGAATAGAAGATTTAATATCTATTGGAACAATAGGTTTAATGAAAGGAGTAAATACTTTTAAGGCAGATAAAAATATTAAATTAGCAACATATGCTTCTCGTTGTATCGAAAATGAAATATTAATGTTTCTAAGAAAAAGTAATCGAATTAAAAGTGAAATATCTATAGATGAGCCATTAAATAAAGATGGAGATGGAAATGAACTTTTACTATCTGATATATTAGGTACAGAACCAGATATTACATCAAGAAACTTAGAAGATGAAGTTGATAAAACCTTATTGCGAGCTTCGATTTTAAAGTTGAATGAAAGAGAAAAGAATATCATGGAAATGCGATTTGGTTTTAAGACAGGAAAAGAAAAAACACAAAAAGAAGTCGCAGATGAATTAGGAATATCGCAAAGTTACATATCTAGGCTGGAAAAGAAAATAATAGGAAAAATGAAAAAAGATATTACAAGTAAAATAGGATAACGGGAATTGGGGACGCCCTTTTTTTCCCTATCCGATTCTTCCCTATTTCAGGTGATACCCACCTATAAGTAATTGAATTTTTCATAACTTTGTGTGTCGCAACTTCCAATCAAATAAAATTGTATGTAAGTTGCTCCATTCGCACTCATTTCATTCGTTTGGTCGCTTACGCAGTTATTTTAAATTCAATACTTATAGGTGGGTATCACCTGAAATAGGGAAGAATCGGATAGGGAAAAAAAGGGCGTCCCCAATTCCCTTGACAAAAAGTAGCAAAAAACGATATAATTAAAGTGAAAAAAAAGGAGGAATAGAAATGGAAAAAAAAGAATCAAGTAAAAACAAATTAGCGACTGGACTATTAATTTTTGCAATAGTGGTAATTGTTCTGTCATTAGCGTACTTAGTATATTTTAAAGTTACTGATAAAAAACAGAACGAAGAAATAGAAACGCAGACAAGTGAAAATGCGTATTCTGGAGAAATAGAAAATGAAGTAGAAAATGAAACGGAAAATACAGTATTTGTACAAACTATAGAAGAAACAGATAACTTAAAGCAAGGAGAATATGTTATTGTTGGAATGGAAATATCACCAGATGAGGAAAATTATGGTATTGAGAGTATAGAAATAAAAGAAAATAATGAATTTTCAATAAATCTTCCATTAGGAACAGGTTATTTAGGGACATATTCAATAGAAGATAATAAAATAAAATGCATAGCAACAAAACAAGAAGAAAATGAAGGAGGAGGACAAAAAACGGAAGATATTAAAGCAATTGAGTTTACATTTGAAATAGCGGAGGAAGAAAATATCAAATATATAGGAGCAGACAGTGATGAACCCGAATTTGAATTGACAAAAGGAAAAACATATACTTTAACAAAAGAAGATTAGAAAAGAGAGATTGAACTCTCTTTTTTAAAAACAAAAAATCCATTGACAAAAAAGAACAAAAAACGATATAATCAAAGTGAAAATGGAGGGAGGAATGTCACCAATGAAGAGAAGATTAAAAAAAATAATTGTATTTTTAATGATGCTATTATTCTTAATGATATATACAACAGATGTTAAAGCAGATGTAGGAAGCTTTGAATCTTATGATAGCGGTGGTAGTTCATGGAGTGGAAGTGATTCATGGAGCAGTAGTAGTTCATGGGGAGATTCTTGGGATTCAGGAAGTTCATATAGTTCATATGGAGGAAGCACAGGTAGCACGACTGTTGGTGGATTAATATCAGTAATAATAATAGTAGTAATTGTTTGTATATATGTTTTTGGAAAAAATAATTCAAATATAAAAGGTCCTGTACAGCCAACTATAAATTATCAGCAAAGAGAGAAAGATGTTGAAGCCAAAATTAAACAGGTAGATCCCCTATTTAGTAAAGAAGAATTTATTGCATCAAGTAAAAGCTTATTTGTAAAACTGCAACAAGCATGGACAGATAGAGATTGGTCAGTAATACGTGTATTTGAAACAAATGAATTGTTTGAACAACATAAGAATCAATTGCAAGGATATATTGATAACAATCAAATTAATGTTATGGATAGAATTTGTGTAAATTATGCACATTTATTTGAATTCAGACAAGAAGGAGATAAAGACATATTAGTGGTTCGATTAAATTCAAGAATGGCAGATTATATTATAGATGCTACTTCAAAACAAGTGCTAAAAGGAAACAAAGAAACAGAATATGTTAATACATATTTATTGACATTTGTACGTAAAAAAGGTTTACAAACAAAAGAAGGAACAAGTAAAATAAATACGACAAATTGTCCAAACTGTGGAGCACCAACACAAATTACTTCAGCAGGTGAATGTGAATATTGTGGAAGTGTTATCACAACAGGAGAATATAATTGGGTACTTTCAAATTTAGAAAGAGAAAGAATATAAGGAGGAATTGTTATGGGATTAATTAAAGCAGGAGCAGGTGCAATAGGAAGCACTCTAAAAGATCAATGGAAGGAAGCCATTAGATGTGAGGACATGAATAACGAAATTTTAATGGTTAAAAAAACAACGCCAACAGGAGTTATTACGAATAAAAGTACAATAATAGTTGGACCAGGACAATGTGCTATAATTTATGATAATGGTAAAGTTCTTGATGCAACAGCAGAAGAGGGATTATATGAATTTGATACATCATCATCACCTTCATTTTTTGCAGGAGAATTTGGAAAAACATTTAAGGAAATGTGGCAAAGATTTACATATAATGGAGCTTCTAGTAAACAGCAAGCAGTATTTTTCTTTAATATAAAGGAAATTATAGATAATAAATTTGGAACAGCTTCACCAGTTCCATTTCAAGATTGGTCACATCCAATACCAAATCAAATGACAAATACGATAACACCTTTAAGAGTACAAATAAAATGTTTTGGAAAATATACATTTAAAATTACGGATCCAGCATTATTTATGACAGAACTATCAGGAACAGCAGATGTGTATAAAAAAGAACAATTGGTAGATCAAGTAAGAACAGAAGTAATGGCAGCTTTTCAAAATGTAGCAAATGAATTAGGAACAGAAAAATACAAAGTACCAGTATTAGAAATGCCAAGCCAGACAGATGAAATTAAACAGATGATGGATGAAAATGTATTTGATGCAGACATTAGAAAAAGAGGAATTACTATTTTAGGATTTGCAGTTGAATCTGTAACATTAGATGATGAATCAAAGGCAAAAATTGATAATTATGAATTAAGTTCAAATGCTTATATGCAACAAGGAAAACTGGTAGGGGCATATGCAAATGCAGTAGAAGGAGCTGCAAACAATAGTAATGGTGCAATGAATGGATTTATGGGAATTGGTATGATGAATATGGCAACAAATGGAATGGTAGGTGGAACTGCAACAGGACCATGGCAAAATACAGAAAACAGTGCAAAAGACTTAAATAAAAATGCTAAAAAAGAATGTCCAAAATGCAAAACAATGAATGAGCCAACTGATAAATTTTGCAGTGAATGTGGAGAAAAATTACAATAATCTAAAAGTATAAAAGCATAAAAAAACCAAATTTGGAAATACTAAATTTACAAGGTAATTCCAAAGGAGGTTTTTCTTTTGATACACAAAGTAGAAATATGTGGGGTAAACACATCAAAATTGCCAGTATTATCAAAAGAAGAAAAAGAAGAACTATTAACTAAAATTAAAGATGGAAATGAAGAAGCAAGACAAGAATTTATATATGGAAATTTAAGATTAGTATTAAGCGTAATACAACGATTTTATGGAAGAGGAGAATCAGCAGATGACTTATTTCAAGTAGGATGTGTTGGATTAATTAAGGCAATTGATAATTTTGATTTATCGCAAAATGTTCAATTTTCAACATATGCAGTACCAATGATAGTAGGAGAAATCAAAAGATATTTAAGAGATAATAATAGTATACGTGTTAGTAGATCAATTAGAGATTTAGCATATAAGGTAATACAATATAAAGAAAGATACACCAAAGAAAATAATAGAGAGCCAACTATTGATCAAATTGCAAAAGAATTACAAGTAGAAACTGAAGAAATTGCGTTTAGTTTAGATGCAATACAAGATCCAATATCTTTGCAAGAACCAGTATATAATGATGGATCAGAAAGTATCTATATTATGGATCAAGTAAAAGATAGTAAAAATACAGATGAATTATGGGCAGAAAAAATGACAATTATGCAAGCAATGAAAAAACTAAATGAAAAAGAAAAAACAATTATTCAAAAACGATTTTTTGATGGAAGAACACAAATGGAAGTTGCAGATGAAATCCGGAATTTCACAAGCACAAGTGTCTCGTTTAGAGAAAAATGCAATAGATAGAATTAAACGATTATATAAATAAAATTTATAACTGAAAACATCTTTTAAAGTGTTTTCGGTTTTTTATTGCTTAAAAAAAATATATATGATATACTGCTACCAAAGGGGGAATAAAAATGAAATATGAAATTTTAGGAAAAACAGTACCAACAGTTGAAGTAACTTTAAATAAAGGTGAAGGAATGTATACCCAAAGTGGAGGAATGGCATGGCAAACAGAAGGAATAAAAATGTCAACAAATGCACGTGGTGGAGTGATGAAGAGTTTAGGAAGAATGTTTACAGGTGAATCTATATTTATGAGTTCTTATGAAGCAGAGGTAGATGAGGCAAAAGTAGCTTTTGCAGCAACTGTACCGGGAGATATTATGCCACTTGATATGTCAGAACAACCAGCGGGAATGGTATTGCAAAAAGGGGCATTTTTATGTGCAGAAGAAACTATCGAATTAAAAGCAGAATTTACTAAAAAGTTTTCAGCAGGATTATTTGGAGGAGAAGGATTTATCTTACAAAAAGCATCAGGAAGAGGAATGTTATTTTTAGAAATAGATGGAGATCCAGTAATTAAAGAATTGCAAGCAGGGGAGATATTAAAAGTAGATACAGGTAATGTAGTAGCTTTTGAGCCAAGTGTAAAATATGAAATAGAAACAGTAAAAGGGTTAGGAAATATCTTTCTAGGAGGAGAAGGATTGTTTTTAACAAGATTGACAGGACCGGGAAAAGTAATTATACAATCACAAAACTTTGGCGATTTTGCAGGAAGAATAGCAGCTCTTATTCCGAGAGGAAACTAGAGATAAGATAAAATTTTAGAAAGGAAGAATTATAGAAATGGAAAAAAAGAAAATAAAACCAATACATGTATTGCTAATAATACTAGTAATAATGATATGTATAGTAGTTTATTATCTAGTAACATCTTTATATACTAATAAAAGAAAAGAAGAAATAAACAAGCAACAAGAAATGGAACAGGCAAGACAAATGGAAGAGGAAAAAACGATGACAGAACCATTATATACATTGGAGAATTATCCAAAGGTAGATGCATCATTAGCAACACAACCACTAACAACGGCATTAATAAAAAACTTCACGGGGCAAGAAGTAAAAGACGAAGAACTAAATTATTCAAATACACATCCAGCATATGAAAAATTAATAAAAGATGAGGTAGATTTAATATTAGTAACTGAACCATCAGAAGAGGAGTTAGAACTAGCAAAACAGCAAGGAGTGGAATTAGAAGTTATTCCAGTTGTAAAAGAAGGCTTTGTATTTTATGTGAATGCTAAAAATAAAATAGAAAATCTAACAACAGAACAAATCCAAAAAATATATGCAGGAGAAATAACTAACTGGAAAGAACTAGGTGGAAGTGATGAAAAAATAATACCATATCAAAGACCAACAAATTCAGGTTCACAGACAGGAATGTTATCATTAGTAATGAAAGATTATAAATTAATGGAATCTCCAAAGGAAAATTTGGTAGAAACAATGGAAGAAATAATAAATTTAGTTTCAGATTATAAAAATGGAACAAATGCAATTGGTTATTCGTACTATTATTATGCGACAACAATGTTTAAAGCAATAGATGAAACTGTGGCAAGTAATATAAAATTACTATCAGTAAATGGTGTAAAACCAGAAAATAAGACAATACAAGATTCCACATACCCATACACAACAGCATATTATATTGTAATAAATAAAGCAGATGGAGAAGATTCAGCATCAAGAAAATTAGCAAATGAGTTTTTATCAGAAAGAGGACAAAAAGTAGCTGAACAAGCAGGATATGTGCCTGTTAAATCAATAGTAGGAGATTGAGTATGGAAAAGGAAAAAAATAGTAAAAAATTCATTATAAAATTTATAATATTTTCTATAATATTGATAATTATAACAATTATTGGGATATGTGTAAAAATAAATGAAATAAATAGAGAAATACAACCAGTAGAAGAAAATGAAAAAACTGAAGAAGTTTCGCTAAAAGAAACAGATGAAGAAAAATATACAATAAAGGCATATAACGAAACATATGATCAAAATTCTATAGAAATAGTAAATTATTATGATGTAAATGGAAAAGTGCAAATATCTGACGAGGATATTCCGGAGGCAGATTTAAACTTTATACAAATTAAAGGACTAAAAAATCAAAGTATACAAAATGCAATAAATGAAAAACTAAAGCAAAAAGCATATAATGTGAAAAGTAGTGCTAAATACAAAATAGTTTCAAGAGTAAGAGGTAACTTTGGAAATATTCTATCAGTACTCATAGATAATGATGAATATGTAGGTAAAGGCGATTTTGAAACATTAAATATAGATTTAACAACTGGAAAAGATATACAACTAGAAAAAGTATTTATATCATCAGCGCCAATAAATGCAATCTTAGCACGAGGTGTGTACAAAGCAATAGTATGGAATGAAGCGGCTAAAGAAGGTTTTGTAGGAAATCATGATGCAAATAACTATGATACATCACAATATGAAGATATATTTTTAAAGCTCATACGTAAATACAATGAAAACAAAGATGATATAAAATTTGTGATTTATCCAAGTGGAATTGAAATATATGGAATGCTAGATGAAACAATATTGGGAGAAGAAGCGCAGGGTACATCCAATCGTATACAAATTGACTTTTTGGATAATTTAGAAGAAGTGGCAATTTATAAGAGATATTTGGCAGATGAAGATATTTATCAAAATAATAACTTAAGGGAAAAAGATGTAATAGTATTAACAGAGGGTGTAACTACAGCATCATATGGTGAAGATTTATCAAAATGGAGACATAGGTTAAATTATGGAAAATTACAAGACAATATATTTATTGAAGAAGCTGTAGATTCAATTGAAGTAGAAAATACTAAAGTAGCAATGGATTATATAAAAACTATATCTAATAAAGAACAACAAAAACTAAAACAAGAAATAAATAGTGACCACGGAGCATTTTTTCAAAAATATTATTCAATAAATGAAGAGGAGAATTACTATTGCATATCAATTGATACATCAAAAGCTATATGTACTAAAGAGTATTTTGATAATTTAGCATTTAGAGATTATATAGTATTAAAAAATCTACCAAGTGCACAACCATTTTCAGAAACGTTTGCTTGGAATGAATCTAGATTTCCAAATTTCCAAATGTCAGAAACTACAGAAGAAGTATATATAGATAAACAGGGGAATTATATAGGGGCTACTGAAGCAGAGGCAAAAAGCAAAACTGGACAAGTGTCAAATGAGGAAATAGAACCAGAGTCAGAAGAAGACCAAGACTTATATGAGGAAGAAACAGAAATGTTGCCAGAGGAAGATGAAACAGAAATTTACAATGTAACAGATGTACAACCAAAAGATGTAGATAATGAAACAGAAGAAAAAAATGTAACAGAAACACAGAATGATACAAATATTTCAAGAGAGAACTAGAGTTGTAAAATTATGTAAAATATGGTATAATATATATGGAACTCGAAGTTTAGCACAAAAATCCTAGATGTGTTTCAGCTAGGTAGAAAGGAAAAAGGATGGAACTTGAGAAAAAAGCCAAGGAATTGGCAGAACGGATGAGATTTATGGGTCTGTATCCTTGGCAGGCCCGGTATCTTGTAGAAAGTATGAACCTTCCGATAACATCGGAAGAAAAGGAAAAACTTGTAATAATGGCCCAACTTGAGCGGGCCAAAATGTAAAATTTAGCCACTGAAAATATATTTTCAGTGGCTACTTTCTTTTTTAAATAGTAAAAAAATAAAATCAAGTATATTGTTAAAATAAGTTTAAATCATTATATAGAAAAATTCATATTTCTATAAAAATATGAAAAAAGTCTAATTTGGATTGAAAAAAATAAAATTATACAATATAATATAAAAAACATAAAATATTAAACTAAATCTAGTTAAACTAGAAAAAAGTATTGACAAATAAAAACATTTGTTTTATTATTAAAACAATAAAATATTTCACAAAATTAAAATTATATGATAAAATAATTAAGGAAATAGTATTATATGTTAGATGAATTAGATAAATTAATTAATTTTATACAAACTGAATATATACAATTAACTAAAAAATGGGAAGAAAGTGATTATTATACTAAAATCAATTTAAAGGACAATTTAGTTTGCGATTTATTAGAAAATAAATTACTGTTAGACACGATAGTTAATTATAGAGAATTTATCAATCAAAACAATATTCAACTATTAATGGACTTTAAAAAGTTTAATAGCGAAAATGCAACAGTCAATATTAGAACAAAAGCAAAGAACTCTATAGAATTTAAAATAGAAAATTATATTAAAAATCATGAAAATGGGAAAGTACCAATTAGTAAATGCTTTAATGATTTATTTGGTTTAAGAATAATTTGCAACAAAGAGTTGTCATTTGATGAGATTTTAAATTTAATTAACACAAAATACAGTAATCTAAAATGTATAGATTCATCAAAGGATGAATATAAAGCAACACACATATATTTTAGAAAGGGTAGTTATGCTTTTCAATGGGAATTACAAATATGGAATAAATTAGATGAAAAAAATAATATCAATTCACATGAAAAATACAAACAGGATTATGTAAAATGGGAAAATGAAAATAAAGGGGGTAAGAGATAATGATAACACATTTTATATTTATGAGTAGTTCATATTCATTAGGAAAGAGAATAGCTTTACATTTTATTGTTGATGATGAACATATACAAGATGAACTAAAAAAAGTTTTAGATAAAATTATAACTGAATGTGGAAAAGATGTATCTATTTCAACACATATGATACAAGCGGAAGATACAACTTGGGAATCAGTATGTATAGCAGATCATTTCTTTAAAGGTGTTGAAATTATTGATAGCCTTGATAAATTCATAAAGTTAATTAAGAAAGACAGAAAATTAGAAGGAATTGATGTAGCTAAATATATACTATCTAAAATAAAATGTACACAATTGAAATTACAAAAATTAGTATATTTATGCTATGCCGATTATTTATGTGATACAGACAAAAAATTATTTACAGATAAAATATATGCATTTAAGTATGGGCCAATTGTTGATACAGTATATAAAAGATATAAAAAATATGGTTATAAACCAATAACAGAAGAAAAAGAAGATATAGATGCAAATGTTTCAGAAATGCCAGCAAAAAGTAGGATATTATTTGCTGAAGATGGTACAGAAAAAATAGTAAGTATTGATAATACTTTAAAAAAATATGGTCAGTTAACAGCAGCACAATTAGTAGATTTAACACATAAAGAAAATGCACCATGGACAATGACTCAAAAAAGTACATGGATAGTCTATTCAGAGATAAAACCTGAAATAATAAAGCAGTACCATAAATTTGAGATAATATAACATTAAAGAAAAATAATGTATGAAATTAAGAAGGATACAATTAAGTTTTGTACCTTCTATTTTTAAATTAAAGAAAGTATGATTTTCATGTAAGAAATAGAATATAACAAGTAAAAAATATTAAATAAGATGCATATAATATAAGAAGAAAAAATAGAGAGGGTGATTTTATGGGAGATAAAGGATTAGATTTTAAACATAAAGAAGTTATCAATATAAAAGATGGCAAAAGACTTCGGTCTTGTGCAAGATGTATGTGCAGATTTGGGAACAGGGAAAATAACTTCTATAATTGTGCCAGGTAATAATAAATTTATAAATCTTTTTACACAAAACAATGATATAGAAATACCATGGCAGAATATAAAATGTATTGGAGAAGACTTAATATTGGTTGAAATATAAGAAAAAGAGAAATGGTATAAATTTCCTACTGAAAAAGTATTGACATAATGCATAGAAAATGTTATTATAAAAAAGCATCAAGTAAATATAATAACACGACATAAAAACTTTAAATTTTTTTAAAAAATCTATTGACAAAAAGTCTGATGAGTGTTATGATGAAAAAGTACCTAGCAACTGGCAAGATATAAAAAGAAAAAACGGGAAAATTAGTAATAATTTTACGACGTAATGAATAAAATAAAACAGCAAATTACTAGTTTTTTATTTTGCCTTAAAATAAGGTAAAAAAATTTCTAAAAAAAATTGTCAAAAGGTGTTGACAAAATAAAAAAGGTATAGTATAATACAAAACGTTCCACAGCAAATTGGAGCGAAAGTACATTGAAAAGTAAACAATAAAATCCTTTAGAGAATAAACCGAAGCGGTGCTATTAAGTACCGAAAAAGTAAATTTTTTAAAAAGTTTTAAGAGCTTGAAAAAACTCAAAAATAATTAAGGAATGAAAATTCCAAAAAATATAGTTCAAAGAAATTTTCTTCGAAAATTTTAAGAGCTAACTTAAAAAAGAGGGTTACTAGAAACGAGTAGTACAAGGAAGACGAGGAGCATTTTTTGAGATAGTACTTAAATGTACATCGAGAAAAATGAGAGGAAGTCTGACGAAGTAATACGAAGTTTATAGTAAGCCGAATAACAAGAGAGTTTGATCCTGGCTCAGGATAAACGCTGGCGGCGCACATAAGACATGCAAGTCGAACGGACTTAA
>CANQTV010000007.1 GCA_947626875.1 uncultured Clostridia bacterium | reverse complement strand
AATTATTAACTTTATTGTAAAATGAAAAAGTAATTTTGTTGTAACAAAATTAGAACGGGGTATCTATTAATATAGATGCCCCAATTTTTTTATGTATAGAAAACCCAATATGCTAAATTGATAGGACTTTATCAATTTTATTTTGATTTTTATACATCTAAAAGCATAAAAGTTTACTTACCTACAGAGATAAAGAAATATTTAGTCCAAAAGATTTTCAAACAACAACAATAAAAACAAAAATTAAGAGATAAAAAATGCAGTGAACTAATGCTAATCTCCAACGAAAAAAACTCATACAAAGAAAGTTTAATGGTTGAAAAATAAAGATGAATGATGTTATAATCATAAAGGAAAGGAATTAAAAATGAATATTCAAAAAATAAAAGAAGCGAAAACAAAAATAATAGGAAAACAAATACAATACCAAGAAGAAATTACTTCTACACATATAATTGCAAAGCAGATTGCAAATAATAAACAAAATAATGGAAAAATTATATTAGCAGAAATGCAGACAGAAGGAATAGGAACAAAGGGAAGAAAATGGTATACAGGAAAAGGCAATAATATTGCTATGACTATTATTTTGCATCCTACATGTACAATTGATAAACTAGAAGGATTAACAAAAATAATAGCAATTGATATGCAACAAGCAATTAAAAACTTATATCAAATTCATTTAGAAATAAAAGAACCAAATGATTTGTTATTAAATGGAAAGAAAATATGTGGAATTTTAACTGAAATCAGTACACTTTCAGAAAAAATTAATTATCTAATTATTAGTGTAGGATTTAATGTAAATGAGGATGTTTTCTCGGAAGATACAAAGCAAATAGCTACATCTCTAAAAAGAGAATATGGCAAGCATTTTGAAAGGGAAGAAATCATCAAAAAATTTATTGAATTATTGGAAAAATCAATTGAAAAAGAAATAGGACTAAATTAGTTCTATTTTTTTGATACTTACATAAAATGAAATAGAAAGAGAGGGATAGATATGGAAAGTAACACAATAAAAAGAATTATAATCGGAGTGGGGATATCGTTATTGGCGAGTTTTATATTTCTGTTAATCTATGCCTCAATACTTTCTTTTACAGATGTACCAGAAAATAGTATAGCGCCAGTTGTCATTACAATAACAGGTATTAGTATTTTAATTGGTAGTATAATTGGTAGTCGAAAAATCACCAAAAATGGAATTATTAATGGAGCTATGGTAGGTCTAGTTTATATTTTAATTATATATCTTATTTCTAGTTTGTTAAATGGTAATTTTGCTTTAAATTTGCAGTCAATTATTATGATAGTTGTTGCTATTTTGTGTGGGATTGTTGGTGGTATTATAGGAGTAAACAAGAGTTGAAAAATAAGAAATGTCGAAATTTGTCGTATTTTGCGACGAATTTTTTTTGAAAAAGTATTGACAAACTTAAAAACAGTGAATATAATGTGTCTAACATTTTCAAATTTTTTTATAATTCAAATATTTTTTATCGAAGAGAATTTTATATCTCAAAAAAATCCAAGAAAAACTAAAACTATATAAAAAAGGAGGAATTGAATGAGCAAAAAGAAAAAAATTATATTGGTAGTGGCTATTTTATTGGCTATTATTGTGTCTTTTTTAGGAGGACAAACATTTTCAAAATATGTTACAGAGGTAACAGGGAAAGCAAATGCAGAAGTGGCAAATTGGCATTTTGTTGTAAATCAAAATGAAGCACAAACACAGAATATTAATTTAGCATCAACAATAAATAATGAAACGTTAGTAGATAATAAAATTGCACCAGGAACTAAAGGTGAATTTAAAATTACAGTTGATGGTACAGGTTCAGATGTAGGAATACAGTATGACATAGAAATCAAAAATGAAACACAAAAGCCACAAAATTTATTTTTTACATATGAAGGACAAAAATATAAGGAAATATCGCAAATATTTAATATTACTAGTGGTGCAATTAATGCAAATGCAGAAGATAAAGTAAGAGAAATTTTAGTCAAATGGGAATGGCCATATGAACTTGGTGGTTCAGAACAGGAAAAAAGTGAAAGCAATGGAAAAGATACTACAGATGGTACAACATTGCAAAATTATTCATTTGATGTTGTTGTAACAGGAAAACAAGTTGAGCCATATGCAGCGTAAATATAAGCAAAAAAACAAGCAACAACTGATTTTTATTCTTTTGATTTTATTATCAATTATGGTAATATCTTTTAAATTTTTAATCAAAAATTCTCAACCATTCGGGGTTACCGTTCTAAAGGTATCATCAAATAGTATGGTACCAACTTTCAAAAAAGGAGATTTTATTATTATAAAAAGACAAACAGAATATGCCGTAGGAGATATTATAACATATATAGTAAGAGAAGAAAATCAGACATATTATGTCACACATAGAATTATAGAAAAAAATGAAGATGAATATATAACGAAAGGAGATGCTAATAATAGAGAAGATTTACAAAGTGTAAAAAGCGATGATATTAAGGGTAAAGTTCTATTTCATAAATAGATTCCTTATAATAAAAATCTCTTAAGCTTATATGAAAAAAATTAAAAGATGTAATTTGAAATTAATAACATATATTTTGATTTTGAGTATTGTTATTATGTTATTTTTGACAGGATATAGTATTGGCAAATCAATTATGCAAATAAATATTAAAAGTCAAGCTCAAATTGCTAAGCCAATTTTAGAAGTAGTTTCTAATTCAAACTTAGAAATTACAGATACTATTGAAGAAGGAGAATGCAGTTTTACAGTAAGAAATTATAATGTAAAAGGAGAAATAACAGAAACAGATTTACAATATATTGTCACAGTAAAAGATACCATATCAGAAAAATTAAAAAAAACAGTTATATATGAGTTATATAAAAATGGACAAAAAATAGAACTACAAAATCAGGCAACAAAAATGATGAGATTGACAAATAAAATTAAACAAGAAGATAAATACAGCTTAAAAGTAAAGTATGATAAACAAGCAAGTACAGAAATGACGGATATTCTTGGTAAAATACAAGTTCAAGTTCATTCCGAGCAGAGCAATACTTAATGTCGAATAGAGAAAATAAAAAATTTGAAAATGGAAGAAATCATGTTATTGGTGAGCAAAATTTGTAAAGGAGGTAAGTTTTTGAAACGCAAATACATATGTATTATTTTGATTTTTGCTGTTCTTCTATCCATTCATATAAAAGCATATAGTAAATATGTTTTTGAAAAAACTATTGATTTAGTGCAACTTAATGTAGACAGAAACAAACCAAAGTTAAAGATTGTCCAAAGTAACAAAGAAAATGTAACTGAAAAAATGCAAAATATAACATTAGAATTAGAGGTATCTGAGAAAAATTTGAGGGATGATATATTTAGCATGGATGAAATAGAAATATATGTAGATGATCAACAAGCATATCCAAGCATGATAATATCTGATAGAAAGGAGGATACTCAATTTTTTCAAATTCATATAAATGAAATTCCAAAAGGAGAAAGAATTGAGATAAAAATAAAAAAAGGAGCTATTACAGATATAGTTGGATGGGAAAATGATGAATATGCGCAAGTCATATAAGGAATTTTCTTATTAGGATATGGACAATGCATATAAAATGTGGTATGATGTATTTGTTATAAATAAAATCATACCACTTAATATTGGGGTATAGCCAAGCGGTAAGGCAGATGGCTCTGACCCATCGATGCGTAGGTTCGAATCCTACTACCCCAGCCATAAAAATAAAAGGAGAATTTTATGAAAAAATCAATTATTACTTTAAGTTGTATAATGCTAATATTAGTTATAATTTTGGTTTATGGTATTATACAAAAAATAAATGGACCTGATGATAAAGATTCAGATGAAGAAACAGAATCTAAAACGACAGTATTAACATTAGAAGATGAAATTAAAGATGATACTATTTGGAGTGGTACATTTCAACTAATATGGAACGATTTAAAAAATGAAGTTACAGAGCAAGATATTGTTTTTAAACCACAATTAGCAGTTGTAGAAAATTTGAACAAAGAAATGTTTACAACAGACGATATTTCAGAGCAATATTATTATAAAACTTATAAAAAAATGACTTCTAGTTTGAAAGAACAGTTACAAGAGGCAATTAAAGAAAAATTTAGCGAAACAAGTGATGCTCTGGATAAGTTAAAATTGGAAAATTATGATGATACATACTTTTTATATGCAATGTTAAAAAAAGAACTTAAATTTGAAACAGCATTTGAAGATTTAGAAAATGGAAAATTTGCAGATAGTGATGATGTTGAATATTTTGGAATTCAATCAGAAGATGCGCAAAAATTAAAAGAACAAGTGTCAGTGTTATATTATAATTCAAAGGATGATTTTGCAATTAAATTATATACTAAACAAGAAGATGGAATAATTTTATGCAAAAATCCAGAAGGTAAGACATTTAAAGAAATTTATGAAGGAATACAAGCAAAACAAGAGGCATATGAAGGAAGCTCAAATTTAGAAAAAGGTGAGAAATTAAAAATTCCTAAAATGTTTTTGAAGGAAAAAGCAGAATTTAGACAATTAGAAAATAAGCCATTTTCATTTTCTGAGGATGAAAAATATATTATAGAAAAAGCATTACAAACAATTGAATTTGACTTAGATGGAGAAGGTGAAAATGCTGAGAGTGAAGCGGAGATACCTGAAATAACTGAAATAGAAGTACAAAATGAATTAAGAGACTTCTCTTTGGATAATACATTTTCTATTTTCCTAATAGAAAATGGAAAAGATAAACCATATTTTGCTGGAAAAATAAATGATGTAACAAAATTTCAAAAGATAGAGGAAGAATAACGAAAGGAAAACAATAAAATGGATATGTTAGAAGAAAAGGCAAAACAAATTAGAAAAGGAATTATAGAAGAGGTATATCAAGCACAATCAGGACATCCAGGAGGTTCACTTTCTATTGCAGATATTTTAACAGTTTTATATTTTAAAGAAATGAATATAGATCCTAAAAACCCAAACTGGGAAGAAAGAGATAGATTTGTTTTGTCAAAAGGACATTGCTCTCCAGCACTATATGCTACATTGGCAAATCGTGGCTTTTTTGATGTAGAAGAATTGAAAACTTTTCGTAAAATAGATAGTCGTTTACAAGGTCATCCAGACAGAAAACATATTCCTGGAGTAGACATGACAACAGGTTCTTTAGGTCAAGGTTTATCTGCTGCAAATGGGATGGCTCTTGCAGGTAAATTAGACCATAAAACTTATCGTGTTTATTGTGTATTAGGTGATGGTGAAATTGAAGAAGGACAAGTATGGGAAGCTGCAATGACAGCTAATAAATACCATTTAGATAATTTATGTATTATTGTTGATAATAACAGATTACAAATAGATGGTGAAATTGAAGAAGTAATGAGTCCATATCCAATAGATGAAAAATTTAAAAGTTTTGGATTTGAAGTTATAAAAGTAGATGGACATGATATAGAAGAAATCATTAAAGGATTTGAAGTTGCTAGAAATATAAAGGGGAAACCTACATGTATTATTGCATCTACAATTAAAGGAAAAGGAGTTTCTTTCATGGAAAACCAAGTAGGATGGCATGGAAAGGCTCCAACTGAAGAACAATATAAGCAGGCAATGGAAGAATTATCATAAAATTCCGAAAAAAAACAGTAAAAGCATTGACAATTATGTAAAAACATGATAGAATAAGAAACTGTAATCCGCTTAGTCAAGGTTCCTAAATACTAATATTATATTAGTTGCCTTATTTAAGGATTAGCGAGTATACAAACAAGGGAGGTGCATTTTAAAATGTACGCAATTATTGAAAGCTGTGGAAAACAATACAAAGTAGCAGAAGGAGATATTGTATTTTTTGAAAAATTAGATGCAGAGGAAGGTAAAAAAGTTACTTTTGATAAGGTGATTTTTGTATCAGAAGAAGGAAAAGTACAAGTAGGAACTCCATATGTGAAAGGTGCAAAAGTTGAAGGAAAAGTTATTTCACATGGTAAAGGTAAAAAAATCATTGTTTTCAAAATGAAACCAAAAAAGAATTATAGAAGAAAACAAGGACATAGACAACCATATACAAAAGTGGAAATCACAACAATTAAAACAGCTACAACATCAAAAACAGAAACTAAAAAAGAAGAAGTAGCTAAAACAGCATCAGAAACAAAAACAACAAAAAAAGCACAAACATAAATAAATAAAAAACTGAAGGGAGTGAAAGAGCATGGCACATAAAAAAGGGCAAGGTAGTAGCCATAACGGTAGAGAGAGTGAGTCAAAACGTCTTGGAGTAAAAAGAGCAGACGGACAATTTGTATTGGCTGGAAATATTTTAATTAGACAAAGAGGAACTAATGTGCATCCAGGTGTTAATGTAGGTAAAGGCAGTGATGATACTTTATACGCATTAATTGATGGAAATGTTAAATTTGAAAGAAAAGGTAGAAATAAAAAGCAGGTAAGTGTATATCCAGTAGAAGCATAAAAAGAAGCAAAATAAGCTTCTTTTTTTGTGTCTTAAGAAAGTTAGAATTTGCTATAATTTTTTTGTAAAAATTCCCAAAAAACCATTTACAAAATAAAAAAAATTGTATACAATGTACAAGAGGAAAATGTAAAAAAACGAAAGAAAATGTAGAAAGGGGTATATCAATGAAAATATTGATGTTAACATGGGAATACCCACCAAGAGTAGTAGGCGGTATATCACGAGTTGTATATGATTTATCCAGAACCTTATTAAAGGATGGACATGAAGTAACAGTTGTTACATATAGAGATGGTGATGTACCATATTTTGAAGATGACAAAGGAGTCAAGGTATATAGAGTAGATAATTACATGATAAATCCAAACAATTTTATTGACTGGATTATGCAATTAAATTTTTCAATGGTTGCAAAAGTTAATGAATTGATTGCTGAACAAGGAAATTTTGATGTTATTCATGCACATGATTGGTTAGTTGCAAATGCAGCAAAAACAATAAAAAGTTCATATGGAATACCAATTGTATCTACAATACATGCAACAGAAGCAGGTAGAAATAGTGGAATACATGATGAAACACAAAGATACATTAATGATACAGAATGGATGTTGACATATGAATCATCAGAAGTAATTGTAAACAGCAATTATATGAAAAATGAGTTACAAAGATTATTTGGCTTGCCATATGAAAAAATTAATGTTATACCAAATGGTGTTAATATAACTTTATTTAATGGAGTTGAAAGAGACTATAACTTTAGAAGACAATTTGCAATGGACAATGAAAAAATTATATTATTTATGGGAAGATTAGTTTATGAAAAAGGTATTCAACATTTAATAGCTGCGATGCCTAAAATATTGCAAGGATATCATGATGCAAAATTAGTGATTTGTGGAAAAGGCGGAATGTTAGAAGAATTAAAACAACAAGTAAACTCTATGGGAATTTCAGAAAAAGTATATTTTGCAGGATATATGCAAGGTAAAAATGTGCAAAAAATGTATAAAGCAGCAGATGTTGCAGTATTTCCAAGTACATATGAACCATTTGGAATAGTGGCATTAGAGGCAATGTTATCAGAAAATCCTGTTGTTGTATCAGATATTGGAGGCCTAAATGAAATAGTAGAACACAAAGTAAACGGTATGAAAACATATTGTGGAAATCCAAATTCAATAGCAGATTCAATATTAGAAGTTTTATATGATCATAAATTATGTGCTGATATGGCAAAAAAAGCAAAGAGTAAAGTCAGAAATGAATATAATTGGAGTAAAATAGCGCAAGATACACACTTTGCTTATCAAAAGGCAATTTGTCAATCAGTTGCTGAAAAACAAAAAAGACAACTTGAACAAGAAAGAGCAAGAAAAACGAAAAAAGCAGATAATGCAGAAAATCAAATTACGAACTTGCTTAGCTTTAGAAAACGTCAAGCATATGCATAAGAAGAAGGAAGAGGGAACCCTAGTTGGGAATTGGGGACGCCCTTTTTTTTAAAAAAATTTTGAAAGTTTGTAATTTCTACAAATTTAGCATGATTTTGGTGTATAATATAAGAAAGGAAATTAAATATGGCAGACTTTAAATCAGGTTTTGTAACAATAATTGGGAGAACGAATGTTGGGAAGTCTACACTTATCAATTTATTAGTTGGAGAAAAAGTAGCTGCTATAGCAAATAAAGTACAGACAACAAGGACAGCTATTAAAGGAATTGTCAATAGACAAAATTCACAAATTATATTTACAGACACACCAGGAATTCACAAACCAAAACATAAATTAAATGAAACTATGGTAGAAACATCTTTCACAAGTTTGAAAGATGCGGATATTGTTTTATTTTTAATTGAAGCAACAAGTGAAAAAATTGGAAAAGGAGATAGTCGAATTATTGAAAAACTCAAAGAAGCAAACCAAAAAACGATATTAATTATCAACAAAATTGACTTAGTAAAGAAAGAAAAGCTATTGGATTTGATAGAGCAATATCGTACCCAATATCATTTTGAAGCAGTTATTCCCATTTCAGCTTTACAAGAAAAATATAAAGATGTTATTTTAGATGAAATAGAAAAGCACTTAAAACCAGGACCAGCATATTATGATATAGAGGAATATACAGATCAAACTGTTAGACAACTTGCAGAAGAGACAATTCGTGAAAAAGCTTTAAAATTGTTACAAGATGAAGTACCACACGGGATTTATATTGAAGTAGAAAAAATGAATTTGCGTAAAAACAAACAAAACCAAGATATTTATGATATTGAAGCAACTATATATTGTATGAGAGAATCCCATAAAGGAATTATCATTGGAAAAAATGGTGAAATGTTGAAAAAAATAGGTAGACTAGCAAGAATAGATATGGAAGAAAATTTCGGTTTAAAAGTTAATTTAAAAACATGGGTTAAAGTAAGAGAAAATTGGCTAGATAATCCCAATATTGTTGACAAATTTAAATTGAAATAGAATAAAAAGACTAAAAATGCGCAAGATAAAAAGGGAGATGATAAGCATGATAAAAAAGATAGCGTGGGAAACTTTTAAACATACAGGTGATATAAATACCTTTTTAGAACTAAAACAAATTGAAGATATAGAGCAAAATATGGAGCAAAGTACGAATATTGAAGAAATACAAGATATACAGAAGATTACAAATTTTAGAGTTGAAAAGTAATTGCAATAATAGTAAGAGGTAAAATATATGGCTACAACAAAGGTAAATGGAATTATATTATCTGAAAATAATATGGGAGACTACGATAAGATGTTGACAATGTTAACACCAAATTTTGGGAAAATATCGTGCAGTGCAAAAGGAGCGAGAAAACCCAAAAGTAGTCTCCTTGCTGGTACACAAATGTTTTGCTTTGGAGAATATTTAATGTATAAAGGAACAAATACATATCATATAAATTCTTGCGAAACTATTGAAATGTTTTATAAAATTAGAACAGATTTGGAAAAACTAAAGTATGCAATACATATTGATAAAATTATATTAGATGTGACAGAAGAGAATGAAAATTGCTATAATATTTTACAATTATTATTAAATACATTGTATACAATTGCAGAAACAGATAAGGACTTGCAATTAACTCTTGGAATTTTTAAAATGAGATTATTATGTATTTTAGGATTTACTCCTAAAATACTATCTTGTGTAAATTGTCAAACAAAAGAAAATTTGAATTTTTTTAGTATTAAAGATAATGGTTTTAAGTGTGAAGCATGTGGAAGGCAAGACAAATCTAGTATACAAATATCTCAAAGTACACAAAATGCAATTAAATATGTAGCTACTGCACCAGCAAAAAAACTATTTTCATTTGAATTAAAAGATGAATCTTTAGAGGAATTTAAATTGGTAACAAAAATTTATTTTAATCAAAAATTAGAAAAAGAATATAAGCTAGAAGAATTATTTTAAAACTTTTTGAAAAATGTTGAAAAAAATAGAAATAACATATATAATAGGGGCAGGAAGGAGAGATTTTATGAAAATTAAAATAACAGGAAAAGAACTAAAGGTAACAGAGGCATTAAATGATTATGTCGAGAAAAAATTAGATAGAGTTGAAAAATATTTTGAAGATGCAGAAGCGGATGTTACTTTAAAAACAGAAAAAAATGCGCAAATTGCAGAAATTTGTGTTGTGACAAATGGAGCAAAATTCAGAGCAGTAACAGAAGATAAAGACTTATATGCATCAATAGATAAAGATATTGATATTATTGAAGGGCAAATAAGAAAAGCTAAAACAAGAAAAGAGAAAATGATTAGAGAAGGTTCTATCCGTAATATGGAAGTACAAACAAATCAAGATGGAGAAATTACAAATGAAGTAATTAAAACATCTTATTATGAAATTAAACCAATGTTACCAGAAGATGCAATGTTAAAATTACAAGAACAACCATCACATAATTTTTTAGTTTTTATTAATGTAGAAACTGGAAAAGTAAATGCAATACATAAATTAAAAGATGGTAAAAATTATGGTTTAGTTGAACCAGAAGCATAACTTTAGTTAAAAATAAAAGGCAGGAAATCAAATCCTGCCTTTATTATGTATATAACAAAAACAAAATTTAATTTTCTACCTATAATTTATATAAATACTATAGTGGTAAAAACTATTTCATTTGACTTTCTACTTGTTGAATCATTTTTCTAACCATGTTACCACCGATTTTTCCAGCGTCTCTAGAAGAAAGGTCACCGTTGTATCCGTCTTTTAATGTTACACCAACTTCTGAAGCAACTTCGTATTTGAATTTATCTAAAGCTGACATAGCTTCTGGAACTAATTTTTTGTTGCTATTGTTTGCCATTTCATTTCACCTCCTGCAAATATAATCTAATAGTATGATTTGCAATTTATAAAAAAATAAACAGGAAATTATTTGAAAATTTTTTTTACTTGACATGAAAAAAATGAAAAGATATAATCATTTTTGTAATAAAAAAAAAGAAAAGAGGTTTTTTATGTATAAATTAGTAATGGTAGATTTAGATGGAACTTTATTAAATCCATATGGAGAAGTAACAGAACATACAAAAAATATTATAAAAAAAGTTCAAGAAAAAGGTGTTGATGTAATGATTGCATCTGGTAGACCAATGGATTCAATAAAAACTATAGCTAAAGAAATAAATTCAAATCGATTTTTTGTTGCAGCAAATGGTGCCATTATTTATGATATCCAAAAAGAAGAAATAATATATGAACAATATATACCAAAAATGAAAGTAATTGAAATAGCAAAAATATGTGAAGAAAATGATATTGCATATAACATATATACAGAAGAAACAATAATTGCACAAAATTTAAAACATAATGTTTTATACTATTATAAAGAAAATTTAAAAAAAGAACCAAACAAAAGAACAAATATTACGCTTGTTGATAACATTTTAGAATATGTAAAAGAATCACAGGAATTAAAATGTATAAAAATAACAGTTTGTGATGAAAATCAATCTGTATTTCAGGCAATAATAAGAAAATTGAGAAATATAAAAAGTATTGAAGTATTGGATGTTTTACATATGTCAAGAAAAACAATAAAGCAAGGAACAGAAGAAATACCAATTGAATATTTTTATACAGAAATTTCGTCTCAACAAGTAGATAAATGGCGTGCAATACAAGAACTTTTACCAATTTTAAAAGTCAGACCAGAAGAAACAATTTGTATTGGAGATAATATAAATGACAAAATGATGATACAAAATTCAGGCTTTGGAATTTGCATGGGACAAAGCAATTTAGAAATAAAAAAGATTGCAAAATATGTAACAGAAGATAATGACCATGAAGGTGTTGCAAATAGCTTAGAAGAGACATTTTTAAAACAATAATATTACAATAATATTACAAAAGTATGAATTTTTTGTAACAACAAAGAAATTTGTTGATTTTTGAATGTTTATAGAGTAAAATTGAAATAGAGACAAAAAATATAAATACATGAATTTTAAAGGAGGAATTTTGTCATGGCAAGTAATCCAATGCAAAGAAAAGCAAGGAATTCATTTATATTAGGAATGTTTTTAATGTTGATTATAACAGGAGTTATTATAGCATTTTTATTTTTGCAATTAAAAAATTATCACGATAAAGAAGAAGAAAATAACAAATTATTAACATCAGTATGTGTATTAACTCAAAATGTGAAATCTGGTCAAATTATTACATCAGATATGTTACAATCTAAGAAAGTATATACAACAATGATTCCTGATAATGCTATTGGTGATGTAGCAACATTGAATAATTATTCCTTACAAGATAAGGAAGGAAATGCTGTTTCTTCAAAAGTAGAAAAGGGAGTAACGACTTTATATATTAAAAATGAACAATTGAAAATGGAAGATACACCAGGTGAAAATGGTGAAATAAATTATTATATTGAAAAAAATGGACAAAAAGAATATATTCAATTAAATAAAACTCCAGTACTTGCAAAAGTATCAATGCAAGCAAATACTATTTTAACAAGAGAATTAATTACAAAGGGTAATAATACTACATCAGATGACATTAGAAAACAAGAGTATAATGTGGTTATTTTGCCAACACAGTTACAAACAGGAGATTACATAGATATAAGGCTTAGTATGCCTTCAGGAGAAGATTATATTGTTGTGTCTAAAAAAGAAGTGGAAATTCCAATTGTAGATAATGTAGATTCACAAAATACAATTTGGCTAAATTTGTCAGAACAAGAAATATTGTCAATGAGTAGTGCAATTATGGATGCTTTCAAAGTAGAAGGCTCAAAATTGTATGCTACAACATATACAGAACCTGGATTTCAAACTGCTGCAATACCTACGTATCCTGTGAATGCAGAAGTAGTGCAGCAATTGCGAGAAAATCCAAGTGATGCAATAAAGGAAGCAGTTGAAGGATTATTGAAACGTTATAGTTTAACACAAAGAAGTAGAATCAATAAAAATATTGAAGATAATTTAACAAAAGCAGATGATAATGTAAAAACAAAAATGCAAGAAAGTATTCAAAAAACACAAGAAGAAAGGCAAAAATATTTAGATAGCTTATCAACTGGTACAGTTGGAACAACTACAACAAGTACGTCAACAACGTCAGGTACAACAAATACGACAGCACAATAAAATGTGAAAGAAGGGAAAAAATGGAGATAATAGGCTTTATAGGGGTATATGATAAAACAGATTTATTATTAAATGTATCAAAAATATTAACGACTTTAGGGAAAAGAGTGCTTATGGTTGATTCAACTGTAAACCAAAAAGCTAAATATACAGTACCATACATAAGTCCTTCAACATCTTATGTAACAAGTTTTGAAGACATCGATGTAGCAGTAGGATTTATTAAGATGGAACAAATAAAGCAGTATCTTGGGATTTCAGAAGAATTACCATATGATATAATATTGATAGATGCAGATACAACTCAAAGAATACAAGAGTTTGCGTTAGAAACTGCAAAGAAAAATTTCTTTGTTACAGCATTTGATGTGTATTCACTAAAAAAGGGGCTTGAAATTTTAGGAGAACTGAAAGAACCACTAAATTTAATAAAAGTATTATTTTCTAAAGAATTGTTAAACGAAGAGGAAGAATATCTGAATTTTTTATCACTAGATGCGAAAGTTGTATGGAGTGAATATAAAGTGTATTTTCCAATAGAGAATGGAGATTTAACAGTTTTAATGGAAAATCAAAGAGTAGAAAAAATAAAGTTAAAAAAGTTAAGTATGCAATATAAAGAAGGCTTAATTTCTATTGTACATGAGTTAGTAGATGGCATAAGTGATAGTGCAATTAGAAAAGCAATTAAAACCATTGAAAAAGGAGTATAGCTATGTCAGTAATAACATTTGTCAATCATGAAAATGTAGAAACAGGAAAAACAATGTCTTTAGCTGCAATTGCTACAAATATGGCGATTGAACATAACAATAGAATATTAGTTATTTCAACAACAGACAAAAGAGATAAATTATCTAACTGTTTCTTTCAAGAAGAAGACAAAAAAAGAAAAATGAATTTAGGTATTTTTGGACCAAATGCAAAATCATTAGATACTGAGAATGGTATTAAGGGTCTAGGAAAAATGTATAGAAGTAATAAAATAACACCAGAGATTATTACAAATTATACAAAAGTTGTATTTAAAGAAAGGTTAGAAATATTACTTGGAAATGAAGAAGCACGCTATGACACAGATGCAATGAGAGATGAAAACAAAAGATTAGCATCTTTATATCCTAGTGTTGTTGAAGCAGCGAGTCATTATTATGACCGTGTATTTGTAGATTTAGACTTCAATGTATCACCAGAGGCAAGAGAAACAATTATAAAGCAATCTGATGTTGTTGTTTTAAACTTAAGTCAAAGATTTACTAATATAAAAACATTTTTGAAAACAAAAGAAGAAAATCCATTATTATTATCACCTAAGACATTATTGCTAATTGGAAGATATGATAAATTTTCAAAATTTAATTCAAAAAACATATCAAGATATTTAAAAGAAAAAAATCAAGTTTTAACGATACCATATAATACATTGTTTTTTGAAGCAGCGGAAGAAGCAGCAGTGCCAGACTTGTTTTTAAGATTTAAAAAGTTTAATGACCAAGAAGATAGAAATGCATTTTTCATACAAGAAGTAAGGAGAGCTACAGAAAATATCATTTATAGATTACAGGAAATACAAGCAAATATCATATAGAAGGGAGCAAAACAAATGACAATTACCAATATCTTATTATCTATTGTTGTTATTGTTATCTTTGGAGTAGCTATTTATCAGTATATAAAAAAGCAAAAGACAGCAGATGCAGATAATGCTCTTGATGTGGATGACCAAACATATACATTAAATGCAATGAAAAATTTTGTAAAAAAAAGATTAGATGAAATTACAAAAGTAAATCTTTATGATATTGGTCTTTCAGAAGAAGAGTTAAAAAGAAGAAAAAATAAAAAATATGAATTGAAAAAAGCCTTAAAAGGTTGTACATATGGAGATGTAAATGATAAAAAATATGTAAAAGAATTGATATATGATTTGCTTTCAACAGAATATGGTGTTGACGAAACTAATATCTCAAAAGCAATACCATTTGATGCACCATCACTATTAACAGCGCAAGATAAATTTGACATTTTAATTTATTTATATAAAAAGGATTTTGGATATGAAGCACTAACAGAAATGATAAAAAAATATAATTTGGCAGAATTGAAGTATATTGAAGGAGAATCAAAACCATCATATGTTATAACACCACAAGAGATACAAGATATTTATGAAAAAGAAAATGTGGAATTAGATTTTAAGGATAAGTTATCTATTGTTGTGCAACGTATTTATCAACATTACAAAGGATACAGCTCTATTGATGAAGTAAGAGATATGAATATTGATGGTATATCTGGAGGGGTATCAGGTTTACCAGAAAGTTTTTTGAGTCAAGTAGCACAGACAGCAGGAGGAGATTATGTAAATCAAGTCGCAGAGCACAAAGTACCAAGAGCTTGTGATAGTATCTGGATATTTTTCCAGGGTAAATCTATTCGTTTAGCATTTTTATCATTTGGAACGGAAGCAGAATTGAAAAGAGTATGTCAAAATATATATAAATATAACAACCCAGGACAGTTGTCAGATACAAATGGTTACAAAATCAATGAAATGAAAGATGGCTCTCGTGTTGTTGTTGTAAGACCAAGTTTTTCAGAAACATGGGCATTTTTTGTAAGAAAATTTGATGTTAAACGTTCTACTCTAGAACAATGGTTTAAAGGTGAACCAGGATGTGAAGATTCAATAGAATTATTAAAATATTTAGTAAAAGGTGCTAGAATTATATCAATCACAGGAGAGCAAGGTTGTGGTAAAACAACAATGCTTATGGGTATGATTGAAAATATTTATGAGACAATGAACATAAGAGTTCAAGAAACTGCATTTGAGTTGCACTTAAGAAAAATATACCCAACAAGAAATATTTTAACTTTCCGTGAAACTGATACAATTTCTGGACAAGAAGGTCTGGATGTTCAAAAGAAAACAGATGGTTCTGTAAATATAATCCGGAGAGGTTGCAACAGATCCCGTAGCATCTTGGATGATACAAGCAGCACAGGTTGCTTCTAAGTTTACCTTGTTTACACACCATGCGAAAACATTTCCAAACTTAGTAACAGCATTAAGAAACTCAATGTTAAGAACAGGTGTATTTAAATCAGAAAAGACAGCAGAAGAGCAAGTTGTACAAGTTTTAAACTTTGATATTCATTTACAAAAGGACTTTAGGGGAAAACGTTATGTAGAAAGGATCACTGAATGTATTCCAATTGAAGATAAAAATGAATATACATTTGACCATAGAAAAGAAAAGACAATGGAAGGAAAATTTGATAAGTTTTTTGATAATGCAACACATTATTTTACAAAAACAACAGATAAACAGTTATATGCATATCGTAATGTTTTAGAATATGTGGATGGAGAGTATATAATTACAAATCCTATTACTGATGTTAATATTACTGAAATGCGTAACAATATGGATGATACAGATAGAGAACAATTTGATAAATTTATTGAAAAACATTGGAAAAAAACAAAGAAAGTAGGAAAAACAAAGGTATAAAGCATGGAGGTGAAAACAGGTGTCTAAAGATATGATGTTTATCATAATGGGAGTGACAGGAGGATTATTTGCTTTAATTGTAGTGGCATATTATATTATCTCCAAAAAGATGCAAAAATCAGAATATAAAAAGATACAAAATTTGCAAAAAGGAACAAGAGCTAGTAAATATTCAAGTGAAATTTTATACCAAAAGTTGTATATAACATATGTAAAAATACCATTTTTAAAAAGGTACATATTAAAATTAAGAAGAAGATTAGAGATTATAAACATTGATGATGAATATAATGTAAGGCGAGATGCTTCACGTGTTTTGACAAAGGCACTTCTAGTTTTATTACCGATTATTGTAATAACTATTATTTTGACAAAGACCAATTATTTATTAATGTTTATAGTATTGATATTTGAATTATTTATGACAGATACTCTGATTGATAGTTCTGTTGATAAAATAGATGATAGATTATTAAAAGAGCAAATTGATTTCTTTTCTGAAATACGTCATGCATATCATGAATTTAATATGGTAGAAGAAGCAATTTATCAAGTTTCACAAGATGACGAAAAGGACATTTCTAGCCAAGGTGAAAAAATATATGAAATTTTGATTTCTGATGACCCAGAAACAGAATTAGAAAAATATTATGATGTTGCGCCAAATAGTTACTTAAAGGAATTTGCAGGATTATCTTACTTAACTAAAGAATTTGGTGACAGAAAGGTAGATGGTGCATCTTTATATTTAAAGAATGTGGATAATATTACACAAGAGATGCAATTGGAAATTTTAAAAAGAGATAAATTGAATTATGTTTTTCAAAGCTTATCATTTATTTCAATTGCACCCATTGTATTATTAGAACCATTAAAGAATTGGGCAATATCTAATTTCTCATTTGTGGAAAGTTGGTATGTAGGAAAACCGGGAACAATTGTGCAAATATTAATATTACTTATAACCTTTATTGCATATATACTTGTTAGAAAAATAAAGGATAATGGTTCAACTAATGGTAATACTCATAATACAGAAAATCCTTGGCAACAAAAATTATACAAAAGAAAGGGAATAAAAAAATTTGTTGATTTATTTATTCCAAAAGATGGAACAAAAGAATATCGAAAAATACAAAAACTGTTAAAGGATGCAGCATCACATTTGAAAATGGAATGGCTATATATTAATAGACTTGTGGCAACAGTTTTGGTATTTATGATATCTCTGGTGTTATTTATGCAACTACACCGTGTGGCGATAGACTATGTGTATACAGAGCCGACTGTTGAATACAATTTGATTGGTGGATTGACTGATAGAGAAGAAAAACAGGCAATGGAAATAACTGAACAGGATAATGTGTTTTTGGATATGTTTAGAGGAAAATTAGATACAACTGTAGATGATATACAAGCTCAACTTAATAAATCAGAATTTTATAAAGATTCAACACCAGATGAGATTAAAATTGCAGCAGAAAGAATAGAGGGTAAATTAAAGACAGTTAATTCAGAATACATGCAATGGTTTGAATTTTTACTAGCATTTGTATTTGCGATTGTAGGGTATATGGCACCTATTTGGATATTATATTTCCAACAAAAAATGCGTGAATTAGAAATGGAAGACGAAGTTATGCAGTTCCAAACTATTATTTTGATGTTAATGCGTATTGAAAGGGTTAATGTTGAAATTATTTTGGAATGGTTAGAAAGATATTCTAATATTTTTTATGATCCAATTACTAGATGTGTAAATAACTATGAAGCAGGTCCATGGGAATCATTAGAAGGTTTGAAAAATGATATTACATATGAGCCTTTAATTAGAATAGTAGAGAGCTTACAAGCAGCTGTTGAAAAAATACCAATTAGAGATGCATTTGATGAATTGGATTCAGAAAGAGACTATTATAGGGAGAAAAGAAAAGAGTCAAATGAGAGATTAATTAAGCGTAAAGGTATGATAGGAAAAGGTATTGGCTTTGCACCTATGATTTGTATGTTTGTTGGGTATTTAATTGTACCATTAGTATTTATTGGTTTAACGAGTATGTCAACATCTTTCTCTTCTATGTCATCAAGTAACTTTTAGAAAGGAATGATTTTAATATATGGAAAATGCATCAAAGGCGTTATTGATTGCAGGTGGAGTTTTGATTGGAATATTAGTAGTATCAGTGCTAGTTTTGGCATTTAATCAGATGTCAGAATATCAGTCATCTTCTTCTAATCTTGAGAAAAGCAATCAGTTATCACAGTTTAATGCGCAATTTGTACAATATGCAAAACCAAATTTAAAAGGAACAGAGTTAATAACATTACTTAATCGAGTTGTAAGCTATAATAGAAAAGAAATAGGAGCAGGAGAAATTGACTATTCACAAACTATTACTATTAAGGTTAGTGTGCATGGATTTAATGAAAAATATGGAAATAGTGGTAAAACTTTTTTATTTGGTAATAATGATAATAGAACATTTACAATAACAACAGGTAATGATGAGTTAATGCAGATTATAAATGGCCAAAGGGATCTTGAAAGTATGTATGGTCTGAATGCTTTGAGTATGTTAACTTCTAATATGGAAAGTTTAAAAAGCTATTATAACCCACAAGGAAGTAATGATAGTGAAAGACAAAGAGATAAGTCAACAGGAAGAACAATCAAGCAAGTTATAGGGAAAAATTTACCTGAATTAGAACAACAATTTAATGCTCATAATTTTTCAGCTATAGATAGACATGGAGAGTATGCTAATTTTAAAACATCAAAATTTAGGAATATAGGTGAAATTCTCTATGCAGATAATGGACAAGTTACAAAGATGGATTTTGAATTTGTAGAATAATAGGAGTGAAATATGGAAAGTGCATCAAAAGCTTTACTAATTGCAGGAAGTGTATTGATAGGTATTTTAGTTGTTAGTTTAGGAGTGTATTTGTTTGTAACATTTGGGCAGAATGCGAGAGAGGTAGAGCAAAGGAATGCTGAACAGCAACTTGCCCAATTTAATACCACTTATACAGTGTATCAAGGACGTAATGATTTGACAATTTATGATATAATAACAGTTGTAAATCAAGTAAAGGAAAATAATGGCAAATATGTAGATATAACTGATAATCGTAGGATTACAGTTAATGTTACAGGAAGTGGATTGACAGATGGTACAAATTTGCAGAATAAACCAAATAGCGTTTTGGATGGTTGGTTAAAGGATGATATAGCTTTTATAGAAAGTGATCCAAATCAAGAACTTCCCCATTATACTTGTAGTGGAATAAATATGCTTAATGGAAGAGTTAGTGTGATTAATTTTGTAAAAAATTAATCATTAAAAGTAATAAAATGTAGAAAAAAACTTGAAAAAAATAATTCATGATGTTATAATAAAAAAGGAGTAGCATGAAAAAATTTATCATTTTTTTAATTATTACAATTATAGTGGTTTGTAGTGTAGGATATATATATATAATAAATAAATCTAATAGTCGCATTGCAAATCAAGAAAATCAATTATTTGAAGAATATTATCAAAAAAAGGTTTATGGTGCAGAAGTAGCAACTATTATAAATAAGGCAATGGATAATAATGATAGAAATTATATTGAATTGGATGATAAAAATGAATATATTGAAAACAATACAAATTCAATAAAAATAAATATAAAAATGATTGATAATGATACTATATATCCTATGGAGAAATTTGCAGGTGGAGGTATACAAAATTTTGTAGAATATTATAATATGATACAATTTGAATGTGTTGATATTCAATATCATCCAGAAACCAAAAAAGTAAAAAGCTTATTATTTGAGCAAATCACAATTTAGTTATTAAGTTTTATTATATAAATAAAAAAACGAAGGAGGAATTCATTATGGAGAATGCATCAAAAGCATTAATTATTGCAGGAGCAATTTTATTATCAATTTTGTTGATTTCATTAGGAATCATGATTTTTACACAAGCACAAGATGTTGTATCAGGAAGTGGAATGACAGAAGCACAAATATCAACATTTAATACAAAATTTTCTAAATATATAGGGCAGAGCATACCGGGAACACAAATAAGAGCTTTAGTTCAAGATGTCTTAGCAACAAATGCTGACTCAGGTAACCAGGCTATGGGTGTGACAGTGAGTTTGAAAACTCCTGAAATGACCGCTGCTTCAAATAAAGCTTCTGATATTAAATCTGACTTAATTGTAAATAATAAGCGTTATAAAGTAACTTCGACTAATGGGGACGATGGTAGAATTAATGTGATTACTGTTGAAGAGTAAAATTTCTTAGCGTAGTTTATTAAGAATGCTAAACTTATTATTGAGAGGTGTTCTGAGAGATGGAAAATGTTTCTGAGGCTTTAATTATGGCTGGCTCTGTTTTACTATTTGTTATTGCTTTAAGTATAGCAATTGCATCTTTTGGACAGGTTAGAGCAGTAGCCGATTCTGCGATGGATTATATAGATAGAGAAACTACATATATTCAAGGAGACTATTATTATGAGGCAACAGGTACTACGAGGCAAGTTGGTTTGGAAACAGTTATTCCAACAATTATGAGAGTATATAATGAATCATATGAAATTTATTTTGATTTTAAAGATGGTACAGAAGATACACCTCTTTATGTAAAAAAGACATCTTCAGCTGGTACAAATGATACACCTATTTTTTACTTAAATGTACATGACAGGCAAGATGGTATAGATCGTGTATCAGATAATGTATTACAAGGAGGAGTGGAAGGTAAAAGACTATTCTTTAAAGTATTACTTTATGGAATAAGCTCATTATCTACTTCGGAAAGGCAACAATATATTGATTGGTATAGTGATGATATTGATTTAACGAAATTGCCGAGTCGTTCTTTGTATAATAGATTAATGGGTAAAAAGATAACAGAAAGTTCTGGTATGTATACTGTTAAAACAGGCAATGATGCTATGGATGAAGATATAAGAGTTATAACATATACTGTTGAATAATGATAGTAAAGGAGGAAGAGGAAATGGAAAATAATATAAAGCCTGTTGCTACAAAATTAAAGTCGAAATTTTCTTCAGAACGTGGAGAAATTGGAGATAGTTTCATAATGATAGTTGCGTTCATGTTAGCAGCTTTATTGATGTTTATCTTTCCACTAATGACAATGGCAGATCGTACAGATGATGTTACTCAAATGTCTGTAAAAACGGCAACAACAGAATTTGTTAATAAAATGAGAACAACAGGAAAAATAACACCAGATGATTATAACCAATTTATGCAAGTTATTTTATCTACTGGAAATACTTATGATGTGGAGATTGAAGTAAAGGTTTTAGATGAAAATCCTGGTAAGAAAACAGTACAAGTAGAAAGAGAAAAAATAGGAGAAAACGAATATTATGCTGTATTTACGGCACAAGTCTTGAATGTAATTGCACCAGAAACTGGTACTCCACAAACATATCCGCTTAAAGAAGGGGATATTATATCTGTAAAAGTAAAAAATATTAGTCTAACATTAGCACAACAGTTGAAAAACTTTTTCTATACTGTTATAGGAAATAATACATATACAATAGCAGCTGAAGATGGTGGAATAGTAACAGTTACTGGATTTTAAAGAACATATAAAGATAGCTTGTAATTCAATGAATTACAGGCTATTAAAATATATAAACAAAGGAAAGATATTATGAAAATACAACATTTAGCAATAATATTTATAATCATTGTTTTACCAATGACATTAATTTTATCATCATATATCTCATCAAGAGTAAATACACTTGATTTGCAAATTTCATATGATACAAAATTATATAATGCAACATATGATGCTATCAAAGCTTTTCAATTAAATACAATAAATAGCAGTACATCAGATTTATCAGATTCTAAAATAAGAGATATTCAAGCATCAGTTAATTCTTTTTATAATTCATTGCAAACTAATTTCGGAATGAATGGATATGACCAACAAGACTTACAAAACCATGTTCCGGCATTGGTATATGGGATGTATGATGGATATTATATTTATTCTCCTTATCATAATACAGAAGATAATGAAAAAAATGACGAAAATGGACTTATATTTGATTTAAAGCCATATGTATATTATAGTTGCCGTTATGTTAGTGGTACCACAGATGTTGTTATAACATATTCTCTAGATAGTTATGTAACAATTAGAGGACAAGTTGGTTCGAATACTGTTGATTTAAAAGGATATTTATTATCTAGTGCAGATGCAACATCTGATGTTAAATATAGGAACATAAAAATAGATGGAGAAAACGACGTTATTAAGGAACAAATAATTATAGGTGGTTCTAGCGGGGCAGAATCAAAAATTGTTCCATGCCGTAAGATAACCGGAGTTAAGTATTATAAAGTTGGGGACGATTACTACAGAATATCAAATGGAAAATTGCAAAAAAGATCACCTTCATCATTACCTGTAAAAGTGGGTGAAGGTGTAAATGAAATAGTTAATAATACTAATGCACAAGAATATTATAAACAATCTTATCAATTGAAGCAATATATATTGGGTAGTGCATTAAGGGATTTGAGGACTACAGATGCTGTTGACGAGAATGGGAATCATATATCATGGGACAATGCAGGATATAAAATATTTGAAGAATTAGATAATGGTTTAAATAGCACCCAAATAGAAGATAATGATTCAAACTTTAATTCACATAGAATTGATGTTATTAAATATTGTATTGAAAAAAACTTGTCTGTTGCAATTTCTAATTTTAATAATGTGTCAGGTTCTACAACAGTATTTGAAATGCCAAAATTAAGAGGAACAGACTGGGATAAGATAACTAAAAATGTTTCAATGATTAGTTTTCTACAAGGACTAGGAATTGGCGGAAAGATATATAATGGATATGCTATTATAACAAATAATAAAAATGAAGAATTTGTTGCAGATGAATCTATTTATATAGAAACTGCAGATGGTTATTATCATAACATAAAAGATAAAGATTTAGCAATTGTATCTTTAGCAGGTGCACGAGGATATTTTAATACAGACTATGAAAAAAAATCAATTGATTATGAAATAGGTGAAGGTGACGAAACAGTTGTTAAAAGTGGAAATTATTATCCAAGAGAAGCATTAGGTTGTTATCATAGTATTGTATCACAAGATGGTATGCAAGACCGTGATGTACAAGATATACTTGCTGAAAATGCTGATCTTGCAAAAATTTATTACACAGCACTTGCGCGTGAACGATATGGATTATATCGTGTAGAAAATGCATATTAAAAAAATAAATAGGTATGAAATTTTATAAAACAGGAATACTAATAATGGTGATGGTATGAAAAGGTTTATAAAAATGGCAATACCTATTTTTATTTTGCTTATTTTATGGATATATATATTAGTTATTGATGCAATACCAGAACATATTACATTATTTCAAGGAGAGAATATTAAATTTCCTACATTGCTCGGAATGCATATAAACCAAAAGGAAGATGAACAAATGGTGGCTGTTTCTTCAAATCAAGGTGATGCTGTTACAAAAAAGGTAGGAGTTGCAAAATTAGAATTGAATTTATTAGATACAATTTGCTTGAAAAAAGTTAATGTTGATATATTACCTAGAACAAAAGTAATTCCAGTAGGGAGTGTAGCAGGTGCTAAATTATATACAAGTGGTGTTTTAGTTGTTGGAATGTCAGAAATACAAGGGGAAGATAATAAAATATATAAACCATATGAAAAAACGCAAATTGAAGAAGGAGACACTATTATATCAGTTAATGAAAAACAAATTACCACAACAGATGAATTAATTGAACAAGTAAATCATTCAAATGGAAAAAATGTAAAATTGCAATATATTCATAAAGATGAAACCTTAGAATGTAATATAACACCTATTAAAACAGGTGTAGCTGAATATAAGTTGGGACTTTGGGTAAGAGATAGTGCTGCAGGTGTTGGTACAGTAACTTTTTATGAGCCCAATACAGGTGAATTTGCAGCATTAGGTCATGGTATTTTAGACATTGATACAGAACAATTAATTAATATTTCTTCAGGAGAATTTGTAACTACAGATATTTTAGAGATTGATAAAGGAGAAAAAGGGAATCCTGGTAGAATACAAGGAACTTTGGAAAATCAAAAGTCAATTGGAAAAATCACAAAAAATACAAATTTTGGAATTTATGGAAAAGTAGAAGATTTGTCAAGTCTGCAATTAAATAAATCAAGTCAAATGGATGTTGCATTACGCAGTGAAATTTCACTTGGAAAAGCAGAGATTTTAGCTAGTTTGGAAAATGGAAAAATTGAAAAATATGAAATTGAAATCGAAAAAATCTTTAAGGAAAATAATTATGATAATAAAAGTATGAAAATTAAAGTAACAGATAACCGATTAATTGAAAAAACAGGTGGTATTATTCAAGGAATGAGTGGATGTCCGATTATTCAAAATGGAAAATTTATTGGAGCGGTAACACATGTATTGGTAAATCAACCTTTAGAAGGATATGCTGTTTTTGGCGATATTATGATTGAACAATTATATAAATCAAGTAGTTAATACAAGAACTGTTTGATTTATTTTTTTGCGAAAGTAAATTTTTTGTGAATTTTATTGACTTATGTATTTTCTTATATTATAATGGGGGACACATAGTAGAGTTGTATAGGGGAGCAATCCTAATTTATAAAATTGAAAGATAGGAGGTGAAAAAATGCAGGAGACTTTAAAATTGATTTTAGAACAGCTTAACGGCATTAATGGAAAAGTGACTGAACTTGATAAAAAACTGACAGATATAGAAGAAAAGTTTACACAAAAATTTGCTGAAGTTGATAAAAGATTTGCTGAAGTCGATGAAAAATTCGAAACACTTTATAAAGTTATGGATCAAAGATTTGCTGAAGTCGATGAAAAATTCGAAACACTTTATAAAGTTATGGATCAAAGATTTGCTGAAGTTGAAGCTAAATTTATAGAAACACATATAATAATAGACGAAAAATTCAAAAAATTCACTCAAGACATCTCAAATGAATTAAGAGCAATTGTAAATGCAGTTGAAAGTCACGAATTTAAGATAAAAAGGACATTAAATAACCATTATAATGAAAATATCAAAAATTACAAATCTCATGGAATGAGACTGTCAAGATTAGAAGTTTATCAACAAAAGATTAAATATGCAGTAGCACAACTTAATCAAGAAGTTATAAATTAAAAAGAAACGAGAAGAAAGGGACATTCTCGTTTTTTTATATTTTATTTTTCTACTAGTAAAGGCCCAATTTCTGTAACAGTGCCAGCGCCTAGAGTCAAAATAATATCATTTTCAGCGACATGATTTTTTAAATAAGAAACACATATATCGAAATTAGGAAGATAAGTAGCATCTTTACCTAAAGAAATAATCTTATCAGCTAAATCTTTTGAACTAATATTATATTGATTAACTTCTCTTGCCGCATAAATATCTAATAAAATGATATGATTAAAATGCATTAAAGCATTTGCAAAATCATCTAAAAGATTTTTAGTTCTACTATATGTATGTGGTTGGAAAACAACCCAAGACTCATTATATTTTTTGTTATTTAGGCAATTAGCTGTAGCTAAAATTTCTGTAGGATGATGACCATAATCATCATAAACACTAGCACCATTTACCTTCCCTTTAAATTCAAAACGTCTATGTGCACCAGTAAATTTCAAAAGAGCAGATTTTATATAAGATTTGTCAATTGAATAATGGTCACATAAAGAAATACATGCCAAGCAATTAAGAACGTTATGCTTTCCAGGGATAGACAAACTTATATTTTCATAAAATTCACCATTTTTATAAACATCAAAAGTAGGTAATCCATTACAATCAAATGTAATATTATCAGCAAAAAAATCAGCATCTTTTTGGGTTATACTATATTTATAGCATTTTGCATTTGTATAATTTATCATATCTTGGCAATTTTTATCATCTCCATTGATAACTAATACACCATCATCAGGCAAAAGTTTAACATATTTTATAAAAGCATTTTTGATATTTTCAAAAGTTTTAAAATAATCTAAATGATCATTGTCAATATTCAAAATTATTTCAGCTTTAGGACTAAATTTTAAAAAACTTTCAACATATTCACAAGCTTCAATAATAAAGTGTTCGCTGTTACCAACACGATAATTTCCATTTAAAGGTTTTAAAAAAGCACCTACTTGGATATTTGGATCTAATAAAGCTTCTAAAAAGCAAAGTGAAACCATAGAAGTTGTTGTTGTTTTTCCATGAGTACCAGAAATACAGATGGTATCTTTGAAACAACGTGTTAAATCACCTAAAAAATTAGCTCTTTCAATAGTAGGAATTCCATAAGCATGAGCTGTTTGCATTTCTGGATCATCTTGTTTAATAGCAGCAGAATAAACTACTACATCTGAATTTTTTACATCTTCAATATTATGTCCTATTGTGACAGGAATGCCCATTTCATTCAATTTATCAGTTGTATCAGATTGTGACCAATCAGAACCAGTAACTTGGAATCCCCAGTTATGTAATATTGCTGCGATTCCACTCATACTGACACCACCGATTCCAATCATATGTACTTTTTTATATTTTTTTAAATTTTCGATTTGTGGCACTTTAAACACACTCCCTTTTATGTTGATACAAATTAACAAATAAATTATATAACGTTGTATAGTAAAATTCAAGTTTTTTTAGAAATTATTTTCTTTCTTATATTTTATGCATTGAACTAAAAAGAGGGTACATAATAGATAAGAATAAAAAATGTAAAAAAATTGTAAAAAAAAGAAGGAAAATTGAAAAATGTATAGAATAATAAAATAGTACATATAATAACTATGTACGAAATTTATACTTAAGGAAGGCGGTGCACGCAAAATGCAAATAACAGACGTACGTTTAAGAAAAGTAAATTCTGAAAACAGAATGAGAGCAGTTGCTTCTGTTACATTCGATAACGAATTCGCTGTACACGATATCAAAGTTATCGAAAGTCAAAATGGATTATTCATAGCTATGCCAAGCAGAAAAACTCCAAACGGAGAATTCAAAGATATAGCTCATCCAATCAATCCAGAGACAAGAGAAAAAATTCAAAAAGCTATTTTAGAAGCTTATGAAGCTCCAGAAGCTCCAGAGGCTACAGAAGAAACAGCTGAATAATGTTGTAGGCAAAAAGAACTTTCTAACTAAAGAAAGCTCTTTTTTTGTTGTATAGAAATTATACAGGATTTATTAATTTTTCTAATATTTGAACAGCATTAGAAGCAGCACCTTTTCTCAAATTATCAGCTACAACCCATAAATTTAATCCACTTTTTATACTATAATCACGCCTAATTCTACCAACTAAAACATCGTCATATCCATCAGCTTTAGTTGCAAGAGGATAATATAGCTTAGAAGGATCATCAACAACAATAATTCCAGGGGAAGTTTGTAAAAGTTGTTTTACATCAAAAACATCAAAATCTTTTTCAAATTCAATATTGATACTTTCAGAATGGCAATTCCTAACTGGCACTCGTACAGTAGTAGCAGTAACAGCTAAATTAGGTTTATTTAAAATTTTTCTTGTTTCATCTATCATTTTATGTTCTTCTTTTGTGTAATCATCATCCAAAAACACATCAATATGGGGTAAACAATTATTAAAAATAGGGTAGGGGAATTTTTTAGGTGGTTCACCTTTAATTCCATTTTCTAAATCTAAAATTCCTTGTCTACCAGCACCAGAAACAGCTTGATATGTTGAATATACAATTCTTTTGATAGTATATTTATCATCAAGAGGTTTTAAAGGTACAACAGCTTGTATTGTAGAGCAATTAGGATTAGCAATAATACCATTATTTTCAAATATTTTTTCTGGATTTACTTCAGGAACAACTAGTGGAACAGATTCATCCATACGAAAAACACTACTATTATCAATTACGACGCAACCTTTTGAAGCAGCAATTGGAGCGAATTTTTTTGAAACTTCTCCACCTGCGCAAAAAATAGCATAATCAAAACCACTATCAAAAGAGTTTTCTTTTAATTCACATACGGTATATACTTTACCTAAAAATTCTAATTTTGAACCGGCAGATTTGCTGGAAGAAAAAAGAGTGTATGTACAATTTGGAAAATGTTTTTCTTCTAATACTTTTAATACAGTTCTTCCAACTATGCCAGTACTGCCTACAATGGCAACTTTATAAATTTCTTTCATAAAATTTCCTCCTTATATTTTTAAGTATATGCATAAATATCAAAAAGAGTCAAAATTAAAAAAAAATATTAAAATTTTCCAAAAAAAGTTGCATAAATTTACCAAACATAGTATAATAAAAAAGGAGCAAAATATATATGTAAAGAAAAAACATTAAAAAATTTTGAAAAAGAGAGGTAATAAAATGGAATATCTATATATACTTAGAGAAGGATTAGTATGGCTTGTAACCATATTTTGGTTATATCAAGTACTAATAAGTGTGTGTTCTCTAATAAAATTAAAAGATAAACCACTAAAAATAGAAAAAGATCATAAATTTATGGCAGTTATACCGGCACATAATGAACAAGAAGTTATTGCTAATTTAATAGAAAGTTTGAAAAAACAGAATTATAATCGAGATTTATTTGATATATATGTAATTGCAGATAATTGTACAGATAATACAGCTAAAATTGCAAAACAATCAGGAGCAATCGTATATGAAAGATTTGATAAAGAAAAACAAACTAAAGGTTATGCATTAGACTGGTTTTTACAACAAAAAATCAAAGAAGATGCAGACTATGATGCAGTTGTTGTTTTTGATGCAGACAATATAGTTCATGAGGACTTTATCAAAAATATGAATAAAAAATTATGCCAAGGTGAAGAAGTAGTTCAAGGATATAGAGATATTAAAAATCCAACAGATAGTTGGGTTGCAGCAGGATATGCTATTTTCTATTGGTCAATGCACCGTTTTTATCATTTAGCTAGATATAATATAGGGTTATCACCATTATTAAATGGAACAGGATTTATGGTAAAATTTGATATTTTAAAACCAAATGGATGGAAAACAGTTACACTTACAGAAGATATTGAATTTTCATTACAAAGAATTATAAAAGGAAAAAGACTTGGTTGGGCAACAGATGCAATTGTATATGATGAGCAACCAGTAGGTTTTGCACAAAGTTGGTCACAAAGAAGCAGATGGACAGTAGGGCATATTCAATGTATTAAAGAATATACTAAAAAATTATTATTAGCAGTAAAAGAAAATAAAACAATAATGAATGTTGACGGATTTTTATATATTATAGGAAGTATACCAATGTTTATAGCATCAATTGTATTATTGTTAACAAATTTCTTAATGTTTATGGGAAATGGAATTACACAAGCAGAATTAATATTAAATATTGGAAGATATGTTATTCCAACATTTTTATTCCCAATTGCAACAGGAATATTTGTAATGTGGTTAGATAAAAGACCAATTAAACCAATGTTAAAAGGACTACTATGTTATCCAATATTTATGGGGTCATGGTTATTAATCAATTTTAAATGTTTGTTCAAAAGAAAACTTCAATGGGAAAAAATTAACCATGTTAGAGATATTAAAATTGCAGATATGTAATGAATTTAGGACGTCCGAAAAGATAGGACGTCTTTTTTATATTCTAGGGAGGAATATGATTAAATATGAAAAAAATAAAATTGAAACATATACATATTTTAATTATAATAATAGGAATTATATTTATTAGTTTGTCAGCATTTCATGCAAATATGTGGTTTGATGAAAGCTATTCAGCAGCATTATCAAATAACCATACATTTCAAGAAATATGGTCTATTACAGGACATGATGTTCATCCACCTTTTTATTATTGGATGCTAAAAATAGTATCAATGATTTTTGGAAATAATATTTTGTGTTATCGTTTGCTATCTGTAATATCAATTGCAATATTAGGAATTTTAGGATTAACACATATTAGAAAAGACTTTGGAGAGAAAGTAGGAGCAATATTTTCATTATTAGTGTTTATTCTTCCGGTTAATATTATGTATGCTAGTGAAATACGTATGTATGGTTGGGGAATGTTATTTGTTACGATTATGGCAATTTATGCTTATCGAATTTATACTGGAAAATCAACAATAAAAAATTGGATAATATTTGCAATTTTTAGTTTGATTTCAGCATATACACATTATTATGGATTGATGTCTGCAGGAATTATAAATTTATTGTTATTTATATGGATTGTAAAAAAAGCAGTTCAAGAAAAGAAATTTATTTTAGATTTAAAAATATTTATTGTACAAGCAATAATTCAAGTAGTGCTATATATACCATGGATAATGTTTCTATTATTACAGATGTCACAAGTTTCAAAAGGTTTTTGGATTGAATTTGAATTTCCTAGAACATTAGTGGAAATATTTTTATTCCAGTTTACAGGTATTCTGGGTGATGATCAATGTATTAGTCCTTGGATTGCAGGAATTTATGGAATTGTATTTTCTGTATATTTAATATATATCTTAATAAGAAATAGAAAAAGTGAAAATAAAGTTTGCTTAAAGCCAGTAATTTGGTCAGTAATTACGTATGTTTGTGTAATAATTGGAGCAGTTGTAGTTTCTAATATTATGAATAGGCCAATAGTTTATGCTAGATATTTTTTAGTAATTACAGGACTGTTCATATTTGTTCTTAGTTATCTTATGGCAAAAGTTGGAAACAAAATAGGGAATATTTGCATAATTATTTTAACAATTATACTTTCTACATATATGAATATTAATCTAGCATTTATAAATTATGATAAATCAAATCAACAGCCATTTACATATATAAAACAAAATATACAACAAGGGGATATTTTTATTTATGAAAATGATCTTAGTGCTTTTGTTGTGTCTGCTTATTTCCCAGAATATATGCAATATTTTTACGATGCACAGCAGTGGCATGTAGAAGAGGCATATAAGGCGTATGGCCCTAATATGGAAACAGTTTATGATTTAGATTTTTTAAAGGATTATAAAGGTAGAATTTGGTTTATAAATGCGGGAGATTATGAATTATATGAAAAAGCAAATGAAATGTATGGTGGAATGGAATTAATTGATCAAGCAAAATTTAGTGTTAAATACAAATTATATCAATATACCTTTTCTTTAGTTAATAAAACTTGATTTTTTGCGGATTTTGTGCTATACTGTATATAGTTATTTTATAAAAATAAATAGGAGAGATATATATGAGTAAAGTAGGAGTAGTAAAAAACGGAAGTATTAAAGAATTTCTTCAACTGCTTTTTGGCTTTAATGCTGAAGAATCATCTGGACATTCGTTTGAAACACTAGATGATGTAAAGCCAGGAAGAAAAATTGGAGTTGAGGAACTTGAAGAATTGAAAGAATCAGATAAAAGGGTACAACATTTAACAGAAAAATATCGTATAGAAAAATTTGAAAAATCTCAAAAATCACCAAAAATAAAAAAATCCAGAACGGTAAAAAATATTGAGTCAGAAAATGAAATAGGAAGAGAAGAGGAAGAGCAAGGACAAGAAATGGAAAGATAGTACAAGATTTTCTAAGCAATTTATTGCTTAGAAAATCTTAGTTTCGTTTTTTTTAAAAATCTTGCATATTTTTCTTGACAAATGTGTAAACTCCATGTATAATAAATAGCGTCAAATTAATATGGCGAAGTAGCTCAGTTGGCTAGAGCACACGGTTCATACCCGTGGTGTCGAGAGTTCGAATCTCCCCTTCGCTACCAAGGACGTATCTGTTTGAACTAATAGAACAAACAAGTATAAATATCATTCTGAAAAAGGATGGTATTTTTTAGTTTTATTTTCAGTATGTACCACATCATCTTCCGAGTTTTGTACTGTTTGTCAAAACTCATAGGGGGTTAGTTAGAACTTGTAAGATTAAAAGAGGTATTTTTATGAAAAAGAAAGTAGCAATTATAATGATGATAATAGTACTTTTATTAATTTTTTCAATTTTAATTTTTTTAAAATTTAAAAATAGTAATAAAATTCTGGATAAATATATTGCTGGATTTCATGGAGGATATGGTGAACAAACTTACGAAACATATTCTTATGTTACATTACCTAATAGTGACAAAACATATACAATAGAAGAATATATGGATATGTTTTTAATGAATTAAAATTTAATTATAATGTGCAAACTATTATTATAACTGATGAATATTTTATGGTAAATATAAAAAGCACTTAATTGCTTGACTTTTATTAAAATCTTAAGTATAATAAATATAGGAAATGAATAACCGCAGTGAATGCGGTTACCACTACATAAGAGTATAACAACACATTCGCAATATTGGCATAGTGGAATGTGTTGTTATTTTATTCCTTATTTATTATTGAATTTATATATTTTATGTATAATATCGTCAATAAGGCTACGTTTATTGTTGATGATACCATTAAGGTACAGATTAAAAACAGTATAAAACTCATAAACACCACCTCACTTTCTGATAACAAAAGTTATCAAGTGTAGTGGCAACACATATCTACTACTATGTTCATTTCCTATGACAATTACTATACAATATTGTTAGATAAAATACAAGCGAACAAAGCAAATTTTTTATAAAAGTTGTAAATATCTACGTCAATGGTACCAAAAAATAAAAATACCAAATTTATTTGGTATTTTTTTATTCGCTTTTTAGTAAAATATCCAATATTTCAGGATAAATTTTTGCAGCATTTTTGTTCCAATTATCAACAATCCTCTTTGCTCTGTCACGAGAGCCTGCCACAGTTTTTACTTCAAAAATTGTTTCATTGTTTTCTACGATTTTACATTTAATTGTATAATCATTTTCATTTTTAGGAATAAATTCTGCTGTAACGGAGGTTTCGTTTGTAATTGAAGATAATTCCTTTTTGAAAAGATTATCAGCTTTTAATTTTACAATACCTGGTAGTACGTCTTTTGTAAGAGATAATGCATTCTTTCCTTCAGATGTGATTTTGACAATTTTTTCTGATTCTTCATCTTTTGTAATCAATCCTACTAACTTGGTTTCAATTAAATCTGTTAGAACTTGTTTGAAATAAAAATAATTTACACCATTTACAGAAGTGACAATTTTATATAGGCCATTTTCAATAATTCCACTAGGAAGTAGGTCTAGCAAATATAAAATCAACACTTTATTTTCAGCCAAGGTAGCAGTATTATCTGAATTTGACATTCTAATACACTCCTTACTTTTTTTAGCATTATACCATAAAAAATACGAAAAGTAAAATTTTTTTCCAAATATTATGAAAAAAATCCAAAAAAAGCATTGACATCAAGGAAAAAGCGTTGTATAATAGATAAGCATGAATGAAGCGTTGAAGCTGAATGTGGCTACATTTCTTGAAAATAGGGAATGGAGGGAACTTCAGTGGAGTATGTCATGGCAAAGACCAGGCGGTAAGAAAAAAGCACTTATCCCCAGTTTATCATGCAAAGAACGGGGAATTTATAAATGGGACATACAAAACACCAGAGTGCGTTTTAACTTGCCACGGTAATTTTAGTAGCAAATAAAAGCTACAAGGGGAAAACCCAGAAATAAAAAATTATAAAAGGAGGGAAAATTACAATGGCAAAAGCAACAGTTGTAACAAGTGAAAAAATTAGAATAAGACTAAAAGCTTATGATCATGTAGTTTTAGATCAGTCTGCTGAAAAAATAGTAGATACTGCTAAAAAAACAGGAGCAAAGGTATCAGGTCCTATTCCATTACCAACACAAAAAGAAATAGTTACTATTTTACGTTCTCCACACAAATACAAAGATTCAAGAGAGCAATTTGAAATGAGAACACATAAAAGAGTAATAGACATTCTATACCCAACACAAAAAACAGTAGACAGTCTAATGAAGTTAGAACTACCAGCTGGTGTTGACATAGAAATTAAGTTGTAAGTTAACGAGAGCGAGTGACAACGAAGCACGAGTCTTACTTACAGTAAGTAAACCAAGCTGATATTACATTTGAAAAAATGCAAAAATAAAATATCAGCCAATAGTTAGGAGGAAAACATGAAAAAAGGAATGATTGGTAAAAAACTAGGAATGACACAAATCTTTGATGAAAAAGGAAACGTTATTCCAGTAACAGTTATTGAAGCTACACCAAACATTGTAGCACAAGTAAAAACAGTAGAAACAGACGGATACAATAGTATTCAATTAGGATATGGAGAAATAAAAGATAAACATATCAACAAACCAAGAAAAGGACATTTTACAAAAGCAGGATTAACACCAAAAAAACATTTAAGAGAATTCAGATTAGAATCAATTGAAGGATATAAAGTAGGAGACGAAGTAAAAGCAGACATTTTCCAAGCTGGAGAAAAAATAGATGTACAAGGAACAACAAAAGGAAAAGGTTTCCAAGGTGTTATCAAAAGACATGGACAACACAGAGGACCAATGGGACATGGATCAATGTATCATAGAAGACCAGGTTCAATGGGATCAACATCAACACCAGGTAGAGTATTTAAAGGTAAAAAATTACCAGGACACATGGGAAAAGAAACTGTTACAATTCAAAACTTAGATGTTGTAAGAGTTGATATGGATAAAAATGTAATTTTAGTAAAAGGTAGTGTTCCAGGACCAAAAGGAGCAATTTTAAAAATAAAATCAGCTGTAAAGGCTATTAACTAGAAGGGAAGGAGGAAACGATAATGCCTAAAATAGATGTATATGATATAAAAGGAAAAAAAGTAAGTGATGTAGAATTAGCAGATAGTATTTTTGGAATTAAACCAAATGAAGCTATTGTACATAGTGTATTAGTAAACTATCTAGCAAATCAACGTCAAGGTACACAAAGTACAAAAACAAGAGCAGAAGTTCGTGGTGGTGGTAGAAAACCATGGAGACAAAAAGGAACAGGTAGAGCAAGACAAGGAAGTATTAGAGCACCACAATGGATAAAGGGTGGTATTGCGCTAGGACCAAAACCTCGTTCATATAAATATGCTGTTAATAAAAAAGAAAGAAGATTAGCAATAAAATCTATCTTAAGTTCTAAAGTATTAGAAAAGGAATTAACAGTATTAGACAAATTAGAAGTAAATGAAATCAAAACAAAAACAATGGTAAAAATATTTGCAGACTTAAAAGTAGAAGGAAAAACATTAATTATTTTGCCAGAAAAAAATGATAATGTATTTATGTCTGCAAGAAATATTGAAGGAGTAAAAACAATTTTATTAAACAATATCAATGTATTTGATTTATTAAAATATAACAACCTTATTTTACCATTAGACACCGTTAAAAAAATAGAGGAGGTGTATGCATAATGTTACCAGAGGAAATCATAATTAGTCCAGTTGTTACAGAAAAAAGTAATGACGGATTGCAAGAAGGTAAATATACTTTTAAAGTAAACAAAAAGGCAACAAAAGTAGAGATTGCAAAAGCAGTTGAAAAATTATTTAATGTAAAAGTATTAAATGTAAACACCATGCATGTAAATGGAAAAAGTAAAAGAGTAGGTTATCATGTAGGAAAAACTTCAGACTGGAAAAAAGCAATTGTTACAATCGACATAAATCCAGAAGAGACAACTTACCTTGTAAAAGGTGGAAAAGAAGAAAAAGTATCTAGAAAATATAAAGATTCTATTGAAGAATTTACAGGAGCATAGGCGTAAATAAAAATATCTGGAAAATACCAGGAAAATAAAGAATATCTGTATACGGAACAGGAAAACATCCGTAAATACAATTAAAAATAAGATTTAGCAAAAACGAGTATTATTAAGACGAAGTTTTTCATAAATCTGTGAAAGGAAAGATAGAAATGGGAATGAAACACTTTAAACCATACACACCATCAAGAAGAAATATGACAGTATCAGACTTTGCAGAAATCACAAAGAAAACACCTGAAAAGTCATTATTAGCAAAGAAAAAAGAAAAGGCAGGAAGAAATTCGTATGGTAGAATTACAGTAAGACATCAAGGTGGAGGAAACAGACAAAAATATAGAATAATTGATTTTAAAAGAAAAAAAGACAATATGGAAGCAACAATATTGGGAATTGAATATGACCCAAATAGAAGTGCTAATATTGCATTAATTCAATATGAAGATGGAGAAAAAGCATATATTATAGCACCACAAGGATTAACAGATGGAGACAAAGTTATATCTGGAGAAACAGTTGACATTAGACCAGGAAACTGTATGCCAATTAGTAGTATCCCAGTAGGTACACTAATTCATAATATCGAATTAAATCCAGGGCAAGGAGGAAAATTAGTTAGAACAGCAGGACAAAGTGCACAACTAATGGCAAAGGAAGGAAAATATGCGCATGTAAGACTTCCTTCTGGAGAAATGAGATTAATATTAGCAAGATGTAGAGCAACAATTGGAGTTATTGGAAACAGTGACCATGAAAATGTAAAAATAGGAAAAGCAGGAAGAAAACGTCATATGGGATGGAGACCAGAAGTAAGAGGTTCTGTTATGAACCCAGTAGATCACCCACATGGTGGTGGTGAAGGAAAAGCACCAATTGGACACGCTGGACCATTGACACCTTGGGGCAAACCAGCTCTAGGATATAAGACAAGAAATAAGAGAAAAAATACTAATAAATTCATTGTAAAGAGGAGGAAATAGTATATGTCTAGATCAAGCAAGAAAAAACCATTTGTACAAGAGAAATTATTAAAGAGAATAGAAGCAATGAACGAAACAGGTGCAAAAGACGTTTTAAAGACATGGTCAAGAGCATCTACAATATATCCACAAATGGTAGGACACACAATCGCTGTTCATGATGGAAGAAAGCATGTTCCAATCTATATCACTGAAGAAATGATTGGACATAAACTAGGAGAATTTGCTCCAACAAGAACATTTAGAGGTCATGCTGGAGAAAAATCAACAAAAGTAGGTAAATAAGAGAAAACCAAACATGAATTAAGGAGGTAAATAAAGTGCAAGAACAAGAGATCGCTGTAAAAGAAGCAAGAGCAACTCTTAAATATGCAAGAATATCAGCTAGAAAAGTAAAAATTGTTGCAGATTTAATAAGAGGAAAACAAATTGACGAAGCGTTAGCAATTGTAAAATTTACACCAAAAGCATCATCAGAAGTTATTGAAAAGTTATTAAAATCAGCAATTGCCAATGCAGAAAACAATCATGATATGAAAGCACAAAATTTATATGTTGCTGAGATATATGCGAACCAAGGACCAACATTAAAAAGAATAAGACCAGCTGCAAAAGGTTCAGCAGTTAGAATTAGAAAAAGAACAAGTCATATAACAATCGTATTAAGAGAGAAGGAGGATTAATAGGATATGGGACAAAAAGTACATCCAACAGGAGTTAGAGTTGGAATCATAAAAGACTGGAGCTCAAAATGGTATGCAGATTCTAAAAACTTTTCAGAATATTTAGTAGAAGACCAAAAAATCCGCAAATTTTTGAAGAAAAAATTATATGTAGCTGGTATTTCTAAAATTGAAATTGAAAGAACTGCAAAAGCCGTTAAAGTAAATTTATATACTGCAAAACCAGGAATTGTAATTGGAAAAGGTGGAGCAGGAGCAGAAAGCATGAAACAAGAACTTGCAAAACTAATTGGAAAAGATGTAAACTTAAATATTGTAGAAGTAAAAAATATTGACACAGATGCACAATTAGTTGCAGAAAATATTGCAGGACAACTAGAAAGAAGAATTTCATTCAGACGTGCCATGAAACAATGTATGCAAAAAGCAACAAAAGCTGGAGCATTAGGAATAAAAACAGCTGTATCAGGAAGATTAGGTGGAGCTGACATGGCAAGAACTGAATTTTATAAAGAGGGAAATATACCACTACAAACTTTAAGAGCTGATATTGATTATGGATTTGCAGAGGCAGACACAACATATGGAAAAATTGGTGTAAAAGTTTGGATATATAAAGGAGAAGTTCTTCCAAGTAAAAAAGTGGAAGGAGGCGCTGAATAATGCCATTAATGCCAAAAAGAACAAAATTCAGAAAAATGCAAAAAGGTAGAATGAGAGGAAAAGCAACAAGAGGAAATAAAGTAACAGAAGGAGAATATGGAATACAAGCTGTAACAGGAGGATTAATTACAGGTAACCAAATTGAAGCAGCCCGTATTGCTATGACACGTTATATAAAAAGAGGTGGAAAAGTTTGGATAAAAATATTCCCAGACAAACCAATTACCTCAAAACCAATTGGAACTCGTATGGGTAAAGGAAAAGGTGCACCAGAATATTGGGTAGCAGTTGTAAAACCAGGAAGAGTTATGTTTGAAATTGCTGGTGTACCAGAAGAAACTGCAAGAGAAGCACTAAGATTAGCGATGAATAAACTACCTATCAAAACAAAATTTGTCGCTAAAGAAACAGAAAAGGTAGGTGAGTGTGATGAAGATAAATAAGATTAGAGAAATGTCTTCACCAGATTTAGAAAAGGAGTTAGGTGAACTAAAAACAGAATTATTCAAATTAAAATTTAGTTTAGCTACAAACGGATTAGATAATCCAATGAAAATAAAGGAAGTAAAGAAAGACATAGCAAAAATTAATACAGTATTGACAGAAAGAAAAATTGCAGAAAGTAAAACATCTGTAGAAAGTTAGAAGCCAAAAAAGGAGGATTTAAAGCATGGAAGAAAGAAATCTTCGTAAAAGTATGATCGGAACAGTTATATCAGACAAGATGGACAAAACAATAGTAGTGGCAGTAGAAACAAGTGTAAGACATAAAGTATATGGAAAAACTGTTAAAAGAACATATAAATTAAAAGCACATGACGAAGAAAATGCTTGCCAAAAAGGCGATAAAGTAAAAGTCATGGAAACAAGACCATTATCAAAAGATAAAAGATGGAGACTTGTAGAAATTTTAGAAAAAGCAAGTGAAAAATAAAAAATGTAACAAAAAGAAGGGAGGAACCACAAAATGATACAACAACAAACAAGATTAAAAGTAGCTGATAACACAGGTGCTAAAGAATTAATGTGCATTAGATGTTTGGGTGGTTCATATAGAAAAACAGCAAATATCGGTGATGTTATTGTTGCTTCAGTTAAATCAGCAACACCAGGTGGCGTTGTAAAGAAAGGCGATGTTGTAAAAGCTGTTATCGTAAGAACAAAAAAAGGATTACGTAGAGCAGATGGTTCATATATAAAATTTGATGAAAATGCAGCTGTTATAATAAAAGAAGATAAAACACCAAGAGGAACACGTATCTTCGGACCAGTTGCAAGAGAGCTAAGAGAAAAAGAATACATGAAAATCTTATCATTAGCCCCAGAGGTTCTATAAACCATAAGGTTTTGTAAATTTTAAGAAAAGGAGGCAATCTCTCATGAGAATAAAAAAAGGCGACACAGTAAAAGTATTATCAGGAAATGATAAGGGTAAAACAGGAGAAGTATTACAAATCATACCAAAAAAAGATAAAATTATTGTGAAAGATGTTAATATTAGAAAAAAACACGTTAAAGCCAGAAAACAAGGAGAAGAAGCAGGTATTTTATCAGTAGAATGTGCAATACCAAGTGCAAAAGTAAATGTTGTATGTCCAAAATGTGGAAAAGCAACAAAAGTTGGATATAGTGTTGAAAAAGATAAAAAAGTACGAATTTGTAAAAAATGCGGTACAAAATTGAAATAAGGAAGGAGGAATTATCTGAAATGGAAAAACTAAAAGAACAATATCAAAAAGAAGTAGTTCCAGCTATGATGAAAAAATTCAACTATAAATCTATTATGCAAGTACCAAAACTTGATAAAATTGTTATCAATGTTGGATTAGGAGATATAAAAGAAAACCCAAAAGCATTAGAAAATGCAATGAATGATTTATCACAAATTACAGGGCAAAAACCAATTGTTACAAAAGCAAGAAAATCAATTGCGGCTTTCAAATTAAGAGAAGGTGTAAACATTGGATGTAAAGTAACATTAAGAGCAGATAAAATGTATGATTTTGCATATAAATTATTCAATGTAGCACTTCCAAGAGTAAGAGATTTTAGAGGTGTATCAAATAATTCTTTTGATGGTAGAGGAAATTATTCTATGGGTGTAAAAGAACAATTAATATTCCCAGAAATCGAATATGACAAAGTAGATAAAATTAGAGGAATGGATATTATATTTGTTACAACAGCTCATTCTGATGAAGAAGCAAAAGAATTGTTAAAATTAATGGGAATGCCATTTAAATCAGATGTTAAAGCATAGAAAAAGGAGGAAGAGATAAGTTATGGCTAAAAAATCAATGAAAGTAAAACAAGCAAGACCACAAAAGTACAAAACAAGAGAATATAACAGATGTAAACTATGTGGTAGACCACATGCATATATCAGAAAATATGGTATTTGCCGTGTATGTTTTAGAGAATTAGCACATAAGGGAGAGATTCCAGGGATTAAGAAGGCCAGCTGGTAAAAAAATCGATTAAAAACGGCAATCTGCACATTTTCATTTCATTACTTAGGTTTCGATGTACACTAGTACACCTTCAACCTAATTCATTCATGAAAATGCACATCTTACCATTTTTAATCAATTTTGGAGTGATAAAAAAAGGAGGTAAATAATGAATACTACAGATCCAATTGCAGATATGTTGACAAGAATTAGAAATGCAAATAGTGCAAAACATAAAACAGTAGATATACCTGCATCAAATATGAAATTAGGAATTGCAGAAATTTTATTTAAAGAAGGATATATTAAATCATTCGAAGAAATTAAAGATGATAATCAAGGAATGATTAGAGTAACTTTAAAATATGACGAAAAAGGAACTAGAGTTATTGATGGATTAAAAAGAATTAGTAAACCAGGACTAAGAGTATATGCTTCAAAAGAAGATTTACCAAAAGTTTTAAATGGTTTAGGAATTGCTATCATTTCTACATCAAAAGGACTAAAAACAGATAAAGAAGCTAGAGAGTTAGGTGTAGGAGGAGAAGTTCTAGCATATGTATGGTAAAAAATAAACGGCGAAAGCTATTGACATTATTAAAACAAAAGGAGGAAAAAACATGTCAAGAATAGGAAATAAACCGATAGTTGTACCAGAAGGCGTTGAAGTAAAAATTGATGGACAAAAAATTACTGTAAAAGGACCAAAAGGTACACTAGAAAGAGAAATACATAAAAATATTTCTTTAGAAATGGAAGAAAACACTATTAAAGTAATCAGAAAAGATGATGAAGCTTTAAATAGAAGTTTACATGGATTAACAAGAACATTAATCAACAATATGATTATAGGTGTAAAAGACGAATTTTCAAAAGAATTACAAATCAATGGTGTTGGATATAGAGTTCAAAAACAAGGTAATAACTTAAATTTAACATTAGGATATTCACATCCTGTTATTTTTGAAGCACCAGCAGGAATTACTTTTGATGTACCAAATCCAAATACAATTATTGTAAGAGGAATCGATAAAGAATTAGTAGGTCAAACTGCTGCTGTTGTAAGAAGCAAAAGACCACCTGAAGTTTATAGAGGTAAAGGTATTAAATATGCTGATGAGGTTATTAGACGTAAGGAAGGTAAGACAGGTAAATAAATTCAAATGAAAAGTAGCAATCTGTACATTTTAATTTTATTGCTTAGGTTTCGATGTACCAACGTACACCTTCGGCTTGCAATAAATATCAAAAATGCACAATATACTAATTTTGATTAAAATTTTAAGTGGTAGAAACTCAACTTTTGATTTGAATTAGAGATAATGCGAAATATCAGAAAATATTTAATGGAAAGGAGTAAAAACATGATTAAAAAGACAGATAGAAAAATGGAAAGAGCAAGAAGACATCTAAGAGTAAGAAAAAAAGTATCTGGAACACAAGAAAGACCTAGATTATGTGTATATAGAAGCAACACAAATATCTATGTTCAATTAATTGATGATGTTGCTCAAAAAACAATTGCAGCAGCTTCTACTTTAGATAAAGAAGTAAAAACAAAACATGCTAATAAAGTAGCTGCAAAAGAAGTTGGAACATTAATTGCAAAAAGAGCAAAAGACAAGAAAATAGAAAATGTTGTATTTGACCGTGGTGGATACATTTATCATGGTATCGTAAAAGAATTAGCAGAAGCAGCAAGAGAAGGCGGTTTAAAATTCTAAGAGCTGTTTGAAATAAAAATAAGGAGGAAAAAACCGAATGGAAGAAAAAAGCGAATTAAAAGAAAAAGTCGTTGCTATTAACAGAGTTGCAAAAGTTGTTAAAGGTGGTAGAACTTTTAGATTTAGTGCAGTTGTTGTTGTTGGTGATGAAAATGGACATATTGGTGTTGGAAACGGAAAAGCATCAGAAGTTCCAGACGCTATCAAAAAAGCAATTCAAGAAGCAAAGAAAAATCTAATAGAAGTGCCAGTAGTAGGAACAACAGTGCCACATGAATTTATAGGAAGATTCGGAAGTGCAAAGGTTATGCTAAAACCAGCAGCAGTTGGTACTGGAGTTATAGCAGGTGGAAGTGTTAGACCAGTACTAGAACTTGCAGGCTATAAAGACATTAGAACAAAAGTAATTGGAACAAATAATCCAAGAAACGTTGTTTATGCTACAATTGAAGGATTAAAATCAATGCAAACAGTTGAAGCAGTAGCCAAAAAAAGAGGTAAAAAAGTAGAAGAAATATTGTAAAATAGAGGAGGTGTACAACATGAAGCTAAATGACTTGAAACCACTTACAAAGAAAACAGAAAGAACAAGAGTAGGACGTGGAATAGGTTCAGGTTTAGGAAAAACATCAGGTAGAGGACAAAAAGGACAAAAAGCGAGATCTGGTGGTGGAGTAAGACGTGGATTTGAAGGTGGTCAAACACCAATGTATAGAAGACTACCAAAAAGAGGATTTACAAATATCCATGCAAAAACTTATACAGAAGTGACATTAAAAATGTTAAATAAATCAAAATCAACAGATGTTACAGCAGAAACATTATTAAAAGAAGGAATTATCGGAAAAATTAATGATGGAATCGTTGTACTTGCAACAGGAAAATTAGAAAAGAAATTAAATATAAAAGCCGTAAGATTCACAGCCAAAGCTAAAGAACAAATTGAAGCTTTAGGTGGAAAGGCAGAGGTGATTTAATTGTTTAAAATAATTCAAAACGCATTAAAGACACCAGAAATAAGAAAAAGATTATTATATACAGTACTTCTAATCGTTATATTTAGATTAGGATGTTATATTACTGTACCAGGAGTGGACAGCATTGCGCTAGGTGAAGCAATGGGCTCAGCAGATGGAGTAGCAGGATTAATCAACATGATTTCAGGAGGAGCATTCTCAAGATTCTCTATTTTTGCAATGTCTATTACACCATATATCACATCTTCAATTGTAATACAACTTTTATCAATGATTATACCATCTCTAGAGAAATTAACAAAAGAAGGTGGAGAAGAAGGGAGAAAGAGAGTTAACAGATACACAAAAATACTTACAGTTGTATTAGCTTTAGTAGAAGCAATAGGATTATATTTAACATATAGAAACTATGGAATATTTGTTAACCAAGAATTTTTAACAGCTGCAATAGTAATAACATCACTAGTTGCAGGAACTTCAATTTTAATGTGGTTGGGAGACCAAATTACAAGCAAAGGAATAGGAAATGGTATTTCTATTATCATATTTGTTGGTATTATATCAGGATTACCAAGCTTTGCAACAACACTATGGTCAATTATTTTTACAGGTTCACAGTTCAATACAACAGGGCTATTGTTAGCATTAGGAATTTTAATAGGAGCTGTTATCTTAATAGCAGGAGTTGTATTTGTACAACAAGCTGAAAGAAGAGTACCAGTACAATATTCTAAAAAAGTAGTCGGAAGAAAAATGGTAGGAGCACAGAATACGCATATTCCGTTAAAATTAGCAATGGCAGGAGTTATGCCAATTATCTTTGCTTCATCATTTATGACATTTCCAGCAATGATTATACAAATATTTGTTAGTGATATTGCTACTAAAACAGGATTTTTAGCTGGGCTATACAAATTTTCAATTGCAACATCATCATCAAGTGTTGGAATTGGATATTCAATAGGAAATGCAATTGTATACTTATTACTAATTGTTGGATTTACATTTTTCTATACATATGCAACATTTAATCCAGCAGAAGTATCTGCAAATATTAAAAAGAATGGTGGATTTATTCCAGGAATTAGAGCTGGAAAACCAACTACGGAATATTTATCATCAATTATATCTAAATTAACATGGTTCGGAGGACTATTTTTAGCAATTATTGCGATTATTCCAATGTTCCTAAGATTTACAAATTTAAATATAGCATTTGGTGGTACATCAATATTAATTGTTGTAGGTGTTGCATTAGAAACAGTTCAACAACTAGAATCATATTTAGCAATGAGACACTACAAAGGATTTTTGGAATAAAGATAGAAGAGGGGACGTTCAGGAAAATTGGGACGCCCTTTTTTTGTCTTATTTTTTATGTAAAAACCTTGAATTTTTCATGATTTTATAGTACAATAAGCAATATAATATAAAAAAGATTGGAGAGATGAGTATGATTATCATTATGTTAGGAGCACCAGGAACTGGAAAAGGAACAATAGCTGGGCTATTAGAAGGAAAATTAGGATTTAAACAAGTATCAACAGGAGACATTTTTAGAAAAAACATTCAAAAACAAACAGAGTTAGGAAAACTAGCAAATTCTTATATGGAAAAAGGAAATTTAGTACCAGATGATGTAACAATCAAAATAGTTGAAGATAGACTAGAACAACCAGATGTACAAAATGGTATTATTTTAGATGGTTTCCCAAGAACAGTAGCACAAGCAGAAGCATTAGATAAAATATTAGAAGGTAAAGGAAAGAAAATTGATATGGTGTTAAATTTAACAACACCAGAAGAAGAAATTATAGAAAGAGTTGTTAGTAGAAGAGTATGCTCAAATCCAGAATGTAAAACAATATATAATGTAATCATGAACCCACCAAAACAAGAAGGAATTTGTGACAAATGTGGAAGTGAGTTAATACAAAGAAAAGATGACAATGAAGAAACAATAAAAACAAGAATTGCTACATATATGGAACAAACAAGTCCTTTAGTTGAATATTACAAAAATCAAGGTATATTAAAAACAGAGGAAGTGAGTCAAAGAATAAATCGTTTAGCAAAAGATGTTGCAGATGATATTGAAAGTGAAATTACGTGCTAATAGGAAGGATTGATAAAGCAGTGGTAACGATAAAATCAAAAAGAGAGATTGCTTTGATGCAAGAAGCATGCAAAGTAGTAGCATTAACATACCAAAAATTAGAAAAAGAAATAAATGCAGGAATGACAACTTGGGAATTAGACAAAATTGCAGAAAACACAATGAAACAATTAGGAGCCATTCCAGCACAAAAAGGATATAACCCGGGAATAAAAGGCGTGCCACAATTCCCGGCATCAATTTGTGTATCTATAAATGATGAAGTAATTCATGGTATTCCATCAAAACACAGAATTATTAAAGAAGGTGATATTGTTAGTATAGATACAGTAGCACTTAAAGATGGATTTAATGGAGATGCAGCAAGAACATTTGTGATAGGAAAAGTTCCAAAAGAAACTCAAAGACTAGTTGATGTTACAAAACAAGCATTTTATGAAGGTATAAAATATGCAAAACCAGGGTATCGTATAGGTGATATATCTCATGCAATAGGAGAATATGTACACTCACAAGGATTTTCTGTTGTCCAAGAATTTCAAGGACATGGAATTGGGAAAGAAATGCATGAGGATCCAGGAATACCAAATAGTGGAAAAGCAGGAAGAGGGCTAAGACTTGAACCAGGCATGACACTAGCAGTTGAGCCAATGGTAATACAAGGAAAATCAAATATATTGGAATTAGATGATGGTTGGACAATTATAACAGAAGATGGAAGTTTGGCAGCACACTATGAAAATACAATTTTAATTACAGAAAAAGAGCCAAAAATCTTGACAATTTTATGATAATGTAGTAAAATATAGTAGTTATGATGCAAAATGGAAGATTTTGTTAAAAACAAATAAAAAGCTCTTTATGAAAGGGGGAAAATATATGGCAAAAGAAGATGTGATAGAAGTAGAGGGAACGGTAGTAGAAGCATTACCAAATACCAACTTCAAAGTGGAACTAGAAAATGGGCATCAAATATTAGCTCATATATCTGGAAAACTAAGAATGAATTACATCAAAATATTAACAGGAGATAAAGTCAAAGTAGAATTATCCCCTTATGATTTAAGCAAAGGTCGTATTACATGGAGAGCAAAATAAATAAGTTAAAAATTAACCCAAATAAATAATAAATCCTTGAGGAGGTGCTAAAATGAAAGTAAGACCATCAGTAAAGAAAATGTGTGACAAATGTAAAGTAATAAAAAGAAAAGGTGTTATTAGAGTGATTTGTGAAAATCCAAAGCACAAGCAAAGACAAGGCTAATAAAGCCAAAAAACAAGTTTATAACATAAGTTTAGGTAGCGGCTGTGAAACCTAAAAAAGGTTTACATATCGACTTATGTTTATATATAATAAATTCTTATCTTTTTTAAAACCATTTTGTTCTAAGACAAAATGCATTTCAGTTAGAAGGGTATAGGAAAATAAAAAAATTTGGAGGTGCAAAAAAATATGGCTCGTATAGCAGGAGTAGATTTGCCAAAGGAAAAAAGAGTAGAAATAGGACTAACATACATTTATGGAATTGGAGTATCAAGTTCTCGCAAAATTTTAGAAAAAGCTGGTATTGATCCAGATACAAGAGTAAAAGATTTAACTGATGAACAAGAAAATGCAATTAGAAAAATTATTGACCAATCATACAATGTAGAAGGAGACTTAAGAAGAGAAGTAGCTCTTAATATAAAAAGACTTACAGAAATCGGATGTTATAGAGGACTAAGACATAGAAGAGGATTACCTGTAAGAGGTCAAAGAACAAAAACAAATGCTAGAACAAGAAAAGGACCAAGAAAATTAGTTAGCAAAAGCAAGAAATAATTAGGAAGTCTCAGATAAAGAAGGAGGGAATTTTTAAAAATGGCTAATAAAAATACAACAAGAAAACCAGTAGCTAGAAGAAATAGAAAAAACATTGATAAAGGTGCAGCACATATTCATTCTAGCTTTAACAATACAATAGTAACAATTACAGATACACAAGGAAATACCATTTCATGGGGAAGTGCAGGAGAATTAGGTTTTAAAGGTTCAAGAAAAAGCACACCATATGCTGCTGGACAAGTAGCAGAAACAGCTGCAAAAGCTGCAATGGAACATGGTTTAAAAACAGTAGAAGTATTTGTAAGAGGACCAGGATCTGGAAGAGAAGCAGCAATAAGAGCTTTACAAACAGCTGGTTTAGAATTAAGTAGTATCAAAGATGTAACACCAATACCACACAATGGATGTAGACCACCAAAAAGAAGAAGGGTGTAGAAAGGAGTAAGGAATAATGGCAAGATATAAAGACGAACAATGTCGTATTTGTCGTAGAGAAGGACAAAAATTGTTCTTAAAAGGAACAAGATGTTATTCAGACAAATGTAGTATCTCAAGAAGAAACTATGCCCCAGGACAACATGGGCAAAAGAGAGCAAAACTATCTGAATATGGAACTCAATTAAGAGAAAAACAAAAAACAAAATCATACTATGGAGTTGGAGAAAAACAATTCAGAAAATATTTCGAGATGGCTTCAAATAGAAAAGGCGTAACAGGTGAATTATTACTACAAATATTAGAAAGTAGATTAGATAATGTTGTATATAGATTAGGATTTGGACTATCTAGAGCACAAGCAAGACAATTTGTTAATCACGGACAATTTGAAGTAAATGGTAAAAAAGTAGATATACCATCATATTTAGTAAAATCTGGAGATATCATAACAGTTAGAGAAAATAAGAAAGATAATGCTACATTAAAAATTAATGTTGAAGAAACAGCATCTAGACCAGTGCCAGCATGGTTGGAAAAAGACAGCGAAAAATTAAGTGGTAAAGTAGTAAGATTGGCAGCAAGAGAAGATATCGACCTACCAATAGAAGAACACTTAATAGTAGAGCTATACTCAAAATAATAGTGTTTAGGAGGTAAAAATGATAGAATTTGAAAAGCCAAATATCGAATGTCTAGAAATTAGTGAAGAAAACAATTATGCAAAATTTGTATGCGAACCATTAGAAAGAGGATATGGAGTAACAATAGGAAATTCTTTAAGAAGAATATTACTTTCATCACTACCAGGTTGTGCTATAACAAGTGTAAAAATAGACGGAGTATTACACGAATTTTCTACAATTCCAAATGTTGTAGAAGATGTACCTGAAATTATTGTCAATCTAAAAAGTGTTAGATTAAAATCTGATGATATACAAGAAAAATTGTTAAGAATTGACTTTAAAGGTGAAGGAGAAGTAACTGCTGCAGACATTGTAACAGATGGAACAGTGGAAATATTAAATCCAGAGTTACATATTGCAACTGTATCAGAAGGTGGACACTTAAAAATGGAAATGACAGCAGATAAAGGTAGAGGATACAATTCAGCAGAGAAAAATAAAAGACCAGATCAAGACATTTCTGTATTACCAATCGATTCCATCTATACACCAGTAAAAAAAGTAAACTATCAAGTTGAGAATACAAGAGTAGGGCAAATGGTAGACTATGATAAACTTGTTATAGAAGTATGGACAGATGGTAGTCTAAAAGCACATGAAGCTTTAAGTTTAGCAGCAAAAGTTATGACAGGACATTTGGAATTGTTTATTGATTTATCAGAAACAACTAAGAATACACAAGTTATGATTGAAAAAGAAGAAGCAAAGAAAGAAAAAGTTTTAGAGATGTCAATCGAAGAACTTGAATTATCAGTAAGATCATTTAACTGCTTAAAAAGAGCTGGAATCGCGATAGTAGAAGATTTAATCAACAAGACAGAGTCAGACATGATGAAAGTTAGAAATCTAGGAAAAAAATCTTTTGACGAAGTAACTGCAAAATTACATTCACTAGGATTAGATTTTGCCAAAGAAGACGAATAAAAGTGAAAAGGAGGGTGAAATAAATTGGCAACAAATAGAAAATTAGGAAGAACTACAGATATTAGAAAAGCAATGTTAAAGAACTTAACAACAGATTTACTTGTATATGGAAAAGTTGAAACAACAGCTATGAGAGCAAAAGAAGTAAAATCAATTGCAGATAGCCTAATATCATTAGCAATCAAAGAAAAGGACAATTTTGAAGAAGTTGAAGTTACAATAAAAAAAGCAAAACTTGATTCAAAAGGAAACAAAGTTACAGAACTAGTAAAAAGCAAAAACGGAAAAGAATATTTAAAAGTTGTAAAAGAAGAAGTTAAAGAAAAAAGACAAAAAGATATGCCAACAAGACTAAATGCAAGAAGAAAAATGATGAGAAAATTAAATAAAGTAAAAGATAGTGAAGGAAACAACATTGATGTACCAGCAAAATTATTTAATGAAATTGCACCAAAATATGCAGGTAAAAATGTAGGTGGATTTACAAGAATAGTAAAAGTTGGACCAAGAAAAGGGGACGGAGCAGAAGTAGCTATTTTACAATTAGTATAGATAAGATAAGGGGAGACGTCTAGCCGGGAAACGGGGACGCCCTTTTTTTCTCTAGCCGGGAATTGGGGACGCCCGTTTTTTCCCTATTCAATTTTTCCCTATTTGGATAGGAAAGAATAATTTTTTAATAGTATACAAATAGGGAAAAATTGAATAGGGAAAAAACGGGCGTCCCCAATTCCCGGCTAGAGAAAAAAAGGGCGTCCCCAATTCCCGGT
>CANQTV010000006.1 GCA_947626875.1 uncultured Clostridia bacterium | reverse complement strand
TTTACACACAAAAGTTCCAGCGATTTCTCGCTGGAATTTTTGCTGTTGGGTTCCTATTTTAGGACGCCCTCTTTTTTTAGAAACTTCTTGATGAGCCACCGCCTCCAGAAGAACCTCCTCCTCCAGAAAATCCACCACCGGAAAAGCCACTTCCTCCAGAGGAAAAGCCTCCTCCGCCATAAAAACCTGTGCCACCGTCTACCTTTACTTATAAGCATTATTATTGTATAAATTGCTAACATAATTTGTATCGTAAAAATTGACATTAAAAATGTAGACGGATTTGAAATTAAAAGAAATACTACAAAAATCATAGATATTATATCTATTATTAGTACAATTATTTTAATAATTTTTTTTGAAAACATATTAAATATAGAGATTAGTATCAACCCAAAAGGGAAAATTGCTGATATAAAATTCATAGAACTTCCTTGTTGACTAACTGCTGACATTCCTCCTGCATCAATTTGATACTCATTTGATACTTCTTCTAAAATTTTACTATATCCATTTTTTACTCCTTCGTTCCAATTATTTTGTTTCAAATATGGAATAATATATTCATCTTGTATTCTACCAGTTTTTCCATCTGTTAATACCCCTTCTAATCCATACCCTACTTCAATTCTAAATTGTCGTTCTTCTAGCGCTAGTAGTAATAAAACTCCATTATTTTTTGTTTTATCCCCAATTCCAAACTCTCGAAATAAATCTGTTGCATATTGCTCTAAACTTTCATTTTCTAGATTTTGAACCGTTACCACAACAATTTGTGCTCCTGTTGCAGTTTCCAATTTTTGATTTGTTTGTATAATATATTCCTCTACCTCTTCATCTAATATATTTGCATAATCGTTTACATAAAAATTCCTTGTTGGATTTACCAATGCAAATGATTTTATTTGCAGAGTTAATATAACTGAAAACATTAATATAATTACTGTTGTCAATTTTTTATTCAAAGCTAACATTCGGTACCTCCTGACTTGCCTCTGTTGCTTCAAAATAATCTACTTGATTAAAGCCAAACATACCCGCTAACATATTATTAGGAAATGTTTTTATTGATGCATTGAAAACTTTTACAGATTCATTATAGTCTCTTCTAGCTGTTGCAATTCTGTTTTCAGTTCCTGCTAATTCATCAGATAATTGTATAAAATTTTGTGAAGCCTTTAAATCTGGATAATTTTCTACAATAACCATCAATCCATTCAAAGCTGATGTCAATTCCTGATTTGCTTGTGCTTTTTCTTCTATACCATTTGCACTTACTAAATTTTGCCTTGCAGTTGTAATTTTATCAATTACTTCTGTTTCATGTTCCATGTATCCTTTCACTGTATTTACTAAATTCGGAATTAAATCTGCTCTTCTTTGTAGTACAACATCTAAGTTAGCTAAACTTGTATCTACATTTTCTCTTTTTGTTACCATTCCATTATATGTTCCTATCAATAAAGCAATGATAATAATTATTATTGCAATTATAGCAATTAAAATGATTGTTGATTTTTTCATAAAATCCCCCCTCCTTTTTATAGTATTTTATCATATCTTTTAAAAAATGCAAAGAAAATATTTTTAATTAAAAGCCACCTTGTTCTTCCATAATTCGTTTTATTTCTTCATTCCTTTTTACTTTTTTAGTTGTTGTCTTAATAAGCTCTTTATCTGTAACAATCAAATTTTTCATATATTTATATGGTGGCAATGTTTTATTGATTTTTTTAATTTCTTCCCAGATTATTTGTTTAATATCATCTTGTGTACTATTTGGATATTTTTCTTTTACTACTTCTTTATCATATACAACTTTAACAGATAATTTAACATCATTTTTGTCATTATCCATTGGCATTCCATATACAATACTTTCTTGTACTAAATCAATTCGATTGATTAATGTTTCTAATTCATCTGGAAATACTTTTTTTCCATTTTTTAGTACAATAACATCCTTTTTTCTTCCTGTAATAAATAAAAATCCCTCTTTATCTATATAAGCTAAATCTCCTGTGTAAAACCATCCATCTTTTAAAACACGGTTAGTTTCTTCTTCATTTTCATAATATCCTAGCATGACATTAGGTCCTTTTACACGCAATTCCCCAATACCTTCTTCATTTTTATCTACAATTTCAATTTCTACATTATCCATTGTAATTCCAATAGAACCATATTTTACTTTTCTATCATTTTCAGCTGCTATTACTGGAGATGTTTCTGTCAATCCATACCCTTGAATTAAATTAATTCCTAATTCATTGATTCCTTGTGCTACTCTTTTATCAAGTGGTGCTCCACCAGATATAATAAAACGCATATCTCCACCTAATTCGTCCAAAATACTCTTAAATAATTTTCTACGAATATCAATATGAAATTTTAATAATAGATTACTAATTTTTTTTGCAAAATTTACTAACTTTGTTTTTCCTTGTTTTTCAATTCCTTGTTCTATTTTTTTATAAATTGCTTCTACTAATAATGGAACACCAAAAAATACAGAAACTTTGTATTCCTTTAAGTTTTGTGCAATATATCTCAATCCATCTGGAAATGCTGTTTTTAAGCCTATTGCTAACATAACAATCATTCCTGTTGAGCCAAATATGTGATGAAATGGTAAAAAAGCTAAATTGACATCAGTTGGATAAAATCTTTCTACTAGCAACATTGCATAAATATTAGATGCCAAATTATTTTGTGAAAGCATTACAGCTTTTGATTTTGATGTTGTTCCAGATGTGAATAGTAAAATACTCATTTTATAAGAGTCTATTTTTGCATCTTTATATTCTGTATTTCCTCCTTCTAATATTCTTTTGCCTTGCTCCATCATTTCTGGTATTGATAAATATCCTTCTTGTTTTGTCATACAAATATATTTTGATAAATTAGTTTGATTCCTTTGCTTTATTTCTGTTATCATATCAATATATTTTTCGTCAAACACAACTACATCTGCTTTACTTCTTGCTAAACAACTTTCTAATTCATCAATTTGCAATTCTTTGTCTAATGGTACAGATACTATTCCACCTAACAAATTTGTTAAATGTGTTATAGCCCATTCATAGCGGTTTCTCCCAACAATAGCTACTCTTTTATCTTTAAATCCTAATTCATAAAATTTACTTCCTAAATAATTTATATCTTGCAATAATTCTGTATATGTTTTATTCTCATATGTCACGTTATTTTCTTGTTTATGTTTTATAACAAATGCAATATTATCTGCAAATACTTCTGCAGAATGATATATAAGTTCTTTGATGTTTTCAAACTCTGTGGCTTCAAAATATCTTTCTCTTTCCATAACATTCTCCTTCTATCTAGTATTCGATACTAGATTATCACATTTAAAATAACGTGTCAAGTAATTGACTTACTATTACAAAAATGATAAAATACGCATAAAAGGTGATAAAAATGAGTAATGTTATTTTAAATAGAGAAAATGAAATAATTGATTTTCATTTACCACGTTGGAAAGATATTCCAGATATTGATTTATATTTAGATCAAGTTGTTTCATATTTAGAAAAATATTTATCCAATTATGTGGAAAGTGATAATGGAAAAGAAGGAAATTGTATTACAAAAGCAATGATAAATAATTATGTAAAACACAAAGTGATTAAACCACCTATTAATAAAAAATACAATCGTGAACATCTTGCTTATTTAATTGTAATTTTTATTTTAAAGCAGGTGTACAGTATCAGTGATATTAAACAATTAATACATTTAGCACTTGAAACATCTTCTGCAGAACAAGCCTATAATCAATTTTGTTTTGAATTAGAAAAAGCAATTTTATGCACTTTTCAAGGTAAAGCATATCGTGAACCAAAAGATATGACTCAAGAACGTTATATTCTACGTAATGTAGTACAAACCTATGCAAGCAAATTATATTCCTTAAAAATATATTTAAACAAGAATTTAATATAACTTACAAAAGGACACCGTAAACAAAACGGCGTCCTTTTTCTATTCTTCTACCTCAAATTGACTATTATATAAATCAGCATAAAATCCATTTTTTTCTAATAAATTTTCATGTGTTCCTTGTTCAACTATATCCCCATGATTCATTACTAAAATCCAATCTGCATTTTTTATTGTAGATAATCTATGTGCAATTATAAAACTTGTTCTTCCTTTCATAAGATTATCCATTGCATCTTGTATCTGTATTTCTGTTCTAGTATCAATTGAACTTGTTGCCTCATCTAAAATTAAAATTTTTGGATCTGCCAAAATAACTCTAGCAATTGTCATTAATTGCTTTTGTCCTGCAGATATATTGCTAGTTTCCTCATTTAATATAGAACTATAACCATTTGGTAGTGTCTTTATAAAATGATGTACATGTGCTGCTTTTGCTGCTTCAACAACTTCATCATCTGTTGCATCTTCTTTTCCATACATTATATTTTCTTTTACTGTCCCACCAAATAGCCATGTATCTTGCAATACCATACCAAACATTTTCCTCAAGTTTCCTCTTTCAAAGTCTTTTATGTTATGTCCATCAACTAATATTGCTCCTTCTTTTACATCATAAAAACGCATTAACAATTTTACAATTGTAGTTTTTCCAGCTCCTGTTGGTCCTACTATTGCTATTTTTTGTCCATGCTTTATTTGACTATTAAAATCATTTATAATGATTTGATTTTCATTATACCCAAATTTAACATGATCAAATGTTATATTTCCTTGTATGCTATGTGTATCAATCTCTGCTTTAGCAGTTTCAATTTCTTCTGGTTCTTCTAAAAATTCAAATACTCTTTCAGCTGCCGCAATCATTGCTTGTAACATATTAGAAACTTGTGCAATTTGATTAATTGGTTGTGTAAAACGTTTATTATATCCAATAAAACTCTGAATATTTCCTACTGTGATAACACCATTAATTGCAAAATATCCACCTACAATAGCAACTGCCACATAACCAATATTTCCAATAAAATTCATAATAGGAAACATTAACCCTGAAAAGAATTGTGATCTCCAAGCAGAATGATATAATTCATTATTTGCCTTTTCAAAATTTCTTTCTGCCTTTTTTTCTCCATTAAATGCTTTTACAATTGTTAATCCTGAATATATTTCTTCTACTTGCCCATTAACATGCCCTAGATATTCTTGTTGTCTTTCAAAATATTTTTGTGAATGTTTTACGATTATACTCACAATTCCACTTGCAATAGGCAAAATTGCAAGAGAAATCAATGTCATTTGCCAGTTAATAGAAAACATCATTATCAAAATTCCAATAATTGTACAAATTGATGTAATAATCTGTGTAATACTTTGATTTAAATTCATGCTTAATGTATCAACATCATTTGTAATAATAGACAAAACTTCTCCATTTGTTTTTTTGTCAAAATACTTCATTGGTAGATGATTGATTTTACGAGAAATGTCTTCTCTCATTTGATATGTTAATTTTTGTGCAACACCTGTCATCGTAAATCCTTGTATAAAAGAAAAAATACAACTTAAAACATACAATATAAATAATGTTATTAAAATTTGACCTATTTTTCCAAAATCAATTCCTGTTCCTCCAGATAATTTACTAACAAACCCATTAAATACCTCTGTTGTTGCATCTCCTAAAACTCTTGGTCCTATAATCTCAAAAATTGTTCCAGCTATGGCAAATAAAATGACAACAACCATTGCTATCTTATATTTCGCAATATAATTTTTTATCAACTTCTTTACTGTGCCTTTAAAATCTTTTGCTCTTTCTACTGTTTGCCTTCCTCTTGGTCCTCCCATTGGTCCTGGCATTTTACTCACCTCCTAATTCTTCTTCAGATAGTTGTGAAAGTGCAATTTGTTTATACACTTCATTATTTTTCATTAACTCCTCATGTGTACCTTTTCCTACTACTTTTCCTTCTTCTAAAACAATAATTTGATCTGCATTTAAAATAGTACTAATTCTCTGTGCTACAATGATAATTGTTTTATCTTTTGCTTTTTTTCGCAAAGCTTCTCTTAATTTGCTATCTGTTTTAAAGTCTAATGCTGAGAAGCTATCATCAAATATGTAAATCTCTGGATTTTTAGCAACTGCTCTAGCTATTGATAAACGTTGTTTTTGCCCACCAGACACATTTGTACCACCTTGAGAAATTTCTTCTTTATATTGTTTTTCTTTATCTTCAATAAATTCTGTTGCTTGAGCAATTTCTGCTGCTTCTTTCATAATTTCATCTGATATTGTTTCATCTGCATATTTAATATTTGATTCAATTGTTCCAGAAAACAAAATACCTTTTTGTGGTACAAATCCAATAATATCTCTTAAATCCTTTTGTGGTACATCTTTTATATTAACACCATCAACTAATATACTACCACCTGTAACATCATAAAATCTTGGAATTAAATTAACAACTGTAGATTTACCACTTCCTGTACTTCCAATAATTGCTGTGGTTTTTCCTGGTTCTGCAACAAAATTGATATCTTGTAAAATTTCTGCATCTGCATCAGGATAACGGAAAGAAACATTTCTAAACTCTACTAATCCTTTTTTAGTTTGATCAAATATTTTTACTTCTTCTTTGTCTTTAATATTTGGTTCTGTTTCTATTACCTCATTAATACGTTTTGCTGAAACAGCTGCACGTGGTAACATGATAGATATCATAGAAATCATTAAGAAACTCATTACTATTTGCATCATATATTGAATAAATGCCATCATATCTCCTACTTGCAATATTCCTTCATCAACACTATGTCCACCATACCAGATTACTAATATCATTGCAGAATTCATGATAAATATTAAAAGTGGCATCATTAATGACATTGCACGATTGACAAATACATTTGTTTTTCTTAAATCCTCATTTGCATTTTGAAATCTGCCTTCTTCTCTTTTTTCTTTATTAAATGCTCTAATTACTGGTAAACCTGTCAAGATTTCTCTTGATACTCCATTTAACTTATCAACAAAATTTTGTAGCTTTTTAAATTTTGGCATAACAATAATAAATAGTGTAGCAACTACAAATAAAGTTGCTATAATTACAACTGCAATAATCCATACTAATACACTATCTGTTGATGTTAAAACTTTAATAAATCCTCCTATTGCAATAATTGGTGCATATACTACTACACGAAATAACATTGTAATCAATTGTTGAATTTGTTGAATGTCATTTGTACTACGTGTAATAAGTGAAGCTGTTGAAAATTCTCTTAACTCTTTATTAGAAAAACTAATTACTTTTTGGAATACTTTTTCTCGTAATGTTTTTCCTAATTTTGCTGCTACTCTTGCTGATAATAACATAACTGTTACAGCTGATATCATAGTAATTAACGAGATTCCTAGCATTTGTAAACCTGTTTGAATAATATATCTATTTTGTATTGCATCTGTATCTATTTCTAAATCTTGATAAATTGATTTTACTCCTGCAATCGCAGCTTGTTCTTTAATGGTTTCATCTAATCCTTCAGCTTTTGCTTTATATTCTTCTAACATGCTTGCCATTTGCTCTTGTGGTGCTGTTTCTGGTATATTTAATGTTTTTATTGCTGAAATTCCTAAAACTGGTACAATCATCTTGTTAGATAAATTTTTTCGTTGCTCTTTATCTAAGTTTTTTAGAATATATACATTTTTCTCCTTATATTCTTTTCCTAAAAATTTTTCTGCTTTTTTGATTTCTGAATTATTCAAATCTTCTGTTACTTTAACATATTTGTCTTGTATCTCTGCGGCATCTTCATTCGAAGAAAATTGTTGTATTAACTGCATATGTTTTTCCTCAATCACTTCCGGAACTGCATCTTCTATTCCTCCTGATTGTATTCCAACATTTACAATTTTAGATGTATATTCTGGTAATGCCAAATCTGTTTGTGACTGAATAACAAGAAAAATCACAATAATTAAAACACTCCAAAATGATTTTTTCAAATTCATTAATAACTTTAACATCTCTATCCTCCTAGTAATTTACGTATTTTTTATTATATGTAATATGTTTTTCTTTGTCAATAGTTAGTTTGTAAATTTTTTGTGAACTTCATCAATAAAAAAGCATACTAAAACAAATTGTTTTAAGTATGCTTCTTATATTACATTTTTCTAAATACTCCTCCAACTTTTCCTAATATTTCACAACTTGGTACGATTATTGGATCCATTGTACTATTTTCAGGTTGTAAACGAATATGGTCTTTTTCTTTATAGAATGTTTTTACAGTTGCTTCATCATCTATTAATGCAACAACTATTTCTCCGTTATTAGCGTTATTTTGTTTTTTTACTAATATATAATCTCCATCTAAAATTCCTGCTTCTATCATGCTTTCTCCCCTTACTGTTAGCATGAAACAATCTAAATTTCCAACGAAATCAATTGGGATTGGAAATGTGTCTGTTACATTTTCTACTGCAAGTATTGGCATTCCTGCTGTTATTTTTCCAACTACTGGTACATCTACTAATTCTTTCTGTGTATAAAAGTCTTTGCTAGAAGTAGTTTTGCTTTCTCCTGTACTTCCTTTTAATAATCTTAATGTTCTTCCTTTTTTATCTTTCTTTTTGATATATCCTTTTTTTTCAAGTCTTTCTAAATATCCATGTACAGTTGCTGTTGATTTTAAATCTACTGCTTCACCAATTTCTCTAACAGATGGTGGATAACCATCTTTCATAATTTGCTTTTCAATAAATCTTAAAATTGCTTTTTCTCTTTTATTTAATTCTTCTTTTTTTCTTGGCATATTTTTCACTCCATTCCTCAATTTTTTTAAATTGTATCATACAAACAAAAAAATGTCAAACAAAAGTTTTAATATTTTCAAAATTCTTGGTTATATTTTCTTATTATTTTGGATATACTTAAAATAAATACAAAGGAGGTAATTTCTATGGATTTAAAACGTATTAATTCTATTTTAGGAAATGATGAAAAATTTGATGTTTTCTATGAGGATCGACCTGTTTGGATTCAAGGTGTTACACAAAATATTGCTAAAATTGGTTTTATTGACAATTTTGAAGAAAGAGATGTATATATAGAAGATTTATATGAAAAGGATTTATATAATTAAATTTTAAAAGACTTATCAAAGTCATAATAGCTCATAATTATAAATTTTTCAAAGGTCAGGAAATGACCTTTTATGATGACTGAATATTAATTACATTTTCTTGTTTTTTGTATCCCTCATTTAAAATACTAAATTTATAATAAATTTTAATTTCTTTTTGCTCTGACACTGTAATTCTATCCCAAGAGAAACCAACATCTCTCTTGTTATATCTTTGCCTTCTACAAATTGATTTATTATTTTTTTCAAATCAACCTCTTTAGCTGAATCTTCTTTTTGTAATGTTAAATCTGCTATCTGTTTACTTAATTGTTCTTTTTTATCTGAAATGTTTTTATACATTCTTTCAAAATCATCTACACTAATTATATTATTCAATTTGTCATCATATATTTGGTCTATTTTTTTGTTTAACTGTAGATATTTACTATTTAATGTATCTATTTGTGTTTGTATAAGATTTTTCTTATATAATATTTTATCTTTTATATCCTTTGCAAGTACAAAGTATTCTTCTTCCTTCTGATATTGTTTTAATCTTGTTTTTATTGTTTCTAATACTTTATTGGTTAGCTTTTCACAATTATTCGAATGTGGTATACAAAGTTTTAATCTAGTCATTGATGCATAGGTAGTACATCTTAAATATAATATCTTATTTCCTATTCTTTGCTTTTGTAAACTACTTTTACAACAACCATATTTATATGTCCTGCCTCAATATCATCAATCATTCGCATAAATTCTGGTCTATCGTAAAATGCTCCACTCTCTCCATCATCACTATATATGCTATAAACTTTTATTTTATTTTTTTTTGCAAAAATCAAGCAATAAGTATTTTTGATTTGTAATACTTTCACTTTCACCATATTTCTTTTTTTCAAGTCTTTCGGCAAATTTATTTTTTTGTTACATATGATTTAAATATGTTTTTCAAAACATCTTCAATATTATTTCCTTTTTTATCGAAAATTTCTACAACTGTGTATTCCCCTCTTTTCATAAGAGCCTCCTATTTCCTAATATGATTAAAACTTATCTTTAATATTATGTCCATTTAATTCTTCTAGGCACATCTGGACACGCATTAATATCTTTCCTTAATATATAACTTTTTGTTTTTGAATCATAATTATAAACCGATGAATTCAAATTTCTATATGCTTTATTGCTCATAGTTTTTCTTCCACTTGATAATTCTTTACTTGCTTGTTCGTGTAATAATTTCATCATTGCATAATCATTATTTGAATTTTTCAATTTTTTTTTCTTGTTTTAGTTATATATTTTTTTGTTTTATCTATATGTTTGTTTTTATTAATGATTTTTCTATATTCCTTTTCTTCATTATATCTTGGATCTTTTGTTACTATTCTAGACACTTTATATTTTGAAATGTTTAATTCTTTTGCTATTTCAATCTGTTTTTTCTTGTCTATAAAGTACATATCTAAAACCTTATTTTCCATAATCTCTCTCCTTGCAATTTTTTGCAACTTTTTGCTAACATATAAATTTGCACGAAGAAAGAATAGAGCAATAAGCTCTATTTGATTTCTAAATCTTTCATAGCTTGTTTAAATTTTGTGTTACCAATTTTTTGTAAAACCTCTTACTTCTTCTTTTATTGTTTTCGGATTAATTTCGGTTGCACTATGTTGCAAAGTAAAATGTATTAATCGGACATAGGCAATTAGATTTTCAAGTTCCATCTTTTGACTATTTTCTGCTTTAAAGTATTGTTGTTATTGTTTTCAATTTTTGTTTTCTTTTTTGTCAACCTCCTTTTATTTAATAAAAATTTTTAAAATGTAGCATTTTTTTTAATTTTCTAAATTTTTTACTCGCTTAAAAAAGTTATCTACTTATTAAGAACACAAAAATTTTTAAAAATGGGGAATTTTTGAAAAAAATTTTTTTCAAAAAAAAAGAAGTATATAAGGTTTATTTAAACACTTACATACTTCTCTTTTAACTTAATTAGGTTACTTTTATATTTAGATATTACCAGTTCCATATTATGAGTTCCTCTTTTGTTTTTCTATATTTTAAATCATTTTTCTATCTAGATATGAACAAATTTTATGCCAATCTTCTTTATTCATTATATTGCCAATTATCACATTATCATTTAAAATATATGAAAAGTTGGATATTGACATATTTTCAGAACTTGGAATCCATGCATTACCAGAATTATCAATTAACATATAAGCATTTTTCCTATTGTGAGATGCTTTAAATTGTAGCTTACTTATATCGTTATCAAAAACTTCTAATACTGCAGATTGAAAATCTGAAAATTGCCTATCAGTAATTTCAAAAATATTTCTATTTTTTAATCCAAACTTTCCTAGTGGCTCATATTGAAAGATTTGCCATTTACTTATATTTAAACTTTTTATTAGTTTTGCTAATTCATAAGCATCTTCTAAGTTACCTTTGTGTGCTACTGTATTTATGCAGATATTAGCTTCATATTTATTAAGTTCTTGACATATTGCTAGTTGTTCACTAATTAAATCTGCTCTTGTCTGTCTAAACCTCTTGAAAATTTCATTTGTTGACCCATCTATAGGTATTCCTATCATATCAACAAGTTCAGCAATTTTCTTCGCATTTGTTTGTTTTACTTTTAAATGTTTATCAATTGCTACATCTTTGATAATTGAACTACCTACAGTGTCTAATGAAATCCAAAAGCCTATCTCTTTCATTTTTTCCAATAGTGGTATAATATCACATCTCGTTAATGGATCACCACCACAAAGAGTAACTCTTCTAACCCCTTTAGTATATACAAATCGCAAAAAATCAATTATTGCATCTGTTTGGACTTTTTGTCCTTTTTTCTCTTCCCGAGAAAAACTATAACAGCCTTTGCAATGTAAAAAACAATGTTGGCTTACAAAGATATTCAAATGCATTGTATCACCTCTTTTATTGCATTATTCAATTTGCTTTTAGTGTTATATTCCCATGCTTATTAATTTTGAATGTAAATCGTTGTCTTGTTTGACTAAATCGATTTGTTTAAAGTAATTTCTTAATCTTTCATTGTAAGATAATATTTTATCCAATTCTTTTCTTGGTGAAAAACTACTTAGATATTCTTTTACATCAAAATCCAATAAATCTGGTGAAATTGTGCCTTCTACTGGTACTAACCAGAAATGAACATTGACAAAAACATCAGATTTTTCATTTGAAAGAAGATGAGCATAATTCAAACCCAATTCCTTTCTCATTCCTTCTTTTGTTTTTTTGAGAATAAACGAATATCTAAGAAATGTAATATCATCCAAAAGATCAAACGCCCTATAAGTTTTATTTAAACCAAAAATATAGAATCCAGGACAAGGATACTTTGGATCAGCCCGAACAATTATCCCTTTATTTTCATAAATTGGTTTATTCTGTTCAGGAACATACTCTGGGTATTGCTCCATGAAATCCGCCCTAGAAACATCTTCTGGTGCTATATATGCTCTATAGTTTTTTGTTCCTCCATAGAAATGAATATAACGCATTCCTTTTGGTTCAGGCGGAAAATCTTCTCGTCTTTCTGCATCAATAAACTGTAATTCTTTTTTATTTGTCATTTTATCCACTCCTTTTCATTATAAGACTGTTATTCATTAATATAGAAAAAACTTCAACATTGAATTTTCAACTGTAAATTATCAACTACATTAATGTAGCCGATAATTTACAGTTTTTTTGGTTACTAAATAAGAAAACCATCATGCTTCTACCTTAAAATGAATTTTCAGGTAAGAAACAAATTCATCAGAAAACTCTTTTATTTCTTCTGTTTTTAAAGTTCCATCATCACGAGAAATAGTTATGCGAATTGTAATTTTTCTTTCATCGGTCTTCTCATATACATCTATGATTTCATAAGACTTCAACAATGATGACCGATACTTTGAAATAACATCTTCCAACTGCTTATATTTCTCATAAGATTTTAAAGAAACTGTGTAATCAATAGAAACGCTAGGGTACTTTGATGGTCTACAATAATCCCGACTCATTTTTTGAATTTGATTAAGTTTGTCAAGATTAATATTTGCAATAACCATCATAGAAGTTTTGTGATACTTTTTTGTAATGCTTAACTTTGCAATTCCAATGTATCCAATACAAATATCTTTGATATAGATATCCATTACAGTATTTCTATCCATATAAAGATTATTAGACTTAGCCTCAACAAAGCTAACATCACAATTTTTTAAAAGTCCCACTACTCCATAAATTATATCCTTCATTTCCATATAACAACTAGGTGCATTTTTGACAGAATCACATAAAATAATACTTAACTGCCTTCCTACTTTATCGCCAACACAGACTGTTCCAATTTCAAAAATGCCATATTTAGAGAATTTTCTTGCATTTTTAATTGTTGCAGCCAAAACTGATAATCCCAACTCATCTCTAATATATCTGTTGGTAGGTTTGTTGACAATTTGTTCACAGTATGACTTATCAATATCTGCATTACGCAAAAAATCATCATCATACCAGACATAAGTATTCACTTCATGAAGATTGTACTTTTCAGCAAGTGCTTTTTTTAACTCATATTCCTCGATATATTCAGGAATGTCATCATGTTTAATTTCAAGATTTAATTTCAAAGGCTTTGGTTCAAGATTATCATACCCATATACCCTTGTAATTTCCTCAATAACATCTGCATCATTCCCTATATCTTTCGTGGATCTATAAGTTGGAACCGTAATCACGTAACTATCTTCTTCAATAGTAACTTCCATATCAAGCGACTTCAAGATATTGGATACCAATTGAGAATCCATCTCAAATCCTAAATAACTTGCTAGCTTTTTACAAGTAAGCCTTATTATATTTTTCTCCTGTCTTTTAGGATAAATATCCACAATATTAGAAGTAATATTTAGGCTACCATTTACCTTTTTTAATAAGTATAAACTTCTCTTTACTGCCAACATGGTCATTTCCGGATCAAGACTCTTTTCATGTCTTATACTTGATTCATTCCGATTGTGTAATAAAATTGAACTTTTCCTAATTGTTGATGCATCGTAATTTGCAACTTCAATAATTACACAATCATCTTCATCAGTTACTTCGTAATCTTTCAATGTACAAACTCCTGCTACTTCCATTGGCTTGTCATTACCATAAACAACTACATTGTTTTTTGTAATGCCATAATCATTGCATTCACTTTCATCAAACATTCTAACAGAAATGTCCGAAATATCATTGTCTTTTAAAGTAACTATCGGTAATCCAAGTTCCAGAGTAACATAGCTTGTTATCATCTCAGTTAATGTGTTACATTCATAACCGCAGTAATGCAGAATTACTTTCATATTAATATCAGTAATTTCTTGATTCACTTCAGCAATCTTTACAGCAGTATATCTGTTGACAGAATCAACACATATTCTAGCTGACAAATTTTGCTTGTGTGCATCCATCACCATATCAACATCAACAATTGAAATTTCTTTCAATTCTGCATCTACCAAAGCTGCGATTTCTCTTGCTATTCCATAGTGTCCCCAAAGATCAGGTCTATTTGTTAAGGATTTATTGTCTATTTCAACAATGATATCCTCCAATTTCACATATTCTTTGATATCGGCTCCTACAGAATATTGTTTAGGTAAATCAATAATTTTAGAGTAATCTTGTGAAATATCTAAATCTCTTTCAGAAAGGCATACCCCTTCGCTTTTGATTCCGAGAAATTCTACTTCTTTTACACTCTTTTCATTGACTTTTCCACCAACAATACAACACGCTGTTGTCATACCCACATAAGCATTTTTAGCAGAAGTAATAATATTGATTTTTTTACTTCCAATATCCAATGTAAGTACTACATATTTAGGTTCTTCTGGATGCTTGTTGATTTCTACTACTTTTGCAATAACAACACCAGAAATGTTTTTCCCTTTTACGGTAACATTTTCGACTTCGGCAGTAGTCATAGTGAATTTATCCCAAATATTCAACCAATTAATTGGCTGTTTAGAAGAAATAAACTCCTTAAGTAAGTTGCATGAAATACGCATTGTCATCATCCTTTCTACATAATGTCAAATTGATTTAATTCTTCTAAATCACATGAATTTAAGATACGAATATCATTAATATGATATTTCATCATTGCAAGTCTTGTCAGACCAATTCCAAATGCAAATCCAGAATATTTATCAGGATTAATGTTGCTCATTTTGAGAACATTTGGATGAACCATACCACAAGGACAAAGTTCTAACCAGCCACTACCTTTACAAGTTGGGCATCCTTTTCCGTTACATATCAAGCATTTGATATCTAACTCAAATCCCGGTTCTACAAACGGAAAATATCCAGGTCTTAACCTTACTTCTACCTCTTTACCGAAAACTTCACTTAAAATTCCTTTCATCACATACAGTAAGTTCGAAATGGAAACGTCCTTGTCAATCACCATTCCTTCCAACTGGAAGAAAGTATTTTCATGACAAGCATCAATATCTTCATTTCTGAAACATCTGCCAGGTGCCGCAATTCTCAATGGAGCTCCATACTTTTCCATTGCTCTAACTTGACATGGAGATGTATGTGTTCTCAGCAACCTGCCTGAACTTGTCCAATATGTATCTTGCATATCCCTAGCTGGATGTGAAGATGGAATATTTAATGCATCAAAGTTATGATATTCATCTTCAATTTCAGGTCCAGAAACAATAGTAAATCCCATTTTCTGAAGAATATCACATACTTCTTTACCTACAATAGTAATTGGATTTAAACTGCCTCTAATTTTGCTCACAGGCATTGTCAAATCAAAATCGAATGTACTCTTAGAAATAAGTTCATCATTCTTTTCTTTTACCATTTGTGTAATTTGGTTTTTCAGCTTGTTACACATTGTTCCAATTTCTCTTTTTTCTTCAATTGGAAGATTCTTCATTGAAGCCATTACTTCAGTAATCCGGCTTTTCTTACCTATATATTTACTTTTTATTAAGGTAAGCTCTTCCAAAGTCGTAACTGATGCAATTTCATCAATAAATTGTTTTTTCAATTTTAACAACTCATCTTTCATTTTGCACTCTCCTTTACATCGTTATTGTTGGATTAAAACTGAAACATTATTAAAGATTTTTCTTGAATTTTCTTTCTTGTTCTCCTTTCATTTTTTTAGTATCTGCAATCATTACATAAGCTATATTTCCCACTTATGTATAAATGATGTAAATATGTTATATTATATCATTCTTCCTTTTTTATGTCAACATATTTCTGTACCTCTTTTCTTTTCTATCTCTTTGCATTTTGTTCGAAAAAAAAATATTTACTTTATTTATTATTAAAGTAAATATTTTGTATCTAAATATCTAAATTTCTTTTGCTATATTTAAAGCTATTTCTAAACATTTTCTTAATATAACTGTCTTATCCTCTTTTAATGTTCTTAAATTCCAAACCCCACCATCTAAAGTATCATCTGAGTATAAAAATTGATAAACTTCAATTTTTCTAGATTTTGCGACAGCCATAAGAGAAGCACATTCCATTTCTACAACTTTACAACCTAAATTTATTCTATCCTTAGCTTTATTTACAGTTTCTTTATATACTGCATCAGTAGTCCAAGTTCCTGTTAGTTCATATTTTATATTATTTTCGTCGAATATAGTCGCTAATTTTTTATATGTTTCTATATCTACAAAATCAGATACTGGCATATAATGATAACTTGTTCCTTCATCTCTATATGCCTTCGTTGGTATTATAAATGCTCCTTTTTTTAAGTCAGATGTAAGCTCTCCACAAGAACCAAAAAATATAAATTTCTTAACTCCTCTACAACGCATCTCTTCCAGCATTGATACAGCTCCAGAACCACCCATTAATGTTTTATATAATACAACTTCTTTCCCATTAACTATTGTTTTGTATATTTTAATTATATCTCCACATACATCAATGTAACTGTATTCTTCAAAATCCTCTCTTTTTTCTATGTAATCAATTAATTCTTTTTTGAAACAAACTATTGCTATATCTGGTAATTTTTTTGCATTTCCCACAAATATTTCTGGCTTTACTATTTCTTCACTTTCATCATATGCTTCTATTAAACTCATTTTACCATCTCCATACTATAATTTCATCTTATAATAATTTTTTTATATTTAACAAATCTTTTATTTGATAATCAGGTATAATATCATAATTATCATTTTTATTATATGGATTATACCAAATAGCTTTTATATTAGCATTTTGTGCTCCTTTTACATCTTTTTCTAAACTATCTCCTACCATTATGACTTCATCAGATGTCAAATTTTCTTTTTCCAGCAAAATATTAAAAATTTTGCAATTTGGTTTTGATACTCCTACTTGCTCTGAAATTATAATGTTTGAAATGTAGGAAGCTATTGCACTATTCATTATTCTAGGTTTCTGCAATTCCACTATTCCATTTGTTATTACATATATCTTGTATCCTTTATCATATAAATACTTAACAACTTCATAGGCATTTGATGTCAAAGCTGATGTTTTTGCAAATCCTTCCTTAAATAGCTCATTTGCTTTTTTATAATTATCATATTCTATATTGATTTCTTTAAAAAACAATTCAAATCGATATTCTGGTATTTTTTCTATTGGAACAATATTTTTTTTATTTGTAACATCATCCCATAATTGCCAATCTAATGGTCTAAATATATCTTGATATTGATTATTATATTTTTTACCTATTTTGTCAAATAAATATTGTAAGGCTTGTTTTTCGCATTCCTTATGATTTATTATTGTGTCATCGGCATCAAAAATTATGGCTTTTGTATTTTTCAACATATTTATCTTTCCTTCTTTATCTATTTATTTTTTATAAAGATAGTATATCATAAATAATCTTTTATTTCTACCAAACAACAAAAATCATTTAATAATACACTATAAAAGCAAGAGATCACCCCTTGCTAATAATACAATCATTTTCAATAAAATCCTTAAAACTTTATTTAGTATAATATCTACAATATCATTAATTCCAGCCATATAATACATTTTACAATCGAAAGTTTCTATTCTAGCTTTATTTTCTAATAACTTTTCTAGCATATCCAAAATTTTTTTCTTTTTACATTTATCAAGATTAGAAATGTTATCTATTTCTTTTATAATTATATCATGCGTAACATCCTTTAAATCATTTTGTTCTATAAATTTATTTCTATATTCTAGTGGCTGTTCTATTTCTTCTTCCCTTATTGTAAATAATTTTTCCAAAATATTACTTTTTTCTTCTTGTCCATCTTGATTAATTATTATTAATTTTTGCATTAATATCACCTCCCCCTTTTAGGTTTGTGTGATGTTAACTCTGTTTAATATCTTTGTCAACATATTTCAAAAAATTTGTTAAGAAGTATGAAATTCTGAAATTTTAAAATAGAAAAAACACTTATAAAATTAACCTTCATAGATATTCTTATTGTTCATTTTTATATTTTTGTCAATTCTTTTTTGCTTTTCTCTTTCAATTTTTAGCCTCTTTGTTTCAACTTTATATGAATCAAAAATTGCTAAGGCAATTTTTGCAGGAAGAAGGCGACCTCTTATCACCTAAAAACAGCCTAAAAGCATGGCTTTTAGCGTGGTATTCTTAAAAAATGGAGTAGTCAAAGTGACATCTCCATTTTCTGCTGTTTTTTCTAACTCTTCCTCGTTTTCTTTTATATTTTTATAGTATCTTTGGTTTATAAAATATTTTTTCCAATGTATTGCCTTCTCGCTTTAATAAATAGTTCTTATAATTATTTTTTGCCTTATCTCGCATGAGAATCGATTTTGTGGCTTTTTTATTAAGTTCTAAATAATTATTTATTTTCTATATCTTCAAATTGTTTTTTAATTTTTTTATTTACCAATTTTATTTTTGCTAGCATTATTACCATTACCATCATTGCAATTCCCATAGGTATAGCTAAGTATATACTAATTCCTGAATGTGGAAGTCTAGTAATTGTACTACCTGTCTTAGTAGTTTTACTTCCATTTGTAGATGTACTACCACTATTTCCAGAATTATTATTACTTCCTCCATTTACAGTTCCTGTGCTACCAGCATTATTTGTATTTCCTGTGCTATTTGAATCACTAGGTTTATTTCCTTCAGTTGGATTACTTGGTTCTTCTGAGTCTCCTGGTTGAGTAGGTGAATCTGTTCCTGGATCTTCTGAAACAGTTTTTGGTTTTATTGTTATAGCATTAGCATCTATTTTTGATAATCTATATAAAGCTCCATTTGATAATTCAATGCTTTTTAAACCTACATTAGCTGTTGTTTCACTACTTACTTCTTTTACTGTGAATTTTATTTTTACAATATCTTCATTATTTTGTGAATATGCACTTCCAGAAGCATCTTTATTTCTTGTAGTAGCAAATTTTTTGCTACTACCTCCTATAGAAGCGTTTTCCCAATTAGCACAGCCTTGTGCTGTAGTATCTAGTTCTAATACATTAGGATCATATTCAATTACTGCTCCAAATCCAGCAATTCCTCTGTCAGCATCTAAATTTTTTACACTTACTGTATATTCTACAGTTTCTCCTGGTATAAATTCTGTTTTAGAAGCAGTCATTGTAACTTGAGCTGATGTTATATTAGCTGCTAAAACACTTATTGGTAATAAACTTATTATTAAAAACATTATAGTACTTATAATTAAAACTTTATTTTTCATGATAACTCCCCACTTACTTTTTTATTATTAATGATTCTTCTTCTTTAGTATAATATAAGTTCATTCTAACTAAATCATTTATGCTAGTTAAACCATCTTCTGAGACTTCTCCATCTATTTCAGCAGCTTCTAAATAAACTCCTGCAAGTGGTTGTTCTTCAATATAATTTAACTTGAATAATGTCAAATCATTTACTGTCAAAGCTCCATCTCCATCTAAGTCTCCAGTAATAGCAATAGTCCATATCTTTTCTCCTACTTTAACAATTGCACCTGTACTAAGTATATCATTATCAACTAATTTAACAGCAGTTTTTGAAGCTCCTGGATTTTCTTCTACTATATTTCCCTCTTCGTCTTTTATAAGTTTACTTCCATAATATGTTATCAATTTATCTCCTGCTGTAAGTTGTTTATTTAATTCTGCAACTGTTGTTCCTGGCTCAAGAAATGTTATTGTATTTCCTATAATCTCGCATGTTGCTCCTTCCACTTTCTCAAGTTTGTCTTCTGTAGAAGCAACTGCTACTCCATTTATTTCAATATTAGTAGTAACATCTTGAGCTGTTGGAGCTCCTTCTTCTCCTTTATTGATATCTTTTAATGTAATTGATTGTATTGAACCTACGTCCTGTTTTACAGTAAATCTCATAGTGAACATATTACCTATTTGCTTAGATTTAACTGTTCCTTCAGCTTCTGGTTCTGCTTGATATGTACCAGAAATCTTTTCTTGATTGTATTGGATGTTCCAGCCTTCTTCGCATTTTAAACTATCAGCTTTATATTCAAGAACATCTTTATTATATGCTAGTACTGCTTCAAGTTTTGAAACACCTTCTTCTCCTACAGCTGTCATACCTGACAATTTATAAGTAATTTCTATTTCATCATCTTTATTAAATGTTGTTGTACTTTCTTTTATCTCTTCATCACCATTTTTTACAATTCTATTTACTTCTGTAGACATTTCAAATGAAGGTTCTGCTTTTAGCGGTTGAGCTACTACATCATAGCCTTTTTCTTTTTCTGAATCTTTAGTAGTTTTAGGTATAAATGCAACTTTAGCAATAAGTGCATCATACTTTTCTTCTGATAAATCTTCATATTTTAGTTCATATGTTGTTTCACCTTGTTCATCTGTTGAAATGTTTGGATTTTCATCTTCACCATTAACATCAATTACTTTTTGCCCAATAACTATGTCATCAACAACATATCCTTCTTCTGGTTTAATTTTAATTGTTTTTAAATTGTTCTCTGTTGCATTTAATTCTAATTTATTTGCAGGTTGTTCATCAACTGTAACTGTACCACCTTGACTTGATTGGAATATAATTGTTTTTTGTTCTGTCTTTGGTGTTGGTATTTCTGAATTATCTTTAATAGTTGCAATTGTAAATGGACTAAATGAACTACATTCAATTACTAAACCTAATTCAGTAACCATACAAGGTATTTCTTCAACACCTACAATATTTCCATATTTATCTTTTTTGTAGTGATATGCTTTAAATGTAACACCTGCATCCTCTGGTCCATATCCTGCTGGAAAACCAAGCATAACTCTAACTGCCTGACCATCTTGAATTTTTTGTTTTTTACATAAAGTTAATGCAATGTTATATGTTTCAGTTTTTTCAACTGTTCCATTAATATCTTCATCTTCTAGTAAGCCCTCCATTGCTGCTTTTTCAGATGGTTTAGTAGTTGTTGTTACAAGTGTTAATCTATGTTTTAACAAATCAGATAATTCACTATTTTCTTCTTCTGTTAAATTATCTAAGTTTACATCATCCATAAGTGTTGGCTTTCCATAAACATTCCAATCTATACCTTGAGATTTATATGCATATGCTGAACATTTATGTGCACAGAAATATCCTGTTTCCATTGGTTTTTTACCGCTCTTAGATCCAATGACTCCTGTAAAACTAATATCATAGAAAATTGCATCATCAGCATATAAGTCACTTGGTGTAAAGTCAAATTCAAATGTGCTTTCTCCATCAAATTTAAAGTTTGTTAGACTATATCTATTTTTTTCAGGATTAGAAGATTTTCTAACATTAATATTTATTCCTACATTCTCCATACCATCTGTAGGTACTAAGACATCATCATATTCTATTGTACAATGATATGTTTCTCCAATGTGCATTGTAGAATTTAAAACAGGTGTTGCTCTTTTAACATAAGGAGCAGCTACATAAGTTCCATTTGGGTTAAAGACCATATCAGACATAGCAACTAAATCTTCTGAAGTACCAAAATAAGTTGTTGCTCTTTCTAAATCTTCCATTGTTTTGATTTCTCCATCATATGGTGGAATTGTAGTTACACCAAACTGTATAAATTGGCTATTGGAATTATAGAAAGATAAGTATGAATCTCCATTTTCTTCATCAATATCTACAAGAGAACCATAATCATCTGTTACATATCCAAAATAATCATTAGTTCCCCAACCTTCTTCCTGTCCACCAATTACTGGTGAGTGAAAATCATCATAATCTGGAACATTATAACCTGTAAATTTTCCAACTAGATAATATCCGTATTGTTTAGCTTTTTTATATCCCATTCTTTCGCCTGGGTCTATTACACCATCTTGATCCAAGTCAATTGCATAGCTTATTTTAAATTTAGAAGCTACTATTTCTTCTTCTTCATCATAGCTTTCATCATCAATTTCAACTCTTAAACCTGCGTTTTCAGAAGCAATATCATACCTATCACTTGTTTTTTCAAGAGCAGGATATTTGAATTCATAATTTGAAACTGACATAATTCCTGTTACTAAATGATTTAATGACATTTTATCTTGACCTGCAAGAAAATATTCTGTACTAATTCTCTCTTGTTGTCCTTGATATCCATTATCTATTATCTCATCTGTATTATCCCAAGTTGAATCTATTGCATACCATTTACCATCTTCTAATTGTACATAATTCCACATATGTTCTTCATAAACACTTCCTGAAGTATATGCACCATACACTAGTACACAAGGTATGTTCATATCATCTAATATCATTTTCAATGCTCTAGAAAAACCTTCGCAAACTATTTGATGTTTTGGTCCAAAAGCTCCATAAACTGTTCTAACATTCCATGGATCTCCTTTTTCTTCATCATTATCTATAGTTTTATTATCTTCTATGATATCTTCTTCTAATCTGTATGAATTTTCTTTTATGACAATATCATGTGCTTTTCTAACTTGTTGTTCTATTAGACTTTGTCCTGCTTGTGGTTGAACAGCTTTTACTTCAGCAACTTTTTCATCTTTCACTCTTTGTACTTCATCTAAAGCTGTTTTTAGTTTTTCTATTTCAACTTTATTCTCTGCTTCATTCCAGAAAGCTTTATTGATATAAGTTTTAGTTCTTCCTATACCAAGAAAAACATGTAATTTCTTTTCAGCATCTTGAGTAACTCTAAGAGTTATATTGTCGAAATCTATGTAGAATATTCCTGCATGATCAGCAGCATAAGCATCTTTGGCTGCTCCCATTGTATTAAGTAAATCTTGATTTCCTTTTGTATATGCAGTTAGTTTAGCTTTTAAGCTTTCACTATTTTCTATTTCTTCAGTTAACTCATGAGAATCTACACCAAATTTAGTATCTGGATTTTCAAGTTCTGCTTTTAATTTTGAGTAATCATTCTCAAAAAACATTTTGTCCATAACATTATAAAATACCTTCGCATCATCTGTTAATTGATTGTAAAAGTATTTTGTTGCAATAGTTGTATTTGATGGTTCAGCATAAACAACATCTGGCATTATAAAACTAAATCCTGTAAATTGTAATGCTAAAATTGTTACAACTAAAATTGTTGAAATTAATTTTTTTAATTTCATAAAATCCCCCCTTATTATTAGTGCATATAAAATATTATCATAAAATTACCAGAAAATCAATATCTTTCCATGCTTTTTTTAATAATTATTCGCATATTATCAGATTTTTTACATATGTTTTAGTAAGTTAATTGTTAGAAATGAGGCGTTTTGTATGTTTGTTTATAATGTGAAAATCAACGGTAGTAAGGTTTTTAAAATGTTTTTCACAATTGTCGTTGCTCTAATTATTTGTATTTTGTGCTTTGTTACTTTTAAAGTATTTGGTGGTGCAAATTCTAGTTGTGTGCCTCAAAATAATATTAGTGAAATTTCTGCAAATAATTATACAAATATTTTAAAAGCTGTTCATGATAATATAGATAATTATGTTGGTATAAAAATACATTTTACTGGATATATTTATCGTTTATTGGATTTTACAGATACACAATTTGTCTTAGCAAGAGATATGGTAATTTCTTCTGATTTTCAAACTGTTGTTGTTGGTTTTCTTTGTGAACATGATACAGCTAAATCATTTGAAGATCACGCTTGGGTTGAAGTCACAGGAGAAATTATAAAAGGTGATTATCATGGTGATATGCCCATTATAAAAGTTACAAATATTCAACGTACTAATAAACCAAATGAAGAATTGGTCTATCCCCCTGATGAAAGTTATATTCCAACATCAGGAATTATATAAGCATACATAATTTTTATATTTTTTTATTAAATTCCTTGACGTTTTAAATTGAATATGTTATTATAAGTATTGTATTAACTTTTTATATTATATTTGCGGATGTGGCGGAACTGGTAGACGCGCTGGTCTTAGGAACCAGTGCCAACGGCGTGGGGGTTCGAGTCCCTTCATCCGCACCAACGACGTATCTGTTCGAACTATAAAACAGATAAATAGAAATATCATTTTGAGAAAGGATGATATTTTTTTATTGTTTTTTTCAGTATGTACTATAATGGGCTATAATTTAATTACAATAAATCTTTGTAAAGGAGAAATAAACATGGATTTAGATTTAGAAATTATAAATGATGATTCAAAGAAAGATTCAATAGAGAAATAAAAAGGTTAGATGGTATAAAACACAACAATTATATTAAAATTTATTTGGAATAGAACTTGTTAAAGAAAGTTTGAAAGAAGAACCATCAAGATAAATTAAAATTTTATTGACATTTTTTTATTATATGTGTATAATAAATATAGGAAATGGAGAAACCACAAACGTGGTTTGCCAGTTATATATGTAAAAAAACACACCTAACCGTAAAGTACAGATGTGTTTTTCTACGTCGTCTGCACCAACGACGTATCTCTAAAGTTATGCAAAAGGAGAGAATGAAATTGATATTCATTCTCTCCTTTTCCGGTTATTCTTCATCAGGCAATTGTATTGTTTTTATTATTAGGTTATTTTTTTTATCATAACCTTTGTATAAGATCATTTTAATATCATCTCCCTTTTTGACATTTTCATACAATTTTCTGTCCTCAAAAGTTTCCGATACATCATCATAGGAAATTGTTACTAAGTAAAGTGCAGGATGCCTTTGTGGAATTAAAGTTGTAGTTTTACCATTAAATACGGGCATCATTGTTGTATATGCATTCTTATACTGCTTATCTATCACAGTTGCACTTACCTCTAGCTTTTCTTCCTTTTCAATTGTTTCACAACTTGATAACACAACACATAAAATAATAGATGAAAATATTAAAATAAACCGTTTCATATTGATTCCTCCTTATAATTGTTCGGAGGTTTCGCACCTCCGAAAGTTTACCTTTTCAAAGGTACGATAAATATAGTATCATCTTAATTTATACCATATTTTACATAAAAAAGCAAGTTTTCCTTAAAATGGTTGATTATGATATCTCTATTGGCTTAGTACTGTTAAAGCTAAATGCATTGCAATATCTATAAAAAGTAAAATGCTGTAATTGCTATTATAAAACATATCACGCTTTATTCAAATCTATTTTTATCAATTGTTTCTGGTACTTCTACTGGATATTTACTTGTAAAACATCCATCACAAAAATTCTCTATTTTAGAACCTTTTGTTATTTCTTTTAAACTATCTAAACTTAAAAATTCTAATGAATCTGCACCTATTTCTTGGCGAATTTCTTCTACTGTTTTATTATTTGCAATTAAGTTTTCTTTTTTATCAATATCTGTTCCAAAATAGCAAACATCTACAAATGATGGAGATGCAATACGAATATGCACTTCTTTTGCTCCTGCATCTTTTAAACTTTTAATAATTTTTGTAATTGTAGTTCCTCTTACAATAGAATCATCTACTAATACAATTTTTTTATCTTTTACAGTTTGCTTTAATGGATTTAATTTTAATGCAACCAATTTCTTTCTTTTTGTTTGTGTATTTTGAATAAAAGTTCTTCCTATATACTTACTTTTTATAAACACAACATCATATGGAATTTTAGATTGCTTTGAATATCCTAATGCTGCATCTATACCAGAGTCAGGAACACCTGCAACAATATCTGCATCTACTGGTGCTTGCTTTGCTAAACATCTTCCTGCATTTTCACGGAAAATATGAACATTTAAGCCATCAATCGTAGAATCTGGCCTTGCAAAATAAATATATTCAAATACACATGCACCTTTTTTCTCATCTGGTAATACTCTTTCACTTGTAATTTCATTATTTGTTACAATTACCATTTCCCCTGGTTCAATATCTCTATCAAAAGTGCAACCAGTTGTATCTAGTGCACAACTTTCTGATGCAAAAACAATATCTTTTTCTGAATGTCCCATACATAATGGTCTAAAACCTTGAGGGTCACGAACTGCTATCATTTTTTGTGGTGACATGACAAGTAATGAATATGCCCCTTTAATAATTTTCATTGTATTTTTTACCGCTTCTTCAATAGAACCTGTCTTTAATCTTTCACGAACAACAATATGACAAATTACCTCTGTATCACTTGTTGTTGTAAAAATTGCTCCCTGGTCTTCTAATTCTCTTTTTAATTCTAGCGCATTTGTTAGATTTCCATTGTGAACAATTGCTAAATTTCCTTTTTTATGTTTCACTACCATTGGCTGTGCATTTTCTTTTCTGCTCATTCCTGTTGTAGAATAACGAACATGTCCTATTGCCATTTTCCCATGTGGTAGACTTTCTTGTATATGCTTTGTAAATACTTCTGTTACAAGTCCTACATCTTTATGGAAATGAATTACTCTATCTTCATTAACAGCTATTCCACAACTTTCTTCTCCTCTATGTTGTAAAGCTGTTAAACCAACACATACAGTCCCTACTAAATCTTCTTTTTCTTCTTTTGTATATATACCAAATATACCACACTCTTCTTTTAATTTATCAAACATTTTCATCTTCCCTTATATATATATTTCTCTTTCCTTGACATCCTTATTTTTTTATGATATATTTCTCCTAATAAATCACAAGCGGAGGTTAATCATATGTATAATTTAGTTGTCTTTGCATCTGGTAATGGCTCTACATTACAAGCCATTATCGACAATATTGAAAATGGCACTCTTTCTGCCAACATTCAATTAGTCGTTTCTGATAACCCAAATGCCTATGCTTTAGAAAGAGCCAAAGCACATGGTATCTCTACTTACGTCATAAAATCAAAAACATTTGAAGGAAGAGATACTGAATTATCAGAATTTTTATCAAATTATTCTATTGATCTTATTGTTCTTGCTGGTTATTTAAAAATGATTGGTCCTAATTTAATTTCTAAATACACTTTAATCAATACACATCCTTCTCTACTTCCAAAATATGGAGGTAAAGGTATGCATGGTATGCATGTTCATCAGGCTGTTATAACTGCAGGTGAACCTATTAGTGGTGTTACTGTACACTTTGTTAATTCTGAATATGATAAAGGTTCTATCATCAGGCAAACCCAAGTCACAGTAGACCCTACTGATACCCCTGAAACATTGTCAGCTAAAGTACAATCTGCTGAAAAAATACAATTAGTTAATGTTATAAATGACTTTATTCATGGTAAAATTTCCTAATCAATTGGAATCGCTCATTTTTATTTTCCGAATAGGGAAAATTTGAATAGGGAAAAAATGGGCGTCCCCTTTTCCCTAATGTTCGTAAATTTCTCCAATATCTTTACGATAATTTAATACTTCATCCACATTATTTTCCATTGCATTATATGCTTTTTGTTTTGCTTCTTCCAATGTTGCTCCATTTGTATGGATTGCAAATAATCTTGAATTTCCTACTGATGTGTAGTGGTTTCCTTCTATTTGTTTCGTACTTGCAAAATATATTTTAGCGTCTTTTTGTAAAATTGCTTCCTTATTTAATATAAATTCACAAGGTTCTTTACTTGCACTAAGTGCATAGTTAGGACTAACAACATATACTGTAAATGTATAATTTTTCTTAAATTTACAGTTTTCTGGTGATAAAGTTTTATTAGAAATATGCTCAAATATTTCTGTAAATGGCGTTTCTAAGCAATTTAGTACATTAATTGCCTCTGGATCTCCAAATCTTGCATTAAATTCAATAAATTTAATTCCATCTTTACATTTGAAAAATCCCCCATAGATTACTCCTGTAAATTCTAAACTGTCTTTATTAACATACTTAATAGTATCTTGTATTAATTTACTACATAAATCTATATCTTTTTGGTCTAAAAATGGTAATAATCCATTTTCAAAACTAAGACATCCCATTCCACCTGTTCCTGGTCCTTTGTCTTCATCAAATCGATATGGATAATCAAAAGTTGTTGGTGTTACTACAATGTTTTCCCCATCTGTTAATGCCATAACTGTAAATTCTCTACCTTCTACTTTGTCTTGTATGATTACTTTTCCTGATTCTTCTAAACATGTTTTTGCATAATCATATCCTTCATCTTTTCCATGGAAATGAATTCCTCCTACTTTTACACCTTTTCCTCCTGTTAATCCTTCTGGTTTAACAACAAAACTATCATCTTCATATTGTGAAATTATTTCTTCTAGCTTTTCTTTAGTTGTTATTGCTTCATTCTTAATAATCATTTCAGGTGCTAATTCTTTTACAATCTCCAATGCATATGTTTTACTCCATTCTATTTTAGCTCCTTTAGATGTTGGACCAAAAGTTTGTAATCCAAGTTCTCTTGCTAAATCAATTAATCCTTCTTGTAATAAATTGTCTTGACTTACTACACATGCTTCAATTTCTTCTTGTTCTATAAATTCTTTCACTAATTCTTTATCAAATGTGTCCCCTATAATATATTTTCCATTTGACTGTTCTACATATTCTACAATAGATGGATTCGCATATGGCATGATAGCATATAATGAATATCCTTTACTAATTTGTTCTGCAAGTACTGCTTCACGTCCACCATTTCCTAATAATAGACATTTTTTCATTTTTTCACTTTCCTTCCCGTTCTTCAAATTTAACTTTTTATCTATACATTTACCTCAGTTGTCACATCCATTCCCAAATTTTTATACTTATCTAGCACTGGATCTACGCTTTCAGTAATGAAATCTTCTACTTGATTTTTTGCTCTACCACATAAATTATCTGGATTTAATGCATGCATAATTTCTTCTTTAGAAAGTCCAAATGTTTTGTCATTAGCAATTCTATCAACTAAATCGTTTGGTTTTCCAAATTCTTTTACTTGCTTTCCTGCTTCCATTGAATATACTCTAATTTTTTCATGTAGTTCTTGCCTATCTCCACCTTTTAATACTGCATTCATTAAAATTTCTTCTGTTGCCATAAATGGTAGTTCTTGCATCATATTTGTTTTTATAACATTTTCATATACTACTATTCCTTTTGAAATATTTGCATATAAAATCAAAATTGCATCTACTGCTAAAAAGCTTTCTGGTACACAAATACGTTTATTTGCAGAATCATCTAAGGTTCTTTCTAACCATTGTGTTGCAGAAGTAATTGTGGGATCCATACTTAATGTCATTACATGTCTTGCTAGTGAGTTAATTCTTTCACTTCTCATTGGATTACGTTTATATGCCATTGCTGATGAACCTATTTGACCTTTTTCAAATGGTTCTTCTAATTCTTTTTCATGCTGTAATAAACGCATATCATTGGCAAATTTTGAACAACTTTGCGCAATTTGTGATAAAACATGTAAAACTCTTGTATCTAATTTTCTAGTATAAGTTTGTCCTGATACACTATATACTTTTTTAAATCCCATTTTTTCAGCAATTTTACCATCTATTTGTTTTACTTTTTCTTCATCTTTTAATAATTTCATGAAACTTTCTTGTGTTCCTGTTGTTCCTTTACATCCAAGTAGTTTCATATGACTTTCAACAAATTCTAATTCTTCTAAATCTTCTAATAGATCTTGAATCCACAATGTTGCTCTTTTCCCAACAGTTGTTAGCTGTGCTGGTTGAAAATGTGTATATCCTAAACATGTTACTCCTTTATTTTTTAATGCAAATTCTTTTAAATTCCTAATAACTGCAATCAATTTCTGTTTAATAAGCCCTAATGCTTGTGTCATTAAAATTACATCTGTATTATCTGTAACAAAGCAAGAAGTTGCACCTAAATGTATAATAGGTTTTGCCTTTGGACATTTTAGTCCAAATTCATATACATGTGCCATAACATCATGTCTACATTCTTTTTCTCTTTGTGCTACAATATCATAATCAATATTATTTACGTTATTTTTCATTTCTTGAATTTGTTCATCTGTTATATCAATTCCTAGTTCTTTTTCCGTCTCTGCTAATGCAATCCATAATTTTCTCCATGTAGCATATTTACTATTGTTTGACCATAATGTATTCATTTCTTCACTTGCATATCTACCAGAAAGCGGTGTAATATATTTATTGTTTTCCATTTCTTTTCTCATTCCTTTCTGAGGCACAAATCCGGTTGGAAAAGAATTATTCCTTTCTCCAACTAAAAAGAGCAAAAGGGACAATTCGGAACAAACTATCCCATTGCCTCTATACTATCTATAATAATTAACTCCTGATTCGAATAATTTTTGATCTTGTCTACCTGGCATATTTTTCATGATTTCTCTGTAACTTCTTTCTGAATGTCCCATCTTTCCTAAGACTCTACCATCAGGACTTGTAATTCCTTCAATTGCTCCAATAGATCCATTTGGATTATATAAAATATCATTACTTGCATTTCCATCAAAATCCACATATTGTGTTGCAATTTGACCATTTTCAATCAATTGTTTCTTTAGTTTTTCTGATATGATAAATCTACCTTCTCCGTGAGAAATTGGAATTGTAAACTCTTCGCCTAACTCTACGCCACTAAACCATGGTGATAATTTTGATACAACTTTTGTATTTACCATACGTGACATATGTCTTGCTATTGTATTGAATGTTAGTGTTGGCATTGTTTCATCTATTTCTCTTATTTCTCCATATGGTACTAGTCCTAATTTTACAAGTGCTTGGAAACCATTGCAAATTCCTAGCATCAATCCATCTTTTTCATGTAAATGTTTGTAAATTAAATCTTTTAGCTTTGGATTACGGAATACACTGCTAATAAATTTACCAGAGCCGTCTGGTTCATCTCCTGCACTAAAACCTCCTGGTATCATAATGATTTGCGCTTTTTCAATTTCCTTAGCAAATATATCAATAGATTCTTGAATATTTTCTGGCTTTAAATTTTTAAATACTTTTGTACTAACCATTGCACCCGCATCTTCAAATGCTTTTGCTGAATCATATTCGCAGTTTGTTCCTGGAAATACAGGAATAAATACACGTGGTCTTGTAATTGGCATTTTGCGTTTAATTGTACATTTTTTATCACTTAAAATATTTTCTACTGGTTCTGCTTTTTCTTTTACTTTTGTAGGGAATACTTTTTCTAGTGGTTCTTCCCAAGTTTTAATTAAACTATCTAACTCAAGAGTTGTATTTTTATTAACGATAATTTTTTCTTCTTGAATTGTTTCTCCAATTTGTTTTAATTTTAGTTCTTTTACATCACCTTCTATTTCAAGTACAAATGAACCATAATATGGATAGAATAAATCTTGAGTTGTATTTAATTTACATCCTATTTTATTTCCCATACAACTTTTTGTAATAACATCTGCTATTCCACCATTTTTAATTGTGCTAGCTGATAAAACTTTTCCACTATCAATTAATTTATGAACTATTTCATAATTTTCTTTTAAATCATCAAAATCTATAAGATCTTCTTTTCCAATTTTTGTTTTTAATAGCATTATTTTAGTACCTGTTTTTTTGAATTCGTTTGATACAACTTTTCTTGTATCAACATATCCAATACAGAAAGATACTAATGTTGGAGGTACATCTAATTCGTTATATGAACCTGACATACTGTCTTTTCCACCAATTGCTCCTATACATAATTGCTTTTGGGCATAATATGCACCTAATAAAGCTGAAAATGGTTTTCCCCATCTTGTTGGGTCATCCTTTAATTTTTCAAAATATTCTTGCAATGTCAAATATGCTTTTTGATATGCTCCTCCAATTGCTACATATTTTGATACAGATTCTACTACTGCATAAACAGCAGCATGGAATGGACTCCATACACCTATATATGGATTATATCCATATGTCATAATTGTTCCTGTATTTGTATATCCTTGCAAAGTTGGTATTCTTGCTACCATACCTTGTGTAGGTGTTAATTGATACTTTCCTCCAAATGGCATTAAAACAGTATTTGCTCCAATTGTACTATCAAATCTTTCTACTAATCCTTTTTGTGAGCAACAGTTTAAATCAGATATTGTTCTTTTCCATTTTGCTTTTATGTCTTTTACATCACTCTTTTTAAAATATGATGAACTTTCTTTTGGTTTTTCAACTTTAACAACTGCATTTTTTATGTCTCCATTTGTATCTAAGAATTCTCTTGATATGTCAACAATTGTTTTTCCTCTCCAATACATTTTAATACGAGGTTCTTTTACTACTTTTGCAACAATTGTTGCTTCAATATTTTCTGTTTCTGCTAATTCAATAAAATTCTTTACATCTTCTTCTGATACAACTACTGCCATTCTTTCTTGTGATTCTGATATTGCCAATTCTGTTCCATCTAGTCCTTCATATTTTTTAGGTACTTTATCTAAGTCAATTTCTAATCCATCTGCTAATTCTCCAATTGCAACAGATACACCTCCTGCTCCAAAGTCATTACATCTTTTTATCATTTTTGTTGCTTTTGGATTTCTAAATAATCTTTGAATTTTTCTTTCCTCTGGTGGATTTCCTTTTTGTACTTCTGCTCCACAAGTAGTTAATGATTCACTCGTATGTGCCTTTGAAGAACCTGTTGCACCACCACAACCATCTCTACCTGTTTTTCCTCCTAGTAGAACAACTATATCGCCTGGAATTGGTCTTCTACGAACTACATTTTCCTTTGGTGCTGCTCCTACTAATGCACCAATTTCTAGTCTTTTTGCTACATATCTTGGATGATACATCTCAACAACTTGTCCTGTAGCTAATCCAATTTGATTTCCATATGAACTATATCCTCTTGCTGCTTCATTTGTTAGTTTACGTTGTGGTAATTTATTTGGTAATGTTTCTTCTACTGATTTTCTTGGATCTCCACAACCTGTTACTCTCATTGCTTGATATACATATACTCTTCCAGATAATGGATCACGTATTGCTCCTCCTAAACATGTTGCAGCTCCCCCAAATGGTTCAATTTCTGTTGGATGGTTATGTGTTTCATTTTTGAACATAATTAAATATTCTTCTAGTTTTCCATCTACTAATATATCTGCTTTAAAGCTACATGCATTGATTTCTTCTGATTCATCTAAATTACTTAGATATCCTGCTCTTTTTAATTCTTTCACAGCAATTGTTGCAATATCCATTAAGCATATATCTTTTGCTTTACGATTTTCATATATCATATCTCTTCCTTTTAGATATTCTTGATATATTTTCTTTAACAAATCCCATTGAATATCTAAAACTTCTAATTTTGTTAGGAATGTAGTATGTCTACAATGGTCTGACCAATATGTATCTATCAATTTCATTTCTGTCATAGTTGGGTCTCTTTTTTCAGTATCACGAAAATATGCTTGGCAGAATTTTAAATCTGCTAAGTCCATAGCAAATCCATAGGTTTTATAGAACTTCTTTGCATCTTTGTCTGTCATTTCTCTAAAGCCTTCAATTATTGCTACATCTTTTGGTTTTTCCATTTTTTGTACTAAATCTTTTGGCTTTTCTAGGTCACATTCTCTAGAATCTACCGGATTGATGATATATTTCTTGATTTTTTCAAGATTCTTTTTACTTATTTTTCCACTTAATATATATATTTTAGCTGATTTTGCAACTGGTCTTTTTCCATCTGCAATAATTTGTAAACATTCTTCTAATGAATTTGCTCTTTGGTCAAATTGACCAGGCAAAAATTCTACCCCAAATACATAATCCTTTTTTGAAAAAGGATATGTTTCTTCAAATGTTTCATCAACTTGTGGTTCTGCAAAAATTGTATTCTTAGCTTTTTTAAAATTTTCTTTTGTAATACCTGATACATCATATCTATTTAAAATAACAATATTTTGTAATTCTTCTATTTGTAAATTTTCTTTAATATCTGCTAATAATCCTTTTGCTTCTACATCAAATCCTTCTTTCTTTTTTACATAAATTCTTTTTACCTCCATGGTTTGCTCCTTTCTTATTTATATAATATTTATTTCTTTATTTCCTTCTACCACTTCTCCTAGCTCATATGCTTTTTCTCCATGTTTTTCTAATATTTCTATTGCTTTTGTTACATCTTCTTTTTTTACTATAACTGCCATTCCAATTCCCATATTAAATGTGTTATACATATCTCTTTCTGGAATATTTCCTGTTTTTTGAATTAGATTAAATATTGGTAAAACTGGGTATGAGTCTTTATGAATATTTAATGATACTCCTTCTCTTAACATTCGAGGCATGTTTTCATAAAATCCTCCACCTGTGATGTGTGATATTCCTTTTACCTGTACCGCATCTAATAATTCTAAAATTGGTTTTACATAGATTTTTGTTGGGGTTAATAAGCTTTCTCCTAGAGTCATTCCCAATTCATCATAATATGTTTTTATTGTATTTTCATTAACATTAAATACTTTTCTTACTAATGAAAATCCATTTGAATGTACTCCTGATGAAGCAATTCCTATTACTTTATCTCCAATTTCAATCTTACTGCTATCAATGATTTTTTCTTTGTCAATAATTCCAACGTTAAATCCTGCTAAATCATATTCTCCTTCTTTATAAAAGCCTGGCATTTCTGCTGTCTCTCCACCAATTAGACTACATCCTGCTAATTTACATCCTTCTGCTACACCTTTTACTATTGTGGCTACAACTTCTGGTACATTTTTCCCAAGTGCCATATAATCTAAGAAAAATAGTGGTTTTGCTCCACAACATATAACATCATTTACACACATTGCGACACAATCTTGCCCTATTGTATCGTGTTTGTTCATCAAAAAAGCCAATTTTAATTTGGTACCTACTCCATCTGTACCTGAAACTAAAATTGGTTCTTTCATTTCTTTGATATCTGGTGCGAAAAGTCCACCAAACCCTCCAAGGTCTGATATGACTGATTTATTGTATGTGCTTTTTACTGCTTCTTTCATTAGTTCTACTGATTTATATCCTGCTGTCACATCTACTCCTGCTTGTTTATAGCTTTCACTGAAACTTTTTTCCATATTTTATCTCATCCCTTTCTGAATAAAATAGCGCATATATATTATATTACATTTTTCGACGATTAGCAAGATTTTTTTAATATTTTGTTTAATTATTTTATTGCTATAAATTAAAGGAAAGAGATTCTTTGTTTGAATACTCTTTCCCCTTTTCCAAATTAAAAATCTTCGTCGTGATATAGTATTTTTCCGATTTTCTCTAAGAAAATTGAATAAAACATTACTGTTGGAGTCCCTACCAACAGCCGTATTAGCTGCAAAATTATGTGAATCCAATCTTGCCCACTCTTAACTGCTTCAAGAACTCCTAGCAGTCCTCCTACAAGATGTAAGAAAACTCCAACATAAAAAAACATTATCATAGCTCCAATTCTTAATAAAATTCCAACTATCCGTTGTTTTTTCATAAAACTACACCCTTTCTTTAATTAATTTGGATTTTAAAAATTGTTTATATTGCTATTTTACTATATATTTTATGTCTTGTCAAATTTGTATATCAAGATATCTACTAGGTGTATACATAAAACCTCGCACTTTCCAATACGAGGTTTTAATTTTATATTTCTTCATGAATCTGTTCTAATACTTTGTCTGATACTTCATTTTTAAAATCAATAGAAATTTTACTCTCACTAACATTAAATTCTAACATTTCCAATTTATTTTCAATAATAATATCAATAACCTTTTTAATAAAATTTGTATTACGAATAATACCTGTTCCAACGATAGATATTCTAGAAATTTCTTTTTTTACAATACTTTTTATTGTATTTTCTTCAATTATATCTGATATCACAGTTCCTGCTTTATTATTAAATGTTGATTTTGTAATAATTGGTATCTTATATTTCTCAGCAATTTCGACACATCTACCATGAAGTACTTTTGCTCCTTCGCTTGATATTTCTAACATTTCTTTATAAGAAACTGCAGGTAGCTTTTTTGCTTCTTCTATTTTATTTGGATCAACTGTATATACTCCATCTACATCTGAGAAGATATAACAATTTTTTGCATTTAATGCTGCTGCTACTGCTACTGCTGTGGTATCTGATCCTCCTCTTCCAAAAGTTGTAATATCTAAATTCTCATTATAACCTTGAAAACCTGCAATAATAACAATTTTACCTTTTTCTAGTTCTTCATCAATTCTCTTTGTGTCAATTCCTTCTATTATAGCATTTTGATTTGTATTGTTTGTATAAATTCCTGCCTGCCATCCTGTTAGTGATATTGATTTATAACCCATTTCATTTAATAAAATACTTAATTTTGCAATTGTAATTTGTTCTCCTGTACTAAGTAATACATCCATTTCCCTATTTTCTGGTGTACTTGATAATGTATATGCTTCTTCTATCAATTTATCTGTTGTTTTCCCCTGTGCTGAAACGATAACAACAATTTGATTGCCTTTATCATATAGTCCAATAATTTTTTTTGCAACTAATTTTAATTTTTCATTATCTGCTACGGAGCTTCCTCCAAATTTTAATACGATTTTATCCATCTTAAGTAACCTTCTTTATATAGTTTCAAAACGATATTTAAATTTAAATATTGCTTTCTATATTATATGTTTTGAAACTAAAAAAAGAAACTTTACTAAATTTATGTGATACTTTTTAAATAGCTTTCCATAAATCCATTCAAATCACCATTCATAACTGCTTCTACATTTCCCACTTCATAATTGGTTCTATGGTCTTTTACCATTGTATATGGGCAAAAAACATAAGAACGAATTTGACTTCCCCACGCTATGTCTTTTTGCTCTCCTTTTAAATCTTCTATTTTTTCTTTTTGCTCCTTTTCTTTTAAATCTAATAATTTTGATTTTAGCATACGCATAGCTGTTTCTCTATTTTGAATTTGTGAACGCTCTGACTGACATGCTACAACAATATTGGTAGGAATATGTGTAATTCTTACTGCTGAAGATGTTTTATTTATATGCTGTCCTCCCGCTCCTGAAGCACGATAAGTATCTATACGTAAATCATCTGAATTAATTTCAACTTCTATATCATCTGTAATTTCAGGCAATACTTCTACAGAAGCAAATGATGTATGCCTTCTTCCGCCACTATCAAAAGGAGAAATTCGAACAAGTCTATGAACTCCTTTTTCACATTTCATATATCCATAGCTGTTTTCACCTGATATTTCAAAGGTTACACTTTTTAGTCCTGCTTCTTCGCCCTCTAAATAATCAAGTTCTTTGACTGTAAAATCATTTTGTGTTGCCCATCTTGTGTACATACGATAAAGCATTTCTGCCCAATCTTGTGATTCTGTTCCACCTGCACCTGGATGAATAGTTATAATTGCATCATTATTATCATATTTCCCAGAAAACAATGTTGCTATTTCTAATTTTTCAACTTCTTTTTCTAATTGTTTTGTCCCTTTTATTACTTCTTTTGCCATTTCTTCATCATATTCTAATTGTAGCAGTTGCCCCATTTCCATTAAATTATTTATCTCTGTTTGAATTTTTGTATATGCTTCATATTTTGCTTTGATTTTTTTCATTTCTGATAATACTTTTCCTGAATTTTGACTATCATTCCAAAAATCTGGTGTAGATGTTTGCTTTTCTAATTCTTCTAATCTTTTTTTTAGATTAGTAATGTCAAAGTGACTCACCTAATTCTTGTATTGTTTTTTGTAATTGCTCTAATTTTCTCATGTTTTCTTCTAATTCAAACATATTTTCACTCTCCTTTATTATTGTACATGGTATCATAATTTACTTGTTTTTTCAATATTTAATATTGAAATATGAATTAATATGTGATATCTTAAAAAAGATCTATAAATATTCTTAAGGGGAATATAATATGAATATTAATGAAATCTTAAATAAATATAATATTAGTGAAGCAACATTAAGAAATTGGAAAAAACTAAATTTTATTGATAATATAAATGACATTGACCCTTCTATAATCGAAAATATATTGAAAAATAAAACTAGTAATCGCAGAAATAAAAGAACTTCATCAAATAGTATAATACCTGCTTCATATATAAATGATAAAAGAATTATTAACTTAATAGAAAAAATAATTTCAATTAAGAATAAATATACTGCTTCTGTACCACAAATATTACACGAAACAATTATAAATATTTTAAATAAAAAGAAATTAAAAGTCCCACTTGATTTAGATAAAATTTTAGGTACAAGGTTTTCCAATCTTAATTTTAAAGAAGATTTTCAATCAATAAAATTCATTTATAATGATAATAATGATTTTTTAGGATGTTTATATATGTCTCTACTTTCAGTTGGAACAAAGGATACTAATGGAATCTTTTATACACCTTTTAAAGTTGTCGACCAAATAGTTTCAGATTTACAATTTAATAAAAATAGTAAAATTGTAGATCCTGGTTGTGGTAGCGGAAATTTTTTAATACAAATATATAAAAAAATGAAAAATTTAAAAATTCCAACTGCAAATATTATACAAAATTTATATGGTTATGATATTGATGATATCGCAGTTCTTCTTGCTAAAATAAATTTATATATATTAGATAAAAAAATTGTTTTTGAAGAAATAAATATCTATAAAAAAGATTTTTTAAATGATACAATAAATGAAAAATTTGATATTATCGTTGGAAATCCACCTTGGGGAAAGAAATATACAAAAAATGAAAAAGAACTATTAAAAGAAAAATATGGATTAGCTTTTTCAAAGTATGATTCATTTAGCCAATTTATATTACATTCATTTGATATTTTAAATGAATGTGGTACACTTGGTTTTGTTTTACCAAGTAGTATTTTAAATATAGCAGTACATAAAGATATCAGAAAGTTTCTATTAGGTTATAAAATAAATTGTATAAACTGTATTGGGCGAGAATTTGAAGAAATTGTTACAGATGTTGTTATCTTAAATGTTAGTAAAGATAATCACATTCAAAGTAACATATGTTTATACAATAATCAAGAAATATTACAAAATACTTTTAAAGATAATCCTTATTATAATTTTCTACTTCCTTCTCCTATTGCTATAAATATTTTAGAAAAAATAAAAAATTACCCGGCATTTCATTTAGATAAAAAAGATATAAATTATGCATTAGGAATTGTTACAGGAAATAACAAAAAATATTTATCTGATAAGAAAAATAGAAAAAATGAACTAATTATTAGTGGTAAAGATATTGATAAGTATAATATCAATTACTCAAAAATTAAAAAATATATCACATTTGATAGAAGCTCTTTTCAACAAGTCGCTCCTGATGAATTTTATCGTTGCCAAAATAAAATAATTTATAAATTTATTGGAAAAAAATTATATTTTGCTGTTGAGCCAAAAGGTACACTTACTCTTAACAGTGCCAATCTTATTTGTTTTTATGATACATATGATATTTATTATATTTGTGCTATATTAAATTCACGCATAACACAATTATTTTTTGAAGATATATATGATACACATAAATTGTTGAAAAATCATATTCAATCATTTTACATACCAAATTTTAAGCCTAAAATAAAAGAAAGCATTTCTATGCTTTCTAAAAATACAAAACCTCAATCTACTTATAATGAAGATATTGAAAATATTATTTATAAAGAATTAGGCTTAACAGAAAATGAAATAAATTATTTAAAAGGTCGCTTTAATTAGCGACCTTTTTATTCGAAAAATGCATATAATTCTCCATAAGTTAGCCATTGCACTAAATATTTATTCAAATGATTTTCTAATGTTGTATTGTTAATATGAAATTGTCCTTCTCCTACATTTCCTCTATGCTGACGATCTGAATATAATAATTTCTTATCTTTTGCTATTTGAGATGAACCTATTTTACATACCATAATTTTATCTGCAAAAAAACAACCATAATATAACGTTTTAAATTCTTTTGGCTTAATTTGTTGAATATTGCAATCAAATTCTTCTTCTTTTGCCATCTCAAATGTAAGCATTCTATTATCGAGATTTGATGCAATAAGTTGTTTAATCATATTTTTTTCTGTGATTGTTTCTTTGCATTTTCTTAATCCTCTTGAAAATTTGACTTCTATCTTTTCTTTATTTTTTGCTAATAAATCATAGGCGATATTTTCAGAATCATTTAAATGGTATATCTCTTTAATCATAAGTTCTGCTACTTTTCCAAATCTCCTTGTATTTAATGCAAAAATACCATCTCGAAATTTTTCTATTTTTTCATTTGTTTCATTATCTCCTTCATTGAAAAAAAACATATTTATTTACTCCCAACAATTATAACATCTGTTCTGCTAATTCATTTAATTTTTCTATATCAGTATCTTTTAATTTTGATCTTATTGTAACAATTGGTTCTACTATTTCGATATTTTTCATTGTAGACAATATATCTTTCATACATTTGCCTGAATTTGGAGCCCATGTGCCGTTTTCTATAATTCCAACTTTTCTATTTTGATAATTTTTTTCCTTTAAATCTAATAATAAATTCCTCATTGGTGAAAATATATCCATATTATATGTAGATGATGCAAATATTATTTTTCCATATTTAAAGCTGTCTTCTACTGCCTCTGCGAAGTCCTCTCTTGCTAAATCAGCAAGCACAACTTTTTCTACACCCTTTTCTTCTAATATTTCTTTCAATTTTTCACAAGCATTTAAAGTATTACCATGAATTGATGCACAAGCAATATATACACCATCACTTTCAACCTCATATTTGCTCCAGATATCATATTTACCAATATAATGAGATAAATTTTCTTTTAATATTGGTCCATGTAAAGGACATATTGTTTGTATATCTAGTGAACTAGCTTTTTTCAATAAAGCTTGAACTTGAACGCCATATTTTCCAACTATATTAAAATAATATCTCCTTGCCTCACAATCCCAATCTTCATCAGTATCTAATGCTCCAAATTTTCCAAAACCATCTGCTGAAAATAATACTTTTTCAGTTTCTTCATATTCCATCATTACTTCAGGCCAATGAATCATTGGCGCCATAATAAAATGTAATTTATGTTTTCCTAAATCTAAAACGTCTCCATCTTTTACTTCAATTTTTCTTTCTTCTAAATTTTCTATATCAAAAAATTGTGGTATAAAAGCAAATGTTTTATTGTTTCCAACAAGTTTTATATCAGGATATTTCTCAACAATAGTTCCAATATTATATGCATGATCTGGTTCCAAATGTGAAATTATTAGATAATCTGGTTTTTTACCATTTAATACACTTTCTAAATTATGTAACCATTCGTCTGTTTTTCTTTTATCGATTGTATCCATTATGGCTATTTTTTCATCTATTATAACATATGAGTTATAAGAAACACCATTTGGTACAACATATTGATTTTCAAATAGGTCTATGTCTTTATCATCTGCACCTATATATTTAATATTATCTGATATTACTACATCTTTCATTTTTATTCTTACTCCTTTTCAATATTTATCGTTGCTATTATACAATATATCAGGAAAATAAGCAAGATAATTTATTTATAATTTACTTTTTTAGATCTTCTACATTCATGGTTCTATTTTCTACAGTATAGTTAGATAAATCTGGAACTTTTACATCTTCATCTGTTACTTTATCAAATTCATATTTATATTCACATATAACATCATTAACAGATTTAACGACATTAGTACCTGCAAAGAATGTTTTTTCTCCACCTCTATTAATTTCTTTTATTGGTAATCCTGTTTCTTTATCTATCCATATTTCCCATTCATCCTTTTCTGATCTATTATGTAATACATAGCATTTCTTCCCATTAGCATATGTATCTGTATCTATTGAATATACAAATGTTGTTCCTATATTTGCAAATAAATTATTTCTACCTATAACAAAAGGAACATTTTTCATGCTATTAGTTTTATTCTTCATCTTTGAAATATCGCCCTTTTCTATTACTACTCTTTTTTCTGTTTCGTATATATATATTCTTTCATCTGAGTCAATCTTTGCATATTCAATATTTTTTGTCTCTACGCCTTCATCTGTATATATTTCCCATACATATTTATATTTACCATCTTTATAATATTCTTTTGTAACTGATGTACTATTATCATATAATATTTCGGTTTTTTCTTTGTAAAAGTTGTTAGATTGTAGTGTTTTTTCTGCTCTACTCATAATGCTAGTTACTTTTGTAAAATTATTTAAAAATATAATAGCAACAATTAAAAGTATTATTGCTAATGTTATTAATACAGATTTTATTCTAGATTTTATTCTGATTTTTTTTAAATAATCTAGTTCTATTTGTTCTCTATTATCTTTTCCTTTTGTATCTTCTTGAATAAGTTTTAATGATTCTCTACATTCTTCACATTCAGATAAATGTTTTTCAACTAATTTTTTTGATTCTGGATTTAATAATCCATCAACATAATTTAATAATAAATCTTGAACAATTTCACATTCTTTTTTATTTATCATTCTTATTTCCCTCCCTTATTTTTTGTTTTGCTCTATAAAATGTAACTCTTGACCAATTAGAAGTTTTCCCTAATATTTCGCCTATCTCTTCATAACTCAAATTTCCAACCATTCTCAAATACATTACTTCTCTGGATTTTTCATCAAGTTTTTGCATATCTTTAAATAATTTTAGTTTTTCTTCCTTTACACAAATAGCTTCTTCAAGTGTTTCATCATATAAAACATCTTCTTTGATTTCTTCAAAAGACACATTAACATTTTTCTTATTTTTCTTTAACTCTTTATACCATATATGTTTTGCTATCTGACATAGCCAAACAGACAATTTGCATTCTCCTCTAAATTTTTTTATATCTCTGACAGCTTCGACAAATGTTTCTTGCGTTAGATCTTCTGAAAGTTCCTTACTTTGCGTTAAGCAGAATAAGTATTTATAAACAGTTGTAGAATATTCTTTGTATATTTCTTCCATATTCTGCATAACTGGTTTACCTCCTTCTGTATAATAAGGGCTAAAATTTTTGAATTTGTTACATATTTTTGAAAATTTTATCATTTTTTTCCAAAAAAATAAAGATTAGATTTTACAATCTAACCCTTACTCTTTTCCAATTCAATTATTATTTCTTCGCCTTTATTCGTAAACATATGAATTGATATATTATCTGTAGCATCATATGATGTTAAATTAAATGTTTGGTAATATTCTATTATCTTATTTTCTTCTTCTGGTACTCCATATCCTCCATCCCCATCACTTCTTCCGAGCTGTTTCAAATCTTTTTCCATCAGATGTTTCTACATATTCTTTTTGAATTGCAATCATATTACTAATACTAACTCCATCATAATTATGAAGAGCATTATAATTTACTTTATTTGTTTTCATTTCAGGAATATATATTTTTAATGCTGTTTTAGACAATGTGGCTTTAATTTCATTTATATTTATACTATTATCATTACAACTTTTTGCTTTATATATTATTGATTCTCTATTATAAAATTCTTCTGGCACATCGATTTCAAAATGCCAATTTCCTTCATAGACTTTATCTGTTCTTTCTTCATTAACATATTGCCACGTTCTTATTTTACTTAAATCAACTTTTAGATGTTTGCTTTTAGGAAATAATTCTGGATTTCCCGTAGCAGAAAGTGATACTCTAAATTCATTCTCGCTTATCTTATTTGGTAAAAAGCTATATGATCCTCTATAATGTTTCTCTGCTGTATTTTGTGTGATTGCGTGTGTGTCAAATACAATATTAGCATTTTCATCTACTATTTTTAAATCTTCAAAATCTATATGTTCAAAATTATCAATATTATATTGTTCATTTATTTTCACATTAAAATTCATATCAAAATTAAAATCATCCATCAATATTGATTCTACTTTAATATCTATTCCATCTGCTTTCTGATATTCTGTATTAAGTTCTGACATATATCCATTATTAACTGCTATATCTACTCCATCACTACTATTTGCTCCAAAAAAATTTTTTAAATAAATGCTAATATCTTTTGCAAATACTATTCCAGTAATAGAAACTATCATGCAACAAGCTACTAATCCTATTTTACCAATATGAACTTTATTTATTTTCATTTCTTTTTCCTCCTCTTCTTCAAATTTGGATATAGAAATTTTTAGTTTTACATTTTTCAATATTTCTTCATTCTGCTTATTCATCATTACTATACCCTCCTTTTAATAATTCTTTTCTTAGCTTTTTTCTAAGTCTATATAACCTTGATTTAATACTAAACTCTGTAATATTTAATATTTTTGATATTTCTTTTATACTCATTGATGAATAATAATATAAATTAAAAATTGATATATCTTCTTCTTTCATGTTTTTTATAGTTTTTTCTATAAAGTATAATTTTTCTCTTTGTTCATAAATCATATCTATTTTAAAAAAATCTTGTATAATATTTTCATAATCCAAAATACTTACATTTTTATTTATTATTCTTGTCTTTTCTTTTATTAAATTTCTTACGATTCCTGCAATATAAGAACTCAATACTTTTTCTTCATCTAATTTATTTTGGTTTTTCCATAAAATAAAAAATGTATCTGTTACAATTTCTTCTATATCTTCATTTGATAAATATTCATTTGCTGTATTTCTAATAATTTTATAAATATATGCACTATATTCATCTACTATTTTTTCTAAATCTAGTTCATTTTTATCATTCTTATATTTACTTATTTTACTTCTCTCTTTCAATTTAGATCTAAACTCCTTATATTTTAAGATACCTTACACTTATATATTGACAAAAATTTCAAAAAAGTAGCACTTTTATTATTTAAATTACAAAAAATAGGAGTTTTATTATTACTCCTATCTTATACATATTATAATCTAAAATTTTATTCATAGATGAATGATTCTTTATATCATTCAAACTTTGCCAAGCATAATAATATGTATGTAATCTATTGTCTTGAAACAAAATAGTGATATAAATGGAAGTATCTCAACGCTTATTATACTATTACTTTTTAACCTATTTAATAATTCAATTATCATATCTAAATCATATGCTATTTGTAAAAAAGCAAAATCTTTTTGTTCTACATTTTTTAAATCTACAATAATGTTACTGTTCATTTTTTATCCTTTTTTCAATTTTATTATTTACTTCCTTTAAAGTATTTAAATATTCTTTTTCTACAGGGCTAATAGTCTTAACTTGATATTTTCTGTATTCTAATTTTGCTTTTTTAATAGCTTTATCATGGCTAATACTACCTGCACCAATTAACACTTTTTCTCCTGTAGAAGAAAGTATCATATCTAATTGTTTAATATAATTTTCCATATACATCGGGTTATGCCTTATGGCTTGTATTTCCGCGAAATCAAAATATCCTGATACCAAATTATTTAAAACTTTTAGTTCTTCTTCACTTAAATAATTTTTAGCAATTACTACATCTTGTAATACTGGAATATCTCCTTTAAATGTTGTTAGTCCCATAAATGGTTTATCAGCATCCGCTCTCTCATATATTACTTCTGAAGCAGTATGTCCATGAGTTGCATAATGTAATTTATTTTGAACAATTTTAAAAAATTGAATAGATTTTTCATCTTTTGGATCATAATCTACAGCTGTTGCATATAAATCAAGAACTTGCCTATATAGCACTTTTTCTGATGACCTAATATCTTTAATTCTAGCTAGTAATTCTTTCCAATAATTACCTCCGCCATTTCCTTTAAGTCTTTCATCATCCATAGTAAAACCTTTTACCATATATTCTTTTAATCTTTCTGTTGCCCACTTTCTAAAATTTGTAGCAATTTTAGATTTTATTCTATAGCCTAAAGAAATAATCATATCTAAATTATAAAAAGGAATTTCTCTTGAAACAGTTCTATTTCCTTCTTTTTGAACTTGTCGGAAATTCTGACAAGTTGAATTTTTATCAAGTTCTTCCTCTAAATAAATGTTGTTTATATGTTCTATTACATTTGTTCTCGAAGTGCCAAATAGTTCAGCCATCTGTTGTTGAGATAGCCATACTGTTTCATTCTGAATTTTAACATCTATTTTTGTTAATCCATCATCTGTTTGATATATTATAATATCTCCATTTACATCATTCATACAAATCTCTCCTTTGTTTTACGAACATTTGTATTGTATCATTTTTTTATTTCATATTCAATATCTTTTACAAAAATCATTAAAAAAATTTTACATAATAAAAAAGTGTATCCATTTTTAACTTTTGGATACACTTTTTTATTATTGATTTTTACCACAGCAGTTTTTATATTTCTTGCCACTTCCACATGGACATGGGTCATTTCTTCCAATTTTTGGTCCTTCATTTCTTACAGTTAGATTATCATTTACATTTATTGCTTTTCCACCATCAACACTGTTGATTGCTTCTAGAGCAGCTCCTGTTATTCTAGCTGTTTCTTGACGTCTAACATCTTGTTGTTTTCTAATGTTCATTAAAATTTTCACAACATCATATTTGATATCTGCAATCATTTCCTCGAACATATCCATACCTTCTACTCTGTATTTTACAACAGGATCTTGTTGTCCATATGCACGTAAGCCAATACCATCTTTTAATTCTTCCATGCTGTCAATATGGTTCATCCATTTTTCATCAACAACTTTTAGTACAACAACTCTCTCTAATTCTCTCATTTGTTCTTCGCCAACATCTTGTTCTTTTTCTTCATACCTTGCAAAGGCTTGTTTTTGTAATTCTTCTTTTACTTTTTCAGGCTCATTTTCATTTTCTTTTATAAAACTTGCCATATCAATTGCAAAATTGTTCAAAATTTCATTACTTAAAGATTCAGCTTCTAGATGATTATTTTCATTTACATACATATCAACAATTTCATTTGATATACTTGTTATCATATTTGCAATACTATCTTTTAAGTTTTCTCCATCAAGAACTTGACGTCTTTGATCATAAATAATTTCTCTTTGTACATTATTAACATCATCATATTTTAATACATTTTTACGTATACCAAAGTTTCTGCCTTCAACTTTCTTTTGCGCATTTTCAACAGATTTTGAAATTATTTTTGCTTCAATTGGCATATTTTCATCTGCACCTAATGTATTATATACTTTTGTAATTGCATCCCCACCAAAAATTTTCATTAAGTCATCATCAAGACCAATATAGAATTTAGATTCTCCTGGATCACCTTGACGACCACTACGTCCTCTTAATTGGTTATCAATTCTTCTTGATTCATGTCTTTCTGTTCCAATAATTTTTAAACCACCAGCTTTGATAACTTTTTCTTTTTCTTCTTTTATTTGTTCGTCATATTTTTGTACCAATTTTTTAAATTCTTCTCTTGCTCTCAAAATTTCTTGATCATCTGTCTCATAATAAGTATTTGATTCTTCTACTAAATTTTCTGGAATTCTATTTTTTCTCATTTCCTCTTTTGCCAAATACTCACTATTACCACCTAGCATAATATCTGTACCACGTCCTGCCATGTTTGTTGCAATTGTAACAGCCCCAAATTTTCCTGCTTGGGCAACAATCATAGCTTCTTTTTCATGTGATTTTGCATTTAATACTTCATGAGGTATTCCTTCTTGCCTCAATAATTTACTTAATTTTTCAGATTTTTCAATTGATACTGTACCAATTAAAACTGGTTGTCCCTTACTATGGCTTTCTTTGATACTTTCTACAACAGCTCTAAATTTTGCATTTTCATTTTTATATATAACATCATTTTCATCTTTACGTATCATTGGCTTATTTGTAGGTATAGAAACAACATCCAAATTATAAATTTCTTCAAATTCTTCTTCCTCTGTCATTGCTGTACCTGTCATACCTGCCAATTTATCATACATTCTAAAATAATTTTGGAATGTAATAGTTGCTAATGTTTTTGATTCGTCTGCTATTTTTACATTTTCTTTTGCTTCAATAGCTTGATGTAAACCATTGTTATATCTTCTTCCATACATGATACGTCCTGTAAATTCATCAACAATTAATACTTCTCCATCTTTAACAATATAGTCAATATCTTTTTTCATAACACCATGTGCACGTAGTGCTTGATTAACATGATGAACTAAAGTAGAGTTTTCCAAATCATTGAAATTTTCTAATTGGAAATATTCCTCTGCTTTTTTAATACCTTTTTGTGTTAATGATGCAGATTTTGCTTTTAAGTCTATAATATAATCGTACTTTTCATTATCTTCTGCTTGATCAAAGTCTTTAACATCTTCTTCTATAATAACTTTTGCTTCCAATTTTTTTACAAAATCATTTGCTCTTTTATATAATTCAGAAGATTCATTTGCTCTACCAGAAATAATTAATGGTGTACGTGCTTCATCAATTAAAATACTATCGATTTCATCCACAATAGCATAATGTAATCCACGTTGTACCAATTGATTTTTATAAATAACCATATTATCTCTTAAATAGTCAAATCCATATTCATTGTTTGTACCATATGTGATGTCACTATTATATGCTTTTTGTTTTTCAGCTGGTTCCATTCCATTTACAACAAGTCCAACTGATAAACCTAAAAATTTATATAATTTTCCCATCCATTCACTATCTCTTTTTGCTAGATAGTCATTTACAGTAATAACATGAACGCCTTTTCCTTCTAGTGCATTTAAATATACAGGAAGTGTTGCAACAAGTGTTTTTCCTTCTCCTGTTTTCATTTCTGCAATTCTACCTTGATGTAAAATAATACCACCAATTAATTGCACATCAAAATGCCTTAATCCTAAAGTTCTTTTAGATGCTTCTCTTACAACTGCAAATGCTTCTGGTAATATATCATCTAATGTTTTGCCATCTTTTAATTGTTGCTTAAATTCATCTGTTTTTAATCTTAATTCATGATCACTTAATTTAGAAATAGATTCTTCTAAGTCATTAATTTGTTTTACAATTGGCATAACTCTTTTTACTTCTTTTTCACTATATGATTTAAATAATTTCATTTTGTTGATTCCTCCTAAATTATATAAAGTTACCTAGTTACTATATCACGAAAATTGAAATTTATCAATACCTTTTGGAAAGAATTGAATATTTTTTTGTTATATCAATAATATGAAGCAAAAATATATAAAAATTCAATCTTTTTTATATAATTTTGCTTCATATATTAATTGTAACACTAAAAAATCAAATGCCATATTGAATTTGTTAGCATGCAGACTACAATTCCGCACATCGTTGGAATCAAAAATGAAACAATTGTCCATTTGATACTTCCAGTTTCTTTTTTTATTGTAAGTAAAGTCGTTGCACAAGGAAAATGTAGAACTGTAAATATCATAACATTTATAGCAGTTAAAATATTCCAACCATTTTGTCTTAAAATTTCTCCTATAGCAAATGTATCTTCCATATTTGTTAAAACTTTTGCTTTTAGATAACACATTAAGATAATTGGTAATACAATTTCATTAGCTGGTATTCCTAATACAAATGCTGTTAAAATATATCCATCTAATCCCATAAGTCTAGCAAAAGGTTCAAAAAAATTTGCTATTATTGTCAATAAACTTTCACCATTAACTCCTATATTGGCTAATAGCCATATAACAAGTCCTGCAGGTGCTGCTACTTTAATTGCTCTTGCTAAAACAAATAAAATTCTGTCAAAAATGGAACGTACCAATATCTTCCCTATTTGAGGTTTCCTGTATGGTGGTAATTCTAAAACAAATGAAGATGGCATTCCTTTTAAAATTGTTTTAGATAAAATTTTAGATATTAATAATGTTAAAAATATTCCAAATATTATAACTCCTATTACTGTTAAAGTTGCTAAAACAGAAGAAAAACCTCCATATGCCCCAGCAATAAAAATAGTTGCAACAGAAATTAAAAATGGAAATCTTCCATTACAAGGTACAAAATTATTTGTCAATATTGCAATCAATCTTTCTCTTGGAGAATCTATAATTCTGCATCCTGTTACACCACATGCATTACAACCAAACCCCATACACATTGTTATCATTTGTTTTCCTGTACAACATGCTTTTTTAAAAAATTTATCCATGTTAAAGGCAATCCTAGGTAGGTATCCTAGATCTTCTAAAAAAGTAAATAGCGGGAAAAAGATTGCCATTGGTGGCAGCATTACACTAACTACCCAAGTAAGAGTTTGATATACTCCAAAAATTAACATGTCTGAAATCCATTGTGGCAAATGTACCCAGTTTGCTAATTTCAATAATCCTTGTTGTATCCATTCAAAAAATGCAAATAACATATTAGACGGATAATTACTTCCAACAATTGTTAGCCAAAAAATGAGTGCTAAAAATAAAATCATAATTGGTATCCCCCATTTTTTGGATGTTAAAATTTTATCAATTTTTCTGTCTCGGCTCGTATAATTTTGATTTTCAAATATACAAACTTGTTTACAAATATCTTCTGCATGATATAAAATATCACTAACAATTTTATCTTTAAAATCTTCCTGATAAATTTCTTCTTTTTTTAGCTCTTCTTTTGCTTTTTCCACTGCTTTCAAAATTTTAGGATGGTCGATTTTTATATCTGTATGTTTTTTTATAGATTGCAAAATTCTTTTTTCTCCATCAATTAATTTTATTGATATCCATCTTAAAAAATCTTTTTCATAATTGGTTTTACTTTTTTCCAAATCATTTACTTTTTCAATTTCTTTTTGCACAGTTATAACTGATTTTTCAATCACTTCTGAATATGTTACTTTATTGGGTTTTGGTTTAATTTCTCCAGTGCAAACCTGGTAAATCGTATGCTTTAATTTTTCTAATGTATTTTTCTTTTTAGCAGTTGTTCCAACAACTGGTATTCCTAGTAATTTTGATAATTTTTTCAGATCAATTTTTATCTTCTTTTTTTCCGCTTCGTCTAATAAATTAACACATAATATTACATTAGGTGTTATTTCCATAATTTGAAAAGCCAAATTTAAATTTCTTTCTAAACATGTACTATCAACAACAACTATTGTTGCATCTGGATTTCCAAAGCATATGTAATCTCTTGCAATTTCTTCTTCCTCAGAATTTGACATTATTGAATATGTACCAGGTATATCAACCAATAAAAAATCTTTATGATGAATAATTGCTTTCCCCGTTGCATTTTCTACAGTTTTCCCTGGCCAATTTCCAGTATGTTGATGCATACCAGTTAAACTATTAAAAATAGTTGATTTTCCTACATTTGGATTGCCAGCTAAGGCAACTGTATAAATTCCTTCCATTAAATCTTTCCTTTCTTTCCAAAGAGGGAATTGGGGACGCCCTTTTTTTCCCTATACGATTTTTCCCTCTTTGGAAATAATAAATATTTTATAATAAGTAAAGAGGGAAAAATCGTATAGGGAAAAAAAGGGCGTCCCCTCTTCCCTCTTCGTTATTACATAATATGACTGGAGACTAAAAATGTGATTATTTATTTACATTGATTTTTTTACTGTCCTCTTTTCTAATTGCTATAAGAGTTCCCCTTACTTCAAATGCTCTAGGATCACCAGATGGACTAACTAATACTGGAGTAATTTTAGTACCTTTTACAAGGCCTAAGTCTAATAATCTACGCTTTATATTATCTTCACATTTTATATCAATGATTTCCCCTTTTTCATGCAAATTCAATTCATCTAACTTCATTTTTTTCGTGTTCCTTTCCAAGCCTCAAATATTCTTCTTATTATATTATATTTCGACATCTAAATGAAGTGCATAAAATAAGATATTATTTTAATTCATGTGAAGTTACTACATAAATGTATACTATTTTATCTACAATGACATATAAATTACTTTTTTCTTCTCCAGGTATTTTATAATGAATAATATTTCTTTTATTTTGTTCAGCTACATCTATTAAATCTTCTATAATTGATACTTTCATAATTTCCAAATCTATTAAATTGGGTTCATTTTTTACTGTAACAATTAATTCTCTATAATATTTTAAAATACGGTTTATATTATTTTCATACAAATCTTTTGGTGTTCTTTCTTTTCTTATTTTATTTATTATTTTTATAGTTATTGTAATTGCTCCAAAAATTAAAAATGCTCCAATTATATAAAAGATTATTTCTTTAATATTTATTGTTTTTCCTTGCTGAAAAATGCTCTTTTCACTTATTTTTTCATAATTTTCCTTTACTTCTGTTATAGTATCATTTATTGGTATGTCTAGCTCAATATGGTCCTCTACTGTTTCTAAATTTGGCACATCAAAATATACATTTAATCGTACTCTTAAAGTTGTATCTAAAGTTATATCATATGTTCTTTCATAATTTTGTGCTAAATTTAAATAAGTTTCATAATTTATGTCAAATTTTTCATTGATTAAAAGTTCATCTACATTTTCTTGTGTGAATTCCTTATTTTCAATAATATTAAATGTCCTATCCCAAATTTCTTTTTCTTCTTCATTATTTGAAACAGCTTTTCCTATTAGTTCTGCAGTAATTGTGTAATGATAATTCAAATCACTTTTTTTATTTGATTTTAGATTGTATTTAAAATTCATTATAAAACTATCTATTGATTGTGATGCATAATATCTACCAGATGGTAAAGTTTTTGTTGTATAAAAATTATTTGGTTTTAATAAAACTTCATAATTATTGCTTTTTTCTACTTTATACAGATAAAGAGGAGTAACATTTTTGCCTATAGTTGTTCCTAATTTAATAAAAGCTCCTCCTATAATAAACATAATAATAACAATTAAAGCCATCTTGTAGTTAATTACTTTAATGTTTATACTTCTATTTCTATACATTTTTTTATATTTTCTTTTATTCTTTTTCATAATATCCTCCCTACTTTTGCATTACCTTGGATAAAATATTCATATAACCAAACAGATGGAAATCCTATATATTTAATGTGAATTATATATATACCTTTAATCTGATCTGCTCCTACTAAATTTCTATCAGCTGTATTATTGCTATCTCCTTTTGTTTTATATTTTATAGTTTCATTTTCTTTTATCCTGTCTACAATACGATGCACAATATTTTGACCGTCTTTTTGATAAACAATAATAGAATTTCTTGGAATTTTCTGTAATTCATTTTTATTTAGCTTTTTGTAAATAACAACATCTCCTCGAGCAAATTTAGGTACCATACTATTAGAAAGTATCGTTATTGGTTCATATTTAAATATTCCTAGCATAAAACTTATTAAAGTGATACAAAAGCAAAATGTTAAAATATAACTAATTTTAGTAAAAATAGTTATTCGCTTTTCTAGTTTTTCCCCATTTTCCTTTTCATCTTTATATCTAAATATAGAATAAATAATAGCAGGTGATAAAATGCCTGTCGTTCCTGTTATAAACCAGTCTGTGTTTGTTAATATTGGTGATAATAGAATAAATAAATTGATTAAAATTCTGTATGTTAATGTGATTAAATATGAACCTTTAAAAGTTAAATATGTATATAAAAAATTGCATACTGTTAATGGTAAAAGTGTTCCACAAATATATTTAAAAATTTCTTGTTTATTTGAATATAAAGTTGTTAATATATTATAATTTATTTCTACTAGTATTAATAATATTGTTATTAATATTTTGATTGCTTTATTAGTTTTATTACTAATAACTACAATATTTCTTGTAATTTCAATACCTATAATCGGAAATATTTCTATGATAATATTTTTTAAGGCAGAAATTATTTCATGATTATATGGGCTTTTTGAAAAGCCTATAATAAATCCCATATAAAAATATATAACTATATGTATAAATGATATAATAATCATAAATTTAAAATATTTTTTGTTTGAGTTAAATCTAATATAATCTTTTTTTATTTTCCAAATTAAATAGACTAACATACATCCCCAAAATATTGGATTTATTACATTAGTATATAATGGTAAATTATTAATTGTTAAATTGATCGTTATCAATATATAAATAATTAAAATTATTAATATATTTTTGTCTCTTAAATATTTCATAATGTCACCTTTTCTAATTCAATATCTTCTACAAAATGATAGATAGGGTTTTCCCCTATCTTTTAATCATAGTTTATTTTTGCACATATTCTACCGTTCCTACTATTTGCTTTGTATTAATTTCCGGTACTTCTGTTGCTTTTTCATCATATTTAGCAGTTACAGTAAATGTTGTTTCATCTCCTGCTAATAATGTTCCACTAGGATTTGTCGTTGTATATATAATTGCTGGTGATCCATTTTCTTCATCAGGTGTAAATGTTACATTATTTAAAGTTGCATCAATTGTTCCAGCATTTTGCACTGTTATTACATATGTGATCACATCACCTGGTTTTTTCAATTTTGCATTAAATGTTGCTGTTGTATTAGTAAATTGTGGATCTCCATCATCACATCCTTCGCTTTTTTCTTGAGTTTCTATATTGGTTATTTTTACATCCCATTTCCCTGTAATTTCTGCTGTTCCATTTATATTTAATTGAGTAGCAAATGCTGAATATCCTACTACCATTAGTAGTATTGCAATTAATAATGCTCCAATTAGAATGTTTCTTCTACTTTTCACTTTTTATCTCGTTCCTTTCCAAGGTATAAAATTGTATCCCCTTATTTATCATATGATGTCATTTTTTATGTGTGACTTATTCTTGTACATATTCTATAATACCTAGTATTTTTTTATCATTAGATGATGGCATTTCATTAACTTCAGCTACATATTCAACTTTTACTAAAATAGTTGCCTGTTCTCCTGAGCTTAATAATGGTTTTATTTCTTTTGTTTCATAATTGATTGCTGGTGTTCCATCTCCTTCCATAAAAATAACTGTACCTAGTTTTGCATCAATTCTTCCAAGATTTTTAACTGTTATTGCATACGTTATTTCGTCCCCAGGTTTTTCTAGTTTAGCATCAAATGTGACTGTTGTATTTGTAAATTGCGGATTACCACCATCACATCCTTCACTTATTTCCTTGACTTTAATATTTGTTATTCTTACATCCCATTCTCCTATAGTTTCCACTGTTCCGTTTATATTTAATTGGGTAGCAAATACTGAATACCCTACTGCCATTAGTAATATAACAATTACTAAAGTCCATATCATAGTGTTTTTCCTATTTTTCACTTTTTTGCCCCCTATTTTTTATAGTCTTATATATTATATGTGATTGTCTCTTATTTTGTTTAAAAATATATCTTTGCCTTTTCAATTACCGCATCAAAATATCTCCAATCCTTATAACTTAAAACTTTTATCAATTCTCTTGCATACCAATATTCAACACCATTTTCATCAACATGTTTTATATCTTCAAATCTTTATTTTTAATCAACTAAAAAAAAGCTGAGATAAAAATACTTTTTTAGTACTTTACCTCAACTATTGATATTGAACCTATGGTGGGCAGGGATGGATTCGAACCATCGTACTCAAATGAGAACAGATTTACAGTCTGCCGCCTTTAGCCACTCGG
>CANQTV010000005.1 GCA_947626875.1 uncultured Clostridia bacterium | reverse complement strand
CTTTGTTTATTATTATAAAAATATTTATTTTTTTACAAAGAGGGAAAAATCGCATAGGGAAAAAAAGGGCGTCCCCAGTTCCCGGTTAGCATAGGGAAAAAAAGGGCGTCCCCTATTCCCGGTCTATACTTTCATTGATAATCCTACTTTTTGTCTTTCTAAGTCTATTTTGATAACTTTTACTTTTACAATATCTCCTACTGATACTATTTCTGATGGATTTTTTACATATTTTTCACTCATTTCTGAAATGTGTACTAAGCCATCATGTTTTATTCCAATATCTACAAATGCTCCAAAGTCTATTACATTTCTTACTGTTCCTGTTACTATCATTCCTTCTCTTAGGTCCTCTATTTTTAAAACGTCTGAGCGTAAAATTGGCTTTGGCATATCTTCTCTTGGGTCTCTTCCTGGTTTTGATAGCTCTGCAATAATGTCTGCTAATGTCATTTCTCCTATTTCTAATTCTTTTGCTGTTTCTGCAACATCTATTGTTTTTAATTTTTGTTGCATTTCTTGTAGTTTTTCTTTGTCTTTTATGTCTTGTTTATCAAATCCAATTTTTGCTAGAAGTTTTTCTGTTTGTTCATAACTTTCTGGGTGAACTGCTGTTATTTCTAATGGATTGTTTCCATCTAGTATTCTTAAAAATCCTGCACATTGTTCAAATGCTACTTTCCCTAGTTTTGGCACTTTTAGTAATTCTTTTCTATTTTTTAATTTTCCATTTTCATCTCTATATTTTACAATGTTTTTAGCAATTGTTTTATTAATTCCTGCTACATAAGATAATAGTGCTGGTGTTGCTGTGTTTACATCTACTCCTACTTTGTTAACACTATCTTCTACTACTCCTGTTAGACTTTCTGCTAGTCTTTTTTGGTTTACATCATGTTGATATTGCCCTACTCCTATTGCTTTTGGATCTATTTTTACAAGTTCTGCTAATGGGTCTTGTAGTCTTCTTGCTATTGAAATTGCTCCTCTGATAGATACATTGATATCCGGATATTCTTCTGTTGCTAGTTTTGATGCTGAATATACAGATGCTCCTGCTTCACTTACAATTGCATAGTGAATATCTCTATTTGTTTCTTTTATCATGTCTGCTACAAACATTTCTGATTCTCTTGATGCTGTTCCGTTTCCAATTGCTATCATATCAATTTCATCTTTTTCTATTAGTTTTAATAGTTCTTTTTTTGCTCCTTCTATGTCATTTTGTGGTTCTGTTGGATATACTGTTGTATAATCTAATAACTTTCCGGTTTCGTCTATTATTGCTATTTTACATCCAGTTCTATATGCTGGGTCAAATCCCATAACAGTTTTTCCTTTAATCGGTGCTCCTAGTAGTAATTGTTTTGCATTTTGTCCAAATACTTTTATTGCTTTTTCTTCTGCTTTTTCTGTTAAATCTGAACGAATTTCTCTTTCTATTGATGGTTCAATTAGTCTTTTGAAACTATCTAAAATTGTGTCTTTTAACATGTTTGTGAATTGTGTTTCTCCTTTTAAAATGTCTCTTTCCATGTAACTGATAATTTTTTCTTCTGGTTTTTGGATTTTTACTTTTAGAAATTCTTCTTTTTCTCCTCTATTTATTGCTAAAATTCTGTGACTTGGTATGTATTTTATTGGTTCTTGTTTGTCATAATACATTTCATAGTTTGATTTTTGTTCTTCATCTGTTGCTTTTGTTTCTATTCCCGCTTCTCTATAGCATTGTCTTTTTATTTCTTTTCTGTATTTGCTGTTATCTGATATATTTTCTGCTATAATGTCTAATGCTCCTTGTATTGCTTCTTCTGCTGTGGCAACTACTTTATCTTTATTTTTTTTGTCTTCTTCTGATAAATTATCTATGTTGATATATTGTTTAGCAATTTCTTCTATTGGTGTTGTTTCTGTTTGTTCTATAATTATTTCTGCTAATGGTTCTAATCCTTTTGCTTTTGCCACAGTTGCTCTTGTTTTTTTCTTTTGCTTATATGGTCTATATATGTCTTCTACTTCTGCTAATGTTTTGCTTATTGCAATAGCTTGTAAAATTTCGTCTGTTAATTTTCCTTGTTCGTCTATTGATTTTACTACTTCTGCTTTTCTTTGCTCTAAATTTCTTAAATATGATAGTCTTTCTCCCAAATCCCTAAGGATTTCATCACTTAGTCCTCCTGTTACTTCTTTTCTATAACGTGCTATAAATGGGATTGTGTTTCCTTCATCTATTAGCTTAACTGCCGCTTCTACTTGATTTTCTCTTATTTGTAATTCTTCTGCTATTGTTTTGTTAATTTTATCCATTTTTATTTTTCCTTTCTTTCCGGGAATTGGGGACGCCCTTTTTTTCCCTAGCCGGGAATTGGGGACGCCCATTTTTTCCCTATCCAATTTTTCCCTATTTGTATATTATTAAAAAATTATTTTTTCCTATCCAATCCAAATAGGGAAAAATTGGATAGGGAAAAAATGGGCGTCCCCAATTCCCGGCTAGGGAAAAAAAGGGCGTCCCCGTTTCCCGGTTTATTCGATTCCTAAATACTCATTATAACTAATCTCCCTATCTATTACTTCTCCATTTTCTTTGATTTCTATTATCCTGTTTGCTACTGTTTGCATTAGTTGATGATCATGTGATGTAAAAATCATGTTTCCTTTGAAGTTTTGCATTCCATTGTTTAGTGCTGTGATGCTTTCCATATCTAAGTGGTTGGTTGGTTCATCAAAAATAAGAAAGTTTGCTCCTGATAACATCATTTTTGATAATACACATCTTACTTTTTCTCCACCTGATAGTACTTTTACTTTTTTTAAAGCTTCATCTCCTGAAAATAACATTCTTCCTAAAAAGCTTCTTACATATGTTTCGTCAGGGTCTTTTGAGTATTGACGTAGCCATTCTGTGATGTTTTCATCTGTTTCAAATAAATAGTTGTTATCTTTTGGAAAGTAGTTGTTTGTAATTGTTGTTCCCCAAATTATTTCTCCTTTATCTGGTTCTAGTTCTCCTGCAATTATTTGAAATAGCACTGTTTTGGCATTCTCGTTATCTGCAAGAAGTGCTATTTTGTTGCCTTGCTTAAATGTGAATGATACATTGTCTAATAATTTTACTCCATCTATTGTTTTTGATATGTTTTTTACTTGTAAAATTTCTTTTCCTGGTTCTCTATCTGGTTTAAAGTCTATATATGGATATTTTCTATTTGATGGTTTGATTTCTTCTAATTGAATTTTTTCAAGTGTCTTTTTTCTTGAAGTTGCTTGTTTTGATTTTGATGCATTTGCACTAAATCTTGCTATGAAGTCTTGTAGCTCTTTTATTTTTTCTTCTTTTTTCTTGTTTTGTTCTCTTGCTTGTTTTAATGCTAATTGACTAGATTCATACCAGAAATCATAGTTCCCTGGATATAGTGTGATTTTTCCAAAATCTACATCTGCAATATATGTACATACTTTATTTAAAAAATATCTGTCATGTGATACAACAATTACTGTATTTTCATAATTTATTAGAAATTCTTGTAACCAGTTGATACTTTTTAAATCTAAGTCGTTTGTTGGTTCGTCTAATAGTAATACATCTGGGTTTCCAAATAAACTTTGTGCTAATAGTACTTTTACTTTTTCATGTGGTTCAATTTCTTTCATATATTTTCCATGTTCTTCTGGACTAATTCCTAAATCATTTAATAAAATAGCTGCATCTGATTCTGCATTCCATCCATCTAATTCTGCAAATCTTTCTTCTAGTTTTGCAGCTTTCATTCCGTCTTCTTCTGAAAAATCTGGTTTGCTGTAAATGGCATCTTTTTCTTTCATGATGTCATATAGTTCTTTATTTCCCATGATTACTGTGTCCATTACAGTGTATTCTTCGTATGCAAAGTGGTCTTGTTTTAACATGGATAATCGTGCTCCTTTTTCTAGGCTGACATCTCCTTTGCTTGGTTCTATTTCTCCTGATAGAACTTTTAAAAATGTGGATTTTCCTGCTCCATTAGCTCCGATAATTCCATAGCAGTTTCCTTTTGTGAATTTAATATTAACATCTTCAAATAAGACTCTTTTTCCAAATCTTATTGTTACGCCATTTGTTGTTAGCATGATTTTTCCTCCTTTTTGTTTTGTACTTCGCTATTATATATTATTTTATTTTTTTTTTCAAGGGTGAATTGTTGTTTCATTGATTTTTACAGCTTTTTATGGTATAATTTAAGTGTGAGGATAATATTTCCTTTGCAGATCTCCGTGTCTGTATATGTAACTTGTTGACTTGTATTAAAAGGAGGTTTTATATGAGGAGTAGGTATCATAAAATTCGGGAATTACTCCCGGAGGATGTCCAGAAAAAGCTTGTATCGTCGGCACCCTATTGGGCGCCTGAGATATTCGCTTTTAGATTTTCGGGATTTATCAACAGATATGTTCCGAAAAGCAGCTCTGATATCAGATCTATCCAGATTTACGCTCTTCTGTGTGATGTACCAGAAGACGTAATGAAAGAAAGGTTTGAGAAAGATGGATACTAAAGTCTCATGGCGGGAGGGTTTTTAACCCTCTTTTGCTTTTTTACCTTTAATATAAAAAACGAAATGAATTTTTTATTTTCATTTCGTTTTAATATTTTATTTATTTTGTTTTAATCATCAAATAATAGTTTGATTCCCCAAAGTCCTGATACACCTACTAATCCATATATAATTCTTGATAATACTGTCATATCTCCAAAAATTGCTGCTACTAAGTTAAAATTGAAAATACCTATTAGTCCCCAGTTGATTGCACCTATAATGATTAAGACTAGAGCTATTTTATCTATTACTTTCATGCTTTTATTTCCCCTTTCTTTTTGTTTTTTTCATTTCTTTTTATTATGATATGCTTTTTTATGTTTTTTATACATTTTTATTGAATTTTTTTGTTTTTTATGATAATTTTATGTTAAAGAGGAGGTCGTTTTTATGGCAAGAAATCCTAGGGATAGAAGAAATAGGAAAAATTCAACTTTTGAATCGATTTTAAAAACATCTACTTCAAAGGTAATTTGTACATTATTGATTTTTTTTCTTATCTTTTTAATTTCCTTTTGTGCAACTAGATTATATATCGTTTCTGCTTCTCAGAAGGCCATTGTTTATGATTTAGAGAAGGTTCAATCTTTATCAAATTCTTCTAATGATGTTGGTGATAATGATTTTGAGCCTTCTCGCTCTTTTACTTTATGTTCTATTGGAGATGTGATGTGTCACAATACTCAATATATGGATGCTTATAATAGTTCAACTGGAGTGTATGATTTTTCATATGTTTTTGATGATATTATAAAATATACTCAGTCACCTGATATTACAATTGGTAGTTTAGAAACTAGTTTTGCTGGCGCAGATGTAGGTTATAGTAATTATCCAAGATTTAATTCTCCTGATAGTTTGGCTTCTGGTTTACATGATATTGGTGTTGATGTTGTTTCTACTGCTGGTAATCATTGTTTAGATATGGGATTCTCTGGATTGTCTAGAACAATTGATGTTTTAGATAATTCTGGTTTAGCTCATCTTGGTACTTATAAATCTCAAGATGATAGTGAAAAGATTTTATACAAGTCTGTTAATGATGTGAAAATTGCTTTTGTTAATTATACTTATGGTACAAATGGAATTCCTTTGCCTAGTGATAAACCTTTTTGTGTAAATTTGATTGATAAAGATTTTATGAAGTCTCAATTAGATAAAGCAAAGTCTGAAGGTGCTCAAATGATTGTTGCTTGCATGCATTGGGGTGTTGAGTATCAGACTGTTGCAAGTACAGAACAAGAAGAGTTGGCTGATTTTTTATTTAAAAATGGCGTTGATGTCATTTTGGGTAATCATCCTCATACTTTAGAGCCTATGGAAAAAAGAAAGGTGACTTTGGATGATGGTTCTACTAAAGATTGTTTTGTTATTTATGCTTTAGGTAATTTTATTTGTGATCAAAATGCAGAAAATACACGTAATTCTATTATTTTAAATTTAAAAATTATGTGTGATAGTAAAAATAATATTTCAATTGATGATGTTTCATATATTCCTATTCATATGTACAAAGATTTATCTAAATCTTCTCATAGGTTTAAGGTTTTAGATATTAAAAAATCAATTTCTTCTTATGAAGATGGTTCTGATACTTCTATTGGCTCTGCAACTTATCAAGATTTGAAGGTACAATTGAATAAAATTCAGTCAATTTTGGAAGGCAACTAAAAGTAGCATCAATGTAAAGTATTGTTGCTTGATAATAATATCAATAATCTGTATAATTAACTAAAAGGACGGTGGTTATTATGAAATTTAATGAAAATTTAAAATATTTAAGAAAACAAGCAAGATTAACTCAAGAACAATTGGCGGAAAAATTGAGTGTATCAAGGCAAGCAATTACAAAATGGGAAAGTGGTGAATCATTACCAGATGTCGAAAATTTGAAAGAACTTTCTTATATCTTTTCTGTTTCAATTGATAGTTTATTAGGAGATATAGAAAGCAAATCTACATCTAAATTAAACAAAAAAATAAATGATATTGGTTGGTTTATATTTGCGATAGTTTTTGTTCTTGCTAATTTTATATTTTCAATAGGAAATTTCATTGGTCAGGTTTTTAATGATAATGAAAATATTATCATTCCTTCTTATATATTAATGACTATATTAGGATTTATTATATTTATTTTATCAATAAAACTTTATTTAAAAAACACAAAAGATTTTATAATAGATATGAATCCTACGAAAGAGGGAAAATCAATAAGAATTAGGCATATTATAAAAACAAGTATATTATTTTTGTGTTTATTGGTTGTTTTTGATATTATAGATAATCTATATTTATTGCCACAAAGTATTGAACAATTTACTAAGTTTGCATTTTCAGATATGATTGGCTCAATAGTTTTTGTGATTGTTTTGGGAATTATTGACTATATACGTTTAGAAAATAAAATTAAAAATTTAAATGATGTAGCAAAAAATGAAAAAAGAAATTTAAATAATGATTAAAGATTAAAAAAATCCGCTATCCATTTAGATAGCGGGATTTTTATTTTTTATGTTTCTACTAATGTTTCATATTTGTGCAAAAGTATATTAAATAATAGTTTACACAATTTTTTGACATTTAAAATTGTTTATTTTGCTTGTTTTTATTTTTTTTTCAAATTTATAATAATAAGGTACTACATTTTTATAATAATCTTGGATTAATGCATCAGAGCCATCTTCTAATTTTACTTTTAAATTAGGGTATACTTTTACTACAAATTGCTCATTCCATACATCTTTCATTAGTTTTTCTATATGTTGATTTTTATAAATAGTTTCATAAGCTTTTTCATATACTTCTTTGTTTTTTATTTGTATATTATTTTCGACAACTGTTCGTGATACAAATACATATACAACAAATCCGCTAATAATAAAATCTATTAGTAATATGATAATAGCAATTATCGTTAATGCCTTTAACTTTTTTATATTTATTTTCGATTTTAGCCATTCTATTGCTTTATCTACTCTGGGATTAATTTGCCTCATAAAGAATATAGATATAATTCCCCAATAAATAGAGTATAATAGGCAGATTCTTCCATCTATATTTAGGAATCTGTCTGAATAATCCCACCATCTAACATTAAATATACATTCTCCTATTAAGCTAATTAAAAATTCTACAATAGAACCTACAATAAGTCCGCCTAAAAATAAACTATAACCATTTTCTTTGAATTTTTGTAGTGCCAGTATAATTGCAACTGCTCCTACTCCATATATTGGGCAAACTGGTCCATATAAAAATCCTTGTCTACTTTCAAATTTCCCATATACAATTAATGCAAATATTGTTTCTAATAAAAATCCTAATATACTATAGATGATAAAATATCCAAATATTTTATAAATGCCTATTCCATTTATATTAAATTTCTTTTTTTCTTCCATATTTATTCCTTATCCTTTTTTATTTTAGCAAATGTGTCTTAGTTTTTGTATATGTATTTTTCGTATTTTGGTGCATTTTTTTCTATTGATTTTTTTATGTTTATTGTGTAGTATTCTTCTTGATTATTTGTACTTTTTAGTATTCCGCCTAGTGATTTTATTATGCTTTTTGATCTTTGGTTGCTTTTTTCACAGGTCATTATGCATTCTTTTATATTGTTTTTTTGTAGTTCTTTTAATGTAATGTAAAATTGAATTTTTCCGTATCCTTTGTTTCGTTCTGTTGGCCTTATTGAGTATCCTATGTGTCCGTATTTGTAGTCTTTTAGGTTTTGTTTCATTCTTATGTTTGCCATTCCGATTAGTTTATTGTCTTTTTTTCTTATTAATAAGTAACATATTTTGGGTAACTCATCATTTTCTTCTTTTTTTATTTTTTCGTGCCATTTGTCAAATTCTTCTTTTTCTTTAGTCACATAATCTTGTAGTCGTCCTACTCCATTTATTTGAGAGTTGTTTTCATAGAATTCTTTTATGTATTCCATTATTTCGATTTTTCGTGTTTTCGTTACTTTTTCTAAATAAAATTGTTCCATGTATTTCTTTCTCCTTTTTTAATATATAAAACTAATTTGATTGTCTACATTTAACCAGCTTTTTTGATTGGCTTCTGTTATTTTATCTTCTGGTTCTAATTCTCCAATTAAAAATGGAGAGTTACTATTATGTTTTTTTGCATTTTCTTTTACTAGCTCTTGATTTGCATTTGCATAACAATATTTGCACAAGTGCATACAAGTATTATAAGCACCTATATCATTTCCCATTAAGCAATTACATTCTGTTCTTTTGCTATTATTTTTTGGAGCTTTTAATTTATTTCCTATGGCTTTTTCGACTATTTCTTTACTCATACAGCCAGCTATATCTAAACCATAATCTTTTAAATATTCTTTTTCGCAACAGCTATGAATTGTAATATTGTTTTGCTTCCCTATCTCTGAAAATGCTTTTGCTATTTGTATTTGTTCTTCTTTTGTTGGTGGTCTTAAATTAGGTGCATTTCTTTTTACTTTTTCATACATATCTAAAAAACTAATAGTGCAATCTTCAGTATAATTTCTTAATTCACTTAATAGTTTTTCAAAACATTTTATATGCATTGATACATCAAATTTTTCATTTATAAATATTGGGTCATAACGAACTGCAACTGCTTTTTTCCCTAAATGTTTTGATAGTTTTTTGAAATCATTAATTACTTGTTTTTTGTCTGGGACATTGGGTTCGATTTCTTTTCCATATGGTGTGATTGTTACAAACCAAAATTGCTTATATCTATCTAGTTCTGATAGATGAGAAATTAATGGGTGTGGATTTTTGGTACAAAATGCTAAGCAATCAACTATATTTGGATTTAAATTATATTTAGTTACTTGATGTTTATAATATGGATTTCTAACATATACATATCCTTCTTTTATTCTATTTAATAACCAATTGGAATAAAAAGCTGGTATGTCTGTTCTCATTCCAGTATTTATTATCATTTTTAACTTTTCCTTTATTTAAATTTTTAATTTGATTCTTCGTTTATAAAACTGATTTCACTATTTTTTAATTTGATTGCTTTTAATTTATTAAATTTTATTGCTTTACTTTGTAATAACCAACTATTTGCGGATTCCCATATTGAAAAAGAGCCAATAGTTGAAATAATTTCTAAAATTATAATATTGATTTTTTCAGCTAATACTATTGAAAATATTATAAATATTATTCCTACTATTAACATTCCTATTTGTTTTGTTCTATTTATTTTTTGTTGCCTCTTTATTAGTATTAATTGTTCATTACAATATTTTTCAAAAGATTTTTTGAATTTATTTTCATCTATTTTCTTTGTTGAAATTATTTCTATTTTTTCTTCTTCTTTTATTGAGGAAATGTCTTCTTTATTATTTATATAAGATATTAAATCGTCACTTAATGTTTCTTCAAATTTGTCAAATGAATTATATAATTCGTCTTCATTATGTATTTTTATTTTCATATAATCATCTCCATAATTTGTTAAAAAAGATTTTAAATACTTAGAACTTGGAGATCCAGTTTTGTATCTAAAATCTCTTATATGTTAAGTTATATTAATGAAATAATATACTAATTATATTTGGATGTCAACAATTTTCAAATAGTTTTTTACTTTCAAAATAAAAGTTATTAGAATTATAAGAAAATGAAATCTTGTATTCATTTAATATTCTTTCTATTTCTTCTTTTGTTCCATCATATAAAATATCTTCTATGTCCGACATATTAATCTTTTTCATAATTTCATCCTTTTATTTTTCAATTTATGCTTAATACTAAAGTTGCATTGCTACTTTCTAAAATATTTTTTAGTTCACTTTCTGTTTTGTTTGTTATCTCTCCTAGTTTTGTATAACTCCATGAATTTGAACCATAGAATATAGAAATTTGATTTCCTTGATATAACATTACATCTCCTGCTTTTGTTTTTATTTGTGTGTCATTTTTAGGTAAACTAAAGCCTAAATTTCCAACTTGTTCAAAACTTCCATATTCACTCGTGTTTACTGTTATATCGCCTTGTTTTAATTTTTCTACTAAGGCTTTTGTTGCTTCATTTTGTTCTAATTTCATGTTTAATATTTCACTATCTACTTTTATTTTTATTTCTTCCACTTCGTTATCTTGCACCTTTCCATCTAAATTTACATCTTTATTTATTTCTTGATTTGCTTCTGTTGGATCTTGTATTTTTTCATCTTGTGGTTTGCTTGAATTTTTTACAATAATGTATCCTCCTATTGCAAATACTATTAATATAATAATTATTATTGCCACAATTTTCTTCTTATCCATTTTTACTTACTCCATTATTTTAAATTATTTTTGTTGTCTTCTATTATTTCCCATTTTCCACATAAACTAGTATCCTCTAAAGAAGATGGATTTTCCTTTCTGTAAATATTCCTCTATTATTATATCATCTTTATTGTTAAACGTAAAGAGGTAAGTAACTTTCGAAAGTTGCTTACCTCTAGGTTTATGGTGAGCCATAGAGGGTTCGAACCTCCGACCGTCAGATTAAGAGTCTGCTGCTCTACCAACTGAGCTAATGGCCCAAATTTTGTGCATTTTTATTATAATACTTTTTTATTTGATTTGTCAAGACTATTTGCTAAATTGAAGGACTTAAATCTGTTTAGATTTAAGTCCTATTTTTTAATTTGTTGTGTTTTTTGGTTCTGTTGCTGATGGTGTTGTAGTTGTATTTGTTGGAGCTGGCGTTGATGGTGTTGTTTGTGTAGTTGTTGTATTTGTTGGAGCCGGCGTTGTTGGTGCTGGTGTTTGTGTTTGTGTGCTTGGTGCTGGTGTGCCTTTAGCTGGTGTACTTGTGGCTGCTCCTTTTGTTCCTCTTCTAATAATTTTTTGCATTGCATCATAGGTATCTCTTGATAATACTGTTGTTGATATTACTTTTCCATTTAGCATTTTTGTCATATATGTTTCTGTTTTTCTTCCATTTGCTCCTTTTTGTTGAACCACTTCTACTCCTGCTGCAAGTGTTGGATCTTCTACATATTTTGTTGATGTTGGTAATGTTGATACTGTTACTGTTCTAAATGAGAATGTATATTCTTCTGCTTCTTTAATTCCATATAATGATACTGTTGCTACTCCATTTTTTGCTGATGCTATTATTTTGATTGGATATTTTCTTGTATTTTTAAATTTGAAATCTGTCATTCCATATACTACTGTTGCATCCATTCCTGCTTCTACATATGATGTAACAAATTGATGATTTTTTCTTTCTACTATTTCTAAATTTGCTCTTAATGCTGCATTATATAATGTTGAAGATATTTGGCAAATTCCTCCGCCTATTCCATCTACTACTTGCCCTGCTGAATATACTTTTGCATTTTTATATCCTGTGGCTGCTGAACGTGGTCCTAATGTTTGATTATATGAAAATGTTTCTCCTGCTAATATAACTTTGCCATTTATTTTTTGACATGCTAAAACTAAATTTGTTGTTCTATCTCTGTCTCCACCATCATAATTGGTTTTGAATGTTGCTAGTAAATCTGGAAATGCTTCTGTTCCAATTTGATCTGTTGTTATTTTTGGTTTTGTAATAATTAAATCTATTACATATTGGTCTTTATCTTCCTCTAACATTTTTTTAGCTGCTTCTACATCAAAGTCTATCCCTTCTACTTCTGGATGTATTGTAAATGGGTCTTTTGTATAATATGCGTCTTTTACTTCTTTATATACTTCACTATGAATTTTGTCTATATCTATACTTGTTGGTTGTTGTTCTGTTACTGGTATATTGATATATTCATTTGTTGTTTCTATTTGATCTAAATTTTCTTTAAGTTTGTCTAATAACATATTTGTATTGATTCTTATTCCTGCTTGACCTTTTGTTATTGTTAATTTTCCTTCTTCTATGAAATATGCTGAGTCAATGACAACTCCTGGTAAATTTGTTCCAATATCTTCAATGGTTTTTTTAGCTGCTTCTTCGTTTAAGCTCATTTCAACATCAATATTTGTTTTTCCTAGTAATGCCCATATGATTTTGTAGTTATTTACAAATATATTGCTGTCTCTTCCTATATTTATGGCTTCATCTACTGCTTTTTCTATTTCATATTTTGTTTCTAATATGTTTGCATTTATGCTTGTTTCATATTCTTGATATTTAATTGGTATTTCTTTTTCTAGTTTTTCTTTATATATTGTTTCTAATTTTCCTTTTGCTTCTTCTTTACTTAAGCCTGATACATCTATTCCTTCTATTTTTACACCACCTATAATTTCTGTTTTTCCCATATTTAATAACGCAAATATTGTTGAAATTACTAATGCTAATATGATGACTATTGATAGTGTAATTGCTGTTATCAATCCTACTTTTTTCCTCTTTTTGGTCTTTTCCACCATTTTTTCCAAATTTTCGTCCAATTCTTTTCTTTTGGCTTTTACTTGTTTGAATTTTTCGTCTGTTTCTTTTTGATTTTCTTTTATTGTTTCTTTCTCCATAATAATATATCCCCTCATTCCTTTTTTTTATCTTACCACAAAAAATTAGTTTTTACAATATTTTTAAATTTTTTTCAGTTTTGTTTCTGTTTCTTCAAACCCTATATTTAATCATATGTTTGCGGTTTCACTTTATTCTTATTTAAAAATCTTTGACAAATTTTTCAAAAAATTTTATAAAAATACTTGAACATTGTAGAATTTAATATTATAATGTTGGTAGCAAAAGATAAATAAGGAGTTTTCGAAAATGGAATTAATGAAGAATATATTTTTTAATACGGATAAATTGATTGAAAATACTACTGTTAAGATATCTTATACTGGTAAGTTTTTTCAAGATGGTTGTGAAGATGTTTTTATTCATTATGGCTTTGGGTTGAATTGGGATGCCCTTAATGAAATACAAATGGAAAAAACTGAATTAGGTTTTCAGGCTGAATTGACTTTAGGTTGTGGTGATACTTTTAATTTCTGCTTCAAAAATGGTTCTGGTGATTGGGACAACAACGATGGTCAAAATTATGTATTTGAATTAGAAAAACCTCAAACTGATTTACTTGTTTTGGAAGAGGAAACTTCTTCTATTGGTACAGCTAGAAAGTTGAGAAAATCTTATTTGTGGAGTAAAAAGTTACGCTTGGCAGTATATAAAATTATTACTTATCTACCAAAATTGATTTCTGGTAACTATAAGAAAAAGACTACAGAGAATAATCAAACAGATTAATTGTATATTGTAAAATTAAAAGAGCAATTAAAATTGCTCTTTTTGTGTTTTATGTTATAACCCATCCTCCATTTATTGAAATAATTTGACCTGTAGTATATTTGTCTTCTATTAACCATTTTACGCATTTTGCTATATCTTCTGTTTGCCCTATTTCTTCTAATGGAATTTCTTTTTTTATTATTTCTATTTCTTCTTTTGTATATTGATTGTTCATTTCTGTATTGATAAATCCTGGTGCTATTGAATTCACACGAATTTTTGATGGTCCTAGTTCTTTTGCTAGTGCTTTTGTCATTCCATCCATACCTGCTTTTGATATTGAATATACTACTTCCATGGAAGCTCCTACTTGTCCCCATATTGATGATATATTTATAATCCATCCTTTTTGGTTATATATCATATTTTTTGATACTTGTTGACACATGCAAAATGCACCATATAAATTGGTATTTATTATTTCTTCCCAATCTTGTTTTGTTACTTCTGTTATTAACTGTGTTTTGCTTATTCCAGCATTATTAATTAATCCATCTATTTTTTTGTATTTTTCTAATGTGTATTCTACCAATTCTTTGCATTTTTCTTGTTTCATAATGTCTGCTTGGAATATTTCTATTTTTATTCCTTCTTTTTCTAATTCTTTTTTTAGTTGTATTGCTTGTTCTTTTGATTTGTTATAATTGCATATAATTATATGTCCTTCTTTTGCTAATGTTTTTGCAATTTCTCTTCCTATTCCTCTTGCTGCTCCTGTTATTATAATAACTTGTTTTTCCATATTTTTTCTCCTTATTATAAAAAAGTATGTGTATACCACATACTTCCACTTATTTAAAGCAAAAAAGCCAGCAATCAAGACTATTTCAAGACTACTGACCTTATTGGAGCCACTTCCCAGATTCGAACTGGGGACCCTCGCATTACAAGTGCGATGCTCTGGCCAGCTGAGCTAAAGTGGCATTTTGGTGACCCCGACGGGAATCGAACCCATGTCTCCGCCGTGAAAGGGCGATGTCTTAACCGCTTGACCACGGGGCCTTATAAGAAAACTAAATAATTTTTCAATTATTTAGTTTTTGGTGAGCTATCCGCGACTCGAACGCGGGACAACTTGATTAAAAGTCAAGTGCTCTACCACCTGAGCTAATAGCCCATATGCAATACTCAAAATGCTTTTATATTCTACAACATTTTTTCTTGCTTGTCAATAGTTTTTGTAGAAATTTTTATTATTTATTTAATTTTTCTACAATTTCTTCTACATCAATTCCATGTACACTACATGCTTCTTCTAATGTTTCCATTTGAGATGCTGGGCATCCTAAGCAATGCATCCCTGCTTCTACTAATATTTCTGCTTTTTCTGGTGCTTGTTCTAATAGTTCTCCTATTTTTGTATCTTTATTAATTTCCATGCCATTTTTCTCCTTTCCTTATTTATTTTAACATATTTTTTAAAAAAAGTATAGACAAATTAAAAAAAATGTTGTATTATATGAACAATCCATTGTTACTGCCACGAGGGTGGTGATTGTATACAAACTTTAATCAATTTATTTTTCTTTTCTTTTATTATTTATCTTTTTATTACATTATATTCATTCTATTTATTTTTTGATATCAAAGTTTTCCATAATCAACAAGGTGCAAAATTGCATATTAAACAAAATTATCAATCCTAGTGGAGGTGTTTTCTTATTTTTAAATATAAATTTGCTTTTTTGTTTTCTACTTTACTCTTTTTTATTTTTTTAATTGTTACTTTTTTTACTTTTTATCCTCTTTATAACGCACAAGAAGTTATTATCACTTATGGTTTTCATCCTTTTGATATTTGTACAGAGCAACCTTATTTATGGGATATTCTGAAAAAAGTATATATCTTTATTTTTATTTTTTCTGATTTTGTTTTTTGTCATTTTTTGTATAAACGTTTTTTTCTGAAATTGCAAAGAAAATTTTTTCCTAAAGTTTCTAATGTTATTCCTACTAATAAAATATCTGCCTTTTCTTTGTTAATTGGTAATGATTTTTTAGAACCTTTTTTACCAGTTTTTGTTCCGGAAAATGGTTTATATCAAAATTTTTTAATTACTGGAACTATTGGTTCTGGTAAAACCTCTTCTGCAATTTATCCTTTTGTTAAGCAGTTGATAGGTTTTAATTCGACAAATACTAATCAGAAAATGGGAATGCTTATTTTAGATGTGAAGGGCAATTTTTGTCATTACATTTGTGATGTTGCAAAAAATTTTGGTCTGCAAGATGATGTGATTGTTATTTCCCTAGGAAATGGAGTTTTTTATAATCCTTTGGATAAGCCAAATTTGAAGCCTCAAGTTTTAGCAAATCGTTTGAAAACTATTTTGACTTTGTTTTCTGAAAATTCAACAGAATCTTATTGGCTGGATAAGGCTGAACAAGTTTTGACTGAATGTATTAAGCTTTGTAGACTATATAATGATGGTTATGTAACTTTTTCTGAAATTCATAAATTAGTTACTATACCTGATTATTATTTAGAAAAAATATCTGTTTTACGTGATTTATTTATTTCTGCAAAGTTATCTAATCGTGATGTTTATGAATTAAATGCTAGTTTGAATTTTTTTCAAAAGGAATTTCATCAACTTGATTCTCGTACAAAAAATATTTTAATTTCTGAAATTACTCGTATGACAAATCCTTTTGTTTCTGATTATGATGTCTGCCAAACATTTTGTGCTCCTAAAAATATGTTAAATTTCAATGGTTTTTCTGAAATTATTGATAAAGGTAAAATTCTTGTTTTAAATATTAATGTTTCTGAATTTGCTTTACTTTCTAAAATGGTTGCTGCTTATCTAAAATTGGATTTTCAAACAGAAGTTATGGCTAATTTGGCGAAAGGTTCTCCTAAAAAGTCGGTTTTTGTTTGTGATGAATATGATAAGTTTTGTACAAAAACAGATGCTGATTTCTTTTCTATGAGTCGAGAGGCAAAATGTATTAATATTGTTTCTACTCAAAGTTATTCTTCTTTGAAAAATACTTTAAAAGATGATGCAAGTGTTAAAGTTATTGTTCAAAATTTGGTTAATAAAATTTGGTTTCGTACAGATGATATTTTTACAATTGAAGAAGCTCAAAAACAATTAGGAAAAGAAGATAAAGAGCGTTTTTCTAGGAGTATTTCTGAAAGTGCTAAAGAAACAAAGTTTAGTTATATTACAAATACTTTTAATTCTGAAAATTCGAATATTTCTGAAACTTATAGTACTTTTACACAAAATGATTTTATTTTTGATACAAATTTTTTTACTCAAAATTTAGAAACTTTTTCTGCTTTAGTTTTTTTGTGTGATGGAAATATGATTTTAAAGCCTAAAAAGTTAAAAATGATTCCCTATTTTAAATAATTTTATATTAATTTTGGAGGTGTTTTTATTATGGATTTTAAAAAAAATAAACAACAGAAAATATTATTTTTTATTAGTTTTATTTTCTTACTTACTATTATTTTTATTTTTAATTTTAATTATATTTATGCATTAGGTGATCCTCAATTAGTTTCAAAAATTAATTCTGCTTTTGAAAAAATTGAAAGTTGGTTATTGAAAATTGCTACTCCAGCTGCTGCAGTCGCTGTTGGTACAGGCGTTTTTATGAAAAAGTTTAGTTTTGGTGATGAGGATAGAATTCGTACTGGTAAAAAATTAATTAAAGGTTCTCTTTTTTCATATGCTTTTATTCTTGCTATTGATTTAATTCTTTCTGCTATTAAATCTTTAATTGGTTAACCATTTTTGTTTTATGTTTATTGATTTGTTAGGAAGGAGGTTGTTTTGGAACAGTCAAATATAACAGAAATTATCATCCAAACTATTAATTCTATTTTTGAAACTTTATTAAGTTCTATTGATAATAATTTATATGGTGTTTTAGATGATATGACTTTTATTAATTCTGATATTTTATATGATAACTATTTTGAAAAAATTTTTGGTACTTCTACAACTAATGGAATTTTATTGATAGCAAATTCTTTGCTTTTAGGTATTATTATTTATTTTTCAATTCGTTATTTTTTGTCTCATATTACTTATACGCAAATAGATAAACCTCATTCTTTTATTTTAAAGTTAGTGATTTATGGGATTTGTATGAATTTTTCTTATTTTATTTTGGAACAGATTTTAAATCTAAATTCTTATATAACTGTTGCAATTCAAAATTTGGGTTCTAATTTATTTGGAAAAACAATTTGTTTTTCTGAATTGATTTCTTCTATAAATCATAGTGTTGCCGTTGAAGGTAATTCTTTAAATATTTTTTCATTAGATGGTTTATTGAAAACGACTTTATCTGTTTCACTTTTAGGATTAGTTTTTTCTTATTCTTTGCGTTATGTAATGATTAAAATATTTATTTTGCTTGCCCCTTTTGCTATTTTGTCATCTGCATCTAGTAATCTTTCTTGGTTTTTTAAGGCTTGGTCTAGAAATTTATTTTCATTGTTATTTATTCAAATTATTGTTGTTTTTATTTTATTAATTTTATTTTCTATGGATTATAACTCTGGAAATTTATTTATTAAATTTGTGTATATAGGTGGTATCTATGCATTATTAAAAGCTAATTCTTTTGTAAGAGAATTTATTGGTGGTGTTTCCACAACTGTTTCACAGGGTGTGGGTAATTTGATTAATTTTGGTAAGTAATTTTGAAAGGAATGAAAATTTTATGAAATTTATTTTTCCAAAAAATTTTAACTTTAAAAATAAATTATTTGGTGTAATTGATTATAGTACCATTTTTGTGAATTTAATTTGGTTTGCTTTTATTTTACTTTTGGTTTCTATTTTCTTTAAAGATTTAACATTAAAATTGTTTTTTGTTATTATCTTTTGTTTTCCTTTTTTATTAATTAGTATTTCTGGTTTTAATGGTGAAAATTTTTTATATGTTTTTCGTTATATGGTTTCTTTTGCTTTAAAACAAAGATTATATTTTTATATAAAAAAATGATTCAAAATATTTTGCTCTAAAAAATTTCATAACTATTGAAAAAAATGTCTAAAAAAGATATAATTAAAACACGATTATGTGGAAATGCATTTACTTGCGAAATGGGGGATTTTTATGAAATTAGAGCAAAAAGAAAAGTCTTTATTGTTTTCTGAAACAATGATACCTGATATATTTTTTTCAGAACATTTATCACAAATTCCTGGTGATTATTTAAAGATTTATTTTTATATGGTTTTTTTATCTAAATATGGAAAAGATATAAAAGTAAATGATATTTCTAAAAAATTGAATTTGCCTTTAAAAGTTATTACTGATGGTGTTGCTTATTTAGAAAAAAATGGTTTGCTTTTAAAAAAATCAACAGGTTTTATTTTGGTTGATTTACAAGAAGCTACTTTAAATAATTTATATCAACCTAATTTAACACCATCTAAAGAAACTGTTGAGCAAACTGCTAAAAATCAATCTCGCGCTAAGGCAATTGATCATATAAATAATATGTATTTTCAGGGTATTATGGGACCTTCTTGGTTTAATGATATTGATTTATGGTTTAAGAAATATAATTTTGATGAGCAAGTTATGATTACTCTTTTTGATTATTGTTATAATCGTTCTGCTCTTCATAAAAATTATGTGCAAACTGTTGCAGAAGCTTGGGGAGCAAATAATATTCATACTTGGAATGATTTGGAAGCTTATGATCAGAAACGTCAAAAATTACAAATCTTGAAGCGTGATATTGCTAAAAAATTAGGTAAACGTTCTGGCTTGACTCAATATGAAGAAGCTTATATTGAAAATTGGGTTTTAGATTTTGGTTATGATATGAATATTATTGAAATTGCTTTGAAAAAAACAACTTCAAAACAAGCTCCTACCTTTGATTATATTCATCACATTATTTCTGATTGGCATGATAGAAATTTAAAAACTCCTGAAGAAGTTTGTGCATTTTTAGAACAACGAAAAAAACAAACTAAAGATATTAAAGAAATGAAAGCTAAGGTTTCAAAGGCAAATCATGAACAACGTCAATATGATAATTTAGATTTTTTGTATGCCAATGTTGGTATAGAGGGTGAGTCAAATGGCAAATAATATTTTAAATTCTCTTTTGCGAGAATATGAACAAAAGAAAATTAAAGCAGAATTGGAATTAGATGAAAAAAAACAAAATCTTTATGCTCTTTACCCTAGACTATTGGAAATTGATAATGAATTGAGTTCTTTAGGAATTCAGTCAACTAAATCTATTTTGATACAACCTGAGAATTCTTCTAATTTTGTTGAAAATTTAAATCATAAAATCTTAGATTTAAAAAAGGAAAAGCAAGATATTTTGTTAAAAAATGGCTATTCTGCTGATTTTTTTACACCTGATTATGAATGTAATATTTGTCAAGATACTGGTTATATTGTTGATAATGATTTTCATACTGTTATGTGTTCTTGTTTAAAGCAAAAATTATTAGATATTTCTTTTAATAAATCTAATATGTATGGTTTAAAGCAAGAAAATTTTGAGCATTTCGATGAGAGACGTTTTTCAGATGATGTTGATTTATCAAAATATAAATTTAATATTTCTCCTAGAAAAAATATTTTGAATATTAAAAATAAGTGTATGGATTTTATTAATAAATTCGATAATCCTGATAGCAAGAATTTGTTGTTTACAGGTGCTACTGGTTTACGGTAAGACTTTTATGTCTAATTGTATTGCTTCAGAATTATTAAAAAATGGAAAAACAGTTTTATATCAAACTGCTCCTATTTTACTTGAAAGCGTTATAGATTTTAAACTTGGTAGAAATAAAAATAACTCTGATAATATTGTTCAATCTGTTTTAGAAACTGATTTATTGATTATTGATGATCTTGGTACTGAAATGATAAATTCTATGAAATTAAGTGAATTGTTTACAATTATTAATACTCGTATTTTGAATTTAAATCATCATATTACTAAAACAATTATTTCTACTAATTTAGATATGAAAAATATTTTTGATATTTATCAAGATCGTATTGGTTCTAGAATTGCTGGTTATTATGATATTTATTATTTTTTCGGAGAAGATCTACGTTTGAAAAAAAGAAAATAGTTACTAATTAATTTAGTAACTATTTTTATTTTTTATTCTTCAATTTCATCTGGTGTTACTGTTTCGATACTAACTACTTTTCCACCATCTGATGTTCTCATTAATGTGACTCCTTGTGTTGCTCTTCCTAATATGCTAATGTCTTTTACTTTTAATCTAATAATTGTTCCTGTATCTGTAATTAACATTACATCATCATCATCATTTGCAATTCTTACTCCGACAATGTTTCCTGTTTTTGGTGTTATTTTATATGTTATTACACCTTTTCCTCCTCTTAATTGAACTCTATATTCATCTAGTTCTGTTCTTTTTCCAAAGCCGTTTTCTGTAATTGCAAGTAATGTTGCTTTTCCTCCTCTTATTACAGATTCCATTCCAATTACTTTGTCATCATCATTTATTCTAATACCTATGACTCCTTGTGCTATCCTTCCTATTGGTCTTACATCTTTTTCATCAAATGTGATGCAAAGTCCTTTTTGTGTTACTAAAACAATATTGTCTTCTCCATCTGTTAAACGAACTGCTATTAATTCATCATCGTCTTTTAATGTAATACCTTGTAGTCCTGTCTTTTTGCTTGATTCATATTCTCTTAATGCTGTTTTCTTGATAAGTCCATTTTTTGTTGCCATTAAAAGATATTTTCCATCTGCAAAGTTTTGAATTGGTATTACTGCTGATATCTTTTCTCCTGGATCTAATCTTAATAAGTTTACAATTGCTGTTCCTTTTGCAGTTCTTCCTGCTTCTGGTATTTCATATCCTCTTAGTTTATATAGTTTTCCTTTATTTGAGAAGAATAGTATTGTATCATGTGTTGATGCTGTAAATATTTGTTTTACAAAGTCTTCTTCTCTTGTTGCAATTCCTGTTATTCCTTTTCCTCCACGTTTTTGGCTTTTATATGTGTCTATTGGCATTCTTTTAATATATCCAAAATGTGTTAGGGCTACTACAGTTTGTTCTTCTTTTATTAAATCTTCTACTACAAATTCGCCTTCTGCTGCTACTATTTTTGTTTGTCTATCATCTCCGAATTTTGCTTTAATTTCAAGTAATTCTTCTTTGATTATTTCAAAGACAAGTTTTTCACTTGCTAATACATCTCTTAAATGTGCGATTAATTTCATTAATTCGTTATATTCTTCTTCGATTTTTTCTCTTTGTAATCCTTGTAATGTTCTTAATCTCATGTCCAATATTGATTGTGCTTGTATATCTGATAATCCGAATCTTTCCATTAATCTTTCTTTTGCATTATCATATGATGAGCGGATAATGCTGATAACTTCGTCTATATTGTCTAATGCTATTTTTAATCCTTCTAATATATGTGCTCTTGCTAATGCTTTGTCTAATTCAAATTGTGTTCTTCTTAATATTACTTCTTTTCTATGTTCTATATAGCAGTCTAAAATTTGTCTTAGTGTTAATATTTTTGGTTCTCCTTTTACTAGGGCTAGTAGTATTATACCAAATGTGTCTTGCATTTGTGTGTGTTTATATAATTGGTTTAGTACTACTTGTGCATTCGCATCTCTTTTTAGTTCTACTACTACTCTTATTTTTTCTTGTCTATCTGATTCGTCTCTTACTTCTGAAATTCCTTCTATTCTTTTTTCTTTTGTTAAGTCTGATATTGTTTTTACTAATTTTGCTTTATTTACTTGATATGGTAGTGATGAAACTATTATTCTTTGTTTTCCTCCACTCATTTCTTCAATTTCTGCTTCTGCTCTCATTGTAATTTTGCCTCTACCTGTTGTGTATGCTTGTTTGATTCCTTCCATTCCTAATATTGTTGCTCCTGTTGGGAAGTCTGGTCCTTTTATAACTTGCATTAAATCTTCATCTGTTACTTCATCTTCGTCAATAATTTTAATAATTCCATCAATTACTTCATTTAAATTATGAGGTGGTATATTTGTTGCCATTCCTACGGCTATACCAGATGAGCCATTTATTAATAATGCTGGTATTCTTGCTGGCAATACAGTTGGCTCTTGTAATCTATCATCATAGTTTGGCATAAAGTCTACTGTGTTTTTTTCAATATCTGTTAACATATATTCAGATATTTTTGCCATTCTTGCTTCTGTATACCTCATTGCTGCTGGACTATCTCCATCTACTGAACCAAAGTTTCCATGCCCATCAACTAGTGGATATCTCATTGTAAAGTCTTGTGCTAGTCTTACCATTGCGTCATATACTGAACTATCTCCATGTGGATGGTATCTTCCTAGTACTGATCCTACTGTGTTTGCACATTTACGATATGGCTTGTCTGATGTAATTCCATCTTCATGCATAGAATATAGAATTCTTCTATGTACTGGTTTTAAGCCATCTCTTACGTCTGGAAGCGCTCTTGATACTATAACACTCATAGCATAGTCAATATAAGCTGTTCTCATTTCTTTTTCGATGTCTCTTTCAATGATTTTTCCGTCTCGTCTCTCTTGTCTTTCTTCCATTTTTTCTCATCCTTTCCTAAGGCATAAATCAGGTTGAAAAAAATTGTAATTATTTTTCAGCCTTTCCCTCTTTTCTTGAAATTTGTATAATTGTATTATACTAAAACAAATTCCATTTTGCAAGGATTTTATTTTAATTTTTCTGCAAGTTCTAGTTCTTCTGGCGTTAGATTAAAATTTTTTCCATTGTTTTTTATTAGGTTGTGTAAATTTTCTACTGTTTTTGCTTCACTAATTGTTTTTTCTATTGGTGCTAGGTCTTTCATTTCTCTTTGTATTTTTTTGTATTCTTTTTGCATTCCTTCAAAATCTTGGTTGTTATAATATTTTTTCCAATTATTTATATATTTGTTTGTATATTCTACTGCTTTTAATTGGTTTGCAAATGTATTTTCTATATTGCTTTCTACATTATTTAGTATTACATTTTTTCCTTGTTTTATTGTATTGGCTGTATTATAATCAATCAATCCTTTATTCTTTACTTTATCAACAACTGTATCTAATAGACTTGATACTCCATCTATAATTCCTCCTGTTTTTACTGCTGCTTGCATTTGATTTACATTTTCAAAATTTCCTGTTACTATTCCTAATGCACTTTTTCCTAAATCAATTGCATCATCTATTGTTTTTGTTATTCCTTCTTTTAAACCATTATTTAATAAATTATTTTTTATATTAATTATTTGATCTTCTATAAAATCTGGTAATATTGCTCTTATTCCAATGTCAACTGCTGTATTAATTGTTTTTCCTAATGTTGTTTCTAAAAAATTTTTTTGTGTGTTTTCATTTACAAGTGTATTTTCTATTTCTAAATTTTTTTCTATTTTATTAATTTCCATATTTGTTTTTCCTTTCTTAAAATTTTTATTTTTTTATTAAATATTTCTTTTAATAATTCTGGACTAATTTTTATTTTATTTTTTTTATTTAAAAATAAATATATTTTTGTGCTTTTTATTTTTTTATATTTTTCTATTTTTTCTTTTTTATTTTTTAAGTCTTTTATATTATCTGAAATAATAAAAATATTTTTTTCTATTTTTTCTATTATTTTTTCATTTAATTTTGGAAAATTATTTTCTAAAATTTCAATAATTATTTTGTCATATTTTTTTGCATTTTTTTCTATTATAAAAATTATTTTTCTTATTTCTTTTTCATCATAGTTTTTTAAAAAATTTGATAGTCCTGTTAAAAGTTTTATATTTTTATTAATGTGAATCAAAAAAAATTTGTTTGTAATTTTTTTATAGATTTTTGTCTTATTAAATGCAATATGCAAATCTTCATGATTTATTTTTAAATCAACTAATAAAATTCTCTTTTTTTCTCTTTTATTTGCTTCTATTAAACTTAGGGCTAAGTGGGATTTTGGATTTTCTTCTGTTTCTTCAATTAATAGAGATTTTTTTATTCTTTCAATCTTATGTTTACCTTTTTCTTTTCTTTTTGGGATTTTTTTCGAACATTTTTTCTCTGTCTCCGTTTCTTGTTTTGTTACATTTTTATTTTTTTCTTCAATTATTTTTTTTAGTTTTATAATTTCTTCTTCTAATTCTTTTTCATTTTTTTTATTTTTTTCTTGAATTATTTGAATTAATTTTTTTATATTTATTTTATTATTATAATAAATATTTTTTATTTCATATTTTTTTAATATTTTTTCTTTTTCTGGATTTTCTTTTTCTAAAATAAATATTATTTCTATTTTTTTATTTATTTTTTTTATTTTTTGAATTAATTCTTCTATTGTTATTTTTCCAGATAAATCATAATTAATAATTATTAAATCTATTTCTTTTTTTATTTCTAAAATTTCTAAAATTCCTTCTTTATAAATAATATCTTTATTCATAACTTTTATATTTTTTTCTTTTTCTAATTCTTTATTTAATTCTGGATTATTTAATGCTGTTATTATTTTTTTCATGTTATTCCTTTCTATTTTCTATAATCTTTTTTTCTATTTCTGATGCTTCTACTTTTGTTAATATATGATCATCTCCTACAAACATTAAACATTCTCCTCTTTTTAATGATTTTATTTCTACTTTTTCTTTTTCTGATAAATTTGCATATTCACTTAATATTTTTATATTTTCTTCTTCTAATGAAAAAAATGTCTTTATGCTTGAATTATTTAAAATACTTTTTCCATAAATTCCTTCTTCTAGACTAAATATATCTGATATATCTTGTGTTATTGCAACACTACTTCCTCCATATTTTCTAATTGTTTTAAATATTTTATATATAAAACTTGCTACATTTTTATTTGATGTAACTCCTATTAATCTCCAAATTTCATCTAAATAAATCGCTTTTTTTTCTTCTCGATTTTCTTTTATTTTATCCCAAAATATATCTGTAAATAAGTACATTCCATATTGTAAATTTTCTTCACCTAAATCATATACATCTGCAATAATTAAATCATTTTCAATTTGAATATTTGTATAATTATTAAAAAATTTCATAGAGCCTTCAACAAATGGAATTAATTTTGTTTTAAATTTTTTTGTTTTTTCATCTTTTTCTAGAACTTGATATAAATCTCCTAATATTGGCATATCTTTTGGTCCTTTAAATTCTTTAATTATTTTATTTTTTTTAGTTTTATATAAACTTTCATCATCAAATGTAATTCCTTTTTCTTTATATGTTTCAATTAATTTTTCTTCTATAATTGCTTTTTCTTCTTCATCCATTTCTCCAAAAATCAAATTAAAAAATCCAATTAATTTTGAAATTTTAGTTGCTAAATATCCATTTTCTCCTTCTTCTATACTTTCTTTTCTTATTTCTAAAATATTTATATATGTTTTTGAAGTTGGTCCTAATTTAATTAATGTTCCTTTCATTTTTTCACATATATTTGTATATTCTCTATCTGGATCAATTATATATTGTTTTATTCCTAATAGTTTATATCTTAAAATTAATAATTTTGTGTAAAATGATTTTCCTGCTCCACTTGTTCCAAATATACATATATTTGCATTTTTATATTTTTCTGTATTATATCTATCAATAAAAACTAGTGAATTATTATAAATATTTGTTCCAACAAAAATTCCATCTGCATCAAAAATTGTTGATGATATAAATGGATATGTTGCTAATAGTCCTGTTGTTAGTACATTCCTTCTTGCTGCTTGTTTTATATTTTCTCTATTTTCCATGATTGGTACTGTTGCTAAAAACATTTCTTCTTGCCTAAAATTTGCTCTTCTTGTTTGTATTCCTTTGCTTTGTGCTATTCCTTCAATTTTATTTAAAAAATATTCTAAGTTTTTTATGTCTTGATCATAAATCATCATATAAATATATAAAAAATATAAATCTTCATTATTTACTTGCATTTCTTTTCTTATATATTTTGCATCATTATATGTAAATGCTGCAATGTCAATATCTTGCCTATTTTCATTACTATCTTTTATTTCTACTCCTACATTTCCAATATGATATGTTAATTCTTTTATCATTTTATATGAATCTTGTTTTTCATAAAAAATTGCAATATTCATATCAATATTTGTTTCAATTAAATTTTTTAATATTAAATCTGTTTGTTCTCTATAATAATCTACTGCTATTAGTCCTGCATAATATAAATTATCTATTTCTAAATATTTTGGATTTTGTAAATTTAAATAAGCTGGATATATTTCTTCTTTTTCATCAGTTGTGCCTGAATATATAATATTTTTTTGTGTGTTTTTTTCCCTCATTATTCCTCCTTTTTATTTGATATATAAATTTTTTCTGGTATTAAAAAAAGAATTTAAAATTTCTATGATTTCTTTTTTATTTGAAATTTCTATGACCGAATTTCCACATCTTGATAAACATTCTTTGATTTTAAAAAATTTTTCTTTTAATTCATTTTTTATAATTTCTTCTGTTTGAACAAATTCTTTTTCATGATTTTTTTCATTTTCAATTATTATATAAAATTCTTTTGTTGAAGATTTTTTTGACATATTAATTTTTTGAATATATTCTATATATTCTTGTGCTATATTTTTTAAATATTGATTTTTTGTTTTTTGGATATTTTTTCGAATATTTGAAATGTGATAATCTAAATTTTCTTTTTTACTTTGAATTAAAATTTGGATATTAAAATTACATGTTTTTAAAAATATTTTGTAAGCATTTAAAATTGCTTTTTTTTCTAAATCTGATTTTAAATTATAATTTATGGGGACAATTTTCATGAGTTTTATATTTTTTTGATTTTTTAATTTAATAATGCCATCTTCATCAATTTTTTGGATTGGCATCCATTCTTGAACTGTTTTTTGTTTCATTTATCTACCTCCTGTGTTTCTCTATTTTACAGCAGATTACGACATTTGTCAAGAAAAACTTTTCGACAAAATCTGACAAAAAAGAGGAATATTTTATATATTCCCCCTTTTTTGATTTAGTTATATATCTAGATTTTTTACATATTTTGCATTTTGTTGAATAAAATCTCTTCTTGGCTCTACTTCATCTCCCATTAATAATGTAAAGATTTCATCTGCTTTTATTGCATCTTCCATTGTTACTTTTACTAAGATTCTAGATTCTGGATTCATTGTTGTTTCCCATAATTGTTCTGGATTCATTTCTCCTAAACCTTTATATCTTTGCATTCCTAATGATGATCTATCTATTCCTTCTTTTTCAAGTCTTGCTAATGTTTGTTCTAAGTCTTCGTCTGTATAACAATATATATCTTGCATTCCTTTTTTGTATAGTTTATATAATGGTGGTTGTGCTAAGTATACATTTCCATTTTCAATTAATGGCCTCATGTATCTGAAGAAAAATGTTAATAATAATGTTCTAATGTGTGCACCATCTACATCTGCATCTGCCATAATTATAACTTTTCCATATCTAATTTTTGTAATATCAAAATCATTTCCAATTCCTGCTCCAATTGCTACTATTACTGGATTTAATTTGTCATTTCCATAAATTTTGTCTGCTCTTGCTTTTTCTACATTTAACATTTTACCCCATAATGGTAGAATTGCTTGGAATTTTCTATCTCTTCCCTGTTTTGCACTTCCTCCTGCTGAGTCTCCCTCTACTATATATACTTCACATTCATCTGCTACTTTACTACTACAATCTGCTAATTTTCCTGGTAATGTTGATGTTTCTAAATTGCTTTTCTTTCTAACTAACTCTCTTGCTTTTCTTGCTGCTTCTCTTGCTCTTGAAGCACTTACACATTTTTCTAATATTGCTTTTGCTACTTGTGGATTTTCTTCTAAAAATGTTGATAATGCTTCATTTACAACGCTTGCTACTATTCCTGTTACTTCGCTGTTTCCTAATTTTGTTTTTGTTTGCCCTTCAAATTGTGGTTCTTTTACTTTTACCGAAATAACTGCTGTTATTCCTTCTCTGATATCTTCTCCTTGTAAGTTTGAATCTTTTTCTTTTAATATGTTGTGTTTTCTTGCATAATCATTAAATGCTTTTGTTAATGATCTTTTGAATCCTTCTAAATGTGTTCCACCTTCTACTGTATTTATGTTGTTTACAAATGTATATATATTTTCTGTATAACTTGTTGTATACTGGATTGCTATTTCTACTGGTACTTCCCCTTGTTTTTCAATATATATTGGTGTTTTATGTATTTTTTCTTTGTTTTTATTTAAAAATTCTACAAAGGAATTTAATCCTCCTTCATAGCAGAATTCTGCTTTTTTTGGTGTTTCTTCTCTTTGGTCTTCAATTGTTATTTTTAATCCTTTTGTTAAAAATGCAATTTCTCTTAATCTTTTTTCTAATACTTCATATTCGTATTCTAAGCTTTCAAAGATTGTGTCATCTGCTAAAAATCTAACTTTTGTTCCTGTTTTTTTAGATTCTCCTATTTTTTCAAGTGTTTTTACTGTTTTTCCTTTTTCAAATCGCATTTCGAAAATTCCGCCATCTCTTTCAATTGTTACTTCTACCCAATTAGATAATGCATTTACTACTGAAGCTCCTACTCCATGTAGTCCTCCAGATACTTTGTATCCACTGTCTCCTCCAAATTTTCCACCTGCATGTAAAACTGTATATACTGTTTCAGCTGTAGATATCTTAGTTTTTGGATGTATTTCAACTGGTATTCCTCTTCCATTATCTGTAACACTTATAATATTTCCTTTTTCTATTACAACATTTATTTCTGTACAATATCCTGCTAAAGCTTCATCTACACCATTATCTACAATTTCATATACCATATGATGTAATCCTCTTACTGATGTACTTCCTATATACATACCTGGTCTTTTCCTTACGGCTTCAAGCCCTTCCAACACTTGGATTTGTTCTGCCCCATACTTGTGTTCATATTTTTCCATTTTGTTTTCCTCCTATGCTTATAATTTTTCCTTCTTGTACATTATATTCTAAATATTTTAAATTTTCAAGTACTAATTTATCTGTACATGTAATTAATACTTGTGTGTTTTGTATATGTGATACTAAACTTTCTCTTCTTGATTTATCTAATTCTGACATAAAATCATCTAATAATAAAATTGGATACTCACCTATTTCTTCATATATTACTTGTAACTCAGCTAATTTTAGAGAAAGTATTGCTGTTCTTTGTTGCCCTTGTGAACCGTAAATATCAGTTTGCTTTCCATTAATATATAGTATAAAATCGTCTCTGTGTATTCCTTTAGTTGTATATCCTTTTATAATATCTAATTTTTTTCTTTCTTTTAATAATTCTAAATATTCTTCTTTATTTTCACATTGTGAAATATATTCTATTTGTATTTCTTCTTTTTTATGTGTTATTTCTTCATGTGTGTTTTTTATTTTTTCTTTTATTTTTTCAATAAATTCTTTCCTATAAATATATATTTTTTCTGCATACTCTGCTAATTTTTCATCCCATATTTCTAATAAATTTTCATCTTTTCCTTTTTCTTTTATTTCTTTTAAATAGTAATTTCTTTCTTTTATTGTTTTTTGATAAAGTGATAATATATGCATATAATTTGGTCTTAATTGACTAATCATAATGTCCAAAAATTTTCGTCTTTTTTCTGGTCCTCCTTTTATTATTTCTATATCATCTGGTGTAAAAATAACTATATTTATTTTTCCTAATAATTCACTTAATCTTTTTATTTTTATTCCATTTATTAATATATTTTTTTTGTTTCCTATTTCTATTTTTATATTTCCTTCTCTATCTGATTTTTCGTATTTAATCTCAATTATTGTATTTTCTTTTCCTAGTTTTATCATTTCTTTTTCTTTATTTGTTCTAAATGATTTTCCCATACTGCATAAAAAAATTGATTCGAGAATGTTAGTCTTTCCTTGGGCATTTTCTCCATAAAAAATGTTGATATTTTCTCCTAAGCTAATATCTAATTGTTCGTAATTTCTGAAGTTTTTTAATTTGATATTTTTAATCCACATGTTTTTCACCTTTTTTACTATATCATCTTTTTATTTTTTTGGCTAGTTTTTAAAATCTTTTAAAATCTCTTTTTTTCGATTTTTTTCTTTTTTTTAGAATTTTTTTCGATTTTTTTCTTTATTTTTAAAATTTTTCGATTTTTTTTATTTTTAATGAAATTATATTTTTAAAAAATTTTTTTCTCTTATTTTTGATTTTCGTCGTTTTCTTTTTTTATCTTTTTTTTTCTTTTTTTATCTATTTTTTTTAATTTTTTTCGATTTTCCACTTTTGGTTTGTTTTTTGTGTTTGTTTTCCACAGTTTAAAATTTTTATTTTCTCTTTTTTTCTAATTTATTCTTTTTTTTACTTTTTTTTTCGATTTTTTTCATTTTTTTAAAAGTGTTTTCCACATTTTTTGTTGTTTTTCTCTCGTTTTCTTTTTTATTCTTTTTTTTAGATTTTTTTTCTCTTTTTTCAATTAATAAAAAAGAGACTTTTTAGTCTCTCTTAATCTTCTTTTATTCTGATTGGTAAAATCATATATACATAGTCGTTATTTTCAATTGCTTTTATTAAACATGGTGAGATACTTGATCCAAATTCAACATATACTTCTTCGTCTTCTATTACTTTCAAGCTATCTAAGAAATATTTTGGATTGAAACCTACTTCTAAGTTTTTCCCTTCTGTTGTTAAAAATAGTTCTTCTTTTGCATCTCCTGTTTGGTTCGTACATGAAATTGTTACTTTTCCTATATCAACTTGTACTTTTACTGGATATTTCTTTTCTTTTTCGATACTTGAAGATGATATTAAGCTGATTCTTTCAAAGCAATCCTGTAAATTTGCTTTATTTACTTTTATCCTTGTTTCCCAATTACTTGGAATTACGTTTTTATAATTTAAAAATTCTCCATCTAATATTCTTGTTACTACTTTACAATTGTCCATTTCAAATAGTGCTTGGTTTTTGGCTATTCCTATTTTTACTGTTTCAAAAGAATCTAATAAAATTTTATTAACTTCATTTAATGTTTTTCCTGGAATTACTGCACTAAAATCTTCTGTTTTTTTGTTTAAATAAATTCTTCTTAAAGCTAATCTAAATCCGTCTACTGCTACTAAATTTAATTTATTGTTTTCCACTTCCATTAAACAACCTGTGAATATTGGTCTACTTTCTTCTGTGCTAACTGCAAATATTGTTTTTCTTATCATTGTTTTTAATGTATTTTGTTCTATTTCTACTGAATTTTCTATTTCTATTTTTGGTAATTCTGGAAATTCGTCTGGATTCATTGTTGCTAGTTTGTAATGTGATCCTTCACATTCTATTTCTAGTAAATTGTTTTCATTTACTGTTATTTCAATTTCTGTGTCTGGTAATTTTCTAATAATTTCACTAAACATTATTGCATTTACTACTGTACTTCCTTGTTCTTTTATATCACATTCTATAATATATTCGATTCCGATTTCTAAATCATATGTTGTCAATTTTATTTCATTGTCATTTGTTTGTATTAATATTCCTTCTAGTATAGGCATTGTTGTTTTTGAGGCTACACCTCTTACAACTGAGTTAATTGCTTTTAGCATTTTGTCTTTATAACATGAAAATTTCATTTTCGTTCCTCCTTTTATATAATAATAAAATAAATAATATATTTAGTAGTAGTAGTAGTAGGTACTGTGGAAACTGTGGAAAACTATGTTGAAAGTTACAATCCGTAGTAAAAAAGTTGTGTATAAAATAGTGGAAAACTTTTAAAGTTTTAAACATGTGAAAAATTATTTTGTGGAAAATTGAAATATTCACAGTTTATTCACAGCTAATTAACAGGTGGCTGTGGATAATGAATGTATTACTTCCGTAAGAAAAGCTCTGTTTGATTTTCTCAAACAATTATTTTTCCAAACATAAATTTTAAAAAATAAATGTGTTCTTACAAGTTCTTATTCTGTATCACTTACGATTATGTTTTTCACACTTTCCACAATTAATTTTGTATTGCTTTTGTCTCTTACTTCTTTTTTGATTTTGTTATAGGCATGCATAACTGTTGAATGGTCTCTATTTCCGAAGTCTTTTCCTATTTGTGGAAAAGACATATTGGCTACTTCTCTGCATAAAAACATTGCAATTTGTCTAGGAAAGGCTATATCGTTTGAGCGTTTTTCTCCTTCTAAATCGTTTTTGTCAACACTAAAATATTTTGAAACTGTTTCTTTTATAAAATCACTAGATATTACTTTTTCACTTTTTAGTTTGAATTCGTTTATAATTACTTCTGCTTGTTCCATTGTGATTGGGCTGTGTGTTAGTGAAGCTCTTGCTACTATTTTATTAAAGACGCCTTCTAATTCTCTAATATTTGAATCTATTTTTGTTGCAATATCTGAAAGAATTGCATCATCAACTATGATTTTTTCGTCTTGTGCTTTTTTTCTTAGGATTGCTAGACGTGTTTCATAATCAGGACAAGAGATGTCTGCTAGTAATCCCCATTCAAACCTAGATTTTAATCTATCTTCCAGAAAATCAATATCTCTAGGTGGTTTGTCACTTGAAATTACAATTTGTTTACCTTCTTCTCTTAATGTGTTAAATGTGTGGAAAAATTCTTCTTGAATTCTTTCTTTTCCGGCAATAAATTGAATATCATCGATTAGTAAAGCATCAATGTTACGATATTTATTACGAAATACTTCAGTTTTGTTGTCTTTTAAAGCGTTTATTAGTTGATTTGTAAACTTTTCTGAAGTTACATATAGTACATTGGCTTTTTTATTTTCTTCTATGATTCTATTTCCGATTGCTTGCATTAAGTGTGTTTTTCCTAATCCTACTCCTCCATATAGGAATAAAGGATTATATGAATTACCTGGTTGATTTCCAATTGCTAATGCTGCTGCATGTGCAAAGCGATTATTATTTCCAACAACGAATGTTTCAAAGGTATATTTTGGATTTAGTGTTTGATGATTGTTTTCAAGTTCTGTTTCTGTTATGTTAGAGTTTTTTTCTTTTATGATTTCCCCCTCTTTTTGTTTGCTTTCATCTGCAGATAAGTCTAGAACTGAAAATGTAAATTCTCTATTTGTGATATATTTTAAAGTAAAAAATATTAAATCTTTGAAACGTGTTTCTATAAAATCTCTTTGGTATTCTGATAAGGTTGTAAAAACAATATGATTATTTTCAATTGATTGTATTCCTAAAGAACTAATCCATGTTGAATAAGAAATTTCTGAAACTTCACCTTTTAAGGTATCTTTAATTTTTATTAAAAGTTCATCTTTATCAATATCCATAAGCGATACATCCTTTCATCGAATTATCCACAGTTTTATCCACAACTGTTGATAACTTTGTAATATTTTTGTTATAAAAGCTCATTTTTGTACAAACATTTTTTCTTGCTTTTCTAAGAAAAAGTTAGGTTTTTTTGTACGCCCCTATCATAACAAAATAAAACTAAAAAAGTCAATAAGATTGTGGAAAAAAAAATAAAAATGTGGAAAAATGTTTAAAAAACTGTGGAAAACTAAAAAAATTCACAAATACACTTGACAACACTATCGGAAATAAGGTATAATCGATATACTTGAGAAAAAACAGTAGGAGGTGCTAAATATGAAAAGAACATTCCAACCAAAAAATAGACAAGAAAAAAAGGAACATGGTTTTAGAAAAAGAATGAAAACAAGAGCAGGAAGAAATGTATTAAAAGCTAGAAGAGCAAAGGGTAGAAAAAAATTGACAGCATAAAAACCGTTTTTTCATGCTTGTTTGCCAAAGGGGAAATGTAGTAGTGAAAAAAACCAAAATGTTAAAGAAAAATTATGAATTTAGGAAAGTTTTGACGAAAGGGAAGCCTTTTTTCGGAAAATATATTGTTGTTTTTATATATAAAAATAAAAAACAACTTTTTAATTTTTTAGGATTAGCTATTAGCGCTAAAACCTGCAAATCCGTAAGAAGAAATCGATTGAAAAGGTTGATTAGAGAGAGTTATTATTTTTATGAAGATCAAATGACGGTAGGAAATAATATAGTATTTTTATGGAATAAAAAGGCAGATCCAAAAAATGTAGGATTTCAGGATATAAAAATGGATATGGGAAGAATTTTACACAAAGTAGAAGTCATATAAAACTTTTCAAAAGGGAAAAAGATGAAAAAATTGCTCATTTGTATCATAAATTGGTATCAAAAGCATATATCAGTATGGTTTGCTAGTAAGCAAATACAATGCAAATATTATCCGACATGCTCAGAATATGCAAAACAAGCTATTGAAAAATATGGGGTTTTAAAAGGCATTTTTTTAAGTGGATGGAGATTTTTACGTTGCAATCCGTTTTCAAAAGGTGGATATGACCCGTTAAAATAGTCGGGAGGAGGTAGGTTGAAAAATAATTACAATTTTGACTACGTCAAATTTCATTTTGGACGCGGTTACATACAAAGAGTATGCGCCCTTGCCTCCAAAATAAAATTATTCTTGTCAAAATTTAATTCTTTTCCAACCAGATCTTTGGTTTAGGAAGGAATGAGAATATGTTTCAATTTTTTGCAAATATATTTGGTTATGTTTTAAATTTTATTTATCAATTTGTTAATAATTATGGTATAGCAATGATTTTATTTACGATTTTGATAAAACTTTTGATGTTGCCATTTACTATAAAACAACAAAAAACGATGAAGAAAAATGTTAAAATGCAAGAAAAAATAAAAGTTTTGCAATTTAAATATAAAAATGATCAAGAAAAAATGAGTCAAGAATTAATGCGTTTGTATAAAGAAGAAAAGATAAGTCCATTTAGTGGCTGTTTTACAGCAATTCTGCAATTCATTTTATTGATTTCAATTTTTTATATGGTAAGATGTCCATTAACTTATATGAAAAAAATAGATACTAATGTAATTGATAATCATATACAACAATTAAGAGAAGCAGGAAAAACAACAAGTGCAGCATATCCAGAGATTGATATTATTAGAGAGATTGCATTTTTACAGGAAAAAAATCCAGATGATCAGAATATTGAGAAATATCGAATTAATATGGATTTTCTAGGTTTAGACTTAAGTAAAGTGCCACAACAAAATTTAGGAGATTGGACAGTATATATTATTCCTATATTATATATTTTATCTACATTTGTATCAATGAAACTTGTTTCTAATATGCAAGGAAAAGATAAGAAAAAAGATGCTGTTATTGATGTAACAGAACAAAATGATAAGGAAAAAAGCTTGGTGGCAAGCAGAGAAGAAGAAATTGATCCAATGGAACAAACAAACAAGATGATGTCTTGGATGATGCCTATTATGTCAGTTTCTATCTCATTAGTTGCACCACTAGGATTAGCTTTATATTGGTTAGTAAATAATATAACAATGATTATTGAAAGAATTGTTTTAAATATAGCACTAAAAGAAAAAGAGGATTAATGTTAGGGGGGAGCAAGATGACGGTTGTAGCAGAAGGAAAAACCACAAATGAGGCTATAGAGAATGGATTAAAGCAGTTGAATGTTTCAAGAGACTGTGTTGATATAAAAGTATTAGAAAGTGATGATAAGAGAAGTTTTTTTAGTATTTTGGCACCACGTGTTGTCAAAGTAGAATTAACAGTTAAGGAAAATGTTGAAAAAAAGGAAGTTGAAAGACCTAAAAAAACTGAAATTGTAGTATCTCCAGAAAATCAGCAAAAGGCAAAGGAAAATGCAGAGAAATTTTTAGAAGATTTTGTTAAATATCTTCCAGAAGGTACTCAATATGAAATTTCAACAAGTGAAAGTGGGATAAATATTCAGTTAAAAAATGAAAAATTAGGTTATTTAATCGGTTATCGAGGAGAAACGTTATATGCTTTGCAAACAATTTTATCATCAGTTGCATCAAAAGGAATTGAACAGAAAATGCGTGTTATTCTTGATATTGAAGGATATAAAGAAAAGAGACAAAAAACTTTAGAAGAATTGGCTCAAAAAGTTGCAAAAACAGTTGTTAGAACAAGAAAATCAGTTACATTAGAGCCAATGCAACCATATGAAAGAAAAATTATTCATAGCCAATTACAAAATCATCCAAAGGTAGAGACTGTTAGTATAGGTGAAGAACCACATAGAAAAGTGGTTGTTTCGTTAAAAAGAAAATAAATAGGAAAAATCGGAGGTCAAAGGTCGGATTTTACAGTATGTAAATTCTATATCTTTGACTTTTTTGGAGGGATTTTTATGAGTGTAATAGCATCTATTTCAACTGCTCCACGGAATTGGTGGAATAGGTATTGTTAGAATGAGTGGGAAAGAGTGTTTCACAGTATTAGAAAAAATTTTTAGACCAAAACAAAACCAGGCGATAGAAGATATAAAAGGATATGTGATTAAATATGGACATATTATGCAAGATAATAATATTATTGATGAAGTTTTAGTTTCATATTTTAAAGAGCCCAAAAGCTATACAACGGAAAACATGTGTGAAATTCAAACACATGGAGGTCAATTGATTGTGCGAAAAATTTTGGAATTATGCTTGCAAAATGGTGCAGAATTGGCCGAACCGGGGGAATTTACAAAAAAGGCTTTTTTAAATGGTAGAATTGATTTATTGCAAGCAGAATCTGTTATTGATATTATTGAGGCAAAATCAGAAAAAGAATTGAAAACTGGAATGCAAGCATTAGAGGGGAGACTTTCTAAAAAGATACATGATATTAAGCAAAAAATTATGGATGTAATGGTTAATATTGAAGTTGATATTGATTATCCAGAATATGATTTAGAGGAGGTAAATCATCAAGAAATTCAAAAAATGATAGAACAGGTTTCTTATGATTTAAGCCAATTAGAGAGTAGTTTTGATAATGGTAAAATTTTAAAAGAAGGAATAAAAACTGCTATTATAGGTAGACCCAATGCAGGTAAATCATCTTTATTAAATACTATGTTACAAGAAGAACGTGCAATCGTTACGGAAATAGCAGGTACAACGCGAGACACTATAGAAGAATTTATTACTATTGAGGGAATACCATTAAAATTAATTGATACTGCTGGTATTCGTGAAGCAAAGGATGAAGTAGAAAGAATTGGAATTGAAAAATCAAGAGATATAGCGCAAAATGCGGATTTATTGATTGCTATTTTTGATAGTAGTCAAGAATTAACAGATGAAGATAAAGAAATTTTGAAACTTATAAAAGGAAAAACAGCAATTGTTGTGCTAAATAAAATTGATTTAAGTCAAAAAATTAATGCTGAAACGCCAGAAATTGCAAGTGCTTCAGAATATATTATTGATATGTCTATGAAGAATCAGGAGGGAGTAGAAGCATTATATAATGCGATTAGAGAATTATTTTCTTTTGACAAAATAAATGTGGATAATAGTTTAACAATTACGAATGTACGCCATAAAAATTTTATTAATAAGGCTTTGCAAAGTTGTAAAAAAGTGGAGGAAGCTTTAGAACAAAACATGCCATTAGATATTATTGCAATTTATTTAAGAGAAATTTTAGAGAATTTGAGTAATATTACAGGTGAAGTTGTGACTGAAGATATTATTGATGAAATTTTTTCAAAATTCTGTTTAGGAAAATAAAATTCAAAAATAAAATGAAGCATGAAAATCAAAAATAAGACAAAAATATAAATTTAATTATAAACTAATAGGAAATGATACAAAAAAAACAATATGACGATTTTCAAAAAGAATTTATATGTTTTTTGAAAAAGGATAAAAGAGTTTTTCTATAAATGACGAAAAATGGAAAAAGTTTTCCACAAGTAAAATTAATTTAAAAAACAAAAATTTTTTAAAAGCGTGTATAAACTGTGGAAAATCTAATGTTTCACGGAACAAAAAAAGAACAACTTCACAAAAGATAAACATAATATTTCAAACAACGAAAACAGTGTTGACCGCATAGGGTAAAATTTTATTATTTTAACCTAAAAGGTTTAATTATCAAATAAGATTTAAATATGTTTACATAAATACAGTGAACGCGTTAGTAAAATATTAACGAAACGTAAACAAAACGTGATTTCCAGTTTCACATGTAATTGAAAAAATATTAAAAAGGAAGGTAAAAATAGATGGAATATGAAGCAGGAGAATATGATGTAGCCGTTGTGGGAGCAGGGCATGCGGGTTGTGAAGCAGGTTTAGCTGCTGCAAGATTAGGAATGAAAACTTTAATATTTTCAATTAGCTTAGAAAATATTGCAAATATGCCATGTAATCCACATATAGGAGGGAGTTCAAAAGGACATTTAGTTAGAGAAATAGATGCTCTTGGTGGAGAGATGGGAAAGAATATTGATAAAAGTATGATTCAAGTTAAAATGTTAAATACTTCGAAGGGACCAGCTGTGCATTCATTAAGGGCGCAGGCAGACAGAAAAAAATATCAAAGAGAAATGAAACATACTTTGGAGCTACAAGAAAATTTGGAAGTAAAACAGGGAGAAATTGTGGATATCATTGTTGAAAATGGAACAGTGAAAGCAATTAAAACTAGTGTAGGGGCAATCTATAAAGTCAAGGCAGTTATTTTAGCAACTGGTACATATTTAAAGGGAAAAATTTTTATAGGAGAATTTTCGCAAGAGAGTGGACCTGATGGAGTTGCAGCTGCTAACCATCTTTCAGATTGCTTAAAAAAATTGGGAATTAATTTGGTTCGCTTTAAGACAGGGACTCCTGCAAGGATAAATCGTAGAAGCATAGATTTTTCTAAAATGGAAGTTCAAAAAGGGGATGCTCAAATTCAACCTTTTTCTTTTGATGATACAATAACTCCTTTTGAACAGGTTGATTGCTATTTAACTTATACTACAGAAAAAACTCACGACATAATTCGACAAAACTTACATCGTTCGCCTTTGTATGCAGGTAAAATAGAAGGCACTGGTCCAAGATATTGTCCATCAATAGAAGATAAAGTGGTTCGATTTAGTGATAAACCAAGGCATCAAGCCTTTGTAGAACCAGTTGGATTGGATACAGAGGAAATGTATATACAGGGAATGAGTTCTTCTTTACCAGAAGATGTTCAAATAGCTTTGTATCATACGATTCCTGGATTGGAAAAAGCAGAATTTACAAGACCTGCATATGCTATAGAATATGATTGTATTGATCCATCTGAATTGAAACTTTCTCTTGAATATAAAACAATAGAAGGTTTATTTATGGCAGGACAAATAAATGGTACTTCAGGTTATGAAGAGGCTGCATGCCAAGGGTTAATTGCAGGAATTAATGCAGTACAAAAAATAAAAGGTAAGGAACCTATTACTTTAGATAGAACTCAAGGATATATTGGCGTTTTAATTGATGATATTGTAACAAAAGGAACTAATGAGCCTTACCGTATGATGACATCAAGAGCTGAATATCGTTTGTTATTAAGACAAGATAATGCAGATTTGCGCTTAACAAAGATTGGATATGATGTTGGTTTGATTTCAGAGGAGCGATATAACCGATTTTTGGAAAAAAAGAAGCATATTGAACAAGAAATAAAAAGATTAAAAGAAACTACAGTTAAACCTACAGATAAGGTAAATGAGTTTTTAGTGAAAGTTGGTACAAGCCCACTTCAAACAGGTACAAAATTGGCAGAATTATTAAAAAGAACAGAAATAACGTATCAAAATATGGCTGAAATAGATTTAGAAAGACCAGAATTAACGTTGCAAGAAGCAGAAGAAGTAGAAATTCAAGTTAAATATGAAGGATATATTAAATTGCAAGAACAACAAGTTGATAAATTTAAAAAATTAGAAGAGAAATTATTACCAGAAGATATTGATTATGCAAATATAAAAGGTATTCGTATAGAAGCCAAACAAAAATTGGAGAAATTACGTCCACATTCTATTGGACAGGCTTCTAGAATTTCTGGAGTTTCTCCTGCTGATATTTCTGTTTTGTTAATTTATTTGCAAACAAGAAAGGAAAAATAATATGAATTATGATGATTTTAAAAATAATCTTTTAGAAAAGGCTGAGAAAATTCAAGTAAAAATAGAAGAAGTACAAGCAAAAAAATTGTATGATTATATGCAATTGTTATTATCTTGGAATGAAAAAATGAATTTGACGGCAATTACTGAGCCAAATGAAGTGATTGTGAAACATTTTATTGATAGCTTTACAGTTTCACAATATATTGAAAAAAATTCATATATGGTGGATGTGGGAACAGGTGCTGGGTTTCCTGGAATTCCTCTTAAAATTGTAAGACCAGATATTTCTATTGTTTTAGTGGATTCTTTACAAAAAAGAGTTCACTTTCTAGAAGAAGTAATTCAAAAATTAACTTTAACAGATATTGATGCAATTCATTCTAGAATAGAGGAATTCGGAAAAAATAAAATTTATAGAGAAAAGTTTGATTATGTGACTTCTAGAGCTGTTGCAAATTTGGCGGTACTTTCAGAATATATGCTACCATTGTTGAAAATAAGTGGAAAAGCAATATGTATGAAAGGGGCAAATGTGGAAACTGAAATAAATGAAGCTAAAAAAGCAATAAAAATTTTAGGGGGAAAGATAGAAAAAGTAGAGACGTTTTTATTGCCAGATACAGATATGTCTAGAAATATTATTGTAATTAAAAAACAGCAGAATACGCCAAATCAATACCCAAGAAAGGCGGGACTTCCTGCTAAACAACCGATTCTTTAAAAAGACAAAAAAGTAAAAAAAATTACAAAAAAACATTGACAATTTGGAAAGAATTAGATATGATAGAAATATAAAGAAATAAAATATATTGGTAAATATTTACAAAAGCGAATGGAGGCATAAAATTGGGAAAAGTAATATCAGTAGCAAACCAAAAAGGTGGAGTTGGAAAAACAACGACAACTATTAACTTAAGCACATTTTTAGCCAAAAAAGGAAAAAAAGTTTTATTGATAGATGCAGATCCACAAGGAAATGCAACAAGTGGTTTAGGAGCAGAAAAAGAAGTTGAATATTCAACATATGATGTTCTTGTTGGAGAAACACCTATATCAGAAGTTATAGAAAGAACAGTTATAAAACATTTACTTATATCACCTTCTAATATCAATTTAGCAGGTGCAGAAGTAGAGTTAGTTTCTATGATGTCAAGAGAACAAAGACTAAAGGAAAAGGTAGAAGAAGTTAAAGATAAATTTGATTTTATTTTGATTGATTGTCCACCATCATTGGGGCTAATCACATTAAATGCTTTTACTGCATCAGATAGTGTATTGATACCTGTACAATGTGAATATTATGCATTAGAAGGTTTAGGTCAATTATTAAATACAGTTAATTTAGTAAAAAAACATTTAAATAAAAATTTAGAAATTGAAGGAGCTTTGTTGACAATGTATGATATAAGAACTAATTTATCAAATCAAGTTGTCAAGGAAGTGAAAAAATATTTTGATAATAAAGTATATAAAACAGTTATACCAAGGAATGTTAGATTAAGTGAAGCACCAAGTTATGGTATGCCAATTACAGAATATGATCCACGTTCTAAAGGGGCAAAGAGTTACGAAAAATTCACTAAAGAATTTTTAAAGAAAAATCAACAAACGAAGGGGTAGGTGATGAAGTATGCCTAAAAAAACAGGATTAGGAAAAGGCTTAGATGCTTTATTTGGACCAGTACCTGAAGAAGAACAAATGCAAGAAACAGATATTATGAGAAATTTAAAAGTTACTGAAATTGAACCAAATAGGGATCAAGCAAGAAAGCACTTTAAGCAAGAGGCATTAGAAGAATTAGCAGATTCTATTAAAGATATTGGTTTAATTCAGCCGATTGTTGTTGCAAAAAAGGAAGGTTATTATTCTATTATTGCGGGAGAAAGAAGATGGAGAGCTTGTAAAATGGCTGGTGTAGAGGAAATTCCTGCAATTATTCGTGATGATGATGAAAAGAAAAATACTCGTATTTCTTTGATTGAAAATTTGCAAAGAGAGGATTTAACTCCATATGAGAAAGCAATTGGAATTAAAAATTTGATGAAGGCATATAATTTGAACCAAGAAGAAGCAGCAAAACAGTTGGGAAAAAGTAGAAGTGCGGTTACAAATTCTCTTCGTATATTAAATTTAGAGCCAAGAGTTTTAGAAATGGCAAAAGAGGGTAAACTAACAGAGGGACATTTTAGGGCATTATTAGCAGTAACAGATCCAGAAAAACAATACCGCATGGCTTTGCAGATGTTAGAGAGAGGCGTAACTGTTAGACAGGCAGAGAAGACGGCTCAAAAAAAGGAAGAAACAACAGAACAGATGGAGAGAAAACAGATATTATATCGTGATATTGAACATACTTTTCAAAATTTCTTTGGTACAAAAGTGAGATTAGATGCAGGTAAAAGAAGAGGTAAAATTATTATTGAATATACTTGTAATGATGATTTGGAGAGAATTTTGAATTTGATGAAATAGTTTTAGCTTCAAGGAGGAATGATATTTATATGGAAATAATGCAATTATTAAAAAGTGATACATTTCTTATTTGTTATGCAGTTTTAAGTATTGTTTTGTTAATAGGATTTTTTGTGCTTTTAGTAAAAACATCAAAATTAAATAAACGTTATGAAGCTTTTATGAAAAAAATGGGAAATGGTAAAGATATTCAAGAAGATTTAGAAAATTATATGTATCGTGTTGATAAAGTAGAAAAGCAAAATGCGGAAATTTTATCTTTTTGTAGTGAATTAGAAGAAAATGTTTCTGGCTGTATTCAAAAAGTAGGAATTGTTCGTTATAATGCCTTTAAAGATACAGGTAGTGATTTAAGTTTTGCTCTTGCTATGTTAGATGAGAATGACACAGGTGTTGTGTTAAATGGTATTTATTCTAGGGAGATGTCTAATATTTATGCAAAACCAGTGGAAAAAGGAAAATCAAGTTATACTGTTTCAGAAGAGGAACAACAGGCTATTGATAGAGCGATACAATCTAAAAATATATATCAAGTGAAAGATGTTAAGAAAAGGAATTGAAAAAATCCATAAATTGCTATTGACAAATGTCTGGAAAAATGCTAAGATAAATACTGTCGCAAGACACTTGTCAATTATATGGAGAGGTGGTCGAGTTGGTTTATGGCACCAGTCTTGAAAATTGGCGTGCGTTTGTAGCGTACCGTGGGTTCGAATCCCACCCTCTCCGCCAAATTAAATTTAAGAAAGCATGGCTTTTTTTATACTCTAGGAAAGTCATCATCGAAGATGATAGACTTGACGTAGAGGAGAATTATGCGGAGCTTAGAATTTCTAAGCAATTTATTGCATAGAAATTCTTAGTTCCGTTTTTTTTATTATAATATGGAGATGTACCCAAGTGGTGAAGGGGACTGTTTGCTAAACAGTTAGGTCGTGAAAACGGCGCGGAGGTTCGAACCCTCTCATCTCCGCCAAAATCAAGGTATGAATTGATGTAAATATATAAAAATAGCACATTTGAAAGAATTTTCTCAATGTGCTATTTTTATATATATTATTATTTATCTGAACTAAGGTAATCGTATTACATATGTTGTATTTGTTACACCATGTCCAGATTCTCTTGGTTGTGATCCTTTGATGTGGCTAGTTGCACCAATATTATATACTTTATTTCCACTACCTGCATATATTTCTACATGTCCACCATATACCAAAATGTCTCCTTCTTTTAGTTTAGATTTTTCTTGATTACCTGAAAAACTTTTCCAACCTTTTGGACCATTTCCGTTTTTTATTTCTTTGGCTAGTTTTGAAAAATCACTACTAACTTTTTGAATACCTCCAAATTTTTTAGTATATCCATGTATATATAATACCCAACTTACAAATGAACTGCAATCCGCAGTTTTTTCTTTTGTTAAAGGTATTGTTTTTCTTTCGTTATTGTTATAGGTATATCCATTATCTTTTAAATATTTATGGCAGGCACTTGCAATTTTTGTTATTGAGGTACTTCCATTTAGTACAATTTTTCCCTGTTTATCAAAAGAATACCATTTACCATTAATTTTTTTAAAATTATTTTTTAATACATCACCATTTGCATTGAAGTAATATGTTGTGTCACCAAACTTTTTAAATTTATTTTTTATTAAAACACCGTTAACATATCCTTTTGAAGTTTTCCCAGAAGCTATACTAGGATAAATATCTGTACTTAGTATTCCATTTTTGTAATATTTATTTTTATATATTCCAGTTCCAAGTACACCTTCTTTATAGTATTTTTTATTAGTAGTATTGATACCTGTTAGAAGCTTACCATTTTTATAAACTTTATTTTTATATGTTTTTATACCTGTTGCTTTAACACCTTTTATATAATAAACATTTTTGTATATACCTGTAGCAAGCTTACCATTTTTATAATATTTATTGTAGCATATACCATTAGCTCTATAACCATTCATATAATATACACTATTAACAAAACACAATCCATTAGGTTTAGAACCATTTCTATAATAACAATTTTGATAAACACCAGTTGCAGGTACACCCATTTTATAATATTTGCCATTTTTTACTCCAGTAAATAATGTTCCTTTGTCATAGCATAATTTTTTGTAAATTCCTGAATATTTTTTACCGTTACCAGAACTATTGAAATGATATAGAATGCCTTTTATATATGCATAGCTATTTTTGTAGTATTTTCCAGCAGAGTAAAAATATTTGTTTCCTGACCACCAACCAGCATTTGATGTATTACAAATAGTAATACATCCAAATAGGATGATGATTATTAAAAAAATTTTTGTAAAATATGTTTTTTTCATAAGTAATCACCCCTTTTATAGAAGCATAAAAAGAGATTGTCTACCACTTATGTTAATTATACCATTTTTTCCATGTAAAGTCAAAATATTATGTGGTATTCGAATAATTTTGACTTTTATGTTAATTTGTGTTATAAATTATATGTAAGTAACAATTTGTAGATGAGAAAAAAAGGAGGAAATTATGACAAATCAAAAAAAGGAAGTCGAGAAAATGGTGTGGCGGTTTGAGGCATTTATAGTAGCTGTGATGCTTATTTTAATAGTATGTATGCTATTAGACACAACATTGTCGAAGTCAAAGTCGAAGCAAGTAAATCCTTCTTCGGGGTCTTCTACTTCTGCCGTGGAGGAATACCGGAGGAACTATAAAAGAGGCTTATCTGATGAAGAAATAGAAGTCTTGAATGACAAAGGCTTAGAATTATACAGCAATGAGGTAATAATAGACGGATTAACATATTATTATCCTGTTGTATTGGATGCCAGTGTGTACTGTATGGCAGAAAATTCGTATTTGTACAGATATGATTTGTCAAACGGTACAACTGTGGAACTTGTAGATTGTAGCTTACATCACGAAGTAGGCGACCATGAAGTGTTAATGGAAGAAAACCTTGATGGGATGCTTACTTATAATACTGCTGAATATAAAGTAGTAAAGTGGTGTATGAGTAACCAAATCAAAGAATTCGAGGTTCCGGCAGGAGCTGTTTATGCAGGGTATTCTGAACTTGAAGGATACATTTTCAGATGTCGTTCTGATGTGTATTCTTTCAAAAATCAGGAGGTAAAAAAAATCTCGACAGGAGTAAAACTCGTAATTGTTGCAGATTATGGTTATTCTCCTAACAAATACTCTCAACCCTTATTTCTGATGAATAATGGGGAAGTAAGAGTATATTGTAAGGGAAAATTAAAACACCTCAAAGAAGATGGAGAAAGGATCCCTTAACCCTTAAAAAATTCTCAAAAAAGCGAGCTGTGTTGCTTGCTTTTTTTATATTTTAGGAAAGTATATAGACAAAAGATTTCCAAATTGCGAAAAATCTTGAAAAATCTTGAAAAATGGTGAAAAATAAGATATAATAATATTAGAATAAACGTATAATTAGATATAGAATGGGGGGATAAACATGTTAAAAAAAGTACTAACAATAATTTTTATAATTTTATTAATTTTTTGTGTTGTGTGTAATATTTCATATGGTGCTAAAACTTTAGATGATTTGTATACAGAAGCAATAGAAGAGACAAAGAAAACTGGTGCAAATAAAACTGCAATTGAAAACTGGCAAAGGCAAGTAGATGCAATTACAAGAGAACAAGTAAAAGAATATTTAAAAGCTGATGGAGTAAAAAACCCTACTGATTTACAAATAGCCCAAAAGAAACTAGAATTACTAGAATCTGTTAAATCAAATTATGAAAAAAATATTAATAAAAATGCTAGTGGTAATAAAAAATTGTGTGCTTATTTAGATGCATATTTTGAAAATGAGAAAAAAGTTATAAACGACGAAATAAAAAGTTATTCTTCAGAGACTCCAAGTACAAATCCTAATGAAACTGAGCTTGAAAGAGCAAAGAGAGAGTTTCAGTCAAAGTTCAAAGAATGGGAAAGTAAATATAAAAATAAGGATTTTTCAAAAATGACATTAGCAGAACAACAAAAGATGAAAAGAGAAATTCAAAATATAGATGAATATTTATTGGAAAGATATAATATTATAAAAAATAATGGAGGGCAAGACGAAGAGCGGACGGTTACAATTATTATGATAATTACAATCTTGTAAGTAAAAGTCTTAATAATGCAAGTGGGGCGGTGGCAGATAAAGAAACTCAAATTGATGATGATATTGAAATATATAGATGGCCTGAAAAAGAGAAAAGAGAAAGTACTACGCAAGATGGAGCAGAAGAAATTATCCAAGGAGCAGAAGATTTTATTGACTCAGGTTCATCAAATACACTTGATATTGGCAAATTTCAAGATACGTTTTCTAACATTTATAATACCTTTTTTCAAATTGGAGTAGGAGCATCAGTTATTGTTGGAATTGTATTAGGAATTAAATTTATGTTAGCTGGAGTTGAAGAAAAGGCAGAAGTAAAAAAGATGCTTATGGTTTATGTAATAGCTTGTGTTGTTGTATTTGGCTCATTTGGAATATGGAAATTAGCAATTGAATTCTTAAATAAAATATAATATTCTTTTTAAAATTAAATTTGAAATTTAGAAAGGAGTGTTATAAAGTATGGAAAAAATAAAAAAAATAATATACGCGTTAATTTTATTTACAGTAATGTTTGGGAATTTTCAATATACATATGCAATTGAAAGTGTTGAAAAGACAAATATTCTAATTGCGAAGCAAGACATCATATCAGATTTAGGTGGCGATTTGGATGAATATAAAGATACAGGTACAGAATCTAGAAGTTTAAAAGATAAATTAGGTGTTGTTTTTTCAGTAGTTAATGCAATTGGAGTTATATTATCAGTTATAATTTTAATTATATTGGGAATTAAATATATGCTGGGTAGTGTAGAAGAAAAAGCAGACTATAAGAAAAGTATGATTCCATATATTGTTGGAGCTGCCATTTTATTTACAGGAAGTTTTTTACCACAGTTAATTTATGATATTGTAAAAGATATAGGATGGGTATAAATTTAAATCTGGATACTTGCAAAATTTTTGACAATATGTTACAATATAAATGAATAAATTAGTTTTTAATATTTGTTAACATATAAGGCATTAAAAATACAAATAAAAGGAGGAATGAGTCATGAATGTAAAAACAATAAAAAAAGTTTTAAGTATTGTATTACTTGTAATTATGTTGATGACTGTAGCTAGTACAGTTGTTATGGCTTCAACTGAACCTAGTGCTATTGTTGCAGATGGTTCAACAGATACAACAAGTATTGATACTGCAGGTAAAAAACTTGTTGGTGTTCTTCAAGCAGTTGGTGTTGTATTATCTGTTGTAGTTTTAATTGTAATAGGTATTAAATACATGATGGGTAGTGCAGAAGAAAAAGCAGAATATAAAAAGACTTTTGTACCATATATAGTTGGTGCTGCATTGATATTTGCGGCTTCAATATTTGCACAATCAGTATTTGAATTCTTTAGCGGATGGGGACAATAAAATTGATAAAAAAGAGAGAAATTTTTTCAAAAGTTTCTCTCTTTTTTTGTGTATAGAAAAATGAAATATATTGCAGGTATATTACAAATATATGACATTTTAAAAAAATATGAAAAAAAAGCGCAAAAATATTACATTTTTTGCGTTTTTTTGTTATAATGATAATAAGTGGAAAAGGAGGTATTTTTAATGAATAGCTATAATATACCAAGAAATGTAAAAGGAGAAGGTAGAATTTTGTTTATATTTTCTACAAAAGCTTTAATATATACATTTATAGGAATGTTAATAGGTACAGTATTTTATATTATATTTTCAATTTTGAAGATGAATACAGTTGGTGTGGTTTTTGTTGTTGCATTTGGATTAATTGGTTTTGTGATAGCTACATTTAAAATACCAAATACTACGGCTTTTGAATTCACTAAAAAGACTGGTGGAGAAAACATAGATGATGTTATTAAGCGATATACAAAATTTAAAATGCAAAAAGGTAAAATCTATGTGTATGATAAAGATAGAACAGAAGAAAAATATAAAGCAAAAGAAGAAGGGGGAAAATAGAATGGAATCAAGTAATGGTTTAACTCAAATACTTTTTATTGTTTTAGCAGCTATGATTGCAATATTGATAGTTTTAGTTATAGTGTATTTTATTTTGAGGATGAAAAATCAACCTTCAAAAGAAAAGAAAGTTAAGGAGAATAGTACAAAGAGTAAGAAAAATAAGGATATTAAGGTAACAAATTCATTTGAATATAATAAACAATCAATTTTCGATTTTATGGAATTTGACAAAGTAGAAGATAATATGATTATTCAAAAAAATGGAAAAAGATTTATTATGGCAGTTGAATGTCAAGGTGTTAACTATGATTTGATGTCAGAAGTAGAAAAAGTTTCTGTTGAAGAAGGATTTCAACAATTTTTAAATACTTTGAGACATCCAATACAAATTTATATTCAAACTAGAACAATAAATTTGGAAAGAAGTATTAGTGAGTATAAAAATAAAGTAAATGCAATTCAAACACAATATAATCAAAAAGTATTTGAATATAATCAAATGCTTCAAACTACGGGATATAGTAAACAACAATTAGATAAAAAATATTATGAGTTAACAAAACAAAGAAATCTATTTGAATATGCAAAAGATGTTGTGGATAACACAGAGAAAATGAGTTTGAATAGAAATATTTTGAATAAAAAGTATTATGTTATTATTTCATATATGCCTGAAGAAGCTTCATCAGATACATATGACAAAGAAGAATTAAGAAATATTGCTTTTTCAGAGTTGTATACAAAAGCGCAAGCTATGATTAGAGCATTATCAGCATGTTCGGTAGTTGGAAAAATATTAGATTCTAATGCACTAGTGGAATTGTTATATGTGGCATATAATAGAGACGATTCAGAGATATACGGATTAGACAAAGCTTTGAAAGCGGAATATTATGATTTGTATTCTACTGCTCCTGATGTATTTCAAAGAAAGATAAAAGTTTTAGATAAACAAATTCAAAAAGAGGCTGTTGAAGTTGCAAATGCAAAGATAGAAAAGATTAGATCTAAATCAAAAGCACAAAAATTAGCAGAAGAAAGACAGGAATCAATGGATGATTTGATTAGTCAAATGGCCCAAATTTTATTATCAGAAAATAGAAGACAAGTGGGTCCAGATGTAGCGGACGAAGCAATAGCTGAGTTACAGCAAGAAGATAAAGAAAGAAAAGAAAAACAGAAGGGAGGAAAAGTGAATGAAGAAAACAAAAAAACAACAATTAGAACTAGAAAAGGCACAACAAAATAATCAAGAAGAAATTGAAATTCTAAGAAAAAAAACAATTAAAGAATTAATTGCACCAGCTGGAATTGATGCTTCTAAGATAGACCATTTAGAGATTATTTCAAATGTTACAAAATATGCGAGAAGTTTTTTTATATCTACTCTTCCTCGTATGTGTACTTTCCCAGAATTATTTAGGGATTTATACTTCTTTGGGGATATTAATACTTCTATATATATTACACCAATACCTGAATCAAGGTCACAAAATGAATTAAATAAAGTTATTAATGAGTTGGAAACAGAGAGAATTGTTGCATCAGATAGAGGTAATATCAATAGAGAAAGTACTTTAACTCAAAAAAGATTTGAAGCAGAGCAATTAAGAGATGAGATTGCAGCAGGTTTTAATAAAATGTATGAGGCTTCTGTTGTGGCTACTTTATTTACATACAATTTGCAAGATATGGAAAGATTGACGAAATTATTGGCAACAGAAATGTCAAAGACTTTGGTTTCTATTAAAAGTGCATGGGGAATTCAAGAAGAAGCTTTTAAAACAAATTTACCTTTGATGGATGATAAAATTAAAAAAACACATTCTTTTGATAGTCGTTCTATGGGAACAGTATTTCCTTTTACAACTTCAGATGTGGGACATCCTACAGGTATTCCTCTAGGATTTAACAGACAGACAGGTACACCTATTTTATTTGATAATTTTGCCCCAAGCCTTGCAAATTATAATATGGTTATATTTGCAAAATCTGGTGCTGGTAAATCAGTTACAATGAAAACGCTTATTTCTAGATCTTCTGTTTTGATGGGAATTGAAAGTTTAGCGTTAGATGCAGAGGGAGAATATACAATTGTGGCTGAAAGTTTAGGTGGCATTAATGTTGTTATTAGTCCAAATTCAGGAACAGTTATTAATTTGTTTGATATTGAGCCAGAGAGAGTGAAAGATGAAATTACTGGTAGAGAAAAGATTGTATTAAATGTTGAAAATAAAGTGGAAGATGTAACTCAGGCTTTGGTTACAATGGCAAGAGGTAGTACAAGAAGTACAGAAGTAAATGAATTAACAAAACAAGTTATTGCAGAATCTGTTGCAGAAGAATATGAGAGTTTAGGTATAACAAGTGATCCTAATAGCTTATATAAAGAAGGCTCAATGGTACAAAGAGGAGATAAATTATATAGTGATAAAAAAGACATGCCTACAATTGGTAGTTGGTATAAGAGAATTCAAAGAAAAGCTGAAATGAATGATAATGAGGATTATCGTTTCCATTATAGTTATTTATTAAAAGTTATGAAACAATATATTAGAGAGTATAATGGTCAAATGGCTTATTTTGATGGACAATCTACTTTTGAATTATTAGATGGAGCACCTTTTATCAATTTGGATATTTCTCAATTAGAGGAAAGATTTGCAAGACCTCTTGCACAACAAATTTTGCTTTCTTGGATTTGGGAGAAATATGTTAAGAAAAATAGTGAGGATAGAACTAAAGCAAAACAGAAGAGAGTTTTAGTTGATGAGGCTTGGATGTTACTTCCATATCCAGAAGCCGTAGACTTTTTAAATAAGATGGCAAGACGTGCTAGAAAGAGAAATGTTTCTTTGGCTATTATTTCACAAAGATTTCAAGATTTTTATGAAAAGCCAGAGGCTCAAGCAGTTTTGACTTCTTCTGATACAAAATTATTTTTGGCACAGGATAAATCAGAAATTCAATATGTTAAAGAAGTTTTTAAATTAAGTGAAGGTGAAGCAGGATTTTTAGTTACTTGTACAAAAGGTGAGGGATTGTTAAAAGTTGGTGGAGAAACAGCAATTTTGCAAATTACACCTACTGCAAAAGAATTTGAGTTTGTAGAGACAAATTTGAACAAAATGGTGCGTAAACAAAAAATGGTAGCAAAAGGCACATAAAATGGAAAGGAGAAATAGAATGAAATTATTTACAAATAAAAATTTTAAACAGAAGATAATTCTTGCTTTGGTAATTGTTATTCTTTTTAACTTTCTTATGCCAGTTTGTTCTCAAGCTGTTACAGGAATAGGAGGAGACTTATTAAAAGAATTAGTGAAGCTATTTATAGGTATTGGTGATGTTGTAAATGGTATAATGAATAAAGTGTTCTTAGGTACAACAAAAATGTATAACTCTGCGATACTCGATTATGGTAGTGATGAGTTAGAGGCAAATTTAGATAAAGATTCAGGTTCTAGTTTAGCTTATGTTAGGAGTGATGGTACGCCCCCTTCTGAAGATAAAGGGGATACAATTGTAACGCTTGAGAAAGGTTTTCTATTTGAAGGTCAAGGCTGGCTATTTGATACAGTTCAAGTACCAAATATATTATATTGCCCAGAGAATATGTTTGCTAACAAAATTGCAATGTTAGATGTTAATTTTATTAATCCTAACAAATATACTGATGTGGAAGTAAATTCAGCTAGTGATGATGAGGCAAGTATATCATTAACAGAGAGAACAGGTAAAAAAAATGGACAAACATTAAGGGAAATTATTGCAAGTTGGTATAGAGCATTTAGAAATATAGCAATTGTTGGACTTTTGATAGTATTAGTATATATTGGAATTCGTATTATGATTAGTTCTACATCTACTGATAAAGCAAAATACAAAGAGAATTTGCAAGATTGGTTTGTTGCTTTATGTTTAGTATTTTTTATTCATTATATTATGGCTGGTATTTTAACAGTGACGGAAAAATTCACTGAATTAATTGATGATTCAGTGGATCCAGCGATTTATGTGGATGCAAGTAAGGCAAAAGAAAATGATACGTTACATAATGACAAATTGAAAAATTTACAATTTAGAACAACTATTACAGGATATGTACGTTTTATGTCTCAAGCTGATGAAACAGGTGACGCAATTGCATATAGTATAATGTTTTTTGCTTTAACAATTTATACGATTATGTTTACAGTTACTTATGTAAGAAGGTTTTTATATGTCGCATTTTTCACAATGATAGCGCCGCTAGTAGCGTTAACATATCCTCTTGATAAAATCAGGGATGGAAAAGCACAGGCATTTAATATGTGGTTTAAAGAATATACCATGAATGTTATTATACAACCGGTTCATTTGTTGTTATTTTCTGTATTTATTGGAAGTGTGATGGATTTAGTAGCAGTAAATCCAATTTATGCAATTATTGCTATGGGCTTCTTAATACCTGCTGAAAAATTTATCAAAAAGCTATTTGGATTGGAAGCATCAACAACAGCTAGTGGATTGGGTGAAATTGCTGGTGGAGCACTAGCAATGAAAGGAATGAGCAATTTAATTGGAAAATTTAGTGGTTTAGGAAAAAATGAGAAAGATGGAAAAGACCAGACTAAGATTAAGACAAGAGGATTGGATCCTTCTGTAGAAAATATGAGATTGGAAGATGTAATACCAGATCAATATGCAGCATTAGGAAGAGGAAGTCAAACAAGAGGAGGTCAACCAAGACGAGGTCAAGCAGGTGGTGATCAAACAGAGAGTCAACCAGCAGGTGGACTTCCACCAGAAGGAGCCTCTCCAGAAGGTGGACCAGTAGGGGGACTTCCACCAGAAGGAGCCTCACCAGAAGGTAGACCAGCAGGAGGACTTCCACCAGAAGGAGCCTCACAAGAAGGTAGACCAGCAGGAGGACTTCCACCAGAAGGAGCCTCACAAGAAGGTAGACCAGCAGGAGGACTTCCACCAGAAAGAGCCTCAACAGCAGGAGGACCAGCAGGAGGACTTCCACCAGAAGGAGCCTCACAAGAAGGTAGACTAGCAGGAGGACTTCCGCCAGAAGGAGCCTCACAAGAAGGTAGACCAGCAGGAGGACTTCCGCCAGAAGGATATTATCAAGCTCAAAGAGCTTCAGGAACAAGAAACCAAGTAAGAATGATAGGAAGTGCTATTCCACCAGAAGGTTATAAACCTGATATAGGAACAGGTTTGAGAGCAGTAGGAAGGAAGAAAGTACAAACCATAAAAAATACAGTAGCGAAGCCAATTAAAAAAGGAGATCGATTAAAAGCAGCTCGTACAGCTGGGAAATTGATTGGTGCGGGACTTGGTGCTGCAACATTAGGAACAGTAGCAGCTGGTGCAGCATTAACAACAGGAGACCTTTCAAAAGGTGCTTCTATGATAGGTGCAGGAATGACATTAGGTGCTAATGCAAATGCAAGTATTGCAGATGCTACCGTAAGGGCTACAGGAAATATGTTACAAAGTGATTGGGATACATTTAACAGTAATAGAATGGAACTAGATGAATATGAGAGAAGAGAACAAGAAAAAATGGATAAAGCATGGATAAAGGATCCTAAAAATTATGAATATTTGCGTCAACGTGGTTTTAGTCATGAACAAGCAAGAGCATTTTTGAATAGTAGTAGACTTGCTGACTATCGTAAAAAAACAGGTATAGATGATATTAAGACATTACAAAAAACGATGAGTCTTGTTGAAAAAAATGGATATAGTGAAGATTATGGTTACCAATTAGCGAGAATGGTAAATAATTCAAGTCCAGAATTTAAAGAGTCAGAACGAAATAATATTAGAAAAAATATGGAAGAGCAAAATGGTCTTAGTAGAGAGGTTGCTAATAGAGTTATTGAAGATATGATGAGTATAAAAGGCTTAAAATAAAGGAGGAATGGCTTTGTGGAAACTATTTAGATATTATAACCAAAACAGGGGAAAAGTATGGTTAATGGTTATTGTTATTTTATTTATTATTTTGCTTATTCAAACATTGAGTGGTATAGCTAAAAAAGAAAATCAAACAAATGTAGAGGCAGAACAGAATTCAATTTTATCAAATGAAATTGATTATACAAATCAAAGCCAAGCAATGATAGAAAAAGATAATGTTCCGGAAATCTACCAACAAGATTTTGGAGATTTAGTTAACAGTTTTCTAACATATTGTAAAAATCATGTGCCTGAAAAGGCATATGATTTATTGACTCAAGAATGTAAGGATATTTTTTATCCAACACTAGAAATTTTTGAAGAGCAATATTATGAACCTAAATTTTCTACAGAGAAAATATTTACATTTCAATCTTGGACAGCATCAAAGAGTTATATTTATTTGGCAAAAATCTATGATAATATGTTAGCTACAGGAAGAGGAAATGATAAATATATACAAGATTATTTGAGTGTTGTAGAAGAAAATGGAGTATATAAGCTAAATGTAAATGGTTTTATAGGCAGTTTGCAAAGAAATGCAAAATCAGAAGATGAAGATGTATCGATAACAGTTAAATCTTCTGAAATGTATATGGATTATGAAATTGCAAATATTGTTGTAAAAAATAATTGTCCATATGATATTGTATTAGATACAAGAGAGAACACTAATACAGTATATCTTGTGAATGACAATGGTGCTAAATTTGAAGCAATGTTATTTGAAAATAAAGAAAGTGATTTAAAAGTAAAAGCTAATCAAGAGAAAACAATTAGAATAAAATTTAGCAGTCCTTATCAAGAAGGCAGTTTAGCAACGGAGTATGTTTTTTCTGATGTACATGGAAATGAAAACGAAGTAGTTAAAACAATAAAGGTAGAAGTATAAGAGGTGAGAAATGTGCCAAACTTTTTTGGGCTAAGACCAAAAGATAAAAAGAAAAAAAATCCTATTGTTAAAGCAGCAAAAGTGAAGATGGCATTTGCAATTCTTCCTGCAGTTGCTAAATTAGTAATTGTGGCTGTTATTGTGCTTACAGTAACAAGTTTTGTATATAGTATATTACATTGGTTATCAGATGATAATAATAGTAGGAATAATGCACAAACGTTGTATGATATGATTGGTTCAGGAGTTACAACTGGTATAGATGGACAGAGTCTAAGTGAACTTATTACAATAGCGGGAAATGAGAATGACGGATATTATCTTGCATTTAAGGATGGCGCTGATGAGAGATTAGATGAAATTGTAAAACAATTTGCAAAACCAGATTATCAAACAATAACGGGAAGATTAGCACAATCGTCAGGAACGGAAGAAGAAAAACAATCATTTAGTAAAGAAATTTTATTAAAAATGATACAAGCGGAATTATATACGCAGTATCCTAATTTAGGTGGAAAAATAGGTAATGAGGCAGATATCAAATTAGGCCAAGATACAGATAAACAGTATGATGGTGGTGTTATGGATATACCACATATTTATCAAGAAGTAACTGATAATGGTATATATGCTTCTAATGCAATGGTACTTTCTTATTTAACAGAAAAATCTGTAACAGAAGATGATGTTTATCAGTGGTGGAATAAAGTAATAGAATCTAATAGTAATGACCTCACAGGTGAAGAGAGAGTATTGAAATTTTTTAGTGATGCAGTGCAGAAATGGAATGCAGGAACGGTAATGAAGATAGAAAACCAGGTATCTGTTAAGGATGCACTTTTATCTGGAAGGCCAGTTATTGCATGTATAGAAGCTAATGGAAATTACCGTTTTACAAAAAATCAACAATATATTGTATTGACTGGAATTGATGATGATGGAAAAGTTCATGTTAATAATCCAAATAAAGAAAAAGAAGAGGGTAAATTTGATTTAGATAAAGAAATTCAGCCAGCAGTAAGATTTTATCTTGTTTTTCAATCAAAAGCAGCAGTTAAAGATTTGCAATCTTCTGATACAGGAGATACAAAAGAAAAATCTCTTACAGTAGCAAATGATACAGGAAATGGGTTAGAAGGATTTCAAGGTACTATTCGTATTAGAAGAGTAACACCTAATAAGGCAATCGGAGCAATTTCTAATACTGGAGCAGGGAATATTTCTACAACAGAAAATACATCAGGAAGCCTTGGATCACAAATAAGATCATATATTAAAGATAATGTAGCAGATGGCAATTGGTCAGTATATGTACAAAATCTTGTAAATGATGATGATGTAGCAAAAGTAAATGACAATAAAAGGATGGAGTCAGCAGGTTTAATTAATTTATTTATTATGGCAGCTGCATATCAAGATATTAAAGATAATAATACAGAAATTGATAAGGAGCTTATCAATAAAATGATTACAGCTAATGATGACGATGCTGCTGATCAAATTATTGAGCAATTAGGTTTTACAAAGATTAATAATTATATTTCTGATAATGGATATGAGCGTACAATATTAGGTAAAAAAATGACAAAAAGAAGAGGTGAAGGAGATAATTATACTTGTGTAAAAGATGTTTCAAAATTGCTACAACAAATTTATCAAGGTAAATGTGTTAGTAAAAATGCATCACAAGAAATGTTAGAATATTTAAAAAAACAGACGTCCAAAGAAAAAATACCGGCAGGTGTTCCATCTGATGTAGAAACAGCAAATAAAACAGGAGAACTATCTAAAGTAGAAAATGATGCAGCGATTGTATATAAGGATGGTATACCATATGTATTAGTTATCATGTCATCAAGTTTATCTGATACTAAATCAGCAAGAGAACATATTGTTAAAATTTCAAAAAATGTATATGAAAATATGAATGGCAAAGAAGGTAATGACAATAGTGGGAACGGTACTACATCTGCTAAGAACAATAATAGTGGTGAAAAACATATTGTTGCAGTTGTAGCAGGGCATGGTAATTCAGAGGGAGCATCAAAAGGTTGGTATACATATGGAGCAACAGATACTACAGGAGTAACTAATCCGCCTTGGGAAGAAGCAGATATAACACCAAAGGTAGTTAACTATGTAAAACAAATTATGGAAAACAAATATCCACAATTTACAGTTGTAACAGATGGATATTCTAAGCGTAATGAGGAAAGATTGGAAATTGCCAAAAAGAAGCGGAGCAGAAATTTATATAGGTGTGCATTTTAATTCAGTGGATGGTAATGATTCGAGTACAAGGGGTACAGGGGTTTATTATCAACCAAATACTTCTCAAGATAGTAAAAATAAGGCATTAGCAACTGCATTAAATAAAAACATTATGAAAGAAATGGGAACGCCTGAAGCACAAGGTGTTACGGAAGCAAGTTATACCGCATTTAATAATGGCAGAACAGATGCGTTTGGTGGTCCTGCAATGTATGTAGAAGGCGCATTCTTGTCAAATAAAGAAGATATGAAGATTATTGCAAAAGACAATGAAGAAGGATTAAAAGCATATGCAAAAGGAATTGTAGCGGGTATATTAGAGTATTATAACATGCCGAATAATGGGTATGGAGATATTGGTACATCTACTTCTACAGATAATGAAAATGTAACAACAAGTGTTAATTCTCGTGTGTATGATTTAAAGTATATACCAGAGAAAAAATTTGATGAATTGTTGGAAAAGAACGATGAGAGTATATTACAGTATTATACATTAGATAGTGAATGGAAGTTAATTGTTGCAAGTTGGAATTATTCTTCATCTAATGGTACGCAATATGTTAAAAATTCACCAATTAATTATAAAACTGTATTACAAAAATATACGACACCTTTTGAATATTTGATGGACTTTTACATTGATATTAAAGATGATGAATTTATTTATGATTTTGCAAAGATGGCGATGGAAAGTGAATTTATTGTTGCGGTACAAGATAATGTAACGACAACACAAACGCAAACAGAGGCGTATTTAATATATGATGATGGTGTTACAGAGGGTCTTTCAACAGAAGAGCAAATTTCGGAGTCTGTTAATACAACAATAGAATTAACATATGCAGATACATGGTTTGTTAAATTTGCTAGAGAATCTACTTATCAAGCACAGGCATTACAGGCTTCTGAAGGTACCTTGGTAGGGGAGCAAGGAGAGTATGTAGGAGAATATAAAATAACATCGTTTTGTTATGTTTGTAATTCAGATGGAAGTGGAAATTTTGGAACAGCAGTTACAGCCAGTGGCAAGGCAGCTACTCCATATAGGACAGTTGCAATTCGTAGTACAGGAGATCCAAATGGATTGAAATTAGGTGATACTATTATGTTTAATGGTCATGTATTTGTTGTTGAGGATACAGGACCAGGACCGTCAACTCCAGGACCTTGGTTAGATATTTATGTAGAACCTGATTCACAAGTACGAGGAAGATGTTGTTCTAGTTCAGAATTTGGTAGTGGAACGGTGCAAGTTTATAGGGCAAATAATGTACATTCTGCAACATCACAAGATACACAGACTGATGGTACATTATTAGTTAATACAACTGCGAATGTAAAAGGTAAAGTAACAGATAGTACAAGTTCTTCTTCAACTTCTGTTGTGGGGCCTACAAAAACAGAATATAATGATAAAAACGAAAAAGAAGAAATTAGTTCAACACGATATACAACAACAGAAGTACATACTATTTCTAATGAATATGATGCGGGTGATGGAGAACCAGAGATTAACGAGGATAAATTTGTTGAGTTATTTGAAGATCATCCAGAAGCAAAAGATACATTGAAAGATGAATGGTTGATTCATATTATTGAAAAAGGAGATAGAACAGCTGCTTTTACAGACTTGACAAAATATTTGTTGTATAAAGTTACAAATAATAAATTTTATAAAGATGTAGATATTGATGAATTTTTATCTAGATTTAAGGAAAATGATTTTATATCTGCTGTTAGGGCAGGTAAAATTTCTTATCAATCTTTGAATTTGACACAGGAAGATAAAGAGATATTATATAAAATAACAAGTGCTGAAAGGGGAGATGGTACTCAAGAACAACAAGAATATGTTGTAAGTGTAATTTTAAATAGAGTATTGTGTTCAGACTACCCTAATACAGTAAAGGGTGTTGTATTTCAACCAATGCAATTCCAACCAACGCGTAATGGGGCATATGAGAGGGCACAACCGTCACAGACAACTAAGAATGCAGTAGATAATGTAATAGAAAATGGTGGAACAGCAGGAACAGCAGTTTATTTCATGACACCAGCTGCATCTTTAACACAAGGTTGGTTAAAAGATTGTGAGTTTTTATTTAATGATGAGGATGATAGTTTAAAAGATACCAATACAAATGGCTCACATAACTTTTATACGAATCAAAAAGCAAAAAATGAATTAGAGCAGTATATGACGGCAGGGGGAGATATAAGGTCTGTTTGTGAGGAGATTACTAAGTTATTTATGAGTAGAAATGCACATTATGGAGCACAAACTTATGGAAATATTGAGAAAGTTTACAATTCAGATACAAGTCTTGTTTGTGCAACATATACGTCTCTTGTTTTATATCGCTCAGGTTTATTGACACCGGCACAGATTAATAGTTATAATTATCATCTTACAAGTGATTATCCAAATATGTTAAAGGCTGCTGGTTGGCATACAGTAAGTAAATCAGATTTAAAACCGGGTGATGTATTAAATAAACCAAGGCCAAGTTCTTCTGTACCAGGACATGTTGTTATTTATATAGGTGATGGATTAGTATATGATCAAAAAAGTGCAGTTATCAGTAGTAGTGGAACACCACCAACAGGAAAGCCGGCGAATGCGAGTCGTTATATAAATGATAGTAGCTTTGTTGCTTGGAGAGCACCATAAAAATAAAAGATAATAGAAAGGGAAAGAGTGATATGGAAAAAAAATATATCATCTTGAGAATACTAATTTGCATTTTGATCGTTATGATTATTACAATATTCATTTTATGTTATATATTTTCTAAACAAAAGTCTCCAGAATCAGGCAAAGAATATGATGAAGAAGAATATACCACAGAGGCGCAAGAACTTTATGGAGATTATCAACCTAATGTTAAGTTTACACAATTGGAAAGTAATAATATTTATTTTACAGTTAAAAAAATGGCAGAAACAGTAGTTACATATATTAAACAGGTAAATGGTATTATAGGAATGCAAACTTATACAGAACCTGAGGTATCAAAAGAAGGTTTGGAAATGCTTACATCTGTTTTAGATAAATCATATATTGATGAATATAATATAACAGACAAAACTTTACTAAAAAAAGTAAGTGATTATACAAATTATGATTTGAAAATTGAAAAAATTTATCTATCAGAAGCATCTAATCGTATTAATTATTATTTAGTTTATGCTACATTAGATAATAAAGATTTTAATTTATTAATAAAAACAGATTTAGATAATTATGCCTTTTCTGTTTTCTTACCGGAGTATGTTAAAGATAAAAATTATTCTAATGAAATGGAAGAAAGTGAAATAAATTTAGACAAAAATGAAATTGAGAAAAATGATTATAATATTTTCATGTATAGCAATATATCTGATCAATATTTAATTGATACATATTTGCGAGATTATAAAGATATTATGTTTTCTGATATTGAAAAGGCATATAACCTTTTGGATGAAGAATATAGAGATAAACGATTTGGTAGTATAGAGGAGTTTAGAAAATATGTGCAATCTAATAAGGAAGAATTAGAAGAAATTACGATTGAATCTTATATGAAAAATACATATCAAGATGAGCAGGAATATGTAGGAAAAGATCAATATGATAATATATATGTATTTACAAGTCATTATGCTATGGATTATAGAGTAGAGTTAGATGATTATACTCTTTCTAATGAACAATTAGATGAAGAATATATGAATTTATCAACACAGGAGAAAGTAGTTAATAATATTAATAAATGGATAAAAATGTTAAATCATAGAGATTACAAATCTGCTTTTGAAGTATTGGATGAAACTTTTAGAAAAGAAAATTTCAATGATAGTGTAGATGATTTTGCAGATTATATGAAGCTTTATTTTCCAGAACATTATGAATTTGATGTAGAAAAGTATTCAGATGAGACAGGGGTTAGTGCAATAGAAATTCTTATGCATGATATTACAGGAAAAGAAATGGCAGATGTAGGTGAAACTATATATATGCAACTTGGGGAAGGGACAGATTTTGTTATGTCATTTACGTTACCAAGATATTAGAAAAAAGAGGGGATTTTCCCCTCTTTTTAAGCGTGTTCTTTTTGTTTTTCTTCTATTATATTTTCGTTGTCAATAGCTTTTTTCTGTAAATTTTTATGTTTTAAATTATCTTTTGCGACTGTCATCAATAATTTGATGCGGTTTGTTTGATTTGATTCACTTGCGCCAGGGTCATAATCTACTGGTGAAATGTTGGCATCTGGGTATTTTTCTCGAATAGTTTTTATAACACCTTTTCCAACTACATGGTTTGGTAAGCAAGCAAATGGTTGTACACATATGATGTTTGGTATGTCATTTTCAATGTATTCAATCATTTCTGCAGTTAAGAACCAGCCTTCACCTGTTTGATTTCCTATTGATAATACATCTTTTACTTTTTCTTCTAAGTGCCAGATATCACATGGCATTAAGTAGCCTTTTTTTGAACTTTCTAGTGCTAGACGTACATCTTTTTCTAATAGGTCAATCAATTTTATAGCAATTTTACTGATTTTTGAAGAAGTTTTATTTGTATTTAGTAGTTTATTGAATGTGATTTTGTGTGTTGCCATGAATTTGATGAATCCCATGAAGTCTGGTAAAATGACTTCTGCTCCTTCTTTTTCTAGAAGGTCTGCTACAAAGTTGTTTCCAAATGGATGGTATTTGATTAATACTTCTCCTACAATTCCAACTTTCGGTTTTGTTTGTTTTGTTTTTATTTCTATTTTTTCAAAGTCATTTACTATATCATATATGCTTTGTTTAAATTCTTTACTATTTGATTTTATTAGTAGTTTTTTGCATTTTTCCATCCATGTTCTGAATAATTTTTCAGTTTCGCCTTTGTTGATTTCATATGCTCTATTTTTTGTTAGCATTTTTTGTAGCAAGTCTCCATAAATTACGCATTTAATTAGCTTTTCCATTAGTTTTGGTGTTAGCTTGAATCCGGGCATTTTTTCCATTCCGACAATATTAAATGATATTACTGGGACATTTTCAAATCCTGCATCTTTTAATGCTTTTCGTATAAAGCCTATGTAGTTTGTTGCTCTACATCCTCCACCTGTTTGTGACATAATAATTGCTGTTTTATTTACATCATATTCGCCTGATTGTAGTGCTTCTATGAATTGTCCAGTTGTTAGTATAGATGGATAGCATGCGTCATTGTTTACGTATTTTAGACCAGTTTCTACTGTATGACTTGTACAATCTTTTAGTAGTTTTACTTTATAACCACATGAACCTACAGCTGCTTCTAATAGTTCAAAATGAATTGGTGCCATTTGTGGCATTAGGATTGTATAATCATTTCGCATGTCTTTTGTGAAGATTTTTTTACGGATTCCATAGTCCCCAGTGTTTTTTTGTTGTTCTTTTTCTTTTATACGTTTGTTCATACTAGCTAATAGTGAGCGGATACGAATTCTTACTGCACCTAAATTGTTTACTTCATCTATTTTTATTAATGTATACATTTTGTCATAACTTGATAGGATTTCTTCTACTTGGTCTGTTGTGACTGCGTCAACTCCACATCCAAAAGAGTTGAGTTGTACTAGTTCTAAGTGGTCATGTTTTCCAACATAGTCAGCTGCTGCATATAGTCTAGCATGATATACCCATTGGTCTACAACTCTGATTGGACGTTTTGCTTCTGTTTTGTCTGATATACTGTCTTCTGTTAATACGCATAATCCAAGTGAGGTGATTAGTGTATCAATGCCATGATTGATTTCTGGATCTACATGGTATGGTCTACCTGCTAATACGATTCCACGTAAGTTGTTTTCTTCAATATATTTTACTGTTTCAAGTCCTTTTTGACGGATGTCTTGTTTGAATTTTTGGTATTCTGCTTCTGCTTTTTCAGCAGCTTCCATTAGCTCTTGTTTTGTGAAATTGTATTCATCAAATTCTGATAATGCTTGTACTTTTTTGACTAAATTTTTCTTGTCAAATGGTAAGAATGGGTTGATGAATTTGATGTTTTTTTGTTTTAGTCCTTCTACATTATTTTTTAATACTTCTGAATATGATATAACGATTGGGCAGTTATAGTGATTGTCTGCTTTTTCATATTCTTTCCTAGAGTATGGCATACATGGGTAAAAAATAGTTGTAATTCCTTGTTCTAATAAACTTTGTATATGTCCATGTGATAATTTTGCTGGATAACATACTGATTCAGATGGCATTGATTCCATTCCTTTTTCATATGTTTTTCTTGTGCTTTTTTCTGAAATGATGACACGGAATCCTAAATTTGTAAAGAATGTGAACCAGAATGGATAATCTTCATACATATTTAAAACTCTAGGGATACCGATTGTTCCTCGTTTTGCTTCTTCTTCTGATAGTGGTGTGTAGTCAAATAATCGTTTATATTTGTATTGGACTAGATTTGGTAAGTCCTGATTTCCTGAGACAATTCCGGCACCTTTTTCGCAACGATTACCTGATACATGGATTGCTCCATTACTGAAACGATTTATTGTTAATTTACAATGGTTTTCACAATTATTACATCTAGTATGTGTTATTTTTATTTCTAAATTGTCTAATTCGTCTGCTTTTAGAATAGTTGAATGATATTCCATATCTAGGTTTGCTTCATATTGTTCTTTTGAAAGTAGTGCCATACCATATGCACCCATTAGCCCAGCAATGTCTGGTCTGATGACTTCTTTTCCTACAATTTTTTCAAATGCTCTTAGTACTGCATCATTGTAGAACGTTCCCCCTTGTACAACTATATGGTCACCTAATGTTGCAGTATCACGTACTTTCATTACTTTTTGGATTGCGTTTTTTATTACTGAATATGATAGCCCACTAGAGATGTCTCCAACTGTGTATCCTTCTTTTTGTGCTTGTTTGATTTTTGAATTCATGAATACTGTACATCTTGAACCTAAATCAACAGGTCGTTTGGCATCAATTGCTTCTTTTACAAATTCACTGATTTCTAAGTTTAGACTTTTGCTGAATGTTTCAATGAAAGAGCCACAGCCTGAAGAGCAGGCTTCATTTAGCATGATATTGTCAATTGCTCCGTTTTTCATTTTTATATATTTCATGTCTTGACCACCAATGTCTATGATTGCTGTTACATCTGGTTCAAATTGTTTTGCTGCTGTGTAGTGCGCAATTGTTTCAATTTCATTTAGGTCAACATTTAAAGCAGTTTGAATTAGTTTTTCTCCATATCCTGTTACCCCACTATAACGTAAAATAGCTTTTTCTGGTAGTTTTGTATATAATTCTTTAAGCATGGTCATGACACTATTTAATGGGTTTCCTTCATTACTGCCATATAATGAGTAAAGTAAGTTTCCTTCTTTGTCAATTAGTGCTATTTTTGTAGTTGTGGATCCTGCATCGATTCCTAAATAACAATCTCCTTCGTAGTTTTCTAAGTTGTTTCTGCCAATTTTTGCTTTATCATGACGTTTTTTAAATTCTTGATATTCTGTGTCGTTTGCAAAAAGTGCTTCTACTGGCTTTGATGTAGTGTCTTGTGAAATTTTTAAATTTTCTATTTTTTGTTCTAATTCTTTTTTGGTAATAGTTTCTGATTCTAGGGAATCAAGGGCTGCACCTTTTGCAACAAGCAAATGAGCTTCTTCTGGTACTATTACTTGTTCTGGTGTTAAGTGTAGTGTTTCAATGAAACGTTTTCTTAGTTCTGAAAGGTAGTTTAATGGGCCTCCTAAGAATGCTACATTTCCTCTAATTGGTCTACCACATGCTAGTCCACTAATTGTTTGGTTGACTACGGCTTGGAAAATAGAGGCTGCAATGTCTTCTTTTGCGGCTCCTTCATTAATTAGTGGTTGTATATCTGTTTTTGCAAATACTCCACAGCGTGATGCGATTGGATAAATGGTTTGATATGTTTTTGCAAGTTCATTTAGTCCTGCTGTGTCAGTGTGTAGTAAAGAGGCCATTTGGTCTAAAAATGCTCCTGTTCCTCCTGCACATGTACCATTCATTCTTTGTTCGATAGATTGATCAAAATATATGATTTTTGCATCTTCTCCACCTAGCTCAATTACCACATCTGTTTCAGGTATATATTTTTCTACTACACGTTTACATGAAACTACTTCTTGGATAAAATTTACATTTAAAAAATGACTGGCAGACATTGCGCCAGAGCCAGTCAAAGCTATGGTAAATTGTTTGTCCGGATATTTTTTTATTAGGTCTTCTAATACATTGCAAACTGTGTTTTTTGTATCAGAAAAATGCCTTTGATAATTTGAATAAATATTATTTAGATTGTTGTCTAATACAACGATTTTGACTGTTGTTGAACCAACATCTAAACCTACATGTAATATATCTTCCATGGGATACACCCTCATTTTTTATATTTAGGTTTTTGGTACCTATTAACCTCTTTTATTGTATACGGAAAAAGCGAATTTGTCAAATGGGAATAGGAGGAAATCGATAGTATTTCGTTTTCCTCCTATTTTATAATAATGTTAATAATTGATTGAATAATTTCATTTTCTTCATATAGTTTTATGAAATAGTTTTTTACAAATGGTATTTGAAAAATTAAAAATAAAATTACGATTGTTAGTATAATTGTTATAAATATTCGTATATAGTCTTTGAATGTTTTTTTGTATTTTATTTTATATCCGCGATTTTTTAAGTCTTGTACATATGCATCGTGATATGCTTTGTTGATGGCGTTTGTCATTTGTTGTTCATATTGGGCTTGCCTAATTGCTTGTTCTTCTTGCAACTTAGCTTGTAATATTGCTTGTTTTTGTAATTCTTGTTGGTATAGTGGATTAATTTGAGATGGTGCTGGTGATTGTTCTTGTGTCTGTGTTTGAGTTTGTTGTTTTTCTATATATTCTAATTTTTGATCATAGACTTGTCTTTTTTCTGGATTTGAAATGGTTTCATATGCTTCATTTAGTTCTTTCATTTTTGACTCAGCATCTTCTTTTGAAATTTCACTTTGCAAGTCTGGATGATATTTTTTTACTAATGCTTTATATGCTTTTTCGATTACTTCAGGTGAAGCATTTTTGCTAATTTCTAATATATCATAATAATTTTTTTCCATAATTTTACCTCTATATATAATATAACATAAAATGTATGGATAATCAATATAAAATTTGTTCTAAAGTGGACAAACAAGACATACATTTGAGTATAAATTAAAAGTATAGGAGGTTTTTATGAAAAATAAGAAGATGGTAATTATATTTGGGATTTTACTTATTTTTATAATTGTAGGTGGATATTTTGGAATTCGTTATGCCAAAAATAAGGAACAGGAGCAAAGTGAAATTGAGGAATATATTCCTGAACAGGAAATTACTGAAGAGCAAGCAAGACAGACTATTGTTAGTTTATATTTTGTAGAAAGGGAGACTGGTAATTTATTGCCAGAAGCGAGATTGATTGATATTAAGGATTTGATGAATAATACTTATAATAAGTTGATGGAATTGTTAATTGGTGGACCAAAAAATGATAAGTTAAATAGGGTAATTCCTGAAAATACTAAGTTGTTAGGAGTGAATATTGAAGGGGATTGTTTGGTCTTAGATATGAGTGGTGAATTTTTAATGTATGATAAAGAAGATAAAAATGCAAAAGATAATATGATTTATAGCATTGTCAATACAATGACTGAATTGACAGAGGTAAATCAAGTAAAATTTTTGATTGATGGAAAAGTTAATGATGAATTTAAGGATGTGTTTGTAAGGAAATAACAGGGAATTGGGGACGCCCTTTTTTTCCCTATGCGATTTTTCCCTCTTTCATGCAACCTATATAGTTGAATTTTTCATAACTTTGTGTGTCGCAACTTCCAATTAAATAAAACTGTATGTAAGTTGCTCCATTCGCACTCATTTCATTCGTTTGGTCGCTTACGCAGTTATTTTAAAATTCAACTATATAGGTTGCATGAAAGAGGGAAAAATCGCATAGGGAAAAAAAGGGCGTCCCCAATTCCCGGTTAGCACTGTTATCTGAAAAATTTATATAGTTTTGCACATTTGAATGCTTTGTCTAAATTATGCAAGAAATACTCTACTTCATTTAGAGAGGTGAGGGTATTTTTTTTGTAGTCTTTAAAGCAGAATTTCTTTTTTTCGTTTTTTTTAATAATTTGATTTTCTCCTCTATTCCAGTTTTCTGGGTCCATTCAGACTCCTCCCGTCTTGAAAAAAATATATATTTGATATATAATATGTGATAATGAAAAATAAAGTGTAGGTGAATTATTTGAAAGAAAGAATTGACGATTTAGGTGTTAAAGGACTTAAAATATTTCAAAATGAAGATTGGTTTTGTTTTGGTATTGATGCTGTTTTGCTTGCAAATTATGCAAAAAATATAAAAAAGGATAGTCATGTACTTGATTTAGGAACAGGTACAGGTATTATTCCTATATTATTATGTGGTAAAACTGATTTAAAAAAGGTAGTTGGTGTAGAGATTCAAGAAGAGGTTTTCAAAATGACTCAGAAGAGTATAGAGTATAATAAATTGGAGAGTTGTTTTGAAATCATATGTGATAATATTTTGAATTTGGAAAATTATTATGAAAAACAATCTTTTGATGTTGTAATTACAAATCCACCTTATAAGAAAATTGGTACAGGAATAACAAATGATTCTAAAAATAAGATGATTGCTAGACACGAAGTAACAGCTACTTTGGAGGATTTTATTAGAGTCGCTACAGATATGTTAAAAGATAAGGGAGAATTTTATATGGTGCATCATCCAGAAAGATTGGTTGATATTTGTTATTATATGAGACAGTATAAGCTAGAGCCTAAAGAAATTAGATTTGTTTGTTCAAAACAAGGAGAGGCTCCAAAATTATTGTTAGTAAAAGGTGTAAAAAATGCAAAATCTTTTTTAAAGGTGTTACCAGATTTATGTATTTATGACCGAGATGGAGGATATAATCAAGAGATTATAGATATGTACGATGGAAATTTGTAGAATGGATGTGATTAGGTATGGAATATGGAACTTTATATATTGTTGCTACTCCTATTGGAAACTTGGAGGATATTACTTATAGGGCAGTTCGTATTTTGCAAAGTGTTGATGTGATTGCTGCAGAGGATACAAGACATACGCTAAAATTGTTAAATCATTATGATATTTCAAAACATTTGATTAGTTATCATCGTCATAATGAAGATGTAAGGACACAGGAATTGATTGAACTATTGAAAAATGGAAAAAATATTGCATTAGTTTCTGATGCTGGAACTCCAGCAATTTGTGATCCGGGGGAAAAGGTGATTTGCGAGTGTTTGAAAGAAGATATACATGTTGTTCCAATTCCAGGTGCATGTGCTTTTGTTAATGCTTTAATTTGTTCAGGTTTGGATACAGATGTTTTTTTGTTTCTTGGTTTTTTACCTTTAAATAAAAAGAATAGAAGGCAAAAATTAGAAGAAATTCAAAATAGTTTACAAACTACAATTTTGTATGAAGCACCGCATAAGTTGCAAGCTACTTTAATGGATTTGAAAGGTATTATTGGTGATAGGAAGGTAGTTATTGCAAGAGAATTGACTAAAATTCATGAGGAGTTTATAAGTGGTTCAATTGATGAATTAATTGAAAAATCTATAGGTATTAAAGGAGAATGCATTATATTAATTGAAAAAAGTGAATTAAAAAAAATGCAACAAAATTTTGAAGAAATTTCTTTAAAAGAGCATTTTGATTATTATGAGAAACAAGGATTTGAAAAGAAAGAAATAATTAAGAAAATTGCTAAGGATAGAAATGTTTCTAAAAATGAAATTTATAAGTATTTTTGCGATAAAAATTAAAAATGACACCTCAAATGTTAAAATTTTACATTTGAGGTGTTTTTTCAAGCTAAGTTTTATTTTTTATCTTGTAATTCATAAATTTGCTTTGCACATTTTGGACAAATTTGTTTATCTTTATATTGAATAAGTCCTTTTGTGTTTCCGCAGAAAATACAGTTTGGTTCGAATTTTTTTAATATGATGTTGGATCCATCAACATATATTTCTAGTGGATCTTTTTCTGCGATGTTAAATTTTGTTCTAATTTCAATTGGTATGACAACTCTTCCAAGCTCGTCAACTTTTCTTATAATTCCGGTTGATTTCATATTTTTTTCCTCCATAATGTTATTGTTTTGTAATCCTTACATATATATATCATAAATTAAAATATAGGTCAATTGAAAATCTTAATTTTAATAATAAAAAATAAGAGAGAATAAAAATATTTTTTATGAATATTTTTTATTAGGTGATGATATTGCTAAATACTATTTGGCCTTTTTTTATTATTTTGTCTTTTTCTTTTGCGATTTTTTTTGGAAATTTAGATGCGCTCAATCAATCAATTTTATCTAGTTCAGAAGAGGCTGTTAATTTATGTATTACTTTGTTGGGGACAATGTGTTTGTGGAATGGAATTATGAGAATAGCTTCAAAAACTTCTATAATTAATCATTTGGCTCATTTTTTAGAGCCACTTATTAATTTTTTATTTCCTGAATTAAAGTACGATGTAGAAATTAAGAAAGAAATATCTATGAATATGATAGCCAACATTTTAGGGCTGGGGAATGCAGCTACACCTTTAGGAATTAAGGCAATGAAATCAATGCAAGAAAAAAATGTTGATAAAAAAGTGTTAACAAATTCGATGGCGACTTTAATAGTGTTAAATACAGCTTCTATACAGATTATACCAACTACTGTAATTGCAATTAGAAGTTCGATGGGATCAAATAATCCAACAAGTATTATTTTTCCTGTGTGGATTGCCACGTTTTGTGCAGCTGTTGCAGGAATTACTGCAACAAAATTATTTATTAAATGGGGGAAATAAAATGCAATATATTAATTTTTTTTCTAGTGTTGCAATGCCATTTGTTATTTTTATTATTGTGATATATGGATTTTTGGAAAAAATAAAAATATTTGATGTATTTTTGGTTGGTGCAAAAGAAGGGATAGATATTGTGATTAGCATTTTTCCAACTTTGATAGGTCTTTTCCTTGCAATTGGTGCGTTAAGGAGCTCAGGAATTTTAGATTGTATGATTAATTTTATAACACCACTTCTTAATAAATTTAATTTTCCAACAGAAATTATGCCGTTAGCGTTGATTAGACCTATTTCTGGAAGCAGTTCTATTGCTGTTGCAACAGATATAATGAAAACTTTTGGTGTTGACAGTCAAATTGGTTTTTTAGCTGCTGTTATTATGGGATCAACTGAAACAACGTTGTATACAATTGCTGTTTATACTTCTAGTATTGGTATAAAAAAAACAAGATTTGTTTTATGGGCATCTTTAATAGCTGATTTTTTTGGTATTATTGTTAGTGTTTTTGTATCCAAAATGATGTATGTTGGTTAGTAAAAAATTAAGCAAAAACAGAGAAAATATGTTTGAATATTTTTTATAAATTAAAAAATTTTGTTTCAAATATTGTATACATAACTTAAATAAGATGTTTAATTGAAGCAAAAATTTAAAATTCAAATAAAACACTTATCCCTAAAGGATTTGATGGATTTTTTGGTAAGAAAAGTAGAGAAAAATTTGTATAAAAATTGTAATATTTTAAACTTGTGATGATAGAGCAAGAGGAACAAAAATTATGGTTTCTGATACAAATTTTAAACTTATAAAAATTTTTCAAGAAAATTTAAAATAGAAAAATGAAGTAAATTTTTTGCATATTATTTAGAAAACTTTTGAAAATATATTTTAAAAGTTGTGAAATTTTGTTATGAATAATCTTGAATAAAATTAATAAAAAGAAAATAAATAATAAATTAATTTAATAAAAAAGTTAATGTAAAAAAATTAATTAAATAAAAAATAAAATGTAAATAGTTGAAGATAAGAATAAAAAAATAAATAGTATTAAAAATAAAAAAATTATAGTAAATAAAAAATTTTTATTAATGATTTTATGAATTTTTAAATATATTTTTTTAAAATAAAAATATATAAAAAAAAAAATTAAAATAAAATAATAAAAGTACGAAATAATTTAAAATTGAAAAATAAATTTAAAAAATATAGAAAGTAAATTTCTGCGAAAGGAATCTAATTCACAAAAAATATAAAATAAATAAGTAAAAAATTTTAAGTGCAAACAAGAAAATATGTTTGCTACATTACTTTAACTTGGAAGAATTTTGTTTTAGATGTGGTATACATAACTAAAATCAGACTGTTAATTGGCAAAAAAATTGAAAATTAAAATAAAATGCTTATCCCTAAAGAATCTGATAGATTTTTTGGTAAGAAAAATAGAGAAAAATCTGTATAAAAATTGTAATATTTTAAATTTATTGATAATAGAGCAAGAGGAATAAAAATTATGATTTTGATGCAAATTTTTAAACTTATAAAAATTTTTTAAAAGAATTTAAAATAGAAAAATGAAGTAAATTTTTTTGCATATTATTTAGAAAAATTTTGAAAGTATATTTTAAAAGTTGTGAAATTTTGTTATGAATAATCTTGAATAAAATTAATAAAAAGAAAATAAATAATTAATTAAAGAAATTAATTTATTAAAAAAGTTAATCTGGGAAAAAATTAATTAAATAAGAAATAAAATGTAAATAATTAAAGATATAAATAAAAGAATAAATAGTATTGAAAATAAAAAAGTAGAAGTAGAAGTAGAAATTAAAATTATAGTAAATAAAAAATTTTTATTAATAATTTTATGAATTTTAAATATATTTTTTTTAAATAAAAATATATTTAAAAAAGAAATTAAAATAAAATAATAAAAGTACAAAATAATTTAAAATTGAAAAATAAATTTCAAAAATATAGAAAGCAAATTTCTAGCAAAGAAGTCTGATTCACAAAAAATATAAAATAAATAAGTAAAAAATTTAAAATACGAATAAGAAAAGATGTTTGCCAGATTACTTTAACTTAGAAGAATTTTGTTTTAGATGTGGTATACATAACTAAAATCAGGCATTTGATTGATGCAAAAATTGAAAATTTAAATAAAATACTTATCCCTAAAGGATTTGACGGATTTTTTGGTAAGAAAAGTAGAGAAAGATTTGTATAAAAATTGTAATATTTTAAATTTGTGATGATAGAGCAGGAGGAACAAAAATTATGATATTTGATACAAATTTTTAAACTTATAAAAATTTTCAAAAAAATTTAAAATAGAAAATTTGTTATGAATAATCTTGATTAAAATTAATAAAAAGAAAATAATTAAATATTCAATTATTAAAATAATAAAAAATAGATTTGATAGAAAATGAATTAAAAAATTTAATTAAATAAAAAAATTAATGTAAAAGGATTAAATAAAATATGAATAATTAAAAATATAGGTAAAAAAATAAATAGTATTAAGAATAAAAAAGAGGTATAAAAAATTGTTATTAATAATTTCATGAAATTTTAAATATGTTTTTTAAAATAAATATAAAAAATAAATTAAAATAAAAAAAGATTAAAAGTGTGAAATAATTTAAATTAAAAAATGAATTTGAAAAATATGAAAAGGTAGTTATGGTAAAAATAAAAAATAAGTAAATTAAAATGAGGTTAAAGATGACAACTCTTAACAAGAAAATATGTTCGACAAATTGATTCAACTCTGAAAAATTTGATTTCAAGTATAGTATACATAAATGAATTTTAGCTGTTAAATGGCAAAAAAATTGAAAATTGAAATAAAACACTTATCCCTAAAGGATTTGGAACGTTTTTTGATGAAAAAAACAGGTAAAAATTTGTATAAAAATTGTAATATTTTAAATTTGGTGATAATAGAGCAAAATTTAAACTGTTAAATTTTTTTATAAATAATCTTGATTAAAATTAATAAAGAGAAAATAATTAAATATTCAATTATTAAAATAATAAAAAATAGAGTTGATAGAAAATGAATTAAAAAAATTAATGTAAAAGGATTAAATAAAATATAAATAATTAAAAATATAGATAAAAAAAATAAATAGTATTAAAAATAAAAAAGTAGAAGTAGAAATTAAAATTATAGTAAATAAAAAATTTTATTAATGATTTTATGAATTTTTAAATATATTTTTTTAAAATAAAAATATATTTAAAAAAGAAATTAAAATAAAATAATAAAAGTACGAAATAATTTAAAATTGAAAAATAAATTTAAAAAATATAGAAAGTAAATTTCTGCGAAAGGAATCTGATTGACAAAAAATATAAAATAAATAAGTAAAAAATTTAAAATACGAATAAGAAAAGATGTTTGTCAGATTACTTTAACTTAGAAGAATTTTGTTTTAGATGTGGTATACATAACTAAAATCAGGCATTTGATTGATGCAAAAATTGAAAATTAAAATAAAACACTTATCCCTAAAGGATTTGGGACGTTTTTTGATGAAAAAACAGGTAAAAATTTGTATAAAAATTGTAATATTTTAAATTTGTGGATAATAGAGCAAAAGGGATAAAAATTATAATTTTTAATTCAAATTTTTGAATTGATAAAAATTTTTCAAAATAATCTAGAATAGAAAAATGGAGTAATTTTTTTTGCGTATCGTTTAGAAAAATTTTGAAAACATATTTTAGACTGTTAAATTTTTTTATAAATAATCTTGATTAAAATTAATAAAGAGAAAATAATTAAATATTCAATTATTAAAATA
>CANQTV010000004.1 GCA_947626875.1 uncultured Clostridia bacterium | reverse complement strand
GTGGGACTCGAACCCACACGCCATTGCTGACAACAGATTTTGAGTCTGCCCCGTCTACCAATTCCAGCACACCGGCAATTCATCACTAATTATATTAGCATAAAACTTTTAAATTGTCCATAACTTTAGTGAATTTTCTTGACTTTTTCAAAAGTGTCGTATAAAATAAGGAAAGAAAATTGAATAAAGGAGGAACATAAATGGAATTAAAAGGTTCAAAAACAGAGAAAAACTTAATGGAGGCATTTGCAGGAGAATCACAAGCAAGAAACAAATATACATATTTTGCAAGTAAAGCAAAAAAAGAAGGATATGAACAAATTGCAGCAATTTTTCAAGAAACAGCAGATAATGAAAAAGAACATGCAAAAATGTGGTTTAAATTACTACAAGGTGGAGAAATAAAATCAACATTAGAAAATTTACAAGCAGCAGCAGATGGAGAAAATTATGAATGGACAGATATGTATGACAGAATGGCAAAAGAAGCAAAAGAAGAAGGATTTGACCATATTGCATTTTTATTTTCAGAAGTAGCAAAAATCGAAAAAGAACATGAAGAAAGATATAAAAAACTAATTGAAAATCTAGAAAATGGATTAGTATTTAGTAAAGATGGAGATAGAATATGGAAATGTAGAAACTGTGGACATATTGTAATTGGTAAATCAGCACCAGAAATTTGTCCAGTATGTAATCATCCAAAAGCATATTTCGAAATAAAAGCAGAAAATTATTAAAATAAAAATGATAAAATGAGAAACTTTCTAGTTTCTCATTTTTTGACATATTTGAAGCTAAACAAAAATACTTGAAAAAAATATCGAATAATGATATAATCAGCACATGATAAAAAAAGGAGAAATGCATGCCAAAATTTTTTGTATCAAAAGATCAAATTAACAATCAAACAATAACAATACAGGGTAAAGACGTAAATCATATAAAAAATGTTTTACGAATGAAAAACGAAGATATATTACACATAGGTATTATTGAAAATCATACGGATTGTATTAGTAAAATAGAAAAAATATCAGATAAATACATTATATGTCAAATTTTAGAATATGAACAAAAAAATACAGAACCGAATATTAAAGTTAGTATATTTCAGGGATTACCAAAAAAAGATAAAATGGAACTTATTATCCAAAAAGCAGTGGAATTAGGAGTATATGATATTTATCCAGTGCAAATGAAAAGATGTATAGTTCAATTAAAAGATGAAAGTAAAAAAAATAAAAGATGGCAGACAATTTCAGAAGTAGCTAGCAAACAATGTGGTAGAAATATTATACCCAAGATTCAAAATTGTATAAAAATATCAGAAATTTGCAATATGATACCAGAATATGATGCGATTTTAGTAGCATATGAGAAAGAAAAAATCAATACATTAAAAATGGAACTACAATCAATCAAAAAACAATTTCAAAAAGATATATTAAAACTGGGGATTGTAATTGGACCAGAAGGAGGATTAGAATTAGAAGAAGTAGAACAACTTCAAAAAAATAGAGCTAAAATTATAACATTAGGAAATAGAATTTTACGAACAGAAACAGTAGCACTAAATGTATTAAGTAATATTATGTATGAATTTGAAAAATAAAGGGGGATAACAATACATGAAAACAATTGAAAAAAAAGAACAAACAAATGAATTGAAAATAAGAAAAAAAACACAGCCAGAAACAATAAAAGAAATTTTTTATTGTATTGCATTTGCTACTATAGTAATGATATACTTTTATTTACTTATTATTGCAAATTCAAGTATGGCATTAAATAGATTAGAAAAGGATATACAAGTATTTGCAGGAATATTTACACTAGCAGGAATTTTCTTTATAGAAAAAGCATATAAACAAGAAAATGGGAAAAAAATATTAACAGCAATTGAATGTTTGGCTTTATCAATACATTCTTTATCAATACTATTTATTGTAAGAAAATATGAGTTTGACTTTTCTCTTTATGTAGGAGCAAGTTCTTATATCTTTGCAAGTTATTTTACGCTCAAAGCAATTGTCATATATACAAAAGGAAGAAGACAATTATTAAATAATATAAGTGACGTAAAAGAAATAGTACAAAAAGAGAAACCAATCAAAAAAGAAGCAACCAAAAAAGCAAAAATAGAAGAATTACCAAAAGAAGAAATAAAACTAGAAGATGAAAAATTAGATAAAGAAAAACCAACTAAAAAAACTACTACTAAAAAGACAACAACAAAAACAACAGCCAAAAAAACAACTGCAAGCAAAAAAGCTAACACAGCAACCAAGAAACCAACTACAACCAAAAAAGAACCAACAAAAAAAGTTGAAGAAGAAGAAAAAGTAGAAAATAAATCAGAAGAAAAACCAACCAAAAAAACTACTACTAAAAAGACAACAGCAAAGAAAACAACTACAACCAAAAAAGAACCAACTAAAAAAGTTGCAGAAGAGGAAAAAGTAGAAAATAAATCAGAAGAAAAACCAGTTACTAAAAAGGCAACAACTAAGAAGAAAGCAACAACAGCCAAAAAAACTAGTACAACAAAGAAAACAAGCACAAAAACAAGCACAACAAAGAAAGCTAGTACAACTAAAAAAACACCAACAAAAAAACCAGCAACCAAAAAAAGTACAACTACCAAAACAAGCAAAAAAGTAGAAAAAGAAGGCGAATAATATGATTAAAAGCATGACAGGGTTTGGAAAATGTCACCTTATAAAAAATGAAAGAGAATATCAAATTGAAATGAAAAGTGTAAATCATAGATATTTAGATATTTCCATAAAAATGCCAAAACAGTTTACTTATTTAGAAGAAGATATAAAAAAAGCAATATCTTCTAAAATAAATAGAGGAAAATTAGAAATTTTCATTACATTTCATAATTATAATCCAGAAGGAGAAGAAATAATAATAAACAAAGAAATTGCAAAATTATATATTTCACAATTACAAGAATTGGCAAAAGAAACAAATTTATCAACAGATATAAATGTTTTAGATATTACAAAATTACCAGATGTATTAAATATTTCTCAAAAACAAGAGGATGAAATTATTAAAGAAGAAATTTTGCAAGCAACCAATGAAGCAGTTGAAAAATTAATTGAAATGCGAGTATTTGAAGGAAGTAAAATGGAAGAAGATTTGTTAAATAGAATACAAGATATTCAAGAAAAAGTAATAAAAATATCTTCTATTTCCACTGGACTTATTGATGAATATGTAGTAAAATTAGAAAAAAGAATAAAAGAAATTTTAAAAACAGAAGAAGTTGACCAAAATAGACTAGCACAAGAAGTAGTTATTTATGCAGACAAATGTTCAATTGAAGAAGAACTAACTAGATTAAAAAGCCATATTGCACAATTCAAAGAATTAATACAAAATAATAATCAAACAACAATTGGAAAAAAATTAGATTTTATTATACAAGAAATGAATCGAGAAACAAATACAATTGGTTCAAAAGCTAATAGTTTAGAAATTGTAAATAATGTTGTAGATATAAAAACAGAATTAGAAAACATAAGAGAACAAATACAAAATATAGAATAGGAGGAAGGCATATGCAATTGGTCAATATAGGATTTGGAAATATTGTTTCAGCAGCAAGAATTGTTGCAATTGTCAGTCCAGAATCTGCACCAATTAAAAGAATGGTACAAGAAGCAAAAGATAACAAGACAGCAGTAGATGCTACATATGGTAGAAGAACAAGAGCTGTTTTAATTATGGATTCTGGTCATATTATTCTTTCAGCAGTTCAACCTGAAACAGTTGCAGGTAGAGTTGACAAAGACATTACAGAAGTAGTAAATACATTAGATGAAGAGAAAGAAGAAAAATAAGAAAGTAGGTAATTAAAAATGATGGTAAAACCAACAGTGAATGACTTATTAAAAAAGGCAGAAAATCGTTATGAATTAGTAATTGCAACTTCAAAAAGAGCAAGACAATTATCAATGGGAGCAGAACCTTTAACAGATAAAAAAGAGGAGTCTCCAGTAACATTAGCAGCTGATGAAATTGCAGAAGGAAAAGTAACTATTGTAAAAGAAGAGAAAAAGGAAGACGAAGAAAAGGAATGAATATAAAATGAAAAAAAATATAATATCTTTAGCAGGAGATTTAGCAGCAGGAAAAGGAACCGTTTCCAAAATTTTAATGCAAGAATTAGATTATGGCATTTACAGAAATGGTGAATATGCTAGAAAATTAGCAAAAGGAATGGGATTAGACATTACTAGTTTCAATAAATACATAGCAGAACATCCAGAAATTGACAAACAAATTGAAAAAAGTGCATCAGAATATGCCAAAACACATGATAATTTTATTATTGATGCAAGACTAGGATGGTATGCTGTTCCAGAATCTTTTAAAGTATATTTAAAAGTTGATATTGATGTTGCAGCCAAAAGAGCTTTTGAAGATATAAATCGAAAAGGAACAGAAAACTTTGCAACAATTGAAGAGCAAAAACAAGACATGATAGAAAGATATCAATTAGAAAATGATCGATATTGGCAAGTATACCACATAAGAAAAGATGATATGTCAAATTACGATTTTGTAATTGATACAACCAATCTCACACCAAAAGAAGTAGCAACAAAAATTAAAGAAGAATATATTAAATGGCAAAACAACTAAAATGTAGTAAGAGGTGTAATCAATGTCAGCAATTTTACTGATGATATATTTATTAAGTTTTATTATTTTTGCATTGGTAGCATTTGCTGTCATGCAAATTAAATTAGCAGGAATGAAAGTAAAGGACTTTTGGGGATTTATAGATGCTAACCAAATGTTAGACAAATTATATAAATTTGCAAAACAATATGAACAAATGTCTCCACAAGAACAAATAATTTATTTAGCAGAAGCAGAGAAAATATTTAATGCTTTCGACAAGGTCCCAAATGAACTATGGGAAGAAGAATACCAAAAATACAAAGAAGTTTTAAAAAAATACAATGATATCAGAATGATAAAATGGATATCAAATTAAGAAATACTAGTTACAGGAGAAAAAAATAGAAATGATAGATTTCCACACACATATATTACCCAATATAGATAATGGTTCACAAAGCATTGAAGAAACGTTTAAACTTCTAGAAGAAGCAAAAAAAGCTGGTTTTAAAGGTGTCATCTTTACTTCACATTATAAAGAAGGTTATTATGAAACAGAAACAGCAGAAAGAGAAGTTTGGATGAAAGCAATTACCACAAATTTAAAAATTAAAGAAACTAACATGGATTTATATCTAGCAAGTGAAATATATATTTCAGATAATATAATGAACTTGCTAGAAGAAGCAAAAGCTTCTACAATCAATAATTCATGTTATGTTTTATTTGAGATGCCACGTGATAATGAACCAGACAATTTATATAATGTTATATATAATTTGCAAAAAAATAAGCTAATACCAGTACTTGCACATCCAGAAAGATATCATTTTGTACAAAAAGAACCAAATCTTATATATGATTTAATTCAAAGCGGATGCCTGATGCAAGCAAACTATGGAAGTGTTATTGGAATGCATGGTAAAAAAGCACAAATACTTGTTAAAAAATTTTTAGAAAATGGTTATATACATTTTCTGGGAAGTGATGTACATAGGAAAAATTCAATATATCCACAAATACCAGAAATATTGAAAATAATAGAAGAAATTGTAGGAACAGAAAAATTAGAACAACTAACAAATGTTAACCCTAAATTAGCATTAGCTAATAAAAAAATCACAATAGAAGAGCCAAATCAAGTAGAACTTGATTTAAAGGAAAAAATCAAAATGTTTTTAAGTTTTAGGAAGTAACAAGGAGGAATATTATGCGAAAATATTTTGGAACAGATGGTATTAGAAGAATTGCAAATACAGAATTAACACCAGAATTAGTATATAAAGTTGCAAAAGCTGCAACATATGTTTTTTCAAAACATTTAAATCACGTACCAACCATTTTAATAGGAAGAGACACTAGACTTTCAGGAACACTAATTGAAAGTGCAATGGTAGCAGGATTTTTAAGCTATGGAGCAAATGTGAAATTATTAGGAGTTATACCAACACCAGCTGTTGCTTATTTAACTAGAAAGTTAAAAGCAGATGCAAGTGTAGTTATTTCAGCATCACATAACACATATGACTTTAATGGTATTAAATTTTTTAGCAATAAAGGAACTAAGATTCCAGATTCTCTAGAAGAAGAAATAGAAGAAGTCATGGAATCAGAAAAAATGAAAGAATTAATAGCTGTTAATGACAAAATAGGCATATCAGAGTATAAAGAAGATTTGATAAATGAATATGTATATTTTTTTAGGAAAAATTTTGATAATCATATAGAAGAAATAAACCGTGAAGATTTTATCGTAGGAATAGATACAGCAAATGGAGCTACATATAAAGTCGCAGAAAAGATATTTAAAGCTTTAGGAATTAAATATCAAATAATAAATAACAAACCAGATGGAATTAATATAAATGAAGGATGTGGATCAACACATTTAGAGATGCTAAAAAAATATGTTGTAGAAAATAAACTAAGTATGGGATTTGCTTATGATGGTGATGGAGATAGATGTTTAGCAGTAGACGAAAAAGGAGAAGAAATTGACGGAGATAAAATTATGGCAATTATATCTAAATATCTACAAACGCAGGGAAAACTTTCAAAAAATACAATTGTTGCAACTGTTATGAGTAATCTTGGATTAAAGAAGTATGTAAAACAAAATCAATTACAATTAGTGCAAACAAAAGTAGGAGACAGATATGTATTAGAAGAAATGCTAAAAAATGATTATAATTTAGGAGGAGAACAATCAGGGCATGTTATCTTATTAGATTATAATCCAACAGGAGATGGAATACTAACTTCAATCATGATAATACAAGCAGTTTTAGAATCTAATAAGTCTGCATCAGAAGTAGCAAATATAGTAACATTGTATCCACAAGTATTAATAAATGCAAAAGTTTCAAATAATAAAAAATATGATTATGAGAAAGATGAAGAAATAAAAGAGGCAATTAATAAATTAGAAAATGAATTTGCAGATAATGGAAGAGTACTTATTAGGCCATCTGGAACAGAGCCATTGGTAAGAGTTATGATAGAAGGAGAGAATCAAAAAGATATCACAGAAAAAGCAAAAGCAATTGCAAAATTAATAGAAAAAAAATTGAAATAAAAATGTAAAGAAAATGTAATATATAATTACTTGAATATTTTATTTACAAGTGGTACTATATAATTGTGAACAAAAGAGAAGGGAGTATATTTATTTATGTATGTTTTTAATATAGCAAATCCTTTAACACTCATTTTATTATTAACAGCAATGATTCTATTAATTTTCTTATCACAAGAATTGAAAAAAAGTTATATAGCAGCAATACCTTTATTTGCAAGCCTAATTTTATTAATAATACATGGTTCGCAATTATTTACGTTAAAAGAAGAATTTAGAGATTTACTATCTACTTTATCAACTTGTTTAGCTGTTGATTTCATTTTTGTTGGGATAAGTTTCTTTGGATATTTATGGGTAGATGATATAGAAGCAAAGCAAAAAGGTAAGAAAAGTGTTGATGAAAGCCTAGAATGGTTCTGGAAGAGTGTTTAATAATGAGCTTTAACAATAATACGATGATTATTGAAATTATTGCAAGTAACGAGTGTTAATTCATGATTAGATTTTAAGGAAGAAATAGGAGACAAATCATCTGTTTTTACTTCATAATTAGCAAAAACAGTATAGGTATATTTATGATGATTTATATCATAAATACGAATGATATCTCCTTTTTTTAATTTATAAATTAAACTAAAAAATTGATCATTATTATAATTATGACCAGCGATACACAAATTGCCACTTTCAGGTGGCATTTTTCCATGAAAAATGCATGGAGATATTTTTAAAGTCTCATCATCTAACTTAGAAAAAATCGGATAAGAAATATTTAAAGAAGGAATATTTATTTCGCCAATAACAAATTTTTTTGTATAAGAATTATTATTTTCCAAATTTGTATATATGTCAGAATTATTCGAAGCATATAATTGCACAATTTCATAATTGTGTTGAAAAAATTGACTCTTTTTTTTATTTATATTTGCATGATAAATTTCATACATAAAAAAAGAAGAAAATAATATCATAATACTAATAGAAAAAACAAAAAGATATTTAAAATGATATCGTTTTTCTTTTTGTAATTCAATTTCCACATTTCCTAAAATTTGATTCATATTAAACACCCTAACTTTTTATAATTTTAGTGTTTGTAAAAATCCAAAAAAAATGTAGGAAAAAATGACCATTTTTTCTAACAAATTTCTGAAAAAAATCAGCCAAAGCTATTGATAAATTTTTAATTATGTAATATAATTGCAATATATTTGTAATATAAATGAAAAGAAACTAGCACGCGGAGGGAAAAATATGTTGAATTTTGGACAAGATGTAGGAATTGATTTAGGAACAGCAACAGTTATAGTATATGTTAAAGGAAAAGGAATTGTACTAAGAGAACCATCAGTGGTAGCTGTTAATAACAATACAGGTGAAGTATTAGCTGTTGGAGGAGAAGCGAGAAGGATGCTAGGAAGAACACCTGGAAATATAGTAGCAACAAGACCATTAAGAGATGGTGTTATTTCAGATTATACAGTAACAGAAAAAATGTTAAAACATTTCATAGGAAAAGTTTGTGGAAAATTTATATTTTCACCTAGAATTATGATATGTATCCCTTCACAAGTAACAGAAGTAGAGAAAAAAGCAGTTATTGATGCTGCAACACAAGCAGGTGCTAGAAAAGTATATTTAATAGAAGAACCAATTGCAGCAGCTATTGGAGCCGGAATCGACATTGCAAAACCTTGTGGAAATATGGTAGTAGATATAGGAGGAGGAACAACAGATATTGCGGTTATCTCATTAGGAGGATCAGTGGTAAGTTCTTCATTAAAAATAGCAGGAGATAAATTTGATGAAGCAATTGTAAAGTATATAAAGAAAAAACATAATATTGTAATTGGAGAAAGGACAGCAGAAGATTTAAAAGTAAATATTGGTTGTGTATATCCTAAAATACAAGATGCAGAAATGGATGTAAGAGGAAGAGATTTAACAACAGGTTTACCAAAAACAATTACAATACATTCTAGTGAAATGTTAGAAGCTCTTATAGAACCAGCAATGATGATTGTAGATAGCGTTCATAATGTATTAGAAAAAACACCACCAGAATTAGCAGCAGATATTAGTGATAGAGGAATTTATATGACAGGTGGTGGTTGTCTAATAGATGGATTAGATAAACTATTACAAGAAAAAACAGGAATAAATGTAATGATAGCACAAGATACGGTATCATGTGTAGCATTAGGAACAGGAAAAGCACTAGAAAATTTAGATGCTTTAGATGGGAAAACAAAAAGATAAAGGAAAATAACTATGAAAACAGTCGCATTTATAACTTTAGGTTGCAAAGTCAACCAATATGAAACAAATGCCATGTCGCAAAAACTTATAAAAAAAGGATATAAAATTTTAGAACACAATGAAAAAGCAGATATCTATATTATCAATACATGCACAGTAACAAACATGTCAGATAGAAAATCAAGGCAAATGATTAGAAGAGCAAAACAAAAAAATCCAGACAGTAAAATAATCGCTGTTGGATGTTATGCTCAAGTAGCAAAAGAAGAATTACAAAAAATAAATGAAATAGACTTGATTTTGGGTAATGAAGAAAAAGTAGACATTGTTAAATATTGTGATGAAATTTTACAAGGACAAAAAAAACAAAATGAAATCATAGATATATTATCCACAAAAAATTTTGCGGAATTTGGCGAAACAACTTATACAGAAAAAACAAGAGCAGTTATCAAAATACAAGATGGTTGTGACAGGTACTGCTCTTATTGTATTATACCATATGCCCGTGGCAGAGTTAGAAGTAGAGAACCTCAAAACGTAATAACTGAAATTGAACGGAATTGCACAAAAAGGAATAAAAGAAGTAGTAATTACAGGAATTCATATAGCATCATATGGGAAAGATTTTGAAAAAAAATATGAACTAATCGATTTATTAGAAGAAATCAACAAAATAGAAGGAATCCAAAGAATAAGACTAGGCTCAATAGAACCATTACTTATTACACATGAATTTGTACAAAGATTATCAAAATTAGAAAAAATATGTGAACATTTTCACCTATCACTACAAAGTGGATGTGATGAAACACTAAAAAGAATGAATCGTAGATACAATACAAAACAATTCAAAGAAATTGTACAAAGATTAAGAGAAACATATCCAAATGTTAATCTTACAACAGATGTTATTGTTGGATTCCCTGGAGAAACAGAAGAAGAATTTGAAAAAACTTATGAATTTTTAAAGGAAATTAAATTTTACAAAATGCATATATTTCCATATTCACAAAGAAAAGGAACCAGGGCGGCAAGTATGCCAAATCAAGTAAATCCACAAAAAAAAGAAGAAAGAAGTAAAAGATTAATTCAACTATCAGATCATAATCAAGAAATCTACAATAAGCAATATGTAGGAAAAAAAGTAGAAGTATTATGGGAAGAACAAAAAGAAAATATAATCAAAGGACACACAAAAAACTATATATTAGTTGAATGTGAAGCTAAAAAAATGAATCTATTACAAAATATAGAAAATACATTAGAAATTGTAGAAATTCAAAAGGCATATGCACATGGTTTAAAAGTAAGAAAAAATGCGTAACAAAAATGTAATAAAAATGTAAACAAAATTTAACATAAAAAAGAGAAAAAATACTTGATAAATCATAAAAAGTATAGTATAAATAAATAAAAGAAGAATAGGGAAAATACGAAGGAGGAAAAAGAATGGCCGAATTAGAAGAAACAAAAGTAACAGGAGTATTTGGAGGAGTTAAATTTGAAGACGGAATAAATGAAAATGCAAGTTTCAAAGAATTTGATTTACAAGGAGAAGAACAACAAGATGCAGGAACGATTAGAAACAATAATTTACCTGTAAAATATGGATTTTGGCAGAAATTCAAGACATTCTGGTTAGAAGGAATTGATTGGAACAAAGAAATTAAAGTTGTATTAACACCAAAACAACAAAAAGTTGAAGATGAAATTAATGCATTTTTACATCAAGAAATTACATGGAAAAAAATTAAAAACTTTTTATGCAAAGATATTACATTTGGTAAAAACAAGCAAAATACTTAATAAACAAAATATATGTATATGAAATAAAAAAAGTATAGCATAATTACAAAAATTATGCTATACTTTTTACGTAAAGTAAAAATATAAGAGGAGATTAAAAATGAAAAATAAAACTATATTTGTTTGTAATGAATGTGGGTATGAATCTGCTAAATGGCTAGGAAAATGTCCTTCATGCAATAGTTGGAATAGCTTTTTTGAGCAAAAAATAGTAGAAACAAAAAATTCAAAAAGTAAAAATACCATAAAAGGACAAGTCAAACCACAAAAACTAGATTCTTATGAAGCAAAAGAAACTTTAAGAACTTCAACAGGATTTGAAGAATTAGATAGAGTACTTGGAGGCGGACTAGTAAAAGGATCATTAATTTTACTTGGAGGAGAGCCAGGAATAGGAAAATCAACATTAATTTTACAAATTTGTGATAAAGTAAAAGGAGAAGGAAAAGTTTTATATGTATCAGGAGAAGAATCAGCAGAGCAAATAAAAATAAGAGCAGACAGATTACGGTATTAAAAATGAAGATATATTATTTTTGGGAGAAACAGATATTGAGTTAGTAAATGAAGCAATTATCGAGACAGAGCCAAAACTAGTTATTATTGATTCAATACAAACAATGTATTCAGATGAACTATCAGCAGCTGCAGGAAGTGTAAGTCAAGTAAGAGAAATTACTTCACAAGTAATGCGTATTTGCAAATCAAGAAATATAACAACAATTATTATAGGACATGTAACAAAAGAAGGAAACATCGCAGGACCAAGAGTTTTAGAACATATGGTAGACACAGTTTTATATTTAGAAGGAGAAAGATATTTTTCGTATCGAATTTTAAGAGGAGTAAAAAACCGTTTTGGTTCTACAAATGAAATTGGAATGTTTGAAATGAAGGAAGAAGGCATGTGTGAGATAGAAAATCCTTCAGATGTATTAATATCTGAGAGAGAAGACAATCCATCAGGTTCATGTATTGTTTCTTGCATGGAAGGAACAAGACCTATTTTAGTGGAATTACAAGCATTAACAACACAAACAGTAAGTAATTATCCAAAAAGAACAGCAAACGGAATTGATTTTAACAGGTTAGCAATACTAATTGCAGTTATAGAAAAAAAGACAGGTTTATTATTAGGAAATCAAGACGTATATGTAAATGTAGTAGGAGGATTGCGATTAAATGAACCTTCAATAGACTTAGGAATTGTAATGGTAGTAGCTTCTATTTTTAAAAACATACCCATTCCAAAAGATTGTGTAATAATTGGAGAAGTAGGTTTAACAGGAGAAGTAAGAAGAATTAACATGATAGAAAAAAGATTAAAAGAAGCAGAAAAATTAGGATTTAAACATGCAATTATTCCAGAAAGTAACAAAAAACTCTTGAAAGATACATTTAAATTAGATATAATAGGTGTAAAAGATGTTAAAGAAGCTATGAGAAAGGCAAGAATTTTATAACAAAAGATTAACAATACCCCAAATAGAGGGACAGGAGGGAGTCTATTTGAGAAAGAGTAATGAAAACCAAATCACAGAAATCTTAAAATTAATTGCTCCAGGAACTCCAATTAGAGAAGGACTAGAAAATATTTTAAGAGCAAAAACAGGAGCATTGATACTTATAACCGATAAGAACGAAGTAATAAAAGAACTTGTAGATGGAGGATTTACAATCAATGAAGATTACTCATCTTCTAAGCTATATGAATTAGCCAAAATGGATGGAGCTATTATTTTAAGTGGAGATATGAAGAGAATTCTATTTGCAAATGCTCAATTAATTCCTTCATGGAAAATAGAAACACAAGAAACAGGAACAAGGCATAGAACAGCAGAAAGAACAGCAAAACAAACAGGAGAATTAGTAATTAGTATTTCACAAAGGAGAAATATAATTACCCTTTTTAAAGGAAATGAACGTTATATCTTAGAAAATACAGATGTTGTATTAAATAAAGCAAATCAAGGAGTACAAACATTAGAAAGATATAAAAAAGTATTTGATAGCAAACTAAGCATTTTAAATGAATACGAATTCAATGATATTGTAACATTAGAAAATGTTATTGTAGCAATACAAAGAGCAGAAATGGTTATGAGAATTGTTCAAGATATACAAACTCAAATTTATGAATTAGGTGATGATGGAAGACTTGTAAAAATGCAACTAGAGGAATTGATAGGTGGAGTAGAAAAAGAAGAATTGTTAATTGTCAAAGATTATATGGCTGCAACGAAAAAGAAAAAAACACCTGAAACAATCATGGAGAAAATATCACAAATACCATATGAAGAGTTGACAAAAGAAGAAACCATTGCTAAAATATTAGGGTATGAGAATTTTGAAAACTATGACGAAGTAGGAGTTTATACAAGAGGATACAGAATTTTAACAAAAATACCAAGAATGCCAAATAACATCGTAGACAATTTAATTAATTCTTATAAATCATTTCAGCATATTTTAGCAGCAGATATTGAAAGTTTAGACGAAGTAGAAGGAATTGGAGAAGTAAGAGCAAGAACAATCAAACAATCATTAAGAAGAATGCAAGAGCAATTTGTATTTGATAATATCTTAATATAGTTAATTTATAAGTATAAGAAAGGAATTGATAAAAATGAAAAAAGGAAAAATAATTATATGGATTATAGCATGTATAGTTATCATCGCATTGATAGGATTTATTGCATATGGATATTATAGAAAGGCAACAATGGAAGTAAAAAATCCAATTGTAACAATGGAAGTTGAAAACTTTGGAACAGTTAAAATGGAACTATATCCAGATAAAGCACCAGAATCAGTTGCAAACTTTATTGCACTTATCAATAGAGGATATTACAATGGAAATAAATTTCATAGAATTGTAAAAGATTTTGTAATCCAAGCTGGAAGTAAAGATGGAGAAGGACAAGAAAATGCAAAATTATCAGACTTAAAAGAAGGCGGGGAAGATGAAGAATATACGATTAAAGGAGAATTCATTGCTAATGGTGTAAATAACAATATCAAATTTGAAGAAGGAGTACTTGGTGTTGCAAGAGGAGATTATTCACAATATTCTTCATCATTAAAGGAAGAATCATATAATTCTGGTAGCTCACAATTCTTTATTGTAACAAAAGAAAGTTCAAGTTTAGATGGACTATATACACCATTTGGAAAAGTAATAGAAGGAATGGACATTGTACATAAAATGGAAGAAGTCGAAATAAAACAAGAAGAAGAAAGTGAAGAGTCTACAAGTTCAGAATCTAGTACACCAGTTAATCCACCTGTAATAAAATCAATGACTGTAGAAACAAATGGAATTGACTTTGGACTACCTCAAACATTGGAACCTTTTGATTTTATGTCATGGTTTAGTCAAAATAGTAATTTATCTGAAGAATAGAAGGAGAAAAATATGAACACAAAATACATTTTTATAACAGGAGGAGTTGTATCAGGGCTAGGAAAAGGAATTACAGCAGCATCACTAGGAAGATTATTAAAAAATAGAGGATATAAAGTAACAATCCAAAAATTCGATCCATATATAAATATAGATCCAGGGACCATGAATCCATATGAACATGGAGAAGTTTTTGTGACAGATGATGGAGCTGAAACAGACTTAGATTTAGGACATTACGAAAGGTTTATAGACGAAAGTTTAACTAAAAATTCAAGTATCACTATGGGACAAATTTATTCAAATGTTCTAGATAAAGAAAGAAGAGGAGACTATTTAGGAAAAACTGTACAAGTAATACCACATATCACAAACGAAATAAAAGAAAAAATATATGGATTTGAAGATACAGAAACAGAGATTGTCATTACAGAAGTAGGTGGAACAGTAGGAGATATTGAAGGATTATCCATTATAGAAGCAATTAGGCAAATATGCCTTGAAAAAAATCCAGAAGACGTTATATATATACATGTTACTCTATTACCATATATTTATGGCTCTAATGAAATTAAATCAAAACCAACACAACATTCTGTAAAAGAATTACAAAGTTTAGGAATTAAACCAGATATCCTTGTATGTAGAACAGAACAAGATATTCCAGAAAATATTAGAGAAAAACTATCATTATTCTGTAATGTAAGAAAAACTAGTGTAATTCAAAATAAAACAGCAGATTGTCTTTATGCAGTACCACTAATGCTAGAAGAAGAAGGTCTAGCAAGAGAAGTATGTAACCATTTGAAACTAGAAAACTATGTACCAGATAATCAAAAATGGGAAGAAATGATAGACATAATTCGCAAAATCAACAAAACAAAACAAGTAACAATTGGAATAGTTGGAAAATATGTTAAATTAGAAGATTCATATATTTCTGTAATTGAAAGCATTCATCATGCAGGCTTTGCAAATCGCATAACAACAAAAGTAGAGTTAATCGATTCAGAAACAATAACACCAGATACAGTAAAAGAAAAATTAAAGCATTTAGATGGAATAATTGTACCAGGAGGCTTTGGAGAAAGAGGCATAGAAGGTATGATTGAAACAATAAAATATGCAAGAGAAAATAAAGTGCCATTTTTAGGAATATGTTTAGGAATGCAAATGGCAGTAGTAGAATATGCAAGAAATATCTTGGGGTTAAAAGATGCTAATTCTGCTGAATTTAGTAAAACAACTCAAAACCCAGTAATTCACATTATGGAAGAACAAAAACAAATTAGAAAAAAAGGTGGAACTATGCGTCTAGGTAGTTATCCATGCGTTTTGAAAAAACAAACATTAGCACAAAAATTATATCAACAAGAAGAAATTGAAGAAAGACACAGACACCGCTTTGAATACAATAATTCTTATAAAGAAAAACTAGAAAAAGCAGGATTAATTTGTTCGGGATGTTCGCCAGATGGAAGTTTAGTAGAAATCGTAGAAATTAGTCAAGAAACACATCCATATTTTATTGCTGGACAATTCCATCCAGAATTAAAATCAAGACCAAACAAACCATCACCAGTATTTGTAGGATTAGTAGAAGCAGCAAAAAAATTAAAAAAATAACCGGGAATCGGGGACGCCCTTGGGGAACTGGGGACGCCCTTTTTTTCCCTAATCGGGAAGAGGGGACGCCCTTTTTTTCCCTATGGGCGTCCCCAATTCCCCAAGAGGGAAAAATCGCATAGGGAAAAAAAGGGCGTCCCCCCTTCCCGGTTATATTTTTTAAGGGTATTGAATATAATAAAACGATATAATTTTGGAAGAATTGTGAAAATTATGTGAAAAATACAAAAAAGGTATTGACAATTTTGATAATAGGGTATAAATTATTAGCAGTCAAACAAATAGAGTGCTAAAAACAAAACACTCAAAACAAGGAGGTAATAAAAATGATTAAACCATTAGGAAGTAGAGTACTTATAAAAATGAAAGAAAGTGAAGAAACAACCAAAAGTGGTATTATCTTAGCAAGTGCAGCACAAGAAAAACCACAAATTGCAGAAGTTATTGCAGTAGGACCAGGAGAAAAAGAAGACGGGAAACTACAAGAAATGTATGTAAAAAAAGGAGATAATGTAATTGTAAGCAAATATGGAGGAACAGAAGTTAAATATGAAGGAGAAGAATATATAATTATTAAACAAGAAGACATTTTAGCATTGATTGAAAAATAATTAGCATCTTACGTTGTTAGACTTCATTTGAAATCAATAAGGAATTAAAATAAAGTAAAGGAAGGAAGGATATAAAATGGCAAAACAAATTAAATTTGGAGAAGATGCTAGAAAAGCATTATTAGAAGGTGTAAACAAATTAGCAGATACTGTAAAAGTAACTCTAGGACCAAAAGGAAGGAATGTTGTATTAGACAAAAGCTTTGGCTCACCATTAATCACAAATGATGGTGTAACAATTGCAAAAGAAATTGAATTAGAAGACAAATATGAAAACATGGGAGCTAGAATTGTAAAAGAAGTATCAGAAAAAACAAATGATGTAGCAGGTGATGGAACAACAACAGCAACAGTTCTAGCACAAAGTATGATAAAAGAAGGAGTAAAAAATGTAGCAGCAGGAGCTGACCCAATGGCAATGAAAAGAGGAATTGATAAAGCAGTAGAAGTAGCAGTAAAAGGATTAAAAGAAATCAGTTCTGAAGTAAATGGAAAAGAAGACATTGCAAGAGTAGCAAGTATATCAGCTAACAACAGTGAAATTGGAGATTTAATTGCACAAGCAATGGAAAAAGTATCAAAAGATGGTGTAATTACAATTGAAGAATCTAAAACATCTAATACAGAATTAAATGTAGTAGAAGGAATGCAATTTGACAAAGGCTATGTATCACCATATATGGTAACAGACACAGATAAAATGGAAGCAATATTTGAAAATCCATATATTTTAATCACAGACAAAAAAATTAGTAACATTCAAGAAATTTTACCACTACTAGAAGCTTTAATGCAACAATCAGGAAAATTAGTTATTATCTGTGATGATATTGAAGGAGAAGCACTATCAACATTAGTATTAAACAAATTAAGAGGAGTATTAAATGTAGTAGCAGTAAAAGCACCAGGATTTGGAGACAAGAGAAAAGCAATGCTTGAAGATATTGCTATTCTAACAGGAGGAGAAGTAATTACATCTGATTTAGGACTAGAATTAAAAGATGTAACAATTGAGCAATTAGGTAGAGCAAGACAAGTAAAAGTACAAAAAGAAAATACAATAATTGTAGATGGTGTAGGAGACAAAAAGCAAATAGAAACTAGAATTAAACAAATAAAAACACAAATAGAAGAAACAACAAGCAGTTATGATAAAGAAGGACTACAAGAAAGACTAGCAAAAATTGCAGGAGGAGTAGCTGTAATTGAAGTAGGAGCTGCAACAGAAGTAGAAATGAAAGAAAAGAAATTAAGAATAGAAGATGCACTATCAGCTACAAAAGCAGCAGTTGAAGAAGGAATTGTTAGTGGGGGAGGAACAGCATTAATCAATGTTATTGATAAAGTAGAAAAAAGCATGCAAAGATTAGAAAATGCAGAAAAACTAGGAGCAAAAATAGTATTGAAAGCTCTAGAAGAACCAGCAAGACAAATCGCTATAAATGCAGGACTAGAACCAGCTGTAATTATTGATAAAATTAAACAATCACCAGTAGGAACAGGATTTGATGCAAGCAAAGAAACTTATGTAGATATGAAAAAAGCAGGAATTGTAGACCCTACAAAAGTAACAAGAAGTGCACTTCAAAATGCAGCATCAATTGCATCAATGGTATTAACAACAGAAAGTATTGTAACAGACGTACCAGAAGAAAAGTCATGCAACTGCGGAAATCAAGGAATGAATGCTGGAATGGATGGAATGTATTAAAAATAATAAAAAAATAATTTAAAAGTTTGCATTTTTTGAAAATATATGATACAATATCACAAGTAAATATACTAGTTAGGAAGGAATGAAAGGAAAAATGGTAATAGCAAGAACAATTTTAACAGTTATATATTTCATTGTATCATTAGCAGTGATAATTTTAGCGTTAATTCAAGCAAAGGAAGATGGAGGAGCTTCAGCAACAATCGTAGGTTCATCATCAACAAATAATTTTTTTGAAAAAAATAAAGGTAAAACAAAAGAAGGAAAACAAAAAAGATGGACAATTATATTATCAATAATATTTGCAATTTTAACACTAGTTTTAGGAATATTATATATGGCATAATAAGGAGCTTTTAGCTCCTATATTTTTTATACTTTAAGAAAGTAATTTTTAAGGAGAGAACTATGTCTAAAAAAGAAGAAATTATTTTAAAAAACTATCAAGAAGGAACTTTTAGAAAAAATCAAAAAGGTTTTGGCTTTGTCAAAATAGAAAACAAAGAAGAAGAAATATATATTGCCAAAGAAAATACAAATTATGCATTAAATGGAGATAAAGTTTTAGTTGAAATAATAGAAAATGAAGAAGAAAATAAAAAAGCAGAAGGAAAAATAAAACAAATTATTAAGCATGAAAAAAATACACTTGTAGGAACATTCCAAAACAATAGAAACTTTGGATTTGTCATTCCAGATGATAGAAATTTTGGAACAGATATCTTCATATCTAAAAATAATTTTGGAAAAGCAAGAAACAATCATAAGGTACTAGTAAAAATTACAAAATATCCACAAAATGGGAAAAATGCAGAAGGAAAAATTATTGAAGTATTAGGCAAACCAAATGAAGCAGGAGTTGACATGTTATGCCTTGTAAAAGAATATAACTTACCATCAACATTTCCTGAAAACGTTGTAAATGAAGCAAAAAAATATGGTAACAAAATTGACATGAAAGATATTTCAAATCGTACTGACTTAAGAAAAGATATAATCTTCACAATTGATGGAGAAGACGCAAAAGACCTAGATGATGCAGTAAGAGTTATAAAACTCGAAAATGGTAATTATCAATTAGATGTGCATATTGCAGATGTTAGTTACTATGTAAAAGAAGAAAGCTTATTAGATAGAGAAGCATTATATAGAGGGACAAGCATATATATGCTAGGAAGAGTTATTCCCATGTTACCACGAGAACTATCAAATGGAATTTGTAGCTTAAATGCAGGGAAAGATAGATACACATTATCTTGTACAATGGAAATTAATGCACAAGGAAAAGTAGTAAATTCAGAAATATATAAAGGAATTATCAATGTTACAGAAAGAATGAGTTACACAGATGTCCAAAAAATATTAGACAGATCAGATGAACAAATAGTAAAAAAATATGAACCATATATAAATGATTTTGACACTATGGCAGAATTAGCTAAAATATTAAAAAACAGAAGAATGGAACAAGGTTATTTAAATTTAGAAATACCAGAAAGTAAAATAGAATTAGATATTAATGGAAAAGCTGTTAATATAAGCAAATATGAAACAAGTTTTAGTAATGAAATTATTGAACAATTCATGTTAACTGCAAATGAAACAATTGCAGAAAAATTCTATTGGTTACAAGCACCTTTCATATATAGAACACATGAAAAACCAGACATTGACAAAGTAAAAGAACTAAATAAATTCTTATTTAACTTTGGTATGAAAATAAAAATAACAAATGAAACAGTATACCCAACAGAATTTGCAAAAGTACTAGAAGAAGTAAAAGGAAAAGAAGAAGAAAGAGTAGTATCAAATTTAGTTTTACGAACATTAAAACTAGCAAGATATGAAGCAGAAAATAAAGGACATTTTGGAATAGGAAGTAACTATTATTGCCATTTCACATCACCAATTAGAAGATATCCAGATTTGTTTATCCACAGAATAATATCAAACTATTTAGAAAACAACTATAATTTATCAGAAGAATGGAAAGAAGAATATGAACAAAAAGCAGAACAAAGAGCATATCAATCATCAGAACGTGAAAAAATTGCAACAAAAGTAGAACGAGATAGTGAAGATTTGAAAAAAGCTGAATATATGGAAAATAAGATAGGAGAAGAATACGAAGGAATCATATCATCTGTCACACAATTTGGAATATTTGTTGAACTAGCAAATACAGTAGAAGGACTAATTAGATTTGACAATTTAGGAGACGAATATTTTATTTATGATGAAAATAGAAAAAGACTTATTGGAGAAAAAACAAATACCACTTATCAAATCGGTGACAAAGTAAAAATCCGTGTTATCTCAGCCAATAAAATGTTAAGACAAATAGATTTCGAAATTGTTTAAAAGTTTTATCTACAACATATACAAACAACTATATTGCAAAATAAAATTGTTAACAAACAAAAAACAGTAAAGCCGATACCACCGGCTTTATTTTCATTTTGTTTAACTTCATATATTCCATAAGCAATACTTCTAATACCTAATATAATACTAAATATTAAAAAGAAAAAATTAAAAAATATCTTCATATCAAATCACTCCATTTAAGAATTACTTAGTAAAGTAGATGATTTTACATTTACATCCACAGATACATCAAAAAAACTATCTTTATAATGTTCTCTCCATCCATAATCTTCATATTGGCTTATAGTAGGAAACAACTTTAAGGAAGTTTTACCAATAGCATTTATATCACTTTTATATTCCTTAGAAGTTTTATATAAATATTCTGTAAACACATATTCTAAATATCGATTACAAGAATCAGAAATACGTGACAAAACATCATTATCCAAATAATTTGAATTATTTGTCATAGAATAAATTTGACCAGAAAACTTACAATCTAACTTAATATATGGAGAACCATTTACAAAAGAGACATCAATTTTTGTTTTGCGTGCTGGAGTTATATATACATCAACATCTGCATTTTCTACATGAGGACTTGGCACAGATATTAAGAACCCCTTAATATCATTATCAATACACATAAATGCTAATGTTTCTATAGCATTTAATTCTCCAACAAAAGTACCTTCACGAAACACAGCCAATCCAACATTTTCAGAAGCAGTAGAACCAGACAAACTAGAAGAATTAGATATATCACTAGACTCCTTATTAGAAGAAACATCTGGTGAACTATTTGGAAGTTGTAAATTTATACCACCTAAGATAGCATAAGGATCACAAGATTGGCAAATCATATTATCGAAAAATTTTCCTAAAGACGCATTTGCAGTATATCCTGTAAATTGATTAGATGTAACAAATAATTCATAATATTTTGAAATTAAAGGTTCTAAAAAAGGTTTAGAATTATCAATATAATATTCAGCAGTACATTTACTAATTACAACATTACAAGAAGGTCGAGATTGAGAATCATTCATAAGTGTATATATTTCATCACTAATACCTTCTTTTGCAACCTCTTCAGAAAACACAATCAACTTACAATGAGCAAGAGTCAATTCTTTTCCCATATGACTATTCATTAAATTAACTGCAGAGCTAATAGAAGAAGCATCAACTGATTTTAAAATTGTAGGAGCAGTTTCTGATGAGCCACTTTCAGAAACAGAAGAAGGATTTGTAAATTGAAAACTTACCTTTAATTTATTATTTTCTCCCTTATCAATACCAATTGCAACAACAACAGCAATATTATCTAGATTTGTACGTATATAAGAGCTAGAAAAAGAAACAGTTAATATAACAAATATAATTACAAAACTACATATTTTTAGCAAGTGTTTCATTTCCTAATTTACCTTCTTTCCTTTTCTTTAAATTTGCCAAAAGCAAAATAGCAATTCCTAAAACAAAAACGATTCCAATAATAAAATAAGCATATATATTAGTTTCTAAAAAACGTATAACAGAATAATTTTTAGGCAATAGTGAAAATCCCAATATTAACAAAGGAAAAATCATAGCTAATGGTTTTTGAATTTTAAGATTTGTCATCTTTTGAAAAATACTAATAGAAAAACGATTTGTTACAATTAAATAACAACCAATTTCTAAAATCCAAATTAACATAAAAAATGTTTCAACTCTTTGAAAAAACACACCAAACTCAATATAACTTGCAGCAGAATATAGTGGTAGTACTTCATCTACATCTACAAAAAATGAAAACAATAAAAGAATAGTTGCTGTACAAAAAAGGAAATAAAGTAATCCTATAAGAACAGAACTTAAACAAATTCGTTTCATTTTATGAGGCTCTTTTAAATAAGGAGGAATAAAATACAAACATGAAATCCCACTAAATGCAAAAATATTGCTAATTCCAGTAATAAAAGTATCAGAAAATCCCTTACCTAAAATAGGAAACATTCTTCCAAATGAAAAATTATCAAAATTCCCAAAAAATAGAAATACAACACTAATTAGTACAATTGGAAAAATAAGTGAAATTGTTTTTACATTACTACCAAAAGACAAAGAATTAGTGATAAATAATACAATAATAAAAGGTACTAAGACAAATAAAATATTTGTCATAGGGAAAAATGCCACACGTAATCCTTCACAAAATTCACGCAATAAATTACTACTTGTCAAAATAAAATAAGCAATAAAAATGATACCAACAATATTTTTTAAAACAGAACCACCTAAATAATGAGAAATATCAATAATATCTAAAGAAGCAAAGTTTTTTAGTAAACGAAAAATAAGATAAGCTATAAAGATAGCAATAATACCTACATAAAGTAAATTAATAAGTGTAGCAGATTTAGTATTACTTAATAGATTTTGTGGTAGTGTAACAATTGTATGTGATACAAAAATAGTAACAACTATCATAATAGCTTCTTTTGAAGTTATTTTAGTATCTGTCATTGTAAATCCTCCTTTTTTAAAAATGGAAATTTCCATCTCATTGATATTTTCTCTTGTTTTGTATCTTTTTTAGCATCTAAATAACTAGCACGATATTCTCTTAACCATATAGGTTGTAGGAAATAAGAATGTCCAACAGTTTTTTGTAATGGCGAAATACCAGAAGTATATGGAACGCCAAATGATTTTGTATCAGCTAATACAGCAATATATACAAGTAGCCCTAAACCAATACCTAAGAAACCACAACAATATCCTAGGAATATAAAAATAAAGCGATACAATCTAAGATGAAAACTAAAAGAATAATCTGGAACAGCAAAAGAAGCAATACCTGTAATAGCAACAACAATAAGTAAAACAGGACTAACAATCCCAGCAGAAACAGCAGATTGTCCAATAATTAAAGCTCCGAACAATACCAATAGTTGGACCAATAGGAGAAGGAACACGAATACCAGCCTCACGAATTAGTTCAAAGGATATTTCTAAAATAAGAATTTCAAAAATAACAGGAAACGGAACTGTTTCACGAGATGCTAGTATTGAATACAGCAAATCTGTTGGTAAGAGTTCTTGATGAAAACTAGAAATTGCAACATAAAGACCTGGAAGTAATAATGTAAGAAAAGTAGCCAAAATACGAATCCACTTAATAAAATTTGAAAAACTAGTTTCCATATTTTTATCATCTGGTGTTGCCAAAAAATCAGTAAAAACAGCTGGAACTATTAATGCATAAGGTGCCCCATTAACAAGTAAAACTACACGACCATCCAATAAATAACTTGTTGCCTTATCTGGCCTTTCAGTAGAAATAGTCTGAGGAACTGCCATAAGATTACTATCTATAATCATCTGTTCTAATTGACCACTAGATAACATAGAATCAATTTCCAAATTATTTAAACGATATCTAACTTCACCAACTAAATCAGAATTAGCAATTGTTTTTATATAACAGAGAGCACAACTAGTTTTAGTAACTTCACCAATTGATATATTTTCTATAACTAAATTTTCATTATGCACAATTCTTCTAAGCAAAGAAGTATTTGTACGTATATTTTCAACAAATGATTCATGAGCACCTTTAATAACAATTTCATTTTCCGGTTTTTCAATACTTCTTTTTTCAAAGCCTTTTACCTCAATATCAAATGCAATATTTAATGTATCAATAAATAAAGCACAATTTCCAGAATTGACATCATTAAATATCTTACTAAATTCAGTGAATTGCTCAACTGTATTTTGAGGCATTAAACAACTCATAATATAATCAGCAAGATTAAATTTTTTAACTTTTCTAACAGTAATATTATTTGTTACAGCTTCAGAAATAACTCTATTCTGTTCATTATCATATATATTACTTCTGCTTCTAAGCATCAAAGGTTCTAAAATAAATTCGTTCATGATTTCTGTATTGATCATACCATCAATATATAGTAAAAATGCAGAATATTGTTTCCCACGAGCATTTAATGTGAATTCACGAATAATAATATCACTATTAATCATAGAATTATATTTTGATTTTACATATTCCAAATTAACACTCAAAGAAGGATAAATTGATTTACTTTCTGACTCTTTCTGCAAATCTTTGTTTTCTAATACCTCATCACTATTAGTGTTTCTTAAAAGAACAAAATTATATTCTTCTTTAGGAGTATAAGTAAAAAGATTTTTAATCATTTTCTTTACATTCATATATTTGCTTCCTTTTTCAATTAAATAACTTTATACTAGTATTAGCAAAATTGGAAAAAATATACCAATTCAAAATTTTTGCTTAAAACCCTTTAAAAATTTTGCAAAATGGTATAAAATAAAACAAATGTAATAATAAGGAGAGGGAAATGACAAAGAAATGGCAAATCTATGAAATAAACCAAGAAAAGCAACAAAAAATCGAAGAACTAGTTAATAAATATAATATCAATCAATTGCTTGCAACAATACTTGTCAATAGAAATATGACAAATCCAGAAGAATTAAAGGTATTTTTAAATCCAACACGAAATGATTTCCATGACCCATTTTTAATGCCTGATATGAAAACAGCAATAGATAGAATTATGAAAGCAATTGATAAAAAAGAAAAAATTATAATTTATGGCGATTATGATGCAGATGGAATTACTAGTATAACAGTATTAAAAAGCTTTTTAGAAGATATTGGTGTTTCTGCTGATCATTATATTCCAAATAGATTAGAAGAAGGATATGGTTTGAACATTCCAGCAGTAGAAGACATCGCCAAAAAAAATTATGATTTAATGATAACAGTAGATTGTGGCATTTCAGCAATAGAAGAAATTGCATATGCAAACACATTGGGAATTGAAACAATTATAACAGATCATCATGAAGTTGCAGAGGAATTACCAAAAGCAATTGCAATTGTAGATGCTAAAAGAAAGGATAATGAATATCCATGCCGTGATTTAGCAGGAGTAGGAGTAGTATTTAAATTAATACAAGCACTTGCAATACAACTAAATTTACCAGAAGAAAGTTATTTAAAATATTTAGATATTGTATGTGTTGGCACAATTTCTGACATTGTACCATTGAAAGATGAAAATAGAGTAATTACAAAATTAGGGCTAAAATTAGTTAAACAAACAAAAAACATAGGTCTAAAATCTTTATTAATATCTGCAGGATATAAAACGATAGATTCAACAACAATATCATTTGGAGTAGCCCCAAGAATCAACGCTTGTGGCAGAATGGGAAATGCCGAAAAGGCTTTACAATTATTTTTAAGTAAAGAACAAAATGAAGTAGCTGAATTAACAAGAGAACTAAATCAATTTAATTATATTAGACAAGATACAGAAAAACATATTTATGAAGAAGCTGTAAAATACATAGAAGGAAACGAATTGCAAAAGAAAAATACAATTGTTGTAGCAGGAGAAAATTGGCATCATGGAGTTATTGGAATTGTTGCATCAAAAATTACAGAACGATATTTCAAACCAAGCATATTATTAAGCTATGAAGGAGATTTAGCAAAGGGATCTGGAAGAAGTATTCCAGGATTTGATTTACATGAAGCTTTAATGAAATGTACTGATACAATTGAAAAATTTGGTGGGCATAGCATGGCTATAGGAATTACATTAAAAAAAGATAAGTTAGAACAATTTTCTCAAAAAATTGAAGAAGTTGCAAACCAGGAACATATTGAGGAAATCATACCTATAATACAAATTGATAGTAAAGTAGAATTATCAAATATTTCAAAAGAAATGGTAGAAAGCCTAAAGGAACTAGAACCATTTGGAGAAGGAAACAAAACACCAATTTTTGTTATTAAAAATCTAAAAATAGATTCTATACGAGCATTATCAGAAGGCAAACATTTAAAAATGACACTAAAGGAAAATAATACAGTAATAAGTGCAATAGGATTTAATTTAGGAAATTTAGCAGATGAATATCGTATAGGTGATAAGATTGATGTAGTAGGTATTCTAGAAATCAATACATTTAATGGAGTGGAAAGTTTACAAATAAATGTAAAGGATGTTATGAAATCTATTTAGAACAAGAGGGGGATGTTACATGCAAGAACAAGAAGTTACGATAAAAGATATAATAAATAAAAGAAAAACACATTCACGTAAAGTAGATGTAAGGTTAATCATGAAAGCATATCTTTTTGCACAAGAAAATCATAAAGGGCAAAAGAGAAATTCAGGAGAACCATATATCACACATCCACTTCAGGTAGCATACATTTTAGCAGAAATGGGATTAGATGAAAGTACAATATGTGCAGCACTTTTACATGATGTTGTAGAAGATACACCAATAACAGAAGAAGACATCAGAAAACAATTTAATGGAGAAATCGCAGATATGGTTGCAGGTGTTACCAAACTTGGAACAATGTTATTTTCTTCAGTAGAGGAAACACAAGTAGAAGACTATCGAAAAATGTTCTTAGCAATGGGGAAAGACATTCGTGTAATTATTATCAAATTAGCAGATAGACTTCATAATATGAGAACATTAAAATATTTAAAAAGAGATAGACAAATAGCAAATGCAAAAGAAACCATGGAAATTTATGCACCACTTGCAAACCGTTTAGGTCTATATTCAATGAAATGGGAATTAGAAGATTTAGCATTTAAATATTTAGAACCTGATGAATATCATGATTTAGTAGAAGGAATAAACAAAAAACGTGAAGAACGTTTACAATTTATAGAAAAAATAATGGAAAAAATCCGTATTGAATTAAAAAAACAACACATAGAAGCAGAAGTAACAGGACGTGCAAAACATCTATATAGTATTTACCGTAAAATGAAAAGAGATAACAAAACATTAGACCAAATTTATGACTTATTTGCTTTACGTATTTTGGTAAATTCTGTAAAAGATTGTTATGCAGCACTACGGGATTGTCCATGAACTATACAACCCAATGCCAGGAAGATTCAAAGACTATATTGCTGTACCAAAACCAAATATGTATCAATCTATACATACAACATTATTAGGAGAAAAAGGAACACCATTTGAAGTACAAATCCGTACATGGGACATGCATCGTGTCGCAGAATATGGTATCGCAGCACATTGGGCATATAAAGAAGCAAGTTACTTTGGAAAAAAACAATCAGTAAAAGTAGAAGAAGATAAATTAGCTTGGTTACGCGAAACATTAGAATGGCAAAAAGAAATACAAGATCCACAAGAATTTTTAGACACATTAAAAACAGAATTATTTGTAGATGAAGTATATGTATTCACACCTAAAGGAGCAATTAAAGTTTTACCACAAGGAGCAACACCAATTGATTTTGCATATAATATTCATGCAGAAATAGGAAATCATATGACAGGATGCAAAATTAACAGTAAAATGATGCCAATCATAACACCATTAAAAAGTGGAGATATTGTTGAAATTATCACATCAGATAACTCAAAAGGACCAAGTAGAGACTGGTTAAAATTTGTAAAAAGTACAGGAGCAAAAAATAAAATAAAAGCATGGTTTAAAAAGACATTAAAAGAAGAAAACATTGAAAAAGGAAAAGACCTAATAGAAAAAGAAATTAAAAGATTAGGATTTAATCATGCAGACATATTCAAAAATCAATACATTGATCCAATGCTAGAAAAATACAAATATAAAAATTTAGATGAAATGTATGCAGCAGTTGGGTTTGGAGCAAACTCCGCTGTCAAAATTATTGCAAGAGTTTTACAAGAATATCGTAAAGAACATGAAGAAATTAACATAGAAGAAAAAATAGCGCAATTAAGCAAAAACCATAGAGAAAGAAAAACAAAGCCATCAAGTTCAGGTGTAGTTGTAAAAGGAATTGACAATTGTTTAGTAAAACTTTCAAAATGTTGTAATCCATTACCAGGAGACGAAATTGTCGGATATATCACAAAAGGTAGAGGTGTATCTGTACATCGTAAAGACTGTGTTAATATTAAAGATTTGCTAACAGAAGAAAATAGAATGATAGATGTTGAATGGTATAAAGAAGCAAAAGAAACATATCAAGTAGAAATTGAAGTATTAGCAAACGACAGAAGTGGATTACTTGTGGATACTTTAAATGCTTTAAAAGAAACAAAAGCTAAACTAATGGGAGTTAATACAAAAACAACAAAAGAACGTATTGCTATTATGGATGTATCAGTTGAAATAGAAAATATAGAAGAATTAGATAAATTACAAAAAGCAATTCGCAAAGTAGATAGTGTTTATGAAGTAAGGAGAAAACATTAAAAGGGGAGAAAGAAATGATATTAAAAGAACGAAAGATAGACACATATATAGTAGACCCAACTAATTGCTACATTATACTAGATGAACAAAGTAAAGAAGTAATGTGTATTGATCCAGCAGGAGATGCAGAAGAACTTAGCTATTTAATAAAAAATGTATTAAAAGGAAACTTAAAATATATTTATTTAACACATTGCCATGGAGACCATATTGGAGGAGTTAGCAAATTAAAAGAAACATGTGGAGGAAAAATTTTAATACATAGAAAAGACAGTAAAGGATTAAATGATAAAACAATAAACCTATCAGAAATTATTGACATACCAGAAATTGTATTAGAAGCAGATTCTATTGTAGATGATGGAGACTTAATACATCTAGGAAATTTACAATTTAAGGTAATACATACACCTGGGCATACAAAAGGAAGTTCCTCAATATATTGTGAAAAAGAAAAATGCGTATTTTCTGGTGATACAATGTTTTCAGGAACATGGGGAAGGACAGACTTACCAACTTCTAATAGAGAAGAAATCATAGACTCAATTACAAATAAATTATTAACCTTACCAGATGACACTATTGTTTATCCAGGGCATGGAAAATCCACAAGAATTGGAGACGAAAAAAGAATTTATCTAGAATTATTACCAAAACAATTCTAAAAAGGGAGTGATATAATATGGCAAAAACAGAACCAAGAACATTATCAGGATTTATGGAACTATTACCAAATGAACAAATTTTATTTGAACAAATGAAACAAACAATAGAAGACACATATAAGCAATATGGATTTTTACCAATTGATACACCAATTATAGAATTATCAGAAGTATTGCTAGCTAAAGCAGGTGGAGAAACAGAAAAACAAATTTATCGTTTCCAAAAAGGTGATACAGACCTTTCATTACGATTTGATTTAACAGTTCCACTAGCAAAATATGTAGCAAAAAATTATGGAAATCTAAGTTTTCCATTTAGAAGATATCAAATTGGAAAAGTATATAGAGGAGAAAGAACACAAAAAGGAAGATTTCGTGAATTTTATCAATGTGATATTGACATAATAGGTGATGGTGAATTAAGTATATTAAATGATGCAGAATTACCAAGTATTATTTATACGATTTTTAAAAAACTAGGATTTAAAGACTTTACAATCCGTATGAATAATCGCAAATTGCTAAATGGAGTATTTGAAGAAATTGGACAAAAAGATAAAAGCAGTGAAATCCTAAGAATTATAGATAAAATTGAAAAAATAGGAAAAGACGCAGTTATTGAAGAATTAACAAATATAGGGATAGAAGCTAAAAACATTCAAAAAATAATACAATTTATTGAAATTGATGGAACAAATCAAGAAAAACTACAAAAATTAGAAGAACTAAAAATCCAAAACGAACAATTTAAAAAAGGATTAGAAGAAATAAAACAAGTAATCCAATATGTAGGAATTTTTGGTGTACCAGAACAAAATTATCAACTAGACTTAACAATTGCAAGAGGTCTTGATTATTATACAGGAACTGTATATGAAACATTTTTAAATGACTATAGAGAACTAGGTAGTGTTTGTTCAGGAGGAAGATATGAAAACTTAGCAGACTATTATACAGACAAAAAACTTCCAGGTGTAGGAATTTCTATTGGATTAACACGTCTATTCTACAAACTAAATGAATTAAATTTAATAAAAGCAAATCAAAAATCAATTTCACAAATACTAATTATACCAATGGTAGAAAATCTAGAAAAACCAATTACATTAGCAACAGAACTAAGAAACCTAGGAATCAAAACAGAAATTTATCTAAGTGACAAAAAACTAAAAGCAAAAATGAAATATGCAGACAAATTACAAATACCATATGTTATTGTTATTGGAGAAGATGAAATACAAAATCAAAAAGTAAATATAAAAAACATGCAAACAGGAGAAGAAACAACAGTTGCATTTGACAGCAAGGGAATTGGGGACGCCCTTTTTTTCCCTAGTTAAAAATTCCCTATCTAAATTTTCCCTATGCAAATAAATTAAATTAACAAATCACTCCCATGCGGAATATAATACGCATATGGGGAGTGATTTTTTATGGCATTTTCAGATAGAGAATTATTAGCAAGAATTATACAATGTGAAGCAGGAGGAGAAGGAGACAATGGAATGAAAGCTGTTGCAAGTGTTACAATGAATCGAGTAAATGTATCAGATGGAGAATATGCTAGAATTTCAAATGGTGGAAATATTCGTAATATCATTTTTCAAGAAGGACAATTTGACTGTGCAAGTGAAACAATTCGTAATCAATATAATTCTCAAAATATTTATAACATGACCCCAACAGAAATTCATTACTATATTGCAGACTGGGTATTAGCAGGAAATAGGTTAAATGAAATAGGTAATTGCTTATGGTATTTAAATCCATTTAAACCAAATTGCAGTTCTACATTTCCAAGCAATGGAGCTGGAACATTTCACACAAGATTAGGAAAACACTGCTTTTATAAACCAACAGCTACTTATAGTAATACATAAGAAGGAGAGAAATATATGGAGAAAAAAGAAAATAGGGAAGTACAGATTAATCCAAGCTCACCAGAAATACTAACAAATTCTATTTATACACCCGCATTTTTAAGAGAATATATTGGAAGACTAGTGCGTGTAGAATTTCTAATAGGGACAAATAATTTAGTTGATAGAATTGGAATTCTAGAAGATGTAGGAGCTAGCTATATTTTATTACGTTCTTTTGAAAATGATAGTTTAGTATATTGTGATATTTATTCAATTAAATTTGTTACAATTTCCACAACAGGTTGGTAAGGAAAAAGAGATCAGCTCTCTTTTTCCTTATTCCATCTTTAACTTCTTAACAAATCAACCCAACTGTAAATTACATGTTTTGACATAGTAAATAAATTCAATTTATCAACATCATTTTTTGCTATTAAATTAACAGTAGCAAGAACCTTACCATCTAATGTAAAAGTAGCTTCACCTAATTTTTGTCCACTACTAATTTTAGCAGGAAAAGAATCTGGTAATGAAATTGTTTGTGAAACCTGAGTATCTTTTCCTTTTTCTATCAATGCACCACTATTATTTTCTAAAACAACATCAACATGAGAAGTAACACCTTTTGTTACATCAATTGTTTTTATTAAATCACCTTTATTTCCAAAACTTTTAAAAGCAAATTTGCTAAAACCATAATCTAATAATTTTTGTGCTTCACTAAATCTAACTTTTGTAGAAGGAGCTTTCATAATCACTGCAATAAGGGACAAATCATCACGAGTTGCACTAGCAGATAAATTATACAAAGCAAGAGAAGTAGAACCAGTTTTCAATCCAGTTGCACCTTTATATGTTCTAATCAACTTATTTGTATTAGAAAGTTGTGATTTACCATCACGCAAGGTATCTGTCCAAATAGTTGTATAATTCGTTATTTCCGGATACTTATTTAATAATTCACGAGACATCAAGGCAATATCATAACTAGAAGTTAAATGACCATCTTCATCTAAACCATGACAATTTTTAAAAGTAGTATCTTTCATACCAAGTTCTTTTGCTTTATCATTCATCATCTGAACAAAAGCTTCTTCAGAACCTGCAATAAATTCACTCATGGCAACAACACAGTCATATAATGTACAATATATACACAAGTAAAAAGTATTTTGGTGAATGATTTTTTAATAAAAAAAGAAGTTACTAATAAATTAGCAACTTCTTTTATGGTATTTATTATTTTAATCTTATAACACGTGTTACTTTTTCTGAATTCATATATTTACTAATTTTACCATATAAAATAGATTTATATTTTCCATTTTTTGTAAAAGTAGATCCACCATCATAAAAGTATGAGTTTCCAGCATATAAATTAACATGTGAATTATAGCAAATAATATCACCAGCTTTAATTAAGCCTCTATGTATAGCCTGCTTTACTGTTAAATTCTTACTTTCTATATTTTTTACAATTGCATATTTATGCATTCTTTTTTGTGCATCAAGAGAATTATAGGTTATGTTGCCATTTTCTTTTTTATAGAACTTTTGACCAGGTTTAAATACACCTATTTTAATTAATCCCCAACTTAAAAATCTAGCACAGTCCATAACTCGATTATTTGTTTTTTTGGCTTTTTCAAATGTATCAGCTTGTCCTGATTGTGAATAAGTCCATTTCCATGCATTTTTATTTCGAGCATTATATATATAATCAGACATAGAATGAAGAGCATTTTTAAGTCTTTTTGCATTATTACTCATAGCTTGAACACTACCAAAAGACATAGTTAGCATCATTATCAATAACATAAACACTAAAATTTTTTTGAAAAATCTCATAAGGATCACCTCCATAAAAATGAATTAGGCAACCGAGCTATCATGAGAATTCCTTCTTTTAGACCTATGGCTTTGCGTCCCAAATTTTCATTTGGTTTGCTATTTTCTATTTCCTATAATAATTATAACATATTTTAGGGAGAAAAACAACATTATGTAAAAAAGACCTTTTTTGTAAGAAAAAATAAATGAAAATCAGATGAATAAATGATAGCTTTATACATAATTATTAGATAGAGGTGCTTTAAAATGAAAAACGATATTTCAGATAAAAATTGCACAAAAGAACAAAAATCAAAAAAAAATGATAATATAGAATTTTCTATCGCTTTTAATAAAAATGGAGATAGTTTTCAAAATATAATGGAAAAAATTTTAATTAGTAAACTAGAAAATAGTTAGGAGGCTGTTTTGAACATCAAAAATGTAAATAATCAAGAATACAAAGCTGCAATTTATATTCGATTAAGTAAAGAAGATGGAGATAGAGAAGAAAGTGAGAGTATTGTAAATCAAAGAAAAATCTTAAAAGCTTATACAAAGGAAAATAACTATAAAATATATGATGAGTATGTTGATGATGGTTATACGGGAACAAACTTCAATAGACCTAATTTTAAAAGAATGATAAACGATATAGAAAATAAAAAGGTCAATATGGTTATTACAAAAAGTTTATCAAGACTAGGAAGAGATTATATTGAAACTGGTAGATATATTGAAACATTTTTCCCAGAAAAAGAAGTAAGATATATTGCAATTTTAGATGATGTTGATACTTTTTTAGATAAAAATTGTGACACAGTTGCATTTAAAAATATAATGAATGACTACTATGCAAAAGAAACATCTAAAAACATAAAAAAAACAAAAAATAGAAAAAAATTAGAAGGATTTTATTATACTTCTTATGCACCATTCGGATATAAGAAAGTAAGTAAATCTGGAAACTTAGAAATTGATGAGGTACAAGCAGAAATTGTTAAAAAGATATTTGATTTATTTATTAAAGGATATGGTACATATCAAATTGCAAGAATATTAACAGATAGTAATATTGAAACACCTGGAGTACAAATGAAAATGACTTGTGTTGTCAACAATATAACTAATACAACCAATAAGTGGAATCACAATACAATAAGAAGAATATTAGAAAATCAAATATATATTGGAAATTGTGTTCAAAATAAAACTAAAAAAATAAGTTATAAAAGCAAAAAAATAATTAGTTTACCAAAAGAAGAATACAGCATAATAAAAAATCATCATCCGCCTATTATAAGTAAAGAAAAGTGGGATATAGTCCAAGAAATGCTAAAAAATCATAAAAATGCAAAAATAAGAGAAACAGATGTTATATTTAAAGGATTACTATATTGTGCTCATTGCAATAATAAGCTAACTATTAGGACTAAAGTAGATCATAATAAATATGGAGATGTAACAAGAAGATATATTTTATGTGACACAGCAACAAAAAAATATACGAATAAACCATGTTATAGCAGATACATAAATTATAATGCTTTTGAAAAGAAGGCCATATCTAAAATAGCAGAGGTTTTAGAAATATACATGAATTCAAAAGATGCATTTAAATATGAAGATGCTTTAAAAAAGATACTCCAATCACAAAAAAATAAAGGAAATATTTTAGAAAAGATAGAAAAATTAGAAAAAGACTTAGAAAGAGTAAATAATAAAATAACGATATTATATGATGATAAATTAAGTGGATTACTTGAAGAACAAGATTTCAAATTATTTTCAGAGAACCTGATTAGTAAAAGACATAGAATAGAAAAAGTTTTAAAGGAAACTAGAAAAGAATTAGACAGCTTTCAAGAAGACATAATTAATAACAGAATAAAAACAAATATGCAAAAAATCATCAAAAAAATTCTTAAAGATAAAGAATATACAAAGGAAATAATAAATCAATTAATAAACCGAATTGAAGTTGATAAAAACAATCATGCAGTAATATATTTTAATTTTTATGAAATGAACTGTATAGGGAGAAAATCTGATGTCAAATAAGCAAGTTATTTATAATGTTGCAATGTATTTAAGGTTAAGTAAAGATGATGGAGATAATATTGAAAGTGAAAGTATAACAAACCAGAGGAAAATAATAAAAGAATATATTGATAAACATCCAGATATGAAATTATATAATGAATATGTTGATGATGGATATACTGGAGCAAATTTTGATAGGCCTGCTTTTAAAATAATGATAAAAGATATAGAGAATAAAAAAGTTAATATGGTTATCACAAAAAATTTAGCCAGATTAGGAAGAAATTATATTGAAACAGGTACATATATAGAAAAGTATTTTCCAGACCATAGTGTTAGATACATAGCTATTTTTGATAAAGTTGATAATTTTAATGATAATATAAGCAATGATTTTATTCCAATTAAATCAGTATTCAATGAAAAATATTGTAAAGATACATCTATAGCTATAAAAAAAACCAAGAGAAAAAAGATGCAAGAAGGATTTTATGCATGTAATACGGCACCATTTGGATATAAAAAAGATCCAAATAATGCAGGAAAGTTAATCATTGATAAAGAAAGTAGTAAAACAGTAAAAAAAATTTTTGAATTAAAAGAAAAAGGATATACAACTCCACAAATAGTTAAATATCTTGATAAGAACCATTACAAAACACCAGCAGAATATCTAAATATAAAAGGATTGGAAAAGGTAAAAAATAAAGAAATCTGGCGAAAAAGTTCTGTCACAAGAATTTTAAGTAATAAAGTATATCTGGGACATTGTATTAGAGGAAAAACTCAAAACATAAGCTATAAATCAAAAGATAGAATATATGTTAAGAGAAATGAATTTATTATGATACCAAATACCCATGAACCTATTATATCAGAAGAAACTTTTAACAATGTACATAATACAAATAAATATGGGACAAGACGAAAACATGAGGAAACAAATTATCTATTTAAAGACTTTATTTATTGTAAAAGTTGTGGCAAAAAACTTATTTTTAGAAAAGAAAGAGAAAAAGTATATATTTATTGTAGAAATCATAGTGAAAATTCAAAGCTATGCCCAAATAATTGTAAAATAAATTATAAACATATAGAAGACAAAATCATTAAATTTATTATAAAAATATATAAAGAATATTTTAAAAGTACAAAATTAAAAAACAGTGCATATCAAAAGTATGTAGAGAATATTACAAAAAGACAAATTGCTGATTTAGAAATATTAAAAATAAATTTAAGAAAAATAAATTTTAAGATTACATCATTATATAATCAAAGACTATCTGAAAGTATAAATGAAGATGAATATAAAAATAGATATAACGCTCTAACTGAACAAAGAAAAAGTATTACAGAAAAAATATCTCAAACAGAAAAAAAGATGGAAGATAATAAATTAAACACTTTAAGTCAAAAGAAAAACTTATTAAAGAAAATAAGCAAATTAGAAAAAAGTGACTTTAGAAATTTTGAAGTTAAAGAATTGATAAAAAAAATAGAAGTATTAAAAAAAGAAGTATATATTTATTTCAACTTTTCAGAAGTTAAAAAAATAAAAAATTGAAAAAGTAAATTTTCAATTTTTTAAAATCAAAATTTTTGTGTCATTTTTGTACATTGTAATCATTGGCGGAATTAACACAAATTGCTTTTAACATTTCATCTACTGTTAATGTTTCTCTTGGATCAAGCCAAATTTGAGAACCACCCATAGAAGCGGCATTTTCAGAACAAGGAACACTATCAGTTAATGCAATTTTCTGATTAGAAATAGCTTCCATGATTAGCAAAATGCTCATAACCTTTGTAACAGAAGCAGGACGCAATTGTTCATGTGCATTATGATTATATAATACTTGACCTGTACGCTGTTCAATCAAAATAGCAGAACCACTTTCTAAATTCAAACTATTATCATCGGAATTTTGTGTTACAGGCTCGCTACTTGTAGCAATAGAAGGATTAGCCACAGACCAAATATAACTACTATCATTAACAGCAAAACTAAAAAAAGGAAACAACAAAATATAAGAAATAAGAAAAATCAATGTTTTTGAAATATATTTTTGGAATTTCATAACACCCTCCTTAAAGATTATATTACTAAAATATATGTAGGATTAAGCAAAAAATAACTTTACAATTTAAGGAAATTGATGTATGATGAAGAAAAAAGAGGAGGTGCTTCCATGCCAGCATGGGCAATACACTTAGCAACAGCAACACAATTAAATAAAAAATTAAATATAAATTCTCAAGATAAAAATATTTTTTTACTAGGAAATATATTACCAGATATTTTAAATGGATATGTAGTAAAAAACATATCACATCAAGTATCACATAATAAAACACATTTCGCAGTTGAGGTACAAATTAACAATCATAAAGAACATAGGCATGATATACAAGGATTTTATGATAAATATCATAAACAATTCAACAATCCATTGATATTAGGATATTATACACATATTATCACAGATACATTTTGGAATAACGTAACATATGGAGGAAAAGGCATTTTTAATGAAGATAAATTTTTAATTGGTTTACAATTAAGAAATGGAAAACAAATTATAGCACCAAAAGACAATCTAAGAAAAATAAAAACAAATGATTTCAAAATATTTTCAAAACACATATATGAAAAACATCTAGCAGATATTCCAGAATATGATGAAAAAATGCTGGAATATGCAAAAGACATTCCATGGTTAACACTTGAAAAACAAGATATTTTAGAAACAATTAAATATCTAGAAGAAGTATCAAGCTTAAAAAAATCAATTGAACTAGATACTACAGAATATCAAATTTTTTCACCAGAAGAAATACAATCAATATTTGATAATTGTATCAAAAAAATACTACAAGAAAATCTTTAAGGGAATTGGGGACGCCCTTTTTTTCCCTATGCTATTTTTCCCTCTTTGTTTATTATTATAAAAATATTTATTTTTTTACAAAGAGGGAAAAATAGCATAGGGAAAAAAAGGGCGTCCCTAATTCCCTCTTAGCGAAAAATTAGAACAATATAGAAAGAAATAAAACAACAAATTTTTAAAATTGCATATATGTAAAAATTTTCATTTTGAATTGGAATAAAAGAGCAAAAGAAAAATGCCAATATAACAATCAAAAAAGGTTTTACACAAAAATGCCAAAAATCAAAATGAAGATTTAATTTTTTCTTTAGCAATAAAAAACTTACTGTAAAATTAAAAATTTCACTAACAATAATACTAACAAGATAACCATTTACACCAAGCACTGGAACAACAAAATAAATAATAGAAATTGTTATCAATAAATCACAAATATTAACACACATCACATGAAATTGTGCCTGCATACCTTTTAACATATTATCAATAACATTATCAATATACATAAAGATTACCAAAGGTGCTAAAAGGCGGAGATATAGAGCTACATCCAAATTCTGATAAACCATTAAACTAACTTCATTAGCAAAAAATAAAAAAATAGCAGCTACTAAAAAAGAAAATATAAAAGTAATATTAAAAATTTTGTCACAAACAGTTTTCATTCGATTAAAATTTTTCCCAGCCAAAAGTCTTGCATATTCAGGAACTAAAAGAGCACTAAAAGAATTAATAAAAAAACTAGCAAACATCAAAATAGGCATTGCCATACCTGTAATCAATCCATATTTTGATATTGCTAAAGAATAATTAAGACCAGATATTTGTAAACGCATTGGAATTAAAAACTGCTTTAAAGAAGATAAGCCAGAGCGAATATATGAAGTGATTGCAACAGGAAAAGAAATTTTCAAAATACGTTTTCCCATATTTTTAACATAGCTACGCTTTTTAGACATCTTTTTTCTATCAAAATAAAATAATAAAATATTTAATAAAAATGAGAAAAACTCAGAAATAACATCTCCCAAAATGAGACTACAGCAAATAGCATCAATTCCTTCATTTACAGTATATTTTAATAAAAAAATAGTAGAAATTATCTTTATAGACAATTCAAAAAAATCTGAAATAGCAATTTTAAAAGACTTTCCAGTACTTGAAAAATAGCCATCTATTACACTAGAAATACTAATTAGTGGAAGCCCAAGGCAGATAGTGTAAATAGGCATTTTTGAAACACTTCCCTGTAACCATACATCAGAAATAATAGGGGAAAACATAAATAAAAGAATTGAACTAGATAAGCCAAGAATAAGGGAGAAAAACATACATGTCCTAACAGCCTTTAAACCACTTGCAAAATCATTTTTTTCAATTTCTTCAGAAACAATACAAGTACAAGCAAGACCAATACCAGAAGAAGCAAAGGTAATAGCAAATAAATAAACAGACATAACCAAACTAAATATACCAATTGCTTCTTGACCAACTTGATTTGCTACATATATATTAAAAATAAGTCCTACACCACGCATAATGAGTGAACTAACTGTTAGAATAAAACCATTTATGATAAAGATTTTTGCTTTTCTCACAATATCACCAATACCAATTTATGTGAAAAAGCAAAAAATATGAAATTAATCTATTTGAAGAATAGTACAACTTACTAAATCTGATGTAACTTTAAAGTTCAACTTAATATCCTTACCAGTATCATTTCGAAATTTTAAATCATAACTACCATAAGCCACAGCAGCATCTTTTCCTTTTTGAACATATGGCACATAATTACTGTGAGCATGTCTTTCAACTACAGTTAAATTTGGAACAGCTAAAACAGCATTATATAAAGTAGAACTAATTTGACAATTTCCACCACCAATACCTTTCTTTTTATTTCCCTGATTATCGAAAATATCAGCCTTTTGATAACCTTTTTGACTAGATGAAGGACCTAAAAACTGACAAAAAGAAAAAGTCTCACCTTTTTTAATAGTATGGTTTGTTAAACGAGATGCAGTTAATTCCATATTATGCTGTCTTCCACTTTCTTTTGTATAAATCTTAGTAGCAAAAGAAGAAAGCTCTCTTACTGATGGCTGATCAGGAGTAGTATTTTGTTGTTCATTTACATTTGAATCATCAGTTGAACTCGTTTTTTCTGCATCATATGAAGGATTATCATCATTATTCGTATTACGATTAAAAAAGAAAAAAATAGAACCAATAATAACAATTAAGACAATAATACCCAGAATATATTTACCATTATTATTTGCAACTTTCATTTTAGCTTCATTCCTTCCTAAAGGATTTGAGTTAAAAAAGAATTAAATTTTGACAAGGAAACTTTTATTAAAAAGGCAAGGACGCATACTTTTTGTATGTAACCGCGTTTTTAATGAAAGTTGACACAGTCAAAATTGTAATTATTTTTTAACATTCACCATAAGTAGTATGAGCAAAAATTTAAAAAATAATGTAATAAAAACTTGAAAATTTTGTCAATATAATATATGATTAGACCGAGAAGATAGAGGTGAAAAATTTAGATGAAATCTAACTTTTTTAAATATGTATTTGCCGTATTTGTAGTTGGAATTATGATTTTTGCTATTTACAAAATAAAAACAGAAGAAAAACAACAAGAAGAGCAACAAACACAAGTAAATGTAGAAGAGAAAAAAATAACAGAAATCACATTAGGAATAGCATCATTAGACACTACAAATCCAATCCTTAGTAAAAATAAAAATGTGCAAGATATATCTAGGCTTATTTATGAACCACTTATTGAATTAACAGAAGACTATAAAGCACAACCTTGCCTTGCAGAAGAGTGGGCAAAACAAAATGAAACAACATATATTATTAGATTAAAAGATAATGTAAGATGGTCAAATGGGGAAAAATTTGTAGCAGATGATGTTAAATTTACAATTGAAACACTAAAAAATATTGACTCAATTTATTCATCTAATGTACAAAATATATCAAATATAGAAATTACAGATGATTATACATTAAAAATATATTTAGATAAAGAAATTCCATTTTTTGAATACAATTTGACATTTCCAATTCTTTCAAGTCAGTTTTATCAAGATATTGAATTTTCAGAAGGCATTGTCCCAGTAGGAACAGGAATGTATCAATATACAGATGTGCAGTCAACACACTTAACATTACAGCCAAACAACAATTGGTGGAACACAAAAACAAATTTAACATTAACAAAAATAACAGTTAATCTTTATTCATCTCTAGGAGAACTATATAATAGTTTCAAAATGGGAAATATTGATGTAATTGATACACAAAATAGCAATTTGCAAGAATATATAGGAACAATTGGATATGCCAAAAAAGAAACAAAAGGAAGAGAACATGATTTTATTGCAATAAATACACAAAATCCACTTCTTTCAAAAAAAGAAGTAAGAAAAGCAATATCATATTGTATTGACAAAACAAATATTATTTCAAATATATTTAACAGTCAATATTATGCTTCTAGCTTTCCATTAGATTATGGAAACTGGTTATATCAAGCAGAAGAAGCAAGTGCAGGATATAATCCAGATCAAGCAAAACAAATATTAACTGAAAATGGCTGGAGTTATAAAGGTCAACATTGGCAAAAAACAGAAAACCGAAAAACACAAAGATTAGAACTAAATCTTTCAGTTAAAGCAAGTGATTCTGCAAGAGTTTTAGTAGCACAAAATATACAAGCGCAATTAGCAGCACAAGGAATAAGAGTTAATATAGCACAACTAGGAGATGAACAATATTATAACAACATGAATGCAAAAAATTATGATATGATGTTATGTAGTATCAATTTATCACCAAGCCCTAATTTAGAAACTTTTTTAGGAGCAAATAATTTAGCAAACTATACAAACGAAGAATTAAATAATATTTTAGCAGAAGTAAAAAACACAACAGATGAAAATATATTAAAAGAAAGATATAAAAAAATAGCAGAAATTTATAAAGAAGAAGTACCTTATATTAGTTTATATAACAATAAATTTACAGTTGGATATAATTCAAGTTTAAAAGGTGATGTCACACCAAATTGGTATAATGTATTTTATCATATTTCTGGCTGGTATAAATAAAAATAACAAAATTTAAAAAAAGTATTGACAAAACAAAAATTTGGTATATAATAAAAATATCAAACAAAAGTTTTGTTAATTAAAAGATGACAAATAGAAATAAGGAGGAAAAAATTATGGCAGAAAACACAGAAAAGAAAAAAGCACTAGAAGCGGCAATGAGCCAAATAGAAAAACAATATGGCAAAGGTTCAGTTATGAAATTAGGAGAATATAAAGCAATGGAAATAGAAGCAATCCCAACAGGTGCATTAAGTCTAGACATTGCATTAGGAATTGGTGGAGTGCCAAGAGGAAGAATTATTGAAATTTTTGGACCAGAATCTTCAGGAAAAACAACATTAGCTTTGCATATTATTGCAGAAGCACAAAAACAAGGTGGAGAAGTAGCATTTATTGATGCAGAACATGCTTTAGACCCAGTATATTCTAAAAAATTAGGAGTAGATATTGATAATCTAATTGTTTCACAACCAGATACAGGAGAACAAGCATTAGAAATTACAGAAAGTTTAGTAAGAAGTGGAGCATTAGACGTTATTGTTGTAGATTCAGTTGCAGCATTAGTACCAAAAGCAGAAATTGATGGAGATATGGGAGATTCTCATATGGGACTTCAAGCTAGGCTAATGTCACAAGCACTAAGAAAATTAGCAGGAGCAATAAACAAATCAAAAACGGTATTAATTTTCATCAATCAATTAAGAGAAAAAATAGGAGTAATGTTTGGAAATCCAGAAACAACAACTGGAGGAAGAGCATTAAAATTTTATGCATCTGTAAGATTAGACATTAGAAGGATTGAAAATATTAAACAAGATGGAGAAGTTAAAGGAAGTAGAACAAGAGTAAAAGTAGTAAAAAATAAAGTTGCACCACCTTTTAGAGAAGCAGAATTTGATATTGTTTATGGAGAGGGAATATCAAAAGCAGGAAATATTTTAGATATGGCAGTTAATTTAGACATAATTGAAAAAAGTGGTTCTTGGTTTAGTTACAATGGAAATAGAATAGGGCAAGGTAGAGAAAATGTAAAAAAATACTTAAATGAGAATCCAGAAATCTTAGAAGAAGTAGAAGAAAAAGTAAGAGCAAACTTTGCGAAAGCATTTGAGCAAAGCCTTGGAGAAGAAATACCAGAAATAGATGATGATGAAGAATAAAAAGGTGAGGAATCATGTATACAGTAGAAGAATTTGATGAACAAAAAACAAAAGTATTAAAATACATATTATACAAAAAAAGAACAGAAAAAGAAATCAGAACAAAATTTGCTCCAATGATACCAGAAGATTTATTAGAAGATATAATTCAATATCTTAAAGATGCACAATATATTGACGACAAAGAATATATTGAAAAAACAATTAACAATTTTAAAGCATTAAAAAATTTATCAATTAAAGAATTAACATATAAATTATTCAGCAAAGGAATTTCTAAAGACGACATTGAAGATTATATTTATGAAAATAGAGAAGAACTAGAAGAATATGAGCAAAAATCAATTAGAAATATTTTGTATAAAAAACAAACATCGATGAGTATTGAAGAAATAAAACAATATTTAGGAAAAAAAGGATATAAACAAGAGAATATCAGGAAAGTGATAGAGGAAGAAGGATAAAGATGCCAAATATATTAACATTGGAAACAAAAAAATATGCAATTAAAATAGACAATTTTGAAGGACCTTTAGATTTATTAATATATTTAATTGAAAAAAACAAAATGGATATTTATGATATAAATCTAACACAAATTACAGAACAATATATGGAATACTTAAACAAAATGGAAGAACTAAATTTAGAAATTGCAAGTGAATTTCTTGTTATGGCATCATCTCTACTGTATTTAAAATCAAAGCGATTATTACCAAAACAAGAAGAGGATGAAGAAGAACTAACAGAAGAAGAACTCATCAGAAGAATTATAGAATATAAAAAATATAAAGAAATTAGTAAACGACTAAAAGAAAATTATTCTTTATTTTCAAAACGTATTACGAAATCACAAGAAGAAATTACATTACCTAAAATGAATCTTGAAAAAGAATATAATGATAAAATAATTCCACAAGCATATCAACAACTTTTAGACAGGACAAGTCAAAAATTAAATCAAAATGCAAAAAATATAGAGAAAATAGCATTAGTAGAAAATTACACAGTAGCAGGTAAAGTCAAAGAAATGGTAAGAGTTTTAATTAAACAAAAAAAATTTGTATTTAATAAGTTATTTTCAATAAAACAAAAAGACAAGCAAGAAGTAGTTACAGCATTTAGTGGATTATTAGAATTATCAAGAAGAAACAAAGTTATAACAAATCAAGAAGAAATTTTTGGAGACATTATGGTAGAAGGAAAGAGGAGACGTTAATCAGTTAACGCCTCCTCTTCCAATTATTTAAATCCATTCTCCAAATTTCTTTATATAAATCTTTTTTGCAATCATTGCTACAAAACAATACAAAATAGGTACTAGAATGATGATAGGTATATACATAGCTGGTATTGGTACAAGTCCAATTAAATCACCTAACCAAGTAAATGGAATGAGTACACCAATAATAGATAATAGTATAGAAGATGCATATACAAATTTATGAGCATTACTTTCAATAAAAGGAAGTTTAGCAGTTCTAATAATATGCATACCAAGTAAATTAGAAACTATACTATAAGAAAACCATACAGTTTGGAAAGTAGCAGCATCATGCAATTTAAAGAAAAGTAATAAAATTGCAAACACAATTAAATCAAAAATAGAACTGATTGGACCCATAAACAACATAAAGTTTTTCAAACTAGTTACATTAAATTTTCTAGGCTTTTTTAAATAATCACTATCAACATTATCAAAAGGCAAAGTTAATTGACCAAAATCATATAACAAACCTTCAACTAATAATTGAATAGGAGTTTCTGGTAAAAATGGTAGAAGAATACTTGCAATAATAACAGACATTACTTCTCCAAAGTTAAAACTTGTAGAAAGTTTAATATATTTCATCAAATTTCCAAAAGTTTTTCTTCCGCTCTGTTACACCATCTAACAAAACATGCAAATCTTTTTCCAATAAAATAATATCAGCAGATTCCTTTGCAATATCAACAGCTGTATCAACAGAAATACCAACATCAGAATTAGTTAGAGAAGGAGCATCATTTATACCATCACCCATATAACCTACAATATTATTAGATTCATGCAAAATTCTAACAATTCTAGCTTTTTGAATAGGTGAAAGCTTAACAAAAATATTACACTTCTTTAATAATCTTAAAACACCGCTATCACTAAGATTTTCGATTTGTCTTCCCTCTATAATAGTATTAGAATTTATACCAACTTTTTTACAAATACATTTTGTTACTTCTAAATTATCACCAGTCAAAACCATAACACGAATTCCAGCAGCATTTAATTTTTGAATAGCTGATTTTGCACTTTCTTTTGGTGGATCTAAAAAACCAATAAAACCAAGCAAAACCATATTTTTTTCGTCATCTACACTAAAATCAGAAACATCCACAATATCATTTTTTTGACAAACAGCAATAACTCTTAAACCATCTTTATTTAAATTTTTAGAAATTTGTTTAATATTATCTTTTATTTCTCTTGTAATAGGTGAGATTTTACCTTTATAATCTACCAAAGTGCAAATACTTAAAATTTCTTCAACAGCACCTTTTGTAATCAATTGCTTTTTAGTACCATCAGTTACAACAACAGATAAACGTCTACGAGAAAAATCAAAAGGAATTTCATCAACCAATTTATATTTTTCAGTATATTGCCCCATATCATTTTCAAGACCTCTTTTTACAACTGCTTCATCAATATTTCCTCTCAAACCAGTCTGAAAATATGAATTTAAAAATGCATGCTTTAAAATACGAAAATCTTCTTGTCCACGAATATCTAAATATTTTTCCAATACAATTTTATCTTCCGTCAAAGTTCCAGTTTTATCTGTACACAAAATATTAATTGCACCAAAACTTTGAATAGAATCTAATTTTTTAACAATAGTCTTTTTCTTAGACATTCTTACAGCACCTTTAGAAAGACTAGAAGAAAGAATAACAGGAAGTAAAAGGGGAGTAATACAAATAGCAATTGCTACTGCAAAAGTAAAAGCAGTTACTGTACTATGTTTTGCTACATTTAAAATAAAAACAATAGGAATTAAAATAAGCATAAAACGAATAAGTAATTTACTAATATTTTCAATTCCAGATTGAAAAGCAGATTTTGGTTTTGAAGTAGATATAGTATGAGCAACTTTTCCAAAATAAGTATCATCAGCAGTTTTTATAACAGCACATTTAGCAGTTCCACTAATAACATTCGTACCCATAAAACAAATATTATCTAAATCTGAAATACTATCTAACTCTTCTGAATTAACTTCAGTATTTACAACTTTTTTTACAGCATCTGACTCACCAGTTAAAGAAGACTGACCAATATAAAGGTCTTTTGCTTCTAGAACTCTAAGGTCAGCAGGTACCAAACTTCCGGCTGAAAGTATTACAATATCTCCTAAAACTACTTGATTAATCGGAATTTGCACTTCTTTACCATCTCTTAAAACAGTTGTTGTAGTTGCAACAAGTTCTTTTAATTTTTGAGCAGCCTTATTAGAATTAAATTCTTCAAAAAATTCTAAAAGAGTGCTTGCTGTAACCAAAATTGCAATTACAATAATATTAGCATAACTAGGAAATTCAGCTAAATACACATCTGTATAAAAAAGAATACAAGCAATTCCCATCAATATACTATTAAATGGACTAAATAAACTTTCTAAAAAATAATTATACCACTTTTTAGGTTTTGCTTGTTTAACCTCATTTAACCCATATTTATTAATTCTAGTATTTACTTGCGCAGATGTCAAACCACCTTCATTAACTCCAAATGATTTTAAAAATTCTTCTTTATTTAAAGAACTTTGTCTACCATATAACCTTTGAACATTTACATCATCTTTTTCATTTGTCATAAAATTCAACTCCATTCGTTTTTTATTTATTATATCACAAATATTATATCACAAAACAATAAATTTACACAATGAATTGAAAAGAAATAAAAAATATGATATACTTAGTAACGATAAGAAAGGAGAAAACGCTATGTTAGAAGATATAAAAGTATTATGTCACAGTAGCATTAAATTTGAAAAAGGAAAAACAATTTATTTTGACCCATTTAAAATACAAGAAGAAAGCCATGATGCAGATATAATTATGATAACACATGACCATTTTGATCACTATGCAGAAGAAGATATCAACAAAATAAAAAATGAAAATACTACAATTGTAATTCCAGTAGATTTAGAAGAAAAAGTACTAAAAGCAGGATGGAAAAAAGAAAATATTATAACAGTAAAACCAAACCAAAGTTATATTGTAAAAGACATTCCAGTACAAACAATACCTTCATATAACACAAATAAGCAATTTCATCCAAAAGAAAATGAATGGGTAGGATATATCATTGAAATAGAAAATGTACGTTATTATATTGCAGGAGACACAGATATAACAGAAGAAAATAAAAAAGTTAATTGTGATGTCGCATTTGTTCCAATTGGAGGAACATATACTATGACAGCACCAGAAGCAGCAACATTAATAAATATAATGAAACCAAAAATAGCAGTACCAATTCACTATGGAAGTATAGTAGGAACAAAACAAGATGCAGAAGATTTTATTGAAAAATTAGAACCAACAATTCAAGGAAAAATTTTGATGGAAAAGGAATGAGATTAACATGGGATTTTTTGATAAATTAAAAAATGGATTAAACAAAACAAAAGAATCATTTAGTGACAAAATAAATACAGTTTTTAGCAATTTTAGAAAAGTTGATGAAGACTTTCTAGAAGAATTAGAAGAAGTATTAATTTTATCAGATATTGGAATTGAAACATCCACCAAAATTATTTCTTCATTAAGAGAAAGAATGAAAAAAGAAAAAATAGAAGATGTAGAAGAAGTAAAACAAGCATTAAGAGAAGAAATGGAAAAAATATTAAATATAGCAGATATACGGACTACACTTAAATACAAAACCATCTGTTATTTTAGTAATTGGTGTTAATGGAGTAGGTAAAACCACATCAATTGGAAAAATTGCAAATAGACTTGCCAAAGATGGAAAGAAAATTGTTGTTGCAGCAGCAGATACATTCCGTGCAGCAGCAGTTGAACAATTAGAAATTTGGGCAAATAGAGCAGGAGCAGGAATTGTAAAAAGAGAAGAAGGAGTTGACCCAGCATCTGTTGTATATGATGCTATAAAACAAACAAAAGAAACAAATGCAGATGTGTTAATTGTTGACACAGCAGGAAGATTACATAATAAAAAATATTTAATGGACGAACTGAATAAAATACAAAAGGTTATAAATAAAGAAATGCCAGAAGCAGATAAAGAAGTTTTATTAGTAATTGATGGCGCAACAGGACAAAATGCAATAGCACAAGTGCAAGCCTTTAAAAAAGAAGCAGACATCACAGGAATTATTCTAACAAAATTAGATGGAACAGCAAAAGGGGGAGCAGTAATTGGCATTGTAGAAGAAAATCAAATACCTATTAAATTTATAGGTGTTGGAGAGCAAATAGATGATATGGAAATTTTCAATGCAGAAGATTTTGTCAAAGCAATCATCTAAGAAATGAGGTGTATAATGTGAAAAATAAAACCAAAATACCAAGAACAGCCCTTGTTATTCTATTTATTATAATTTTTGCAATATTAAGCTATATTTTTTTAAGGGGAAGTTATTTAGAATATAAAGAATTAGGAAGTGCATATGTAAAAGAATTTTTCATCAACTGTATTATAAGATATAGTCTAATGCTTATAGTTTTTTTAGTAATGTATGTAATTATATATTTTACAAATAGAGGCATAAAAAAAGGACTAAAAGAATTTTTCGACAATGAAAAAAAAGAAATGCCTAAACTATTAAATAAATCCATTTCTCTAATTATATCACTAATAACAAGTCTTATTGTAGCAAATAAATTAACACAAAAATTTATTTTATGCATAAGTCAAGCATCATTTGGAAAAACAGAGCCACTGTTCAACTTTGACATAGGATACTATATCTTCCAAAAACCGTTACTTGAAAATGTATTACAATACATATTTTTATTAGTTGTTGGATTGACAATTTATATGGCATTATATTATATCATTGTATTTAATCGATACTTTGATGGAATAGATGGCACAATACTAAGAAAAAGTAAATTTATTAAAAAAATAACTCGCAATGTTGTTATAATAGCTGTTTTAATAGGATTAGGAACAATTTTAAACACACAAAATATTATTTTTGGAAATATTACAACAATTGAAAATTCAGCTACAACAAGATATGACGGCATTAGTACCAATTTAGAGTTAACAGGTGCAAATTATACAAATGCAATAATAAAAAGATGGGGATATACCATTTTTGGATTTGTAATTACAATAGCAATTATAATGGCAGTAAGATATTTTAAGAAACAAAAAACAGATAAAGTAATAAAAACTTTACTCGTAATACCAGCATATTTAATTGTACTATTTTTTGTGATGTTAGGATTTGATTTAATATTTGTAAATTCAAATAAACTTGACAAGGAAAAAATATATATAGCAAACAATATTGATAGTACAATAAATGCTTATGGAATTGAAGTAAAAGAAAGCAGTTTAGATTACACAGGAACAATTACAGATATAGAAGTAAATCAAAATCAAAATATAATAGAAAATATACCATTAGTAAAGCCAGAGGCAGTTTTAACAACATTAGAAGAAAAACAAACAGGAACAGGATATTACACATATCGAAATGCTAATTTATCAAAATATGAAATAGAAGGGAAAAATCAGCTTGTATACATCTCTCCTCGTGAAATTGTTAATTCTGGAAGGACATATGGAAACAAAACATATGAATATACACATGGAATAGGGCAAATTATAACATCTGCAACAACAGTAACAGAAAATGGAGAGATACAATATTTGCAAAAAGAAATAGACGGAAAAGACGATAAACTAGGTGTTGAAGAACAAAGAATTTATTTTGGATTAGAAACAAATGACACAGTTGCAACAAACGCAAAAGATAGAAAAGAATATGATTATACAGATGCATCAGGAAAAGAATATACTTCCAATTATGATGGAAAAGCAGGACTAAAATTAAACTTCCTAGATAGACTTATTATGGGTATTGAAAAAGGTGATATCAATTTAGCATTTTCGGGAGAAATGACAAATGAAAGTAAAATATTAATTAATAGAAATATTATCAGAAGAGCAGAAAAAGCAATGCCATATTTAATATATGATGAAGAACCATATACAGTTGTAACAGATGATGGAAAAATTGTATGGGTATTAGATGCTTATACAATAGCAGATAATTATCCATTTTCGCAATACACAACAATAAAATATCATAATAGAAATCAAAAAATCAATTATATAAGAAACTCTGTAAAAGTCTTAATAGATGCATTTGATGGAACAATTACATATTATATAACAGACAAAACAGATCCGATTGTTATGGCATATAACACAATATATAAAGGATTATTTAAAGAAGAATTACCAAAAGATATTATTGAACATTTAAAATATCCAAAATTTTTATATAAAGTACAAGCAGAAATCATAAAATCATATCACAATGTAAAACCAGATATTTTATATAGAGCAGATGACATATGGGATTTTGCAAAATTTAACACATCAACAATTACACAATCATCAGGTGAAATTTTAGAACCATATTATACAATGGTAAAAAGAAATGATGAAGAACAAATAGGCTTAATCCAGGCATATACACCAAATGAAAAGCAAAATATTATTTCATATTTAGTAGGAACATCAGACAAAGGAAAAAACAGCCTATATCTATATAAATTTTCACAAGATAGTAATGTTGTAGGACCAATGCAACTACAAGAGCAAATTGAACAAGATGAAGCAATATCAAAAGAAATTGAAACTTTGAATACAACAGGTACAAGAGTAACAAAAAATATGATTGTTGTACCACTAGAAAACACGATATTATATGTAGAACCAATTTACCAAACAAAATTAAATGAGTCTCCAATACCACTATTGAAAAAAATAGTAGTATCTTCTGGAAATAAAGTAGCGATAGGTGACACTTTAGAAAAAGCTTTATCAAATTTATTATCTACATATGCTGTTAATATTGAAGTTGAGAACACAGAAGACATAGAAAGTTTAATACAATCTATTATTAAAGCAAATAATAATTTAATTGAATCTAATAAAAATGATGATTGGGAAATGGTAGGTAAAGACATCCAAAGATTACAAGATTTGATTAAGTCTCTAGAGAAACTAAAAGTTGAAAAAGATAAAGAAAAAGATAAGCAACAAGACGAACCAAAAGAAGAAACAGAAAATGAGGTAAATGAAACAACAAATTCTGTTTTAGCAAACTAATGTATAAAAAACAAAGAAAAATCCATCTTAATAATAGAACTTGAGGTGGATTTTTTATGTTTATAAAAAGGGAAGATTATAATTTATTAGAACAAGGAATTACAAAACTAAACGAAACTTTACAAGAAGGTAATATTCAAGAAATTTCTTATTTATTAGGAAATAAAAAGGAAATGCTAAAACGAAATCTAATTGCAGGAATATTTAGAGGAATTGGAATAGGAATTGGTGTCACAGTAATTACAGCAACATTGATTTTTATTATGCAAAGAATAGTTACTTTAAATATACCAGTAATAGGAGAATATATTGCAGATATTGTAGAAATTGTACAACGAAGTAGATGAACCGGGAATCGGGGACGCCCTTTTTTTCCCTATGCGATTTTTCCCTCTTTGTTTATTATTATAAAAATATTTATTTTTTTACAAAGAGGGAAAAATAGCTTAGGGAAAAAAAGGGCGTCCCCTCTTCCCGCTTAGGGAAAAAAAGGGCGTCCCCGATTCCCGGTTTTTAAGTTTCTAATTTATAAAAAACTTTTTTTCCTTTTTTCAAAATAGCATAACCATTTGTGAAATCTTTTTCAGAAAGGATATAATTGCAATCTGAAATTTTTTCATCATTTAAACTAATAGCATTTTGTGATATCAATGTTCTAGCTTGACCTTTTGAAGGTACAATATTTGTAATAATAAGAGCATCTACTAGAGAAATATTACTATTTTCTAATTTTACAGAAGGCATATTATCAATAGAACCTTGACCATTAAATAATGCATTTGAAGCCTCTTCTGCTTTTTTAGCTTCTTCCTCACCATGTACCAATTTAGTAATTTCAAAAGCAGCTATTTTTTTAGCTTCATTTATTTGTTCATCTTTCATACTACCAAGACGTTTTACTTCATCCATTGGCAAGAAAGTTAATAAAGACAAAACCTTTTCAACACTTTCATCTTCGATATTTCTCCAATATTGATAAAATTCATAAGGAGAAACACGATCTGGATTTAGCCATAAAGCACCTTTTTCAGTTTTTCCCATTTTTTTACCTTCTTTAGTTGTTAGCAATTTGAAAGTAAGACCAAAAGAATCATCTTTACCAATTTTACGAATTAACTCTACACCACCTATAATATTAGACCATTGATCATTTCCACCAATTTGCATTTTACATCCATATGTATTATACAAATGTAAGAAATCATATGATTGCATTAACATATAGCCTAACTCAAAAAAAGTCAAACCAGTCTCCAAACGTTGTTTATAACATTCAGCAGCAAGCATACGGTTAATAGAAAATAAGCTTCCAATCTCACGCATAAAATCAATATAATTCAAATCTAAAAGCCAATCAGCATTATTCACAATGATAGCAGCATTTTCGCCTTCGAAAGTAACAAACTTTTCAATCTGCTTTTTAATACCAGCAACATTTTCATCAATTTGCTCTCTTGATAACATCTTACGCATATCTGTTTTTCCAGAAGGGTCACCAATAGAAGCAGTACCACCACCAACTAAAATAATTGGTTTATGTCCACATCTCTGCAAATGACCTGCAACCATAAGAGAAACAAAATGCCCAACATGCAAACTATCTGCAGTAGGGTCAATTCCAATGTAAAAAGGGACAGATTTACCACTACTAAAAAGTTCCATCATTTCCTTTGGATGTGTTAATTGTTCAATATATCCACGTTCTTCTAATACAGTTAATGCATTTTTCATCTTGACTCCACCTTTCTTCTATAAATCAAATTTCCCAGATTTTAATGATATATTTCCTAATTTATCAGAATATTCTCCAAGTCCTTCATATCCTAAAAAACGATTTATATTTTTAACAGAAATCCCAGTTTTCCCAGCAATTTCATCAATATTACAGTCTAAACCATTTTCTTGAATATAATTCTTAAAATTTGAAAATTCCAAATTATCTTTTGCTTCACAGTTAGGGCAAACATTTCCTTCAGATAAATAAAAACTACCACATCTTGTACATTTATTTAACTCCATTTTTAATCCTCCTAATTTTTCTTTTGATAATCTCGACGATATTGTATCACAAAATAAGAAAAATAAAAAGAGTTTTGCCATAATTTGTCATAAAAATGATTGTCAATCATCTCAATAGATGTTATAATATCAAATAAATAGGGAAAAAAAGGGCGTCCCCAATTCCCTTCAGAAAGGAAGCATATATGAAAAATATAAAAGATTTTAGTTTAGAAGAATTAAAACAAGAAATGCAAACATTACAAGAAAAACCATTCCGCGCAGAGCAAATTTTTAAATGGTTATATGAAGAAAAAGTGAAAGCATTTGATGAAATGACAAACTTATCTTTATCACTAAGAGAAAAATTAAAAGAAACATATACAATCTGCAATTATAATATTATCAAAAAACAAGAAGCAAAAGACGGCACAAAAAAATATTTATTTGATGTATTAGATGGAAATGCAATTGAAACAGTTTTAATGCAATATCATCATGGATATAGTATTTGTGTATCATCACAAATTGGATGTAAAATGGGATGTAAATTTTGTGCATCAACAGGAATTAAATTTATTAGAGACTTAACAGCAGGAGAAATTGTAGAACAAATTATAGCAGTAGAACAAGATGAAAATATTCGTATTTCCAATGTAGTTTTTATGGGAATAGGCGAACCATTAGATAACTATGATAATGTAGTAAAAGCAATTCGTTTAATTAACCATCCAAAAGGGCTAAACATTGGAGCTCGTCATATTAGTGTCTCAACAAGTGGATTAGTACCTAAAATTTATCAATTAGCAGAAGAAAACATTCAATGCACATTATCAATATCATTACATGCAACAAACAATCAAAAAAGAAGTAGTATGATGCCAGTAAATAACAGCTATCCAATAGAAGAATTATTACAAGCATGTAAAGACTATATAGCAAAAACAAATCGCAGGATTTCATTTGAATATGCATTAGCAAAAGACAATAATGATAATTTAGAAGACGCAAAAGAATTGGTCAAATTATTAAAAGGAATGCTTTGCCATGTCAATTTAATTCCAATAAATTCTATTGAAAATGGAATTTATACAAAAGCAAGTAATGAAAATATTATCAAATTTCGTGACTACTTAAATGAACATGGAATTGTAGCAACAATCAGGAGAGAATTAGGATCTGACATTGATGCAGCATGTGGACAACTAAGAAGGAAAAATATAAAAAAATAGAAAGTGGGGAAGAGATATGAAAAAAAATCATATTAAATATATATTAATTCCAATTTTTGCAATAGTTATTATAATACTTATATGGCTAATGCAAACACATCTATTTAACAAAAAAAATCAAACACACCAATGGATTGAAAAACAAGTTTCTAATAATTCTGAATATTCAGATTTACCAGCAACAATACCATATTGGAAAGATAGACCTATTAGCCAGCAATATAATGAAGCTAATTATAATAACGAGAAATATTCGAGTAGAAATACTAAAATTTCAAATGATAAAATAAAAGAAAATCTTGAAACAACAACTTTAATTGGAAAAGATACAGACACAAACACGGAACATGAGAAAAAAGCAGAACTATATTCAATAAAAGATATATCAGAAAAATGTGCTATTGCAATAAAATTCGAAAATGATAATGATTACTATGTGTATGTAAATAGCTATTACAAACCAACAACATTAGAAGAGTTTATACAAGACCTAAATCTAAAAGAAATTACATCTTTTGGAACAATAGAATATAATTATTGGGAAGGGAAGGAAAGTGATAATCCAGAATATACAAATGTAGAGTTTTATGATGTAAAAAATGATATTATTTGGAAAATGTTATTTAATGATACAAGTTTAGAAAACATATATAGTGATGCAGATCCAGGAAATTATGTATCAGAACGATTTGCTTCAAAAATAAATATAAGTGTAGATATCCCCATTTTAGGATATGAAAATATTAGTGTATCTTTAACAGATAAAGGTTATTTATTAACAAATATCCTTGACACAGGAAAAGCATTTTATATAGGAGAAGAAAAAGTACAAAAATTTTTAAACTACATCATAGATAAGTATGATGGATATAAAATCGTTAATACAGATCAAAATGAACAAGAAACTCCAAAAGGAAATGAAACAATTGTTATGTATGACAACACTACAGGAAGCACTACTAATGTAACAATTAATAATAGCAACGATAATTCAACATCACCTTATGAAGATTTGCCATCATATAATCCATCTAATTAAAAGAAAAAGCTGAGATTATACTAAACATAATCTCAGCATTTTTTATTATAATATAATGCAAATCAATCCGCCACTGCCTTCATTTACAATACGTTCCAAAGTTTCTTGCAATTTAATTTGAGCATCTTCAGGCATTTTAGAAAGTTTAGTTTGTAAGCCCTCATTTACAAGAGCATGTAAACTTTTTCCAAAAATATTAGATTCCCAAATTTTCTTAGGATCACTTTCAAATTCAGAAAGCAAATAATTTACCAACTCTTCAGACTGCTTTTCAGAACCAACAATAGGAGAAACTTCAGTTGTTACATTAGTTCTAATCATATGAATAGAAGGGGCAGTAGCTTTTAATTTGACACCAAAGCGAGAACCCTGTTTTACCATCTCTGGCTCAGCCAATTCCAACTCATCAATAGAAGGAGTTACAATTCCATAACCTTTTCTATCAACTTCATCTAATGCGAATGCAATTTTATCATAACGTTTCTTCGTAGAAGAAAGATTACTAATAATGCCAAACAAATCACCTTCATTTTGTACTTCAACACCTGTAATTTCAGATAAAACACTATAAAACAAGTCTTCCTTTAAATCAATTTTAATATTAACAAATCCAGAACCAAGTTGAATATCTTGAATAGTAGTTCCATCAATGATTTCTGTTTTTGCAATCTTATTAGCACAAGGAGATACATCTTTTAAAACATTCACATCACCAAAAGCCTCTTGAATTTCTTGCATTAATTGTGACTTTAAAGGATGACTGAAATCCAAACCATCCATCCACTTAGGAAATTTTATAGCAATACGTTCTACAGGGAATTCATATAAAACCTTAGCAAAAATAGTATTTATATCATCTAAATTTAAAGATGAACAATTTAAAGGAATTACACTTGCTTGATATTTTTGGGAAAGATCCTCAGCCAAATTCATTGTTTCACTGGAATTTGGATCATATGAATTTAAGACTATAACAAATGGTTTATTTAAGGCTTTTAATTCATGAACAACTCTTTCTTCAGCCTGAACATAGTCATCTCTAGGAATATCTGTAATAGAACCATCTGTTGTCATTAAAATACCAATAGTTGAATGTTCATCAATTACTTTTTTCGTACCAATTTCAGCAGCTTTTTCAAAAGGCATTTCATCATCAGACCAAGGAGTTTTCACCATTCTTGGCATATCATCTTCTAAATATCCAATTGCATTGTCCACTAAATATCCAACACAATCTACTAATCTAGTTTTAAATTTTAAATTATTATCTAAAGTAATTTCTACTGCCTCATTTGGAACAAATTTTGGCTCTGTAGTCATAATAGTTTTTCCACCAGCACTTTGTGGCAATTCATCTTTTGCACGTTCTTTTTTATAATCATTATCGATATTGGGAATAACCAATAAATCCATAAAATTTTTAATAAAAGTAGATTTACCAGTTCTAACAGGACCAACCACCCCAACATATATATCCCCATCGGTCCTTTTGGCGATGTCTTCATACAATCTTGTATTTTCCATCTCTATATACCTCCTTTTAGCACATGTTTGTACAAATTGATTTATTAATGTATATTGAGAATTGACAAGGTATATGACAAGTTTTCAAAAAAATTTGCAAAATGATAATATTTGTGATAGAATACTTTCGATTGATAATAGCAAAAAATGAAAAATTGAATAATATACTAGTGATATAAATACTGAGGGGAATGAAGAGTATGGGAATGGAGAAAACACAAGAAGTAATAGATTTGTTGCAACAATATAAACAAGAACATATTATCAACTATATGCAAACTCTAAATGAACAAGAGAAAGAAGCATTAGAAAATCAAATTCTAACTATAGATTTTCATCAATTAGCAGAATTATATGATAATACTAAAAAAGCAGTTCAAATAAAAGAAAATAAAATAGAAGAAATTCAATATTTTGATAAAGCAAAAATAAGTAGTAGTAAAAAAAGTCAATTAGATAATTTAGGAGAAAAAGTTATTTCATCAGGGAAATATGCAGTTGTAACTATGGCTGGAGGTCAAGGAACAAGATTAGAACATACAGGACCAAAAGGAACATTTAAATTAGATGTATATGGAAAAGGAAAATACCTTTTTGAAATATTGATTGACAATTTAAAAGAAGCAAACAAAAAATATGGAGTGACAATTCCTTGGTATATCATGACAAGTAAAGAAAATCATAATGAAACAAAAAGCTTTTTAGAAGAACATTCTTTTTTTGGATATGATAAAAATAATGTAATTTTATTTCAACAAGGAGAGTTACCATTAATTGACACAAAAGGAAAGTTATTAATTGGAAAAAATAAGTTAATTAAATTAGCATCAGATGGAAATGGAGGAACATTCACATCATTAAGAACATCTGGAGCTTTAGCAGACATGAAAGAAAGAGGCATTGAATGGGTATTTATTGGTGGAGTAGATAATGTACTACTAAAAATGGCTGATACTACTTTACTAGGGTTAGCGATTGAACAAAATGTTCAAATAGCATCAAAATCGATTGTAAAAGCAAATCCTCAAGAAAGAGTAGGAGTATTCTGCAAAATGAATGGACACCCAAAAGTAATTGAGTACACAGAACTTCCAGAAAAGATGGCAGAAGAAGTAAATCTAGATGGAGAATTAAAATATGGGGAATCTCATATTATGTGTAATCTGTTTACAATAGATGCAGTAGAAAAAATCAGTAAAGAGCCACTAATGTATCATTGGGCTTTAAAGAAAAATACATATATAGATTCAACAGGAAAAGAAATTATTCCAGAAAAAGAAAATACATTCAAATTTGAAGCATTCATATTTGATGCATTTACATTTTTTGATGACATTGCTATTTTAAGAGGTAAAAGAGAAGAAGACTTTGCACCAGTAAAAAATAAAGAAGGTGTTGATAGTCCAAAGACGGCGAAGGAGTTGTATGAAAAATTTTGGAATTAAAATATTGGAATTAGAGCTGTTGGAAAAGAATTAGTATATTGCTAGGCAGACGAGTCTTAAATCAATGAGACGTGCTTTTTGCACGTTGATTTGATTTAAGATAAAGTCTAACAACGCAAGATGCTAATTATTTTTCAACAAGGAAGGGGAGAAAAATGAAAGGCTGCAAAATACAAGACCTATATTCAATTGAAAATACAATTGCAAAATCTATATTTGATGAAGTAACTTATCCATGGGAAGTTTTACCAAAAATTCACGATTATATTATAGCCTTGGGAAAAACATTACCAAAAGATAAATATGAAGAAATAGAAGAAAATGTTTGGGTTGCAAAAACAGCAACTATTGCAAAAACAGCATATATAAAAGGACCAGTAATAATATGTGAGGAAGCAGAAATAAGACATTGTGCATTTATTAGAGGAAATGCAATTATTGGAAAACATGCTGTAGTAGGAAATTCTACAGAATTAAAAAACGTAATTTTATTTGATAGTGTGCAAGTACCACATTACAATTATGTAGGAGACTCTATATTAGGATATAAAGCACATATGGGAGCAGGCTCAATTACATCAAATGTCAAATCAGATAAAACCCTTGTAGTAATAAAAAATTCTAAAACAGGTGAGAAATTTGAAACAAAATTAAAAAAGGTAGGGGCAATGCTTGGGGATAATGTAGAAGTAGGATGTGGAAGTATCTTAAATCCAGGAAGTATAATAGGTAAAGGAACAAATATATATCCATTATCATCTGTTCGAGGAGTATTAGAACAAAACAGTATATATAAAAATCAAAATGAAATCACAGAAAAAGTATAAAAACCAAGAAAAAGAAACGTTTAAGATAAAAAACGTTTCTTTTTTTAATTTACATATTTTGATTACCAGGTATAAAGTAATCAATAACACCATAGATTAAAGCACCAATAATTGCGGCCATCCATGAAATTGTATATCCAGCTACAAAAAATTGTGTTACATATAATGTAATAGCTGCTAAAGCAAAGCCTACGAAGCCTTTACCAAAAGGACTAGCATGTAAACCAGTAAATTTTACAATTAAATAGTCAATAACTGTTAAAACAATTGCAGCAATTATTAAAGTCCATATATTATTGATAGAAAATCCAGGTGTAAAGAAAGCAGTAATAGCTAAAACAACTGCAGCACCAATTAGTCTACCTATTATTTGCCATACAGTTGAAGTACCACTGTTTACATTTGATTCAGCATTTGACATGATGAATACCTCCTTAGCCAAAAAAAATTTTAAGTTAAAATAATTTTCTATATTGGCTTTAAAATTATTATGTTCAATAAAAAAATATTTATTCAAAAATCGTATAAAAAATCATTTTTTTGAGAAAATTAGATATGAGGTGAAAGTACGGTGTTAATAACATTTTTTAGAGCAATCATTTTATACATCATTGTCTTAATTGTTATGAGACTTATGGGAAAAAGAGAAATAGGGCAATTACAACCATTTGAATTAGCAATTTCTATTATGATTGCAGACTTAGCATCCATTCCAATGACAGAAACAGGAGTACCAATCTGGAATGGAATTATACCAATTTTAGGATTACTAGTAATGCATTTAGGAATATCTTTTTTGAATTTAAAAAGTATTAGAGCAAGAGAAATTATCTGTGGAAAACCGAGGATTTTAATATACAGGGGAAAAATTGATGAAAAAGCATTAAAAAAAGAAAGATTTACAATAAATGAACTTCAAGAACGTCTAAGAGGAAATAATATAATGAACCTTGGAGACGTAGAATATGCAATATTAGAAACAAGTGGACAGATTACAGTAATACAAAAACCAGAAAAGAGAAATACAATACCAGAAGATTTTCAAATTACTCCAGACTATGAAGGAATTTCATATGATTTAGTTATTGATGGAAAAATAATGTCAGACAACTTACAAAAAATAGGGAAAGATTATCAATGGCTAAAAAAACAAGTAGAAAAATTTAAAATGCAACCAGAAGAAGCCCTAGTTGTCACAATTGATGGAAAAGGTCAAATTTTTTGCCAGAAAAAAGAAAATTAAGTACATTAGGAGGATTTATATGTATAAAGAATTAACAATATTAATAATAATTGTAATAGCAATTATTATCGGAAACAATATAACGCAAAACTATACAGAACAAGCAGTTACAGAAATGTCAACAGATTTAAATAAATTAAGAGAAGAAATCATATTAGAAGATGAAAATATTAATTGGGAAGTAGCAAATCAAAATTTAGAAAAAATAGAAAAAAACTGGGAAAAAAGATATGATAATATGGCATATTATATAGAACATAATGAATTAGAAAAAGTGGAAACTAATTTAACAGGATTAAAAAGCTATGTAGAAAAACAAGATGCACCAGAAGCATTAAATCAATTAGATAGTAGTATGTTTATATTGAAACATATAAAAGATAAAAATGCATTAGACTTAAAAAATATATTTTAAATTGGGGACGAACCGGGAATTGGGGACGCCCTTTTTTTCCCTATGCTATTTTTCCCTCTTTGTTTATTATTATAAAAATATTTATTTTTTACAAAGAGGGAAAAATAGCATAGGGAAAAAAAGGGCGTCCCCTCTTCCCGACTAAGGAAAAAAAGGGCGTCCCCTCTTCCCGGCTAGGGAAAAAAAGGTCGTCCCCAATTCTAAATTTTATTTTTTACCATAAACAATATTTGCATATTTCTTTAATTTTTGATAAACAAGGTCATTGATAGTACCAGCAGGGAAATGACCAGAAGAATCTCTTTTACCAGCAGGAACGCCTGTTAAAATTTCAATTCCTTCTTCAATTGTTGAAATAGAATAAATATGAAATTGTTTATTTTTTACAGCTTCCAAAACTTCATCACAAAGTTGTAAATTATCAACATTTTGAATTGGTATCATAACACCATGTGAACCATCTAAGCCTCTCATTTTACAAATCTGGAAATAACCTTCAATTTTTTCATTAACACCACCAATTGGCTGAATTTGTCCTTTTTGATTCACAGAACCAGTAACAGCAATTGCTTGATTAATAGGGATTCCAGAAAGGCTAGAAAGTAACCCATATAGCTCTGTACTAGAAGCACTATCACCATCTACACCATTATATAATTGCTCAAAACAAATACTAGCAGTTAAGCAAAGAGGAATATCTTGAGCAAACATTTCTCCCAAATAACCTGTTAAAATCAAAACACCTTTTGAGTGAGAAGAACCAGAAAGTTCAACTTCTCTTTCAATATTAACAACACCATTTTTTCCAGTATAAGTATTTACTGTAATTTTAGCAGGTTTTCCAAAAGTATAATCACCAATTGTCATAACAGTCAAACCATTTAAAGTTCCTACTTTAAAACCAGAAGTATCAATTAATAATGACTCATTTTTAATCATCTCAATATATTTTGAATCATATTTTTTAACACGATTTATTTGTTCTTTTAATGCCATATCCATATATTTTGCTGTGACGACCTTAGACTTTTCAATTTTTGCCCAAGTAGCAGCCTCTCCAACAATTTCAATCAAATCATCAAAACGAGTTGAAATTTTGCTGTGACTACCAGCCATTTTTGAAGAATATTCAACAAGTTTTGCCATAGCACTTTTATCTAAATGAGCAAGTTGATTTTTTTCACAAAAACCATGTATAATTCTAGCCAATTTATTAACATTTTCAGCATTTAAAGGAGCATCATCCTCAAATTCTACTTTAATTTTAAATAATTGTTTAAAATCAGAATCCATTGCTAATAATGTCTGATAAATATAGCTATTTCCAATCAAAATTACTTTTAAATCTAAAGGAATTGGTTCAGGCTGTAAAGAAATCATTACCATAGAAGAACGCTGTTCTGGTAAACCTTCAATTCCTAATTCTTTAACACGCAATGCCTTTTTTAAAGCTTCATAGCAAGTAGGGCTAGATAACAAATCTTTAGCTTGAAATATGATGTAACCACCATTTGCTTGATGTAGTAGACCAGGTTTTAACATAGTAAAATCTGTTTTTAAAGCACCATAATAATTTTCATATTCTAGAGAACCAAAAATATTATGATAAGAATAATTTGAATCCATAATAACGGGACTGCCATCTAAATTTGAATTATCAATAAATAAATTAACACGATAATTCAAAGAAGGATCTGGTTTTTTAGCAGCCGGGTTTATCGCTTGATTTTGAGAAATTTTGTCTTCTTCTAAAAAATAAGAAACATTTTTTAAAACATCTTGTTTTACATCATTTAGAAAGTTATTTATTTTTTTATTTCTCTTATATTTTGACTTTAAAAAATTAATGTGAGCACTAACTGTTAAAAGAGCAATATTAGATTGCCATTCTGAAATTTTTTTATCAGCTTGACGTTCAATTTGCTTAATTTGACTAATTGCATTCATAATTTGTTCTTGCACAATAGCAGATTTGTTTTCATATTCTTGTTTTACGGCTTCATCTAATTTATCAAATTCCTGTTCTTCGATAGCTTTACCATCTATAACAGGCATCATATAAATACCATTTTGTGAAGCTTTTACTTGAAAATTATATTTTAATGCATCTCTATTTAATTTTTCAAGAAGAGCAGCACGTTTTTCTTCAAATTCTTGTTTTATCATAGCCTTTTCTTTTTCAAAATCATCTGCATTAAATGTCTTTTTTATATCTTTTTTTATTTCTTTAATAAACCCATCCATATTATCTCTAAATTCTTTACCTTGTCCAGCAGGTAAAGAAACGGAGATAGGATTATTTGGATTATTAAAATTATAAATATAGCACCAATCATTTGGAACTTTTTGTTTTTTAGATATTTTGTCTAAGTAATTTTTGGTATACATTGTTTTTCCTACGCCATTTGGACCTTCTAAATATAAGTTATAACCCTTCACATCAACCTGAAGACCAAATTCTAAAGCTTTAATACCACGTTGCTGACCAATACCTGTATGGATATCCTCAATTTCCTGAGTTGTATCAAAATTAAAAAGACTTTCATCACAGGTTAATTTTAAATCTTTGTACGATAATTCATTTTTATTTTTCATTAGTTTTCCTCCGCTTTCTTAGTAGTTTCCCATTTTTAAATTTTATATTCTTATTGTATATGATTTGACAAAAAAAGTAAATAAAATTGAAAATTTTTTTGAAAAACATATTTAATAATTTATGTTTAAAATTTCCAAAATTGGAAAAACTATGTATAAAATAACAAAAATAAAAAAGAAGGCGAAAATATGCTATTTTTATTTTATACATTTTTTTTAATATTAGTAATTTATTTACTAATTATTTCAACAAATATACAAATTAGAGTGGAAAATTTGAAATATAATGAATCACATATTAATCAAGAATATCAAATTTCAATTTATTTATATATTTTAAGTAAAATTCCAATATTTAAACTAAAACTAACACAAAATAAATTTGAAAAATTAAATCAAAAAAAGCATATAAAAGAAAAAATAAAAGAAAAGATGCAGAAAGAAAAATATGATATAGATTTTAAAGAAATTATAAAGAACATAAAAATTCAAATAAATCAATTAAATTTCAAAATAGAATTAGGAACAGAAAATCTAATATTAACATCATTTTTAATTCCAATAATTAGTACCATTTTGGCAATCATAGTTCAAAAAACAAGAAACAAAAATAATAAACAAAATTTTGAAGTAACACCAATTTATAAAAACAAGAATATAATCAATTTCCAGTTGGAAGGTATATTTAAAATAAAAATGATACATATTATAACCACAATATGTATATTAAAAAAGAAAAGGAGAGTTGAAAAATATGAACGAGCATCCAATAGAAGGTCTTATGACTACAGCTATGAATAGCATTCAAGATATGATTGATGTAAATACTATTATTGGAGAACCAATTGAAACATCTAATAATATTGTCATCATTCCTATATCAAAGGTATCATTTGGATTTGCAGCAGGAGGAAGTGAATTTAAAGGAGAAACAGTTGACGAATATAAAAAAGCAGATAAGGAAGAAGAGATTCAATATCGTCTACCATTTGGTGGAGGGAGTGGTGCTGGTGTAAGCATAAATCCAATTGCATTTTTAGTTATTACAAAAGAAAATGTAAAATTAATTCCAGTTAATCATTCTTCAAGTATAGACAAGTTATTAGATTATATTCCAGATTTAATTGAAAAAGTAAATAATGCAATGAATCGCTGTATTGAAAACAAAAAAGAAGAAACAGAAAAAATCATTCGTAAAATGGGAAAGAAAGAAGAAGAGATAAAACAACCAAAAGAACATGCAGAAAGAACAGTAAAAAAAGTTGAAAGAAAAACAGAAGAAAAACCTAATGAAGTTACTTATGAATTTGAATATGATGAAACAGCAAATGAAGATGAAATGTAACGGGAATTGGGGACGCCCTTTTTTTCCCTATGCTATTTTTCCCTCTTTGTTTATTATTATAAAAATATTTATTTTTTTACAAAGAGGGAAAAATAGCATAGGGAAAAAAAGGGCGTCCCCCAATTCCCGGTTTTCTTTAAAAAATTTGTCGAAAACTTGTCACAATACGACAAAACTTCTATTGTTTCGCTATTGGAAAATATTGTAAATTGATATATAATACCAAACGAAAACAAAGGAGGAAAATACATGGAATCAAAATTTTATGAAAAGGACAAGCTATTAGTCTTTAAAATTACGGAAGAAATTGATGACCATAGTGTCCAAAAGATAAGGAGGAAAGCAGATTATGAAATTGAAAGATTTATGCCTAGAAAAGTTGTATTTGATTTTGATAGTGTCACTTTCATGGATAGTGCCGGAATAGGACTTTTAATAGGGAGATATAAATTTGCTAATCTATTAGGTGCAAAATTAGAAGTAGCAAATTTAACACAAAGTGTTAATAAAATCTTTGAAATGAGTGGTATTTTAAAGTTAATACCAGTCACAACACTAGCATAAAAAGAGAGTAGGAGAAAATATGAAAGAACAATTTGAAAACGAAATGAATTTAGAATTTTTAAGCAAATCAGCAAATGAAGCATTTGCTCGAATTGCGGTAGCTGCTTTTGTATCACAATTAGACCCAACCATAGAAGAATTAGCAGACATAAAAACAGCTGTATCAGAAGCAGTTACCAATTGCATTATTCACGGATATGAAAATGAAATTGGAATTGTTAAATTACATACAAAACTATCTAAAGACGAAGTTACCATAGAAATAACTGATAATGGGAAAGGGATAGAAAACATTGAAATAGCAAAAGAACCACTTTATACAACAAAACCAAATTTAGAAAGATCAGGAATGGGATTTACAATTATGGAAAGCTTTATGGACACCATCAATATTGAATCTATTGTTGATGTAGGAACTAAAGTTACCATGTCAAAAAAAATAAGAGTACCACAAATGACAACTATGCCTTAGGAAGGGAAAAAATATGTTTGAAAATGATAAAGAGGCAATTCAAAAAGCACAGCAAGGTGACAAAGAGTTATTAGAAAAATTAATAACAGAAAATAGTGGATTGATATGGAGTATTGTAAAAAGATTTAGTGGAAGAGGATTTGAATTAGAAGATTTATATCAAATAGGATGTGTTGGCTTTATTAAATCAATTAAAAGATTTGATACTAGTTTTGAAGTAAAACTTTCAACATACACAGTACCATATATTTTAGGAGAAATAAAAAGATATATAAGAGATGATGGCACAATAAAAATTAGTAGAAGTATTAAAGAATTACAAGCAAAAATAAAACAAATACAAGTTGAATATAGAAATATTCATAAAGAAGACATTACAATAGAAGAAATTGCAGAAAAGTTAAAAATTGCAAAAGAAGATGTTGCAATTGCACTAGAAGCTAGTAAACCAATTGAATCTATAGACAGTGTATATCAATCTGAAAAAGGGGAGAAAGGAATAGGCCTAATTGAAAAAATTTCTACAGGAGAAAATGAAGAAGAAAAAATTACAAATCGAATAGCATTAAAAGAAGCAATTGATGGATTGAATCCAAAAGATAAACAAATTATTTTATTACGTTTTTATAAAGAAAAAACGCAAACAGAAGTAGCAAAAATATTAGGTGTTAGTCAAGTACAAGTATCAAGAACAGAAAGAAAAATTTTAAATAAAATGAGAACATTATTATCAGATGTTGGGTAGGAGGAACAATGAAAAAGATATTAGTATATATATTAAGTCTAATTGTTGTTTGCTTTATTTTACCTGCTATTTTCACAAATACCAGTAAACAAACATCCTCACCACAAAATATTATAGAAGAGAATACATCTGAAGAAAAAGAAACCAAAAAAGTAGAAGAAATTCCAGAAGGAAAATATAGCAAAATCAAATTATTACACAGTAAAACAGGAGAAATAGAAGAAGTCAATTTAGAAACATATTTATGTAATGTTGTATCAGCAGAAATGCCAGCAACATTTGAGAAAGAAGCATTAAAAGCACAAGCAATGGTTGCCAGAACATATACCATATATAAAGTAAACAATAAAAAACATGACAATAGTGATATATGTGACAGTAGTAGTTGTTGCCAGGCATGGATTTCAAAAGAAGATAGACTTGCAAAATGGGAGGAAAGTAAAAGAGAAGAAAACTGGAAGAAAATTACTGAAGCAGTAAATGAAACCAAAGGCAAAATTGTCACATATAATAATCAGGTAATCAACGCTTTTTTTCATTCTAATAGTGGGGGAACAACAGAAATGCCAGTAAATGTATGGGGTGGCAGTAACTATCCATATTTGCAAGTTGTAGAGACATCAGGAGAAGAAGCATATACACAATATTCATCTGAAGCAACTTTTAGTTATGAAGAAATAATAAATAAAATAAAAACAAAATATGAAGATATTCAAATAAATTTTGCAAATAATGATGATTTAAAAATTTTAGAATACACAGAAAGTGGGAGAGTAAAAACAATAAAATTTGGAAACCATAATTTGTCAGGTGTAGAAACAAGGACAATATTAGGACTAAAATCTACTAATTTTGAAATCATAAAGCAAAATAATCAAATTACATTTAATGTAAAAGGATATGGACATGGAGTTGGAATGAGTCAAACAGGTGCAGATAGTTTAGCAAAACAAGGAAAAAATGCAGAAGAAATTATCCACCACTTTTATACTAATGTAGAGATAAAAGACATAAATCAGATATAAAGTTTCTTTTTATGTATATTTTTTCTAAAAAAAGGAAATAATGGTAATAACATTAATTTTGAAGGAGGATATATATGAGAAGAAATAAACAAAATGAAGATATGGGGAATAAAATTATTAAATACGCAACAATAGGTGTATTAGTTTTAACAGTTATTGTAATAGGATTACTGATTTATAGCCAAAGTTTAACAGAAGAAGTGAAAGAAGGAACATTAAATACAGAACAAATTGCTAGTCTAGCAAATAGAACAAGTGAAAATACTACAACCAATTATAATAGCAATACAGAAGAAACAGAAACAACAACTACAGAGATGGGAAAAAGCGTTAATGAATCACAAAATGAATTAAAAAATGAACAATCAAATACAAATACAGTAAAAAATACAACAAGCAAAAATAATACAACTAGTACAACAAATACAGTCAACATGACAAATAAAAATACTACAACTAAAAAAACAAATACTTCTAATACAGCAACTACTAATACAGAAATAAAAGAAGAACCTAAGCAACGAGAACTACAATTTGTAAAACCAGTAGAAGGAGACATTATGAAAGAATATGCAAAAGAAAATTTATTATTTTCTGAAACATTACAAGAATGGGTAATTCATACAGGTATTGATATCAAAGCAGATAAAACAACAGTTGTAAAATCAGCAGAAGCGGGAACAGTAAAAAGCATAAAAAATGATCCAAGATATGGCTTAACGATTGTAGTAGAACATGATAATGGATTTCAAACTGTATATTCAAATCTTTTAACATCAGAATTTGTTGTTGAAGGTGAAAAAGTAGAAAAAGAACAGAGCCTAGGAACAGTAGGAAACACAGCAGCATTTGAAAGTAGTGATGAACCACATTTGCATTTTGAAATATTAAAAGATAATGTACAAGTAGATCCAAGTATTTATTTAAAATAGGGAAAACTCCTATCACAAATAAAATGTGATAGGTTTTTATTATGTTTTTATAAAGTGTCAAAAACCACATACAAATAAGCCCAAATATTGACAAATATACATAAATATGCTATAATAAAATTATGTGAAAGAGATAGGAGATGATTTTTATGAATAATTTTATGAAAAAACTAAGTATCACAACGTTTGGATTACTTATAATAAGTGCAACAGCACTAGCAACAAAAGCTTTTGCAATGAATTTACAACCTAGATTATCAGTAAAATCTGGAGAAAAAGAAATTACTTTAACAGCTATTGACTACAGCGGTTTAAAGGAAATCAAAGTAAATGGTAAAAAACAAACATTTTCAACGGTGAGAAAGGACAAAAATCAAACAACAAAAGGTAGATTTACTATAGCAACAGTAGGTGACTTCAAAATTGAAATTACAGACCAGACAGATAAAACTTTTACAGATAATTTGAGCATAACAAAAAATGCAACAGGCAAATTTATCGTAAATAGAGCACCAAGAATAAGCATTAGTGCAAATAAAACTGAAGGACAAAGATATGTTGGAGATGCTACAATAGAAATTAAAGATTACAGTAAAATCAAAAGCATAAAAGTTTATCAAAAAAATAACAGTGGTAACTATGTTTTAACTAATAATACAGCACAATCTATAATAAATTATAAATTATTGTATAAAAAATCATCAGAGACCATGGATAAAGCAAAAGAAGTAACAAAGATTGAGGATGCAACTATTGTAACATTTACATTCCGTTCAAAAGTTGAAAAAGCAACATATAAAATAGAAGTAGAAGATAAAACCGGGAAAAAAGAAACAAGAGTATTCCAAACTTTAATGGAATCTACCAAAAATCAAAAATATAGTAATTATGTATGGAAAGATACCTTTGTAGGGGAAAAAGAAGAAACAGAAATACCAGTGGCACCAGTGACACCAGTGACACCAATATCATCAGCCAAAATAACTTATAAATTAACTTTACAAAGAGCACCTGTTGTTAATTTAAATTTAAAAAACAAAAATAAATTAATTTTAGATTTTAAAAATTCCTATGGTATCAAATCAGTACAATTAGAAAAATATAATACAACTAGTAAAAAATATGAAAATGTAGTAAAAGAACTTGCAAATGGGGCAAAAGAAAAACAATTATCTATATCTTCAGATAAAATACTAAAAAAAGGAAATTCTGCAAAATTTAGAATAACAGCAATAAGCAATAATGGTTATACTTTAAAAAGAATCTTAAAACTAAAAAGATTAACAAGTAAAAACAAAGATGGACAGTATTATTCTGTAGATAATTCACCAAGGGTAACATATAGTACAGCAAATGACAGAAAAATTCTTATTCAAGCAAAAGACAATTCAAAAGTAGTTGCTATTAAAGTTGAGTATAAAAAAGATAATAAATATGAAACATTGGTAAATAAAACAGGATTAAAAGAAGTGACACCAAGTGTAGTAGCGGATTTAAAGAAAATAAATTTAACAGAAGGTTCTTCTGAATTAAGAATAACAATTGAAGATGCATCAGGCATGAAACGTGTAGAAGAATTAAAAGTTACTAGTAAAAATGCAAAAACTGAAGAAGCTAAGAAAGCGGAAGAAGCTAGGAAGGCAGAAGAAGCTAAGATAGCAGAAGAAGCTAAGAAGGCAGAAGAAGCTAAGAAAGCAGAAGAAGCTAAGATGGCAGAAGAAGCTAAAAAAGCGGAAGAAGCTAAGAAAGCGGAAGAAGCTAAGAAGGCAGAAGAAGCTAAGAAGGCAGAAGAAGCTAAGAAAGCAGAAGAAGCTAAAAAAGCGGAAGAAGCTAAGAAAGCAGAAGAAGCTAAGAAAGCGGAAGAAGCTAAGAAGGCAGAAGAAGCTAAGAAAGCGGAAGAAGCTAAGAAGGCAGAAGAAGAACCAGAAGAAGAGTCAAAGACTGAAGAACCAGAAGAAGAACCAGAAGAAGAGCCAAAGACTGAAGAACCAGAAGAAGAACCAGAAGAAGAACCAAAGACCGAAGAGCCAGAAGAAGAACCAGAAGAAGATGAACCAGGTGTAGATGAGCCAGATGCAGATGAAGACAATAATGTAAAATCAACTACAAAAGAACTAAAAATCATATCAAAAGCACCATCTATTAGTATAGCTCGAAATAACGCAAAAAAGGTTATTTTAACTGTAAAAAGTGCAGATGGAATAAAATCTGCAACAGTTGAAAAATATAATGAAAACAAAAAAGAATATAGTAACACAATAGATTCATTTTCAGGAAAAACTACAACAAAAGAAACAACCTTAGAGATAAAAGAATCACAACTTACTAAAGGTAAATACATAAAATTTAAAATTTCAGCACAAAGTTATAATGGTAGAGCAATAAACAGGACAATAGAATTAAAAAAATTAAGTAAAGCAAAAACAGAAGGAAATAAAAAATATTACTATAGTCTAAACAACTCTCCAAGAATAACATACAAACTAACAGCAAAAGATAAGATAGAATTCACAGCAACAGACTATTCAGTAATTAAATCTATACAAGTAGATGCAAAAGCAAATACAAGCTCTGGATATAATACAGCAATAATGAGTAAAACATATAAAAATACAAAAGCAAATGAAGAAGTTACAGGTAGCTTTAATTTACCAGTAAAGGCAGCGTTAGTTAATGGATACTACTATATAAGAGTAAAAGTTACAGACCAAAGTAACAAGTCTCGTAACGAAACATTAAGATTACAATATGTACCAAAAGAAGAAACCAAAAAACCAGACACAACAACAAAGCCAGACACAACAACAAAACCAGACACAACAACAAAACCAAAAACAACAAAGACTACAGTAAAAGCATCAATAGCAGCACAAGCCCCATCAATAACTATAAAAAGAACAGACAAATCACAAGTTAGCTTTACAATAAACAGTAACAAAAATAATGGTTCAGGGATTAAATCCATAACAATTGAAAAGTATGACACAAGTAAGAAAAAATATACATCATTAAAAAGTTGGTCAGAAAGTTCTAGCAGTAAAAAAGTAACAACTAAAACATTAAATGTAGCAGCAAATAAATTCACACTAAACAAAAAAGTAAAATTTAGAATTAAATCAACAGATAATAATGGTCAAGCAATAAACAGTATAGTAGGGATAACAAGATTAAATAAAAAGGAAAATGGGGATTGGTATAGGTTAGATAATTCACCAAGAATAACATGCAAATTAAATTCAACAGGAAAAAAGATGAGTTTATCTTTATCTGATAATACGGGAATAAAAACAGTAAAAGTAACTGCTAAGAAAAACAAAAATTCAGGTTATGAAGAAACTATTAAAAATAGTAATACTACTTGGGCTTCTAAATATGATGTTATAGCTGATGAAGTATCTTTAGAAAAAGTAAAAATAATTAATGGATATGGATATATAAGACTTGAAATATCAGATAACAATGGAATGACTCATGCAGAAACAATGAAAATAAAATATACTGAAAGTAAAACATAGAAATCAGATAACTGCAATAGAGATAAAATAGAGATAGATTTTGAAATCTATCTCTATTTTAAATTTACAATAATATTACAATTTTATTAAAATAATATTACATTAGATACAAAATAAAATAAATATGATAAAATAAAAAAAAATTAAAAGGAGGAAAATGAAATGGGAGAAGACAGAAGAAATGGAGAAGATAGAAGAAAGGAAGATAGAAGAGAAAATAATATTGAAGAAATTATAATGCAAGATATTAAAGCTAAAAAACCAATAAAAATCAAAATGTGGAAATGTATATTAATAGGAGTTACAATAATTGCAATAATTATAGCAATAATTATAGGTTCTATCAAATTAATACAAAATTCAGAAAATGCAAAAGAAGATAGTACAATAGATGTAGAACAATATGAAGAAGAATATGATGAATATGGAGAAGAGGAAGAAGAAAATGTAGAAGAAGTAGAAGAAAACTTAATTGAAAATTTAGTAGAAGATGATGAGACACAAGAAAATACAGTACAAGAAGATTCAGATGATGAACAAGATATAGAAGATGATGAAGAAGTAATTGATGAAAACACATTACCAGAAGATGCAGACACTATCTTAGAAGAAGATATGGAAGCTTAATTATATAGCTTATATGGACTGTGACTGATTAAAGACTAGAGAAGCAAACTCTAGTCTTTTTCATTATTGCTATTTACTCAATTTTGTGATATAATGCAAAAAAAAGGAGTAGAAATGCCAGTAGAAAAAAATAAAGAATATATTGTAGACATTATTGACAATGGATATGAAGGTGAAGGAATTGCAAAAATAGATGGATTTACAATCTTCATTCCAAATAGCATAAAAGGAGAAAAAGTAAAAATCTTAATAGTAAAAGTATTAACATCACATGCATTTGGAAAAATTTTAGAAATAATAAAATCATCACCAAACAGAATTGAAGCAGACTGTAATACATATAAAAGATGTGGTGGATGTAGCTTAAGACACATAACATATCCAAAAACTTTAGAAATAAAACAAAATACAGTACAAAATTTAGTAAACAAAACATTACAAACAAAAATAAAAGTAGATAAAACAATAGGAATGGAACAACCATATTACTATAGAAATAAAGTGCAATTTCCAGTAGGAATCGATAAAAATGGAAATCCACAAATAGGAGTATTTGCTAATAGAACACATGAAATTATCCCAGTAGAAACATGTATTATTCAAAACAAAACAGCACAAGAAATTGCTAAAAGCGCTTTTTCATTTTGGATAGACAATCATTTCTCTATATATGATGAAAAAACAGGAAAAGGGTTATTAAGACATATTGTTGTAAAAGCAGGAATAAAAACAAATCAATATATGTGTATTCTTGTAATAAATGGAAAACAAATGCAAAAACAAAATGAATTTGTAACATATTTAACAAACAAATTCCCAGAACTAAAAACAATTTTAATAAACTCTAATATGAAAAACACAAATGTCATTTTAGGAAAAGAAAATCAAATTATATATGGTGAAGGATACATTACAGATAGATTAGGAGAATTTGAATTTAAAATATCACCATTTTCATTCTACCAAGTAAATCCAATACAAGCAGAAAAATTATATAAGATAGGCGTAGAATCAGCCAATATTTCAAAAAAAGATATTGTATTTGATTTATATTGTGGAATTGGTACAATCTCATTATTTATGGCAAAATATGCTAAAAAAGTATATGGAATTGAGATTGTTGAAGAAGCAGTAAAAATGGCAAAAGAAAATGCACAAAACAACCATATAGAAAATGCTGAATTTATAGCAGGTGATGTAGAAAAAGTTTTACAAAATTTATTAAAAGAAAAGCATATTATACCAGATGTAATTATGGTAGATCCACCACGAAAAGGACTAGACAATAATTCTATTAAAAATATCTTGCAAGTAAAACCCAAAAAAATAGTATATATTAGTTGTAATCCAGCAACATTAGTAAGAGATTTACATTTATTTGAAGAGGAATATCAAATTACTAAAATTATACCTGTAGACATGTTTCCATTTACAAGCCATGTGGAGTGCGTAGCTGTTCTACATTTAAAATAATAGCTAGAATTATTTAATAAGTCAAGTGAAAACAAACAATGAAGTTTTTTAATTAATAAACAGGAGTGAAATAGTTGATAGATAATAATAGTGAGAAAAATAAAAATTTAATAATACGAAGTAGTTCTGCTGAATTTTTAATATTTGAAATGCAAAAAAAAGAAAAAGGAATACAAGTAAGATTTGAAGAAGGAGATTTATGGCTAACTCAAAAAGCTATGGGAGAATTGTATAATTGTACTTCTGATAATGTAGGATTACATTTAAAGAACATATATAAAGATTTTGAATTAAACCCAAAATTAACTACCGAGGAATTCTCGGTAGTTCAAAAAGAAGGAACTAGAGAAGTAAAGAGAAATGTTAAATATTATAATTTAGATGCAGTCATATCTGTTGGTTACAGAGTAAACTCAGACA
>CANQTV010000003.1 GCA_947626875.1 uncultured Clostridia bacterium | reverse complement strand
TTATCCTCCTTTGAATTTATTTTAACACAAAAAAATGAAAGCAGACTTTTTGTGTCTACTTTCATCTTACCACTTCAGCCTGTATGTACAGGCACTAGCTTTTTTTGTAATTCCGGGCGTATTTTATTTATTTGGTTGCTCCAAAATTGCCCTGAACTCTAAGGCGGGCCGCTCTAAGATTTCATTAATGCAGAACATTCCTGTAAAGGTTGTTCTGCTTGAGATCTGGTTGAATTTCATTATTGAGTTTTCGTAATATGTTTTTCCCAAAAAGTTGTATAGCTTTGAATTCTTTTTTGGAATCCATAGACCAATTCCCACTGAAATGGTTGGTTGTGTCTCTTTAGGTTCAAAAAAGTTAATAGTTAGATGTTTTTCTTTTCTAAGAGACATCATACAAAAATAATTTTTACGTAAAAAGATATTAAAAATGTTTTTTAAAATTTCCATTTCATTGAAATTTTTTCTTAATATGAATTTATAGTTAATTACGTCTATTATGTCGCTTTTGCAGTCAAGGGCTGATAAAATGAATGTGGGCGGTACGGGCATTTCTTGTTGATATGGAATTTGATTAAACTGCTTGTAAATATTTATGTTAATGAAATTCCCCTCGTCATCTGTTTCGAAGGATAAAATGTCATTTGCTGAAATTTTTGATATTTCAGCCTTAGTTTCAGAGTCTACTTCTGCGATGGGACGTCGTACACTTATAAAAGAGTATTTTCTGCCTCTGTGCACTTCAATTTGCACATAATAGCGATTCATACTGTGTTTAATTTTTACAGTAGTACTGTTCCCTTGAATGCTTAGCCGGTTTAAAACCGTGCAAAGGTACTTCAATTCTGGTAACTTTTCTTTGAGATTAAGCCTAATCATAATGGGCCCTCCTTAATAAAAAATAATATTTACCCTATTGGGTATACTTATATTATACCGCTATTTACATAAAAAATCAAGATACGTATTGTAAAAACTAGAATAATATAGTAAAATAAAAAAGTAAAAATTTAAATTTTGGAAGGAATGCTAATAATTATGAAAGAACAAATAAAAGAATTATCAAAAGAAGTAGAAAAACAAATAGAACCACAATTTAAGCAAATTGAAAAAATATGTGAAGTAAATAGTATTAAAGTGATAGAAGCATTTCAAAAATGCAATTTACAAGAAATGCATTTAAATTCTTCAACAGGATATGGAATAGATGAGTCAGGAAGAAATAAAATAGAGGAGATTTATGCACAAATATTCAAAGCTGAAGATAGCTTAGTAAGAAGTCAATTTATATCAGGTACACACGCCTTATCTATATGCTTATCAGCTTTATTGCATCCAAATGATATTATGCTTAGCATAACTGGAGCACCATATGATACATTGCAAACAGTAATTGGGTTAGGTGAAAATCCAAGTAAAAGTTCTTTAAAATCTTATGGTGTTGTATATGAGCAAATAGAGTTGATAGATAATGAATTTGACATTCAAAAAATTCAAGAAACAATAAAGAAAAATGATATTAAGTTAATAGAAATTCAAAGGTCAAGAGGATATTCTACTAGAAAAAGTTTAACAATTACACAAATAGAAAAAGTAATTCAAAAAATAAGGGAAATTAATAAAGAAGTAATTATAATGGTTGACAACTGTTATGGAGAATTTGTAGAAGAAAAAGAACCAATTGAAGTTGGAGCAGATATTTGCGTAGGATCACTTATGAAAAATTTAGGGGCAGGGATTGCCACAAGTGGGGCATACATTGTAGGAAGAAAAGATTTAATAGAATTGTGTGCAGAAAGATTAACTGCACCAGGGATTGGTAAAGAAATTGGACCATCATTAGGTCAAAATACGAACTTTTTAAAAGGTCTATTTTTCGCACCACAAGTTGTTGCAAGTAGTATAAAAACAGCTGTATTTGCAAGTAGAATTTTAGAAGAATTAGGATATAAAGTAGATCCAAAATATGATGAACCTAGGTCAGATATTGTACAAACTATTCATCTAGGAAGTGAAGAAAAATTAGTGAAATTTTGCCAAGGTATTCAAAAAGGCTCTCCAATTGATAGTCAAGTTGTACCAGAACCAGCAGATATGGGGGGATATGAAGATAAAGTTATTATGGCAGCAGGGACTTTTACAGAAGGCTCAACAATTGAATTAAGTTGTGATGGACCTATTAGAGAGCCATATATTGCATATATGCAAGGTGGATTGACCTATGAGTATGGGAAGTATGGGGTTTTGAAAGCTATACAAGAAATGATTAGTATTAGTTAAAAAATAATTACAATTTTGGCTACGTCAACTTTCATTTTAAACGCGGTTACATACAAAAAGTATGCGCCCTTGCCTTTAAAATAAAAGTATCCTTGCCAAAATTTAATTATTTTCTATATGTATGATTGTAAAGGAATGAATGCAAATATGAATGTAATTGTTATTGGCGGTGGTCCTGCTGGAATGATGTCAGCAATCACTTCTGCAGAAAATGGAAATAAGGTAACTTTGATTGAAAAGATGCCTTCATTAGGAAAGAAGTTGTTAATTACAGGAAAGGGAAGATGTAATATTACATCTTCTTTAGAAATGTCAGATTTTATTAAAAATGTACCAGGAAATGGTATGTTTTTATATAGTAGTTTTGAACAATACACAAATCAAGATATAATACAATTTTTAAAAAAGCAAGGATTGTCAGTTAAAGAAGAAAGAGGAAATCGAGTTTTTCCTGTTACAGATAAAGCACAAGATGTTTTGAATTGTTTTATTAAGAGATTAAAAGAATTAAATGTCCACATATTGACAGGGGAAAAAGTGGAAAAAATCATAACAGAAGAGAATGAAAATGGAAAAGTAGTTAAAGGTGTAAAAACATCAAAGCAAACAGTATTTGCAGATAAAGTGATATTAGCAACAGGTGGAAAAAGTTATCCAACTACTGGTTCAACAGGTGATGGCTATAAAATAGCTAAATCTTTAGGACATACAATAACTAATATCAGACCTTCATTAGTTCCATTAGAGGTTTTTGAAAAAGAAAAATGTAAGGAATTACAGGGACTATCTTTGAAGAATGTTGCAATACAATTTATTGATAAAGTAAAAAATAAAATAATTTATCAAGATTTTGGAGAAATGTTATTTACTCATTTTGGAGTTTCAGGACCTATTATATTAAGTGGTTCAGCACATTTAATAAGATATAAAAATATAGATGAATTATTAAAAAATCGTAATATTATTTTGCATATTGATTTAAAGCCGGCATTGTCATCTGAAAAATTGGACGATAGAATTTTAAGAGATTTTTCTGAAGAAAAAAATAAGCAATTTAAAAATAGTTTAGATAAATTGTTGCCACAAAAATTAATTAATACAATAATTAACGAAACAGGAATAAATCCAACAAAGCAAATTAATACTGTTACGAAAAATGAAAGAATGAAGTTATTACAAATTTTGAAAAACTTTGAAGTAACAGTGAAAGGTTTTAGACCTATTGAAGAGGCGATTATTACAAGTGGTGGAATTACAATTAAAGAAATAAACCCAAAAACGATGGAATCAAAGCTTGTAAATGGATTGTATTTTGCAGGAGAAATAATAGATGTAGATGCTTATACAGGTGGATTTAATTTGCAGATTGCATATTCTACTGGACATGTTGCAGGGATAGGGTAAAAAATAAACTTCGTCCTGCGTTGTCATGCGTCGGACAAATTGTCCTCGATAACCAACTAGGTTAATCTGTGGCAATTTGCCTAGCATTCCTAGCAGTACTTGTTTCTTTTTTACCCTGGAGAGGAGTGTAATTAAAAATGAATCAATTCTTGTCAATAAAAAAACAAATAGTTGCAGAAATTACAGAGAAAAAATCAAGATTTATTGCAAATATAATACCAGTAGAGAGTAGAGAACAAGCCGAAAATGAAATAAATAAAATTAGAAAAGTATATCATGATGCAAGACATCATTGTATGGCTTATCGTGTTTTAGAAGGTGAAACTTTGATAGAAAGATCTAGTGATGATGGGGAACCATCTGGAACTGCGGGAGCTCCAATGCTTAATATTTTGCAAAAAAATGAATTGTGCAATATTGTTGTGATTGTAACGCGATATTTTGGAGGTATATTGCTAGGAACAGGAGGGCTAGTTAGAGCGTATTCAGATGCAACTATGAAGGCAATAGATACAGCAGAAAAAGTAGTAAAAGTTTTAGGTATTCAAATGCAGGTGACTATTTCTTATCCTGAATATGAAAAATTTAAATATTATTGCCAAAAAAATGAAATCAACATAGAAAATGTAGTTTATGAGGAAAATGTTGTATGTAATATTTCTTTAGAAGAAGATGCAAAAGAGAGGTTATTGAAGGATTTTGAAACAAAACATATAAATTTAGTAGAATGGAAAGAATTTGATAAAAAATATATAGAAAAAAGTATAATAAAATGACGGTTTCATAAACAAAATTGGAAAAAATTTACAATTTTCTTGCAATCCCTCAAAATAGAAGGTATAATTCCAGTTGTGAAAAATACCATAGAAAAGTTTTAGGAGGGAAACTATGAAAGAAAAAATTACCTTATTAATTGCAGATGACAACCAGGAATTTAGCAAAACTCTTGCTAGATATTTAGAAAAGCAAGAAGATATGGAGGTTATAGGAATTGCCAAAGATGGTGTAGAGGCAGTTGACATGATAACTAATACAATACCAGATATTGCTATAATTGATATAATTATGCCACATTTAGATGGAATTGGTGTATTAGAAAAGATAAGCAAAATGGAAACGGAAAAGAAACCAACTTGTATTATGCTATCAGCTGTTGGACAAGATAAAATTACCCAAAGAGCTATTTCATTGGGAGCAGAATATTATGTTGTAAAACCTTTTGATATAGAAGTTCTTATTAACAGAATTAGACAAATAAAAAACTATGTACCATCAAGTAGTGGAAATGGATTTTTATCCAAAGATTCGAAACAACAATATATATCAATAGCAGATGGAAAGAAAAATTATAAACAAAACTTAGAAGCATTAGTAACAAATATGATACATGAAGTTGGTGTCCCAGCACATATTAAGGGATATCAATATTTAAGAGAAGCAATTATTATGGTAGTAAATGATATAGATATTATAAATCAAATCACAAAAAGTTTATATCCTCAAATCGCAACAAAATATAATACAACACCTAGTAGAGTAGAAAGGGCAATACGTCATGCGATTGAAGTAGCATGGGGGAGAGGTCAACAAGAAGCAGTTGAAAATATATTTGGTTATACGATTTCAGCAAGCAAAGGTAAACCTACAAATAGTGAATTTATAGCAATGATTGCAGATAAACTACGACTTGAATTCAAAACAGCATAGGAAGGTATAAGAAACTAGAGTAATTTTAAAACTCTAGTTTTTTTGTTGTATAGGAAACGAAAAATAAATGTATACTAATAAAAACATGGTTGAAAATGGATGTGATAAAATATGAAAATGATTTTTTTAAAGTGTAAAGATGATACAAAAAATTATAGAATGCTAAAAGGATTTGGATTTGATGTATTTGAAATTGACAGTCCAGAGCAAATTGATAACAAAATTGAAGAATTAAAGAAAAATAATTATACAACTATTTTTATACCAGATGAATTAGCAAGCTTTTCAGAAAAACTAACTGAAAATTATAAAAATGATAATCAATTAAATATTGTAATTACACCGGGTAAAAAATAGGATGGAATGTATAAACTTGAAAATTATGGAAATAATTAAAATATATACATAATTTTTAGGGCAAATTCTTTTTCACACTGGATTTGTGCCGGAAAGGAATGAAGGTAAATGGAAACAAGTAATTTAAAAAATATGATGGTATTAAAAAATGTGCCATCAAATATGGTTGAAGAGGCTATAATTGTTTTAAAGAAAAATATAAAAGTTGACGAAATAGAAATGCAAAATCATATTGAAAATGAAGCTAATAATGTTAAAAAAGCAAATTCAAAAGAAAATTTAAAACCAAAAGATTATGTAGTAAAAGAAGCAGAAATGATAGTTAGTCACTATATGACTAAATTAGAAAACAATAAAAAGAAAGAAATGCTAAGTAAAAAAATGAATCGCAAATATGAAAAAATGAAAAAATACTTATTTATTACATCATTTATGAGTATAGTAGAAATGTTTTTTTTATTTATAAAATAGAGCATAAAAACATCTCACTTTGAATACCATTAAAAAGGACATGGTATGACAGAGAAAGAGGTGTTTTTTGTATGGAAAGAGTACTGTCAGTAGAAGAAAAAGTTAGACGAGCTGAGGAAATTTATTTAAGAAGAAAAGGTTTAAATGAATTACAAAATAGAACACAAAAAGTACCAATAAATGATACAAAAAAAGATGTAAGATTATTAAAAAAAATGATAATGCAAATAATCATTTGTGTTTGTATTTATATGACAGTATATATAGTGCAGAATAGTGAAAACTTTTTTTCTCAGAATTTTATTCAAAAAGCAAGAGAGATTTTATCATATGATACAAATTTTGGAGAAATATATGAAGCAGTAAAAAATGGAATTATTACGTTTCAGCAAAACTTGCAAGGAGAACCAGTGCAACAAGAACAGGAAAATCAGCAAGTACAAGAAGAAAAACCAGAAGAAGCAATAGGGGGAGCTGAAGAAGTTAAAGAACAGGAACAAGTGCAAGTACCATTAACACAAGAAGAGCAGGATATACAAAATGTAAAAAACACAACAGCATTTATAAAACCAATATCAGGAAAAATTAGTTCAGTATATGGATATAGAGAAACAGCCACAGGAAGTGTACCAAAAAATCATACAGGCACAGATATAGCAGCAAGTTTAGGAACAAAAATTTATGCAAGTACAGAAGGGGAAGTTGTATTAGTTTCAGAAGAAGGAGATTATGGAAAACATTTGAAAGTTCAGATTGGAGAAGTTAGTGTTATTTATGCACATTGCAATAACATATATGTAAAACAAGGAGATCATATAATGCAAGGGCAAGAAATAGCAGAGGTAGGTTCAACAGGCAATTCCACAGGACCACATTTACATTTTGAAATACGTTATCAAGAGAGAACAGTTAATGCGCAAAAGATACTAGAATTATAAAGAAAGAGAAAATTATGAGATTTAAAATTGATTTAAAATTATTTTTAATTATAATTATTTTTTTATTAACAAAACAAATACAAATTTATATGTTAATGATGATATTTGTATTATTGCATGAATTAGGTCATTTATTAGCAGGTATTTTTCTGAAAATGAAACCTGAAAAATTGGAAATAATACCAGTAGGAGTTACAATAAATTTTAAAATACCTGCAGGAGATATCAACCGAAAAATAGGAAAGGCGAACAGGTTTGAATTAAAAAAAATACTAGTAGCACTCGCGGGACCACTAACAAATTTAATTATAATAGCAATTACTATTAATATTCCAATTGAAATTACAAGGCAGTTAGAAATTATATATGCAAATATATTTATATTTTTATTTAATATGATTCCAATATATCCACTAGACGGTGGGCGAATTGTAAAAGGATTAATTGAAATAATTAGAGGAAAAAGAAAAGCAAACTGTTATAGTAAAAATATTTCAATGGTATTTTCAATATTATTGACAATTTTTGCAATTATTTCTTTATATTTCAATTTTAATGTTGCAATTATTTTTATTATAATATACATATGGATTTTGGTATTAAAAGAAAATAAAATTGCTAAGCAAAGAGAAAAAATCTATCAAATATTAGAAGAAAACTATTGAAAAAAAAATAAAATAATAGTACACTTATGTTAAAAAGGAAGGGATGTGCAAAAGATGAAATATAGAAAAGAAAATGGAATCACAATTCTTTCATTAGCTGTTACGGTTGTAGCGATACTTATATTATCTTTTACAGTAACTTTGAACCTAAGAAATAATACGGATTTACAGCAATTAGTATATTTGCGTAGTGATATCGAAAATCTAACACAAAAAGTATCTGATTTTTATAATGAATATGGAGAATTGCCAGGGAGTATACAATATAAAAATATTGAAAATTTGTCAAATATTTTAAGCTCGTCAGAATTATCCAGTAAATTTTATGTAATTGATTTGCAGGCAATGCAGGGAGTAAGTTTGCATTTTGGTAAAGATTATCAAAAAATAAAAGATTTAAACGAAGATACAGCCAATAAATGTAAAGATTTATACATTGTAAATGAACAAACTCATAATGTATTTTATGTAAAAGGAATTTTAATAAAGGATGGGGATCGTGAAAAAATATATTATACAGACAAACAAAGCGAAGAAGATTTTCTAAGGACTAGTGTTGCTAATGCACCTGAGTTATTGGAAGGAATGAAGAAAATTATGTTCGAATCACCAACTGATGATGAAAAAGGGCAAGTAATACAAGAAACAGATGAAAAATTTGATGAAAACAAATGGTATTCTTATGAAGATAAAAGATGGGCAAATGCACAAACTCAAGATGGTAGTATGTGGGTGTGGATACCAAGATTTGCATATAAAATAGAAGGTCAACCAGAATATAATGGTGATGGTACTACTAAAACAGCAGGTCTTATTAGAATAAAATTTTTGATTGGAACTTCAGATGAATATTATGATGCTAATGGAAATAAAAAAACAGCACAAAGACAAAAAACTGCAAATGATTATATAGTACATCCAGCATTTACAAATGAAGCATCTACTGGATATGCTAATGGGGGATGGAATGAAGAATTATCAGGTATATGGGTAGCAAAATTTGAAGCAGGATATTCACAAGATGATGACAGCAATGACAGATATCCAACTTTTAAAGGTATAAATTATTCAATGGGAAATGTAAGCTATAATGAAGCATTTAATATTTCAAAAACATTAACGGAGACTGCAAATATTTATGGATTTACAGATACAGCAGATAGTCATTTAATGAAAGATAGTGAATGGGGAGCAATAGCTTATTTAGCACAAAGTCAATATGGATTAGGTGAAGATGATATTCAGATAAACAATATTAAGTTAAATAATGTTTCTATAAATTTTGGAGATGAACAAAAGGATGTACATGCTGTAACAGGAGTTACAACAGGAAGTACAGAAGAAGGAGCTGTAATAACAACAATTGACAATATTAATAATACTACTAAAAATACACCAACTTCAGAAGGTGTGTATACATGGGATCAAAAAGGTGGACAAGGAGCAAGTACAACAGGAAATATTTATGGAATATATGATTTAAGTGGTGGACTATGGGAGACTACAGCTTCTTATATTGCAGATGAAAGAAATACAGAATATACAATGGTATATAAAAAAGGAGAACAAACTAGTGAAGAAATTATTGATGTAGCACAATCAAATTATGAAATGAATAATAAAATTTATGGAACTGCTATTCATGAAACTTCTTTAGCAGGAGCTGCTAAAACTAGTTGGTTTGAAGGAGATTCTCTTTTCCCAAATACAGATCAATTATTTATGATAAGAGGTGGATGGTTTGATTCTGGAGCAAGTGCAGGAATGTTTTCATTTAATTCTACAAAAGGAGAAGCTAATTATCCATATGGATTTAGGTGTGTATTACTAAAAAAATAAAGTTAGATATAAAAGTGCAGATTGAAGTTAAATATAACTCTAATCTGTGCTTTTTTCCGTTTTTTTATGCAAACCTAATTGACTTTTGGACAATTTCGTTATATGATATTAGTAATCAAAATTTGAGCATAGTAAATCCTAGAAAGGAATGAGAAAAATTATGGGACAAGTAATTGTAATCACATCTGGTAAAGGTGGAGTAGGAAAAACAACAACAACAGCAAATTTAGGGGCAAGTTTAGCAGTAGAAGGCAAAAAAGTAGTTCTAATAGATACAGATATAGGCTTAAGAAACTTAGATGTTGTTATGGGACTAGAAAACAGGATAGTATACGATATTGTTGATGTTGTAGAAGAAAAATGTAAATTAAGACAAGCTCTTATCAAAGATAAAAGATTTAAAGAATTATACCTATTACCAGCAGCTCAAACAAGAGATAAAAGTGCAGTAAATGAAGAACAAATGAAAGAATTAACAAAAAAACTAAAAGAAGAATTTGATTATATTTTAATTGATTGTCCAGCAGGAATTGAACAAGGATTTAAAAATGCTATAGCAGGTGCAGATAGAGCTATTGTTGTTACAACAGCTGAAATTTCTGCTATTCGTGATGCTGATAGAATTATTGGACTATTGGAATCATCAGAAATAAAGAATCCAGAATTGGTAATTAATAGAATTAGACCAAACATGATAAAAAAAGGCGAAATGATGGATGTAGATGATATTGTAGACTTATTATCAATAAACTTAATTGGGGTTGTTCCAGATGATGAATATATTATTACACAAACAAATAAAGGAGAACCAGTTATTCAAAATAGAAAGGCACCATCAGGAAAGGCATATATGGAAATTGCAAAAAGAGTCTTAGGAGAAAAAATTGAAGTAACGATACCAGGAGCAGAAAAAGGATTTTTTGCTAGATTAAAACGCCTATTCAAAAAATAATAAATATTTGCAAGAGGAAGGAGTATAGACAATGTTTGAGAATATTAAAAAATTCTTTAACAAAACAAGAAGAAAAGAAGAAAAAAAAGAAATAGCGAGTTCAAAAGATGCAGCCAAAGAAAGATTACATTTGGTATTAATGCAAGATAGGGCAAATGTATCTGCTGATTTCTTAGAATTAATGAAGCAAGAAATTATAGAGGTTATAAAAAAATATATAGAAGTTGATGAAAAAGCAATAGATGTTAGATTGACAAATAAAGAAAATGAAGATGGAACAAATGGAGCACCAGCATTATATGCGAATATACCAATTATTACAATAAAAAATGAAGCAAGAAAACTAGATAAAAAGGAAGAACCAAAAGAACAGGAAGAGCAAAAAAAAGATAAACCAGAAAAAGTAGAAGAACCTAAAAAGTTAGAAGAAGAAATCCAAGAAGAGAAAAAGAAAGAGAAAGAAGAACCTAAAAAACAAGAAAAAAAGACAAAGAAGAAAAAAGAAGAAAATCCACCAGAAAAAGAAAAGATAGCTGAAGAACAACCAGTTGTAGAAAAAGAAGAAAAAACAGAAAAGAAAACTAGAAAAACTAAAAAAACTACTGAAAATAAATAAAAAGAGAGTTCCTATTATGAGAAAAAAAGAATTTAAAAATATGGAATGGGTAATTGTTGTTGTTGCAGTAATTTTATCTATTATAGGATTAGTAGCATTATTTTCTGCAACACAAAATACCAATTATGAAGAATTTCAAAAACAATTAATATGGTTTGGAATCAGCCTAGCAATTATGATAGTATTCATGTTTATTGATTACGAAACACTTGTTAGGCTATCTCCATTTTTTTATGGTGCATTTTTGCTACTTTTAGTAGCAGTTCTGTTTACATCTCCAATAAATGGAGCAAGAAGTTGGTTTAATATTGGAGGATTTTCTTTTCAACCAGGCGAATTTGCAAAAGTATTTGTGATATTATTTTTAACAATGATAATATCAAAAATACAAGAAAAAGGAAAACAAGAAATTAATAAGATATTAAAATTATTAATTGTATTATCAGCATTAGCAGTTCCAATATTGTTAATTGCAAAACAACCAGATTATGGTACAGCTATTGCTTTTATTATTGCAACAGCATTAATGCTATTTGCAGCAGGAATTGACAAAAAATACATTATATCTATGATTTTATTAATTGTTGTATCAGTTCCATTATTATATAATTTCGTATTACCAGAACATGCTAAAAAAAGAGTAGATATATTTTTGCATCCAGAATCAGATCCGAGAGGTGCAGGATATAATATTTTACAATCTAAATTAGCAATAGGAGCAGGTGGATTGACAGGAATGGGACTATTAAAAGGGAATCAGACACAATTAGGATTTTTGTATCCTAAAACAACAGACTTCATATATTCTGTTATTGGAGAAGAAATGGGATTTTTAATAGCAGGCTTAATTATTATTCTGTATGTAGTGCTAGTAACAAAAATAATATATATTGCCAAAACAGCCAAGGATAGTATGGGAACAATGATTGCTGCAGGAATAGCTGGTATTTTCATGTTTCATATGATAGAAAATATAGGAATGGTTATGGGGCTATTACCAATCACAGGAGTACCACTTCCATTTATTAGTTATGGTGGAAGTTCTATGATAACAAATTATATTATGATAGGAATTTTATTAAATATTAGTGGAAAAAGACAAAAATCAATATTTATGAAATAGGGAGAAAAATGTATTTAAAACCAATTAGAATCGGAAAATTGCAGATAGAAAGTAATATATTTTTAGCACCAATGGCTGGAATTACAGATAAAGCTTATAGAAGAATTTGTAAAAAATGTGGAGCAGATTTGGTATCTACAGAAATGATAAGTAGTAGAGCAATTTTCCATGATGATAGTAAAACAAAATTGTTAATGGATACAAAAGGAGAAGAATCACCTATTAGTTTTCAAATTTTTGGTAGTGAAGAAGAGAGTATGGCATTTGCAACTCGATATATAAATGAAAAAGCAGATATTATTGATATTAATATGGGATGCCCAGCACCAAAAGTTGTAAAAAACGGTGATGGCAGTAAATTATTATTAGATATACCAAAAGCTGAAAAAATTATAAAAGCAGTTGTAAAAAATGCAGATAAACCTGTTACTGTTAAAATTAGAAAAGGTTGGGATGTAAACAATATTGTAGCTGTTGAATTTGCTCAAATGGCAGAAAATGCAGGAGTAGATGCAATTATAATACATGGAAGAACAAGAGCAGAATTTTATTCTGGAAAAGCAGATTGGGATATAATAAAAAAGGTAAAAGAAGCAGTTCATATACCTGTTATTGGAAATGGAGATATTGTAGATGAAGAAAGTGCATATCAAATGTTTGAAATAACTGGAGTAGATGCAATAATGATAGGAAGAGGAACTTTTGGAAATCCATGGATATTTCAAAAGATTAAACATTTTTTACAAACAAGCGAGAAATTACCAGAAGTAACAAAAGAGCAAAAATTAGAAATGATAAAAGAGCATATTTCATTAGAATTGCAAGAAAAGCCAGAAATAGTAGCTATTAGAGAGTTAAGAAAACCAATTGCGTGGTATACAAAAGGATTAAAAGATTCTAGTGAATTTCGCAATAAGATAAATCAAATTGAGAATATAGATAGTTTATTAAAAGAAATAGAAATATATTTTTCAAATTTATAATAAAAGTGTGTCAAAAGTTGGGAGGTTTTGTCGAAAGACTTGTAAGCCTTCCAATTTTATGTTAATATAGAACCAGAAATTGAAAAGAATCAAATATTTTTAATCAAATTAATTTTAGGTCGATTATTAAAAATTCACAATAGTTTATAAGTTCTATAAAAACTTAAATCAAATGAAAAGGAGAGGAAATTTGTTACTATTTACATATAATGATTATTTAGATTGCTTAAGTAATAGAAAGATACAAAAGGCAATCTATTTGGAGAACAAAAAAAGTAAAATAGAACAAATGATAAAACCAAGAGAAAGTTCAGAAATACAATTTAAACGAGATGAGTTAATAGATGAATTTATTGAAGATTTATTAAATAGGGAAGAAGAGATTGCATATTTTATTAATGATTTTTTTAAGATGTGTCCATGGAAAATTAGCAAAGAGGTAATAGAAAGATGTAATATGAAAGATGAAAATAAAAGTATGGTGTATAAACATAAAGAAAAAGAAGTGTATTTCCTGATAGATTTACAAAAAGAACCAAACTATCATATTGCATATAGAATTTTGATGGAATGTACTAATTTAGTGAATAAATGGAAAAAGATACATCCATATTATAAGCACCTACCAGTTATTGTGCCAATTGTGATTTATATAGGAAGAAGAGAGTGGAATAATAAACAAAATATAAATATAAAATATACAAGTTTTGAAGCGAATTGCATTAATTTATCATATAATTTTATAGATTTGTGTAGATGTAATCCAACTAAATTATTGAAAAATAAATCGCTTATTAGTAATGCAATTATTTTAAAAATGTTGGTTAGTGATGAAATAAAGCAAAAAACTATTGACAAACTTAACTTATAGTGTTATATTTACAAAAAGAAAGGAATGAGTAAATATGGCACTAGATTATCAAATTATAGGAAAAAGAATTAGAGAAGAAAGAACAAAAAGGAATTTAACACAAGAAGATATGGCAGATAGCATAGATACATCAGTTGCTTTTTATAGTAGATTAGAGACAGGCAGAACGCCAATTAATTTAAAAAGAATCGTACAAATCGCAGAGATACTAAATGTTCCAGTAGGTTATTTTATTACTGGTATTACTGATGATACAGATGATTATTTAAATCAAGAATTTAAAAATATTCTGGCAAAATGTACACCAAAGAAGCAAAAATTTATACTTGAAATAGCAGAACTAGTAGCAAATATGATGTAAAAAAAGGCTTTACAAAAATAAAGAAATGATATAAACTAAGAACGGTGATAAAATATGTATTTAAAAAGAATTGAAATGCAAGGTTTTAAGTCCTTTGCAGACAAAACAATCATCGAATTAAAAGAAGGAATTACAACAGTTATAGGACCAAATGGTTCTGGAAAAAGTAATATATCAGATGCAATTAGATGGGTATTAGGAGAGCAAAGTATAAAATCATTAAGAGGTTCAAAATCATTAGATATTATTTTTGCGGGAACACAAAATAGAAAATCATTAGGATTTGCAGAAAGTTCACTTGTTTTTGATAATACAGATGGGGCTTTACCAATTGAATACACAGAAGTTACTGTTACTAGAAAGATATATAGAAGCGGGGAGACAGGTTATTATATCAATAAAGTTCCATGTAGATTAAAAGATGTGCTAGAATTGTTTATGGATACAGGAATAGGAAAAGATGGTTATTCTATTGTGGGGCAAGGTAAAATTGATGAAATTTTAAGTAATAAGTCAGAAGATAGAAGACATATATTTGAAGAAGCGGCAGGGATTGTTAAATATAGAATTAGAAAACAAGAATCTGAAAAAAAATTAGAGCATACAAAATTAAATTTACTAAGAATAAATGACATTATAGCAGAAATAGAAGGTAATCTAGAGCCGTTGAGCAATCAAGCAGAAAAAGCTAGAAAATATTTAAATCTAAGAGAAGAATTAAAAAACATAGAGGTAGGTTTATTCTTACATAATATTGACCAGAATAAAAAGGAATTAGATAAAGTTACAGAGGATGAAACAATAACAAGAGAACACTGTGAAGAAGAGGAAACAAAATTAGAGAGAATAAAACATGCAAAAGAAGAATTAAAAAATAGTATTGATGAAATTACAAATAAAATAGAAGCTATGTCAAATATTGGTTTTGAAAGTCAAAAAGAAATTGAGATGCTTAATGCAGATATTAGTGTATCACAAACGAGGATTGTTAATAATAATGAAAATCAAAAACGATTTTTGGAAGAAATTGAAGAGAAAAAGATACGTTTGCAAGAATTAGAAGAAGAAGAAAAACAGAAAGAAGAAAAAAGAGAAAATCTACGTCAAAACAAAGAAAAATTTGTGAATGAGTTAGAACAAAAACAGCAAGAACTAGATAAGCTAACAGAAAAACTTTCAAAAAAAGCATTAGAGATAGAAACACATAAAAAGAAAGTAGAAGAAAATACAGACAAAAAATATGAAAAACAAGCACAGATTCAAGAAAAAGAAATAAATTATGAAAACGATGAAAAAAGGCAAAAGCAAGTAAAGCAAGAAATTCAAGGAACTATATCAGAATTAGATAATACACGTATGCAAAAAGAAGAAGTTGCAAAAGAATTTTATGAGATGGAAGCTAAAAGAAATAAAACACAAAAAGAATTAGATAAAATTTTAAAACAAAAAGAATTATCAAATCAAAAAATAAAAGAATATGAAACACAAATTAATATGATTAATAGTGAAATAAGTATGAAAGAATCAAGGCGACGTTTTTTGATTGAAACAGAAAAAGAAAAGGAAGGTTATACAAAAAGTGTAAAAACACTTTTAAAAGATTGTGAAACTAATGCAAATTTAAAAAAAGGAGTAGAAGGAGTTTTAGCAAATCTTATTGAAGTACCAGAAGATTTAGAAACAGCGATAGAAATGTGTTTAGGGCTAGCACTTCAAAATATTGTAACAGAAACAGAAACTGATGCAAAAAAATTAGTAGAATATTTGCGTAAAAACAATATTGGTAGAGCATCATTTTTACCAATTGCATCTGTTAAAGGGAAAAAAATTGATAAAATAAAAGGTAATGAAAAAGGAATTATTGGAATAGCATCAGATCTTGTAAAATATAAGAAAAAACATGAACAAATCATATTAAACTTATTAGGAAGAACAGTTATTGTAGATAATATGGATACAGCAATTAAAGTTGCAAAACAAAATAATTACACTTTTAGAATTGTAACAACTCAGGGAGATGTTATAAATGCATCAGGAGCAATTACAGGTGGGTCAGTTACTAAAAAAACAGTTAATATTTTGGGAAGAAGTAAAGAAATAGAAAAATTAGGCAAGCAAATAGAAAAAATGCAAGAAAAGATAAAAGATGTGAAAGACAAAAAATCAGAAGATGAGCAAAGCATGGAAGGTACTTTCGAGATAATAGAAAGTTTAGAAAAGCAACTACAAGAAAATGAAATTGCTTATGCTACACAAAAACAAAGAATGATTTCATTTGAAGAGACTATTAGTAAACTGGAAATGCGTTTGCAAAAATTAAAAAATGAAGAACAACAATTGGAAGAAAATAAAAAGCAAGCAATTGAACAAAAAGAGCAGATTCAAAAAGAAATTGAAATTCTAAATGAAGAAACAGATAAATTGACAAAAATTATTACAGAATATGCAGAATTAAATAAAGATGACCAAAAATATATAGATGACTTAAATTTTGATATTACAAATTTAAAAATATCAGTATCTTCATTTGATGAAAGCGAAACTTCTATTGAAGAAATTAAAGAAAGAATTGCACAAGAAAAAGAGGCAAATCAAAAGTCAATTCAAAATAAAGAAGAACAAATTGAACAAAGCAAACAAGAGAATATTAATTTAGAACAAGCAATACAGGAATTAAAGGAAAAAATAGAAAATATTAAAGAAGATGTAAAAAATAGCAGTGGCAAGATAGAGAATTTAAAGCAAGAAAGAAAAGAAAAAAATGAAATATTAACAAATCAAGAAGAACAGATTACAGAAAAATTTAATATTATTGAAGACTTAAAAGCACAGCTTGTAAAATTAGAAGTGAAAAAGACAAAATTGCAAGATGAAATTACACAAATTATTAATAAACTATGGGAAGAATATGAACTAACACCAAATGGTGTAGGTGAATATGAAAAACCAAGCAATATAGCAAATACAAAGAAAAAAGTAAATGATTTGCGAGCACAAATGAGAGAAATAGGAAGTGTTAATTTAGATTCTATAGAAGAGTACAAAAATTTAAAAGAACGTTACGATTTTATGAGTGAACAACGTTTAGATTTAGAGAGCACAATGGCAAAATTAAGAAAAATTGTAACAGATATGACACAAATTATGAAAGAACAATTCAAACAGAAATTCAAGGAAATTAATAAAAACTTTGGACAAGTATTTGCAGAATTGTTTGGTGGAGGAAAGGCAGAAGTTAAGCTAGAAGATGAGAAAAATATTTTAGAGTGTGGCATTGAAATTACGGCACAGCCACCAGGAAAGAAATTGCAAAATATGATGTTATTATCAGGTGGTGAGAAAGCGTTAACAGCTATTGCATTGTTATTTGCTATTTTAAAAATTAACCCAGCACCATTCTGTGTATTAGATGAAATTGAAGCAGCACTAGATGATGTAAATGTATATAGATATGCAGATTACTTGAAAAAATTTGCAAAAGATACGCAGTTTTTGGTAATTACGCATAGAAAGGGTACAATGGAAGCAGCAGATAGTGTATATGGTGTTACAATGGAAGAAAACGGAATATCAAAATTATTATCAATGAAATTGAAACAATAAGTGTAAAAAACTATTGCGAAAAATAAGAAATAAAATTATAATAAAGAAAGAATTGCATAAAATGAAGTAATAATTAAATAACTAATAAAGGAGGATAAAATGACATCAAAAAATAAACAAGGCTTTTTGCAAGGTGTTCTAACATTGATGTTTTCACAAGTTCTCATAAAACTATTAGGAATGGTATATACACTATATCTAACAAACAGACAAGGCTTTGGAGATGAAGGAAATGGAATTGTAGCAAGTAGTTATCAAATATATGCGATGCTGTTAACAATATCATCAATAGGTGTACCGAATGCAATATCAAAACTTGTTTCAGAAAGAGTAGCTTTAGGAGATCACAAAGGGGCATATCGAATATTTAAAATTGCATTTGCTACATTTGCAATAATAGGACTAATTGGAAGTTTAATGTTATTTTTAGGAGCACATGTAATTGCATATAATTGGCTACAAATACCAGAAGCAGAAATGACGCTTGTTGCACTATCTCCAGCTATTTTCTTTGTCGCAATTAGTTCTGTAATGAGAGGATATTGTAATGGAAGGCAAAATATTAAAGCAACAGCGAGGTCACAAACTTTAGAGCAAGTATTTAAAACCGCACTTACAATTATAGTTGTAGAAATTGTTGCAATTTTATCTCATGTTTCAACTGAATGGATGGCAGCAGGAGCAACACTTGCTACAACACTTGCAACATTTGCAGGATTTGGCTATTTATATTTGTATTATCAAACAATACGTAAAGAAATAGCAAGAGAAATAAAATCAACAGTTAATTATCAGTATGAAAGAGTAAAAACAATTATAAAAAAAGTGTTATTGGTATCAGCACCAATTGCATTAACAGCAATAATGTCATCATTAAATAAGAATATTGATTCTTTTACAGTAGTAAGAAGCTTGAAACAATTTTTACCAGAAAATGAAGCATTAGCACAATATGGTATATTAGGTGGAAAAGTAGACATGCTTACTAGTTTACCACTATCAATAAATGTAGCTTTTTCTACTGCATTAGTACCTGCAATATCAGGTGCAAAAGCGAAAAAAGATACAAAAACAATTACAAAGAAAACATCATTTTCACTATTGATATCTATGCTAATAGGATTACCATGTACAGTGGGAATGTGCATATTTGCAGGACCAATTTTAAATTTATTATTTCCAAATGCGAGTGCAGGAGAATTAATTTTACAAATTAGTAGTTTGACAATTTTCTTTACAATATTAGACCAGACGATAAATGGAGCATTGCAGGGCTATGGAAAACTAATGATACCAGCAGTTTCACTCGGAGTAGGTGTAATTGTAAAACTGATTTTAAATCTTATGTTAGTTCCAAATCCGTTTTTTGGAGCAAGTGGAGCGGCATGGGCATCTGTGGCATGTCATGCTATTGCATTTACAATTGCAAGTACGGCTTTGAGGAGAAATATTAAATTGGATTTGTCATTTAGTAAAATATTTATAAAACCAGTTATAGCGGTTACAATTATGGGAATTTGTTCATACTTTATATATCATATATTATTAGGAATGGTAGCACAAAAAATTGCTACAATTTTAGCAATAGTAATGGCAGTAATTATTTATGGTTTAGCATTGATTAGCTTAAGAATTTTTGATAAGGAAGAAATTCTGGAAATACCAAAAGGAGAAAAAATCTTTCAGGTATTGAAAAAGTTGAAAATTTATTAAATTTTTTTGTAAAAAAAGAAGGATTTTCAACTTTTTTGACGAATATTTTTAAGTAGTAGTACATATACTGCTAAATTCAGTCAGTAGGTGTGCATAATATTAAATCTTATAGGAGGTAAATTAAATGAACAAAGCGGAATTAATCGCAGCAATGGCTGCAAAAACAGGAGAAACAAAAAAAGCAGCTGAAGCATCAGTAAATGCATTTGTAGGAGTTGTAACAGACGCATTAAAAAAAGGAGATAAAGTTCAATTAGTTGGATTTGGATCTTTTGAAGTTAGAAAAAGAGCTGCTAGAAAAGGTAGAAACCCACAAACTAAAGAAGAAATTAAAATACCTGCATCAAAAGCTCCAGTTTTCAAAGCTGGTAAAGCATTAAAAGATTTAGTAAACAAAAAATAATAAGGAAAATAAAAATTGTGCATATAAATATATGAACCCAATTAGAGATAAAAATCTAATTGGGTTTTTCTTGCGGGAATCGGGGCCGGGAAGAGGGGACGCCCTTTTTTTCCCTATGCTATTTTTCCCTCTTTAGCCGGGAATTGGGGACGCCCTTTTTTTCCCTATCCAAATTTTCCCTATTTGTACTCTATTAAAAAATTATTCTTTCACATCCAAATAGGGAAAATTTGGCTAGGGAAAAAAAGGGCGTCCCCGATTCCCGCAATTTTAATCTTTAATTGCAATATGAACATCACGTAATTGGTCACGTCTTACATTTCCTGGAGCTCCCATCATTAAATCTTCAGCTTTACTATTTAATGGGAATGCGATAACTTCACGTATACTTTCAGAATCAGTTAATAACATTAACATTCTATCAACACCAGGAGCAATACCTGCGTGAGGTGGAGCACCATATTGAAAAGCGGTGTATAAAGCGCCAAATTTAGTTTTAACTTCTTCTTCTGTATAGCCTGCCATTGTGAAAGCCTTAATCATAATATCTAGATCATGGTTACGAACAGCACCAGAAGACAATTCAACGCCATTACAAACAAGGTCATATTGATATGCTAAAATATCTAAAGGATTATCATTTTCTAAAGCTTTTAAACCACCTTGTGGCATAGAAAATGGGTTATGGCTAAAACCTAATTTATCTTGATCATCTATTTCAAACATTGGAAAATCAATAATCCAAGCAAAAGAGAATACTGAATTATCAATTAAGTCTAAACGCTTACCAAGTTCAGTTCTAATTTGTCCAGCAAGTTCTGTTGCACGTTTTTCATTATCTGCAATAAAGAAAATTGTATCACCTTTTTCTAGATTTCCTAAAGTCAATAAATCCTTTTTCAAATTATCAGGAATAAATTTGTCAATAGGTCCCTTATAACTTAAATCATCTTGAACTTCCAAATATCCAAGTCCACCCATACCAATTGATAGGGCATAAGCAAGCATTTTTTCATGGAATCCTTTAGAAAGATGCCCATTTACTTTAATGGCTCTAACAGTTCTATCTATAAAAGGCTTGAAAGTACATTTTTTAAAGAAGTCAGATAAATCAATAATAAATAGAGGATTTCTTAAATCAGGTTTATCTGTACCATATTTAAGCATTGATTCTTTGTAAGTAATACGAGGAAATGGATATTTAGCAATTTTCTTATCAGAAAATTTTTCAAAAGTATGATACATAACAGGTTCAATTGCTTCAAAAACATCTTCTTGTGTTGCAAAACTCATTTCCATATCTAATTGATAAAATTCACCAGGAGCTCTATCAGCTCTTGCATCTTCATCACGGAAGCAAGGAGCAATTTGGAAGTATTTATCAATACCAGACACCATTAATAACTGTTTAAATTGCTGTGGCGCTTGAGGTAAAGCATAAAATTTTCCGGCATGTAATCTACTTGGTACAAGATAATCTCTAGCACCTTCAGGGGAAGAACTAGTTAAGATAGGAGTTTGAACCTCTAAGAATCCTTGTTCAATCATTTGAGTTCTTAAATATTGAATTACTTTACTACGTAATAGAAGATTTTGTTTTAATTTATCATTTCTAAGATCTAAGTAACGATATTGCAAACGTAAATCTTCACGAATATCTTGTTTTGTATTAATTTCAAAAGGTAAATTTCTAGTCCTTTTTCCTAAAATTTCAATTTTTTCAATACGGATTTCAACTAGACCAGTTTCAATTTTAGGATTAACAGTTTCTTCATCACGTTTTTTTACTTCACCATATACACTAACAGTTGATTCAATAGGAATATGAGAAGCAAAATCTACATCTTCAGGTTTTCCAGATGTAACAACTTGTGTTATACCATACATATCACGAATATCTAAAAAAACAAGACCACCTAGGTCACGGATAGTTTGGACCCAACCAGCAATTTTCACCTTCTTTCCAATATCGCCTAATCGAATTTCATTACAATTGTGTGTTTTGTAATAACTCATATAAATCTCATTCCTTTCTTTAGGGCATCAAAAAACGCCCCATATGCATAAATGCAGGGACGAAATATTTTCCGCGGTACCACCCAGCTTGAAAATGTGTTAACATTTTCCACTTTCAGTTAGTATGCTCCAATGTGTTTCACAAATTAGGTTGACCTTAAAGGGTTTCCAGCCAATGACCCTTATTCTCTAAAAGTAACTTTTAATTGCTTTGCATTGTACAAACGCATTTTTATTTATTGTATACTATTTTACAGAGTTTATGCTATTTTGTCAAGTAAAATTAGAAAAATTATGTAAAAATCTTTGAATTGACAAAAGAACCAATGTTTGATATTATAGAGAATAAAGGAGTTAAAAATGGAAGCTATATTACAAGAAACAAAATTTATCATGAATAAATATCATATTAAAGCTAATAAAAAGTTAGGGCAAAATTTTCTAATAAATGATAAAGTAGTAGAAGAAATTATTAAAAGTAGTGAAATAAAAGAGAATGATTTGATAATAGAAATAGGGCCTGGCTTAGGGACTTTAACAAAAGAACTGCTAGAAAAGGCAGGCAAAGTTATTTGTATTGAATTAGACACTAATATGATAACAATTCTAAAAGATAGATTTAAATTATATAATAATTTTGAAATTATGAATGAAGATGTATTAAAAGTAGACTTGAAAAATTTAATTAAACAAGAAAAGCAAAATGAAAAAATTCATCAAGTAAAAGTTGTTGCAAATTTACCATATTATATTACAACACCAATTATAATGAAATTATTAGAGGAAAAATTGGATTTAGAAACTATAACTGTTATGGTGCAAAAAGAAGTAGCAGATAGATTAACAGCAGTTCCTGGAGAAAAAAATACAGGGGCAATTACTTATAGTGTTAATTATTATGCAGAAGCAAAACAAATAATAGAAGTAGAAAAACAATCATTTATACCAGAACCAGAAGTGACATCTGAAGTAATTCAATTAAAAATAAGAAAACAGCCAAAAGTGCAGATAACAAATGAAAAACTCATGTTTAATATTATAAAGAACGCATTTACTCAAAGAAGAAAAACTTTATTAAATGCATTAACAAATACCAATATATTTCAAAATAAGGAGCAAGGATTAGAAATTTTAAAGGAATTAAATTTAAAAGAAAATATAAGAGCAGAAGAATTAACATTGGAACAATTTGCAAAAATTACTGAAAAACTGTAATAAAGCTCTTTTCAAAACGCATAAAATGTGTTATAATGGTGTAGAGAAAAAATTAAGGAGAAAGGTATGAATCAGATTTTAATTAGTCAAAAGCTATATGTAACACCTGAATTAAAAAGAAAAAAAAGAATCTATAAAATCTATTTTATTATGTCTATTTTAGCTTTACTAATACTTACTTCAGTATGTGCTTATTCAGAATATGATAGAAATAAAAGTGAAGAAGTTTCTCAACAAATTTTAAGTGATATAAACACAACATTGGAACAAAGAGAACAGTCTAAAAGTGATGTATTAGTTGTTGTTTTAAATAATACACAAGAAAATGCAGATATTGAAGCATTAACTAGTGAAGAAAATCAAGTGCCTCAGAAGGAAAAATATGTTACAGAAAGTGGATATACATATTATACAGTAGCAACAATTAGTATTCCTAAAATTGATGTAAACTATTCTGTTATACAGGGAGAAAAAGAGACAGAGGAAGAAATAGATGAATTATTAAAAATGTCTCCATGTAAACTAGAAGGACCAGAACCAAACAAAAGAGGGAATTTTTGCATAATAGGTCATAACTATCGAAATACAAAATTTTTTAGTAAAGTACCAACTTTAGAATTAGGAGATAAGATAAATATTACAGATTTAACAGGAAAGACATTAGAATATGAAATATATAGAAAATATATTGTTGTACCAGAAGATGTTAGTTGTTTAGATCAGCATACAAATGGAAAAAGGGAAGTTACATTAATTACATGTACAGATGATAGCAAGCAAAGAGTAATTGTAAAAGCAAGAGAAGTAAAATAAGAGTTACTATAAGAAATATAGTAACTTTTTTTCTATATTGGCATATGATATAGAAAAATAAGAGGTGATAGCATGGCAAAAATATTGGTCTTTAATAATGATACAGATAGGATGGAAACGTATTATAGAGGGGAAGATGAGCCAATGCCATATAATGCAAACGGAACTTTAAAAGTTAGAGAATTTAGAGGAACTAGTAAATCTAATATTTTATGGACAACCAAAAGAACTATGCAAAGTTGGAATAGCCAAAGATACATATTTGGAAGTAGTATACCAGTTGGTTTTGCATTTAAAAGGCCATATGAGGGTGGGCATGGAAATCAAAGCCAACATTATGCTGGTACAGCATTTGATGTAGGGCAAACATTGACAAGAACAAGGCAAAATCAGCTATGGAATAGTGCAAACAATTCTAGTATATGGTCATATGTAGAACCAAAATCATTAACTCCAACGTGGGTACACTTTGATAAATAAAACTATAGATGATACATGCATTGATTAGAAAGGTACCATATGATTTAATAAAGTTTTGGATATAATTTTAAAGAGAAATCTTCTTTACTTGAAGGATTTATTTTCAAGTATTCTACTTTTTCTAATACACTTTTTAAAAGTTCATTTTTCTTATATATGTCATTAGTTTTATAATAGCAATCAATAACTTTTTCAATTTTAGGAATAAGTTTTTCTTTGTTATGTTTTTTTTGAGAAATAGAAATTTGTTCATTTTGTAAATTATTTATAATTTGTATTATTTCTGCTATTTGTTGTTTGATAGTAGATGAACGTTCTAAAAAAATATCTTTTGTATAAATTTCTTGCTCTAATAAATCATAAGTTTTGTTTAGTTGCAGTTTTAGTTTTTCTAATTTAATATTATAATTTTCAATGCTATTTTTATTGAGTTCTAGTAGAGTGTCAATATCTCTGGTATCATTATTGATTAATTTTATCTTGTAATCATTAAGAAGTAATTTTAATGCTTGTAAAAGTTTGGTTTCAACAAAATTAATATTACTACCGACATTCTCTTTACATTTTCTACAGCAAATTCTTACATCATTCCTATTTGAAAAGGTTACTCTGGATAAAGATTTTCCACAAATTCCACATTTTAAAAGTGGAGACATTGGATTTTTTAATGTATAATCTATTTTAGTGTGATTTGTTAAATTGTTATTTCTTATATTTTGAACTTTATTCCATGTATTTAAATCAATTATTGGCTCATGCAACCCATCAACATATATTATGTTTTTATCTTTATTTTTTACTCTTGTTACTTTGCCATTAACAACCTTTTTTATAGTAGCTCTATCTGTATACTTTATTTTCCCGATATAAATGGGATTAGTAAGAATATGAACTATAGTTGATTTTCCAAATTCAGTTGTTCGTCGAGGTTTATATCCTAGACTATTTAATTTATTACAAATAAATTGAGTACCGTTACCAGAGGCATATAAATCAAATACTAATTTAACAAGATTAGCTTCGTCAGGATTAATTTGTAAAGAATATCCTTTTTGCTTTGGTAATTTGTATTTTTCATATCCATATGGAGCTGCAGTACCAACATGTTTTCCTTCTTTAACACTTGCTAATATTCCTTCATGTAATCTTTGATTTATTTTTTTGTATTCTCTCCTAGACATGAATAAACCAAATTCAAAGTATTCTTCATCATATTCATTTTCAGGATCATAAGTTTTTAATGGGGTAATTATTTTAGTATTGGAATATTGAAAAGCATTAGATACAATACCCTGATCTAAAGTATTTCCTCTTGCTAAACGTTCTACTTCAACAACTAAAACCCCAGTCCATAATCCATTTTCAACATCTGTTAATAATTGTTGCATAACAGGTCGAGAAGATATGGTTTCTCCTGATACAACCTCTTTATAAAATTTACTAATTTTTATTCCAATAGAATCAGCGTAATCTTTTAATCTTTTTTCATGTCTTGCAAGAGTTTCTCCTTGGCCATGTGCTTCTGCATCCATATCTTTACGCGATTTTCTAAGGTATGCACAATAATATTCCATATTATTATTTGTATTAATTTCCATACAAATAATGCCTCCTTAAACAAATTTTTGGTACTTGCATAAAGAGGCTTATTATTGTATAATATAAATACAAAATAAGCTACTTATACAAGTAGTTGGGCAATAGGTAACATACGAACTTTGGTAGGGGAGTATGTTATCTATTTTTATTATCAAATTTGACAAAATACAATTAATAGTGTTATAGTGAATATGCCTTTCTCAAGGTAGAAAGGAGGTACATACATGAAAGACCTATTAAGACTACTAAAGCTCTATGTGATCTACTTAATTGTAAAACATTTGAGTGATTAGTAAGGCAAAAAGACTAGGAAATTGTTCGGACTTCCTAGTCTTTTTTTGTACATACATTACTTGACCTAATAAGTAATTGCTATAATAATAATAGCACATATTTTATAATATGTCAAATTTAATTTTTTATACTAGGATTTATTATTTAGTTATTAAGCAACATACAAATTTTGGACAGGGAGTATGTTGTCTATTTCTTATTGTAAGCTTTTTTAATATTCTTTATGATTTCTTTTTCAGATTCATCAGTTACTAAGCTTGAAGCTATCTTAAATTCATCTGCATCCTTTTTATTACACCACCAATTAGCATTGTCTATGTCATTAATGGCAGAAAATATTGTATCTGTTAAGAAATTAATATCCATTTCATCAACAATATTATCTTTTATAGCCCAACATAAAACTTTAGCAAATTTCTCACAAAATTCATTTACTAAATCAGTAGCAAATTCTTGTTGCTCAAAAGACCCTTTTTCCCAAATAGGAGATGGATTCATCTCATTTTCTAATTCTTCTTTTTTTAAATTCCAATCAATAGTATCCATAAAAATCCTCCTTTAATTTATATATTTAAAAATGTTAATAACTAAATTTATTCAAATATTTTGCTAATTCTAGCTTCTACAACTTTTCCAATTATTTTAAATTTAGTGTTTTTATCAAGTTTCTTTGATGGATAGTAAGAATTAAAAGCGATAAGTTCTATCCAATTTTCATGTTTTATAATCTTTTTTACAGTAGCTTCTTCATTATCTACAAGTATAATTCCTATTTGTCCACTTTCAATATCATCTTGTTTGTGTACTATAACAAGATCATCTTCATATAGTACAGGTTGCATACTATCGCCAGTAACTTTTAGGGCAAAATAATTTTCTGGATCTGGTAAGTTTTTATCTATAGCAACATAGCCTATTATATTTTCACTGGCTAAATAATTATATCCTGCTTTAACTACTCCAAGAAGCGGAAAGATACGTTTATTATCTGACATTTGTTTTTCTTTATTTTCAACTAAATCAGATTTTCTTATATTAAAATAATTAGCCAACAATTCTATTTTATCAATGCGTGGATAGATATTACCATTGTACCAGTCGGTAAGTGTTGAGTATGGTATTTTTAAATCTCTGCATATGTCATTTCTATCTTTTTTATTTTTTGACATATAATACCTTAAGTTTTTTGCAAAAATTTCTTTATTTCCTAAATCGCTCATTTGTGCCTCCTGCAACAATTATACGACTTAACCGTAAAAAAGTCAAGAAAAAAATGAAAAAATTACGGAAAAACTATTGACAACGATTAAACCGTAATGTATAATCTAAACACAACAACGATTAAACCGTTAAACAAGGAAGGAGGATAGAGGATGCAACTAACATTGAAAGGACTTAGATCTAATAAAAACGAAACACAAGAACAAACTGCTAAAGCTATTGGAGTAAGTGTTGATACATGGGCAAATTATGAAAAAGGATTGACATTTCCAGATATACCAATTTTGAAAAAAATAGAAAAACATTTTAATACAACTTACGACAAGATTAATTTTTTATGTTCAAACAAAACGGAAAAACCGTAATAACAAATGCGATAAGTTTAAGGAGGAAAGAATATGGAAGAAGAAAAAATACTAAATGAAAAAATAGAGAAAGCGAAAGAATTAGTAAATTTATTGAAAAGAGCGAATAAATTAATTCAATCACTTGGAAATACTACGATAGTTAATAATTATTCAAATTTTCCAAAGAGAGAGAACTGAAAGAAATTGGAAAGGAGGACCAGTAATGTGAATACACTTGAAAGAGGTGTTGCAAATGATAATTAAAGAATACAGCATAGGCGATACTAAAATTCAGATAGATGATACATATTTTCCAAAGACAGAAGAAGAAAAACAAGTTGTTTATGAGGAATTTAACAGAATTGGATGCATTATATTGACAGAAACAGATTAAAAGAAAGAGGTGATAAAAATGAAAAAAATTAACAAAAACAAAGTATATAAATTTATTGGACAAGCAGTAGTATGGACAAGCTTATGGGCAACAGCAGTATTAAGTGTAGTTTGGTCTGTAGAAAATTGCATAACAATTTATAGATAGAAAGGAGGAATAAAAATGGGACATATGAGTGCTGTAGCAAAGGTGTTAAATAAACAACCAAAGAAAAATAGTAAATCGCATAAAGAAAAAGAAGCTAAAAGAGCGATGATGATGTCTAGAAGAATAGTATGTGAAAAGTGTGGCAAAAACACTACTTTATACAATAAACAAGGACATTATTATTGCAAAGAATGTAAATAGGAAAGGAGGAAAAGAAAAAATGTTTGCAAAAACAGTTATAAAGCAAGGCAAGAAAATAATTCAATTGGAAAAGGATAATGTAGCTTTATATGAAGATAAAATACAACTTGAAAAGCAGAATAGAGCATTACGTAAAGATAATAATAAACTAACGTTAATGAAATATAAGGCAAAGAAATTAGCAGAAGAAACCATAGATGCATTAGAAAATTTACAAGAAATTGACAGATTAGGAAATGCAGAAGAGAGCAAGACACAAATGAGAAATACGATAATAAACAACTTAAGACTAAAGAATATAGACATAAAAAAAGAACTAGACACGTCTGGAAAACTTACCTAGTTCAAAATCAAAAAACTTAAATATATGATTTCATTTAAATTATAGCACAAACAAAAGGAAAAATCAACACTAAAAGAGAAAGTTGGAATCAAAAAATGAGAAGAATTGATTTAAGTAATAGTTTTCATCCAGTACCAAAACCAAAAGATATAATAAAAAGAAATAAAGCATCTCCAAATAAAACTAAGCAAAAAAATATAGAAAATAAAAATTTTATTAGTGACTTTTGCATTATGCCTAAAAGTACAAAATATAGCATTAAAAGGACTAAAAAATATTGTGAGAGGCATGAGGTATTTTATTCTAGTGCATATAGGAATAAGAGTATAAAAGATGGATTGATAGTGTTTTTAACAGAGGAAGATCATCGTGGAAAAGAAGGAGTTCATGGAAAAAATGGAAACAAATTAAACAGATACTTGAAGAAAACAGCAGAAAAGGCATGGCTAGTATATTATAAGAAAACAAAAGATGAGTTTATAAAAAGATATGGAAAAAATTATTTATAGGAGGAAAATAAAATGTTAGAAGATGAAAAAAAGAAAAAAATATTTTTAAAAGTTATTTTAGGAATAATTATATTGATAATATTGATAACTATATTTTCAAGTATTACAACAGTACCAACAGGATATGTAGGAGTAAAAACAAGATTTGGTAAGGTTCAGAATGATGTTATTCAAGAGGGATTGAACTTTAAAGTGCCATTTATTGAAAAAATCGTAAAAATAGATTGTAAAACACAAAAAATAGAAACTACATCAGAAGGTTCAACAAAAGATATGCAAACAGTAAATATATCAATTGCAATTAATTATAATGTTAATAAAGATACGGCAAATAATTTATATAGAGAAATTGGAAAAGATTACACAAATATAATTATAAATCCAGCTATTTTAGAAGCAATTAAATCATCAATAGCTGGATATACAGCAGAGGAATTAATTACTAAAAGAGGAGAAATTTCAAATGTAATACAAGAAGCAATAATAGATAAAATTAAAGACAAAGGATTCAACATTACAGAATTTAACATTACAAATATTGATTTTTCTGAGCAGTATGATCAAGCAATAGAGACAAAAGCAGTAAAACAACAAGAAGTAATGACAGCACAAGCTGAATTAGAAAAACAGAAAATACAAAATGAGAAAGAAATATCAGAAGCTGAAAAAGATGCTAAAGTTATGGAATTTCAAAACTCACAGATAACAGAAAATACATTGAAGTTAAAGGAATTAGAAGTTCAGCAAAAGTTGATAGAAAAATGGAATGGACAACTTCCAACAACTTCATTAGGGGATAATATTCCAATGTTAAATATAAATAAATAGAAATAGTAAAAATTAGGAGGAATTTAAAGATGCAAGGAAAAGAATTTTTAAATATTAATGAATTAGCAGGAGGAGCAGTTCAAGAAGCTATAAGTTTTGCTTTAGGAGAGATTTTTGAAAATATAAAAGATCCAAATACACAAGCTGAAAAAGCACGAAAGTTAAATATCACATTAGAATTAAAACCAGATGAAACAAGACAAATAATTAAAATGAAAACAACTTGCAGAACTGTATTAGTACCAGTTAATAGTATTACAACACAGCTATTATTAGATAGAGCAGGAAACAAATTAGTGGCCACAGAATTATTGAAAAATGATCCAAATCAAATGGATTTTGACGAAATAACACAAAACAAAAATAATAAAATTTTAGAAATGAATAAGGAGGCGTAGAAAAATGATTAAAGAGGCAATAGACTATTTATTAAAATTAAAAAGACCAGAAACAATACAAGTAGGAGATAAAAATTATTCAACTATAGAAATAACACCAATAAAAGAAGCGGAAAGCATGCCTATAAAAGTATATAGTTTACGAAGTTTAGTAGAATATTTAAAAAAAGATCCTGATAGTTATGAGAAAGAAACAAAAATTATAAACATTGTAGGACCTACAAAAGTAATAGTACAAAGTTCTATTTTTGGTGCATTTAAACAAAGGGAAAATTTTATAGTTGCAGATTATTCAGAATTAATACCTAATTTTCTTTTGTCACAGTATTTAAGTATCGAAGAATTTATAATCATGTTAAAAACGAGATTTATTATGACAGAAGATTTAGAAAAAATAATTAAATTAGTTGGAAATATTCAAGACGAAAATATTACTAATTATAATGATGATGGAATAACTCAAAAAGTAATTACGAAAACAGGAATAGCAAGGGTTGAGGAAACAGCATTACCACCAAAAGTCAAATTAAGACCTTTTAGATCTTTTCCAGAAATAGAACAACCAGAATCAGAGTTTTTATTAAGAGGTAAGAAAAGTTGCGATGAAATAAAGTTTGCTTTATTTGAAGCTGATGGAGGTTTTTGGAAGCAAGAGGCAATAATAAATATTGCAGAATATTTAAAAGATGAGTTGTTAACATATATACCAAATATAACAATATTAAACTAGATTATTAAATTAGATTACATAATAAAGGGTAGTTTTATAACTACCTTTAGAAGAATGCAAAAAAAAGGAGGAAGAACCGTGGAAAATGCAAATTATTATTCTGTAATACCAGCAGATGTAAGATATGATAAAGAATTAACTGCAAATGCAAAATTATTATATGGAGAAATAACAGCCCTATGTAATGAAAAGGGAATTTGCTGGGCATCAAATAAATATTTTGCAGATTTATATGGTACTAGTAAAGAAACTATTTCTAGATGGATCCGTCAATTAGTGAATAAACAATACATCTTTGTAAAAATATTCTATAAAAAAGAGAGCAAAGAAGTAGATAAGAGAATTATATCTATAAATCAATTTAAAGAAACTATAGGTATTGATACTGAAATCAATACCTATAGTCAAAAATGTCAAGAGGGTAATATGTTGACAAAAATGTCAATACCCTATCCACAAAATTGTCAAGAGGGTGGTGACAAAAATGTCAAAGAGAATATTACAAGTATTAATAATAAAAAAGAAGAAGAAGCAAAAGAAATTTTTTTAGAAAATGAAAATTTAAAAAAAGTCATTAATTTTTATGAAAACAATATAACACTTATTACGCCATATGTTTCCCAAGATATGCAAAAATATTTAGAGGAAGGATTAGAAGCGGATTTAATTATTGCATGTATGGAGGAAGCGGTTAGTAGAAACAAGAGAAATTGGAAATATATTGTGTCAATATTAAATGATTGTTGTAACAATAAGGTAACAACAGCAAAACAATTTGAAATCAAACAAATAGAATTTAGATCGAAAAAAAATAATTCAAGGACTAATAAAGAGCAAAATACTATAGAAAAAGAAGAATATGATGAAGTTCAATTTGAAAGTGAGGAGGAATATCGAAAGAAATTATTTGAGAAACAACAGAAAGGAAGAAAATATGTATGACGAAGAAGTAGAAAAAACAGTTTTATACTATTTAATTTTTGAGCAAGAAGAAGAAGTTTTAAGTCAAGAAGATTTTTTTATAACAAAAAACAGACAAATTTATGAAGCAATTGAAAACTTAAAAAGAAAAAAAGAAGAAATAAACATTTTAAGCATTAAAGATAGCATAAAAGGAAAAGATGTTGATATTTTATTATATATTAGCGAAATTGCAGAAAGCAGATATGGAAGTTCATTTGAATACGCATATACGAAATTAAAAGAGTTAAGCAAAAAAAGAAAATTATTAAAGTTTAATAAAGACTTAGAATTAGATTTAAAAGAAGGCATTGAAGATGTTGATATTTATATAGAGAAACAAATTAAAAAATTGAAAGAAATAGATGAAGAAGGAGAAAAAGAAGAAAGTTTCAAAGACACAGTAATTGAAACGAGTGATATTATAACCAAAAAATATATACAAAAAGAAAATTATGAGAATAAATACACAACAGGAATATTTGACTTAGATGAAGTCACAAATCGGTTTACACCAAGAAGAATTAACAATAATAGGTGCTAGGCCACGGAGTAGGAAAAACAGCTTTTGCATTAAAAATTGCATATAATATAGCGAACAAAGGAATAAAAGTTGCAATTATAAGTTTAGAGATGTCAAAAATACAATTAGTGCAAAGATTGATAGCAAAAGAAGCAAGGGTAGATAGCAATAAGATAAGGACAGGAACATTAACAGAAGAGGAAATGGAGAAAGTATCAGAAGCTACAGCAAGAATATTTGAATTACCAATTTTTATAAATACAAAAGCAAGAAATATCCAAGAAATAGAAATTTACACAAGAAGATTAAAAAATAAAGAAGATATAGGATTGTTGATTATAGATTATATTCAACTTATGAAGAGCCAAAATAAATTATATAGCAGAGAGCAGGAAGTATCTGAAATAACGAGAACACTAAAACTACTTAGCTTAGAATTAAAAATACCAATTATTGGTTTATGTCAGCTTAATAGGAATGCTGCAAAAAATGAACCTACATTATCAGATTTACGAGAAAGTGGAGCTATAGAACAAGATGCAGATAATGTAATATTTTTATACAACAAAGAAGATGGTGATGAACAACAAAACCAAAATGTAGAAGATATAGTAATTGATTTACAAAAACAAAGAGCAGGACCTCTTGTAAAAGTAGTAGTAAGATTTGATAAAAGATACAATGAATTTACAAATTTAGTGAGGAGATAAGTATGGGACAAATAATAAAAGAAGAAGACCTAAGAAAAGCTACTAATATAGAGAAATGTCAATTATTATTAAAGATTATAAATCGGACAAGCAGTATACAAACAAACTGAAAAACAAAAAGAGATGGAAATAGAGAACATGAATCATATACCATATCTTTATTAATATTAGTCATAGAAAAAATAAGGAAATTAACTAAGAAATGAAAGAATATGGTATATATGATTTAAAAGATGATGAACAATGCGTGTATATAGGAACAATAAAAGAAGTGTCGGAATTTCTAAATTGTAAAGAAAGTAGTTTGAAAAGTTATTTATCACGTAAAAGAAATAACAAAGGAAGCGGATTACTAGCACGTAGATATCAACTCATAGAAATAAATGAAGATGAAGAATTTGAGGATAAAAGAAAAACAAATGAAGAAATATTTCAAGAAATTATAAATAGTTTTGAAGAAAAAAAGACGGAATCATTAAAGGAAGAAATTGCAAAATTTAAAATATTTGATGAATTTAATTGGATGATAAAAGGCTTAAAAGATAAAGTAATGGGAGAAGAAGAAATATGGAAAAAGATTCCTCAATTTGAATATTCGATAAGCAATTATGGCCATATAAAGAATGATAAAAATGGTAAATTAAAAAGTTTAAGATATCATAGATGGATAGTACAAGTAGATATATACAAAGATGGAAAGAGATATACTGTGAATGTTCCACGATTAGAAGCACATCTTTTTATTAGAAAAGTAAAAGAAAATGAAAGAGTTGTGTTTAAAGATGGAGATAGAAGAAATTTATATTACAAAAATTTAAAAATAGTAAGTAAATAAACTTACTTACTTAAAAATATTTAGAGATTATATGAGGTAAACATATGAGTAAGATTATAATTTATGATAATAAGAATATTTTAATTGCTGATTTAGATAGAACAGAAACAATAAAAAAGGAAGACAATATGATATCAACCAAATATTTTGCAGCATATTTTGAAAAGTACAGACTAATACATAGTTTTTCATTAAAAAAACAATTAAAAAAAATAGAAAAAATATTTAAATATCACAAGGAGAAATAATATGGGAGAAGAAATAAAACCGATAACTTTATATGCAATAGAAAAAGAAACAGGAGAAAGTTTTGAAATAGGAAAACAAGTAGAACCTGTAGACTTAGTAGAAGAATGGACTATAGAAGATGATAAACAATTAATAGATTTAGATACAAGTATGGAAGTGAAATTTCATATAAAAAAAATAAAAAAGAAAAGATTTATTAAATTACTAATGGCCAAATCATATCAAAGAAATGAAGCAATGAAAATACATGAAGAATACATGAAAGAAGGATATTTAAGAAATAGATTAGGGTTAGAATTGTTTGTAAAAATAATGGAAGAGCAAAAAGCAAATATGTATACAGGAAACAATTAAGCAATGTTGGTGCTAGAGAGTATAACTCAGCTAAGTGTAAACAATAATAAAACTCCGTTTACAGCCAATCCCCCATTTTAACAAGAAAGGAAGGATTGATAAATGGAAGATAAAATTGAAGTTGGGGAATATGTAAGAACTAAAAATGGAAGAATCAAAAAAATCATAAACATATATACCAAAATGATTATAGTTGGACATGGAATGCAAGATATGGGATATTTTTGTAAATTTGATAGAGGAAATAATATATTTGCAGAAACATTTGAGGAACTGCAAATGAAATTAAAAAAGCATATATCAAAACATACCAAAAACATAAAAAAACTAATAGAAGCGGAAGATTGTTTGATATATAAACTAAAAGGAATTAACAGTATAAGAAAAGGATTTGTAAAAAGACATGTAGATCCAAGATCAAATAAAGAAAATTTATCAATTGACTTTTATGGGCTAGAACAAATAGAAATATTAGACATAGTAACAAAAGAGCAATTTAATTCTGTAAAGTATGAGGTGGAAAAGGAGTAAGTTAAATGGAATTGGAATGGATATTTATAATAATTTTATTTTTAGGAATGCTTATTTACAAAATAATAGATAGATATTTTGAATATAAAGAAAAACAAACAAAGGAGAGAATAGATGAAATTCTTAATAGGGAAACAAGTAAGAACAATTGATGGACATTCAGGTATAGTGATAAAACATTACAAAGTAACAGGAAGCGGAATGTCAGTACATATAAAACAAGATGATGGACGAATTTGGTATTGCCCTGAAGAAAGTATAATCAAAATCCAAAATGCAAAAGAGAAAACAATAGCAACAAGTATCCTATTAAAACAAATATCAAAAGGAGTTCAAGAAGCTACAGAGACAATAATTAAAGAAAGCAAACTAGAAGCTATTAGTGGATATACAATAGAACAATTGACAAAAATGTTTTTAGCTGGATGGGAACTGAAACCACCACAGTACGATGAAAAATTGATAAAACAGAAACTAAGTGAGCAAAACAATGCTGATATTACCAGTTATCCAAATGATTGATAAGTTGAAAAAGAAATAGAAGGAAGTGGCATATTAGATGTTAAGTAAAGAAGAAATAGAAATAGAAAAAGCAAAAAAAAGATTAAGCAAAAAATTAGAAGATGAAAAAGTATTAGGAATGTTAGCACATATTGATAAAACTGTAGATGAAGTTATTTTAGATAACATAGCAATAGAAACACTTTTACAATACATAAAACAACTAGAACGAGAAAATAGACAATTAAAAGTTGGATTAGATAGTGGATTGGATAAAGATAAGAAAACTTGTTTTTACGAGGATGGAAATACTGGAAAATGTTTAGGACAATCAAATATAAATGATGATGAACCTTGTGAATATTGCAAAAGCTGTGAAGTATTAAGCATAAAAGGAGATGATTAAATTTGTTAAGTAAAGAAGAAATAGAAAACATTTTATACTATTTACAAGATAAAGTAGAAGAGTGTTATAGACAAGAGACAAAACAAACGATTAGTAGATTTTTAGAAGAAATTAAATAAAAAGGGGAAAGTTAAATGCCAAGTAAAGAAGAAATAGAAAAAGCAAAAGAAATGTTGAATAAGTTAAAAGATTATAAAGTATTAGTTGGTGGTGGTTTTGTAGAAATATTAACAGAGGAAGAAAAAGGAGCAATAGAAACACTTTTACAATACATTGACCAACTGGAGCAAGAAAATAAGAAGCAAAATAAAATAATAAATGAAATGGCATTAGCAATAAGTTCTTATGATATTGATGAGGAAATATGCAAAAATCTGGCTACTCCATTTTGTAATAATGAACCATTAAGAGTAACTGCAGATGTATGTGCAAGATGTGTAAAACAATATTTTGAAAAGAAAGGAGAGGGGAAATAATGCTAAAAATAAAAGATGATGTAAATTTGAAAGAACTAGAAAAGTTTGGATTTATGAAAGCATCAATGTATGCAAATGGTATACACGAAGCATATATTTTAAATGTTACATTTGGAAGAATAGTTGTTTTTATTAAAGATAGAGGTATTTTTATAGAACCAGTTGAAGATTGTATAAGATTTTCTGATGAAATATGTGTTATATATGACTTAATAAAAGCAAATTTAGTAGAGAAAGTGTAGAGGAAAAGTAAATGGAATGTTATTTATTTAAAGATAGTGAATATACTTTTGATTTTATGGTACGTAATTTATATATTATACCATTAGGAACAAAAATAAGAAATACAAAAGGTGATATGTATGAATTAAGAGAATGTCAAAAAAATGAAAAAGTAGAAAGAAAATTTAGTAGAATAAATGATACAAAATTAAGATTTATGACTTATAACAATATAAAAGAAACATTTTGGTTAGTAAAAGAAGAGCTATTAACAGAAGAAGAAAAAGAATTTTTAAAACAAATATTAAAATTTGTAGATATAAAAATTCGTTCTATTTCGATAAAAAGAATAACAAACAAGAAAGAGATACATTTTAATATAAACAAAGATGGATCTGGTTTAGGATATTGGTATTATATTAAAAACAACTTTTTTAATGGATTAGAAACAAATAAAGTTTACACCTTAAAAGAACTAGGATTGGAGGAAAATTAAATGGAAGAATACCATAAAATACAAACACCAGTAATAATAAATGGAAAAATAGCAGATATAAGTGCAATGTTAGTAAATGCTGAAAGACATTCTTTAGGAAGAAGAACATATATGGTAGATTGGACTTGTGAATTTATAAGAAATAATACACATTTATTATTAGAAAAAGATAAAAAAGTAATCATAAGAGATATAGAACAGCAAAAAGAATATGGATATGGAGATAAATGTGACGAAGAATGTTGGTTAGCATTATTAGATTATTTAAGAGAGGATGTAGAAAAAAGTGGGAACAAATTATTATGCAATAAAAAAGAAACCAAGAATAGTTAAAGTATATGATGAAATACATTTAGGCAAATCAAGTTGTGGTTGGAAATTTTGCTTTCAAGAACAGGAGCAATACCATAATTTTGAAGAATTTAAAGATTTTATATTAAATAATAAAGAATACATAATTAAAGATGAATACGGAAGAGAAATAAAACCACAAGAATTATTAAATTTAATAGAAGAGAAACAAAAAAATAATAATCCAGATAATTTTAAATATGAAAACAATGTAAATGGATATAGATTTACAGATTCTGATTTTAGTTAGGAGAAGTTATGTTGAATTTAGAAAATTTTGAAAATAATTTTATAGATGGTATGGTAAACAAAATGACAAAACAACAAGTTAATGATATAGATAATGTCGTATTTGATTTTCTAAAAGCAAATGGATACAGACCTAAAAGAACTGAAAAATATTCAATTTATTTAAGAAAGAAATTAGAAAAACAAGGATTAACAATAGTTTTAGAAAAAGTAAATGAACAATTAGATTTTGATGGGTACGCATTTTCTTATAAATATTGTTTAGTACCAAGATTTGAAGAAATTAAAAAAAGAGAATAAAAGAGAATAAAAGAGAACAGATGTGAACGGTTAAGATAAAAGTAAATGATTTCAGATAAGGAGGAGATAAAAAATGGCAAATAAAAATGAAATAATTATATCAACAGAGGAATATAAAGAGTTGGTAGGTAAAGGAATACCAAGTGAAAAAGAAAAATGGTTTAGGATTAAATTAGAAGAATTTTTAGAAGAACAATTTAAAATAGACGGAGAAAAATTAGATATAAAAAATGATTGGGATTTTGGAAATTCTTTTGAACGATGGTTAAAGATTGTTGATAAAGAAATGTATAAAAAAATTTATAACAAGTTATATGATGAAAAAATAAAAAAAGAAAATGACAAAATGAAGATGGAAAAAGCAAGAGCAAATAAAAAGATAGATAGTTAAACAGTATGACTTAATAAAAGATGATTTAGTAGAGAAAGTAAATGATTTTAAGTAGGAGGAACTATGAATATAGATATAAGACCAGAAGCAGAAGATATGACACTATGCTTAAACAAGATGTGTTTAAATAAATGTAAAAGATATTATCAATATTGGAAACCAGCACAAATGCAATCTTATATAAATCCAGCAAATGAGTATGATAAAAACGGAAATCAAAAGCCTTGCAAAATTAGGAAGGAGAAACTATGAACAAAAAAGATATAAATATAGGAGATATACTTTATTGGAATACAACAGGTGCATTTGGAATGAAAATATCTTTAAAATGTAAAGTTGTTGACATAGGAAAGCAATGGATATGGGTTCAAGTGTTTGGAAATTTAGCATATAATAATTTATTAGCAGGAAACTTAACAAAAGAGCCGTTACACAAAGTAACAAATAATAAAGTTGAATAGGAGATCAATATTATGAGAAAAGATAAGATGGAATTAGAAGAAGCAATAAATAGATTAAAACAATTGATTGAAATAAGAAAAAGTAGGCGTATATGTATTGATTTTGATACTTGTATCTGTGGTACCAAAGATATAGAAATAGTATTACAAGCATTAGAAGATAAAGAGAAAACTATCGCAGATGACGCAGAAGATGAAATCACACGATTTAAGAAAGTAATATTAAAAGATTATATACCTAAAAAGAAAATAGAAGATAAATTAGATAAACTAGTAAAAGAATACAAAGAAGAATTAGAAAAAAATTCAATAAAAGCATTTATATTAAAGTGTCAAATAGAGATATTACAAGAATTATTGAAGGATAAATAAAGAGTAAACAGTATTGAACAGAACTGAACAGCTCATACTAGATCTTAGAGGTGTAGTATGAACGATAAAGAAATAATACAAAAATGGACAAGAGGATTAAGTAAAGAGCAATTGGCAAAGATATACAAAAGAGAGTACAATCAAGGAATAAAGATAATAAGAAGCACCATAAGGAATAGACATGCAGGAAGATTTATAACAGAATATGAAGCATTAAGCAAAGTAGAGCAAGTGATATATAAATATGTGAAAGGAGAGAAGAGATGATAATGGATGACATATTTATAGTTATTTTAATAGGAATATTAATTATTGGTGTAATAGTAATAGTAGGTGGAGTAATACAAAATGACAAAGATTATGGAACAGTTGAAGGAATTATTATAGAAAAAGATTATAATCCAACTTATACAAGTATGTTTTATTCAGGGAAAGTTTTTATACCTGTCCATCATTCAGAAAATTGGAAAATAAAAATAAAAAGGACGATAGAAGAAAAAGAGAAAACAAGATGGGTAGAAGTAAAAGAAGATACTTACAATAATTTGAATATAGGCGATTATTACAAGGAGAGTGATTAGGTAGAAGTGGAACAAATGAGAATACCAAAAGTAATTAGTAAAAATAATCATGAGTACATATTAGAAAAGCAAGTAAATGAAAAATTATTCTTATACAAAGATTTATTATATGGATATAAGGAATGTTTTTCGTTATATGATTTAGGTTTGATAGAAGAACAAACCAAAGTATCAAGAGATAGAAAGCAAGTATATCATTTTTAAAGGAGGAACTTATGACAAGGGAAGATTTAAAAGATTATAGATACAATCAAAAATGGATAGAAGGCAGAATAGCATATATTGAAGAATATAGAACCAATATAACAAAAATAACAATAACTTTATCGGACATGCCAAAACGGAAGTAAGAAAGTAGAAGATAGCATTGCAGAGAAAATAGCGATATTATTAGATAATATAGATTCTTTAATGGACAAGGTAGTACAACAAAGTAACAAACAAAAGGCAATATTGGAGCAGTTAGAAAAAGTAGAGCAACCATATAGAAATATTTTAGAAGCGGTATATATACAAGGGAAAACATTAGTAACAGTAGCTAGTGAAATGAATTATAGCTATGAATACATAAAACATAAGAACGGGATAGCATTATTAAAATTTGATGAAATACAAAAGATGACACACAATATTACTGAATGACACTACAAAATGTGATATTATATATACTAGATATAATCGTAATAGATTATGGAAGGTCCTTTTAGAGCAGACGGAAGTTTGCTCTTTTTTTATGTAGTGGCGGAATAGACATATCTAGTTTGATATTAGATATGGTAAAACTAAACGGCGATATAGTGGCTACCTCGTCAGGTGGCCTCGCGAAGCTATTTCGCTGAATGGTAATAGTAGACGCTCTTAAAACCAATCCCACTAATGCTCATGGGTTCCATCTAAGGAAAGCTGTTATTGGTTATCTGAAGGCTTTCATGTTAAGTGCAAATCTTAACCTACATAAAAAATATAAAAAACACTTATCAACCATCAGTTGCTAGGGCTGATACCTCCTTTTAAGGTTACATACATATCTCTACTCAGAACTATCCTAGCTAGTTCTAATATCTAGGTCAAGTCTTAATGGTAAGATGCAGGTCTTGGGCACCTAAGATTGAAGGTTCGATTCCTTCGACCTAGACCAAAAGAAGGTGTTATTATGACATATGAAGATTTATATAATAAGTTTTTAAAAGAAATATGTAGTAGATGCAAATATGATAAAGAATGTCAGGAAGAGTTAGTAATTAGAATTGACAACAGTATAAAATGCGATAAATATGAAAGGGTTGAAGAAAATGAAAAAATGGACCAAGAAAACAGCTGAAGAATATATAAAAAAAGCAAAAGAAAAAGGATTAACATATTGGAGTGCAAAAGATTTTTTAAAGCATCATAGGACTATACATTCGATAATATAAAGTAGGTGGAGGTAGATGTCGAAATATAACTGGAAGCAACTAGAAAAAGAATATATGTTAGGTGACTTTTGTTCAGTAAGTAGTTTCTTGAGATATAAACAAATTTCCAATAATAGAAATACTCAAAAAAAAACTAAAGGTTGGAGAGATAAAAAGAAGGAAATAGAACGGTAAAAAAGTAGAAAAAATTATTGAAAAAACAATAGAGAAACAATCGGAAAAAGAAGCAAAACAGATTGCAGACATAAAGGCTATAGCAAATGATTTAGCACTTAATATAGTAAAAGCTAATTTACAACTGGAAACGTATATAATAAAAAACAAAACAAGGACTAAAAAAACAAAATATGACTATAAAGTTAAGAAAGTAAAAGAAGAAGAAATAACAGTAAATGAAGAAATAAAAACAACAAATGGGATAATTGACAAAAAAGGTTTAAAGACATTAACCTCAGCTTTAAAAGATATAAACGACATAATAGTAAATGAACCAAAGAAACTTAAACTAAAAGAAAAAGAATTAAAACTCAAAGAAAAGAAATTAAAAGATGAAATGTGGTAAAAGAATGTAAGTAGAAAATTATTTATCAAGGAGAAACAATATGTTTGAAAGTCCTCATGATTTATATAAATCTAAAGAATGGCAAGACTTATTACAAACTTTAAAACTAGAAAGAGTAAATGATGAAGGTAAGTTAATATGTGAGCATTGCAGAAAGGAGATAGTAAAAGCTTATGATTGTATTGGTCATCATAAGATACCATTGAATAATAGCAATGTGAATGATTATAATATAAGCTTAAATCCTTACAATATAATGTTAATACATTTCAAATGTCACAATGCTATACATCATAGATTTGGATTTGAATTACCTAAAAAGGTTTATATTGTATATGGATCGCCTTGTAGTGGTAAGTCAACATGGGTTAATGGTGTAGCAACAGGAGATGATTTGATTGTTGATATAGATAAAATTTGGGAATGTATTAGTTTTTGTGATAAATATAATAAACCAAACAAGTTGAAAGCTAATGCTTTTGAAGTAAGGAACAATCTTATAGAGCAAGTAAAAATGAGAGTAGGCAACTGGCAGAATGCTTTTGTCATTGGAACATATCCTTTAAAGATGGAAAGACAAAGACTGGCTGATAAGCTAGGAGCTGAACTTATATTGATAGAGTGTGATAAAGAAATATGCTTGTCTAGAGCAAAGAATGAAAATTGGAAAAAATATATAGAAGAATGGTTTGAGAATTTTCAGTTGTAGCCCCCCGCATTCTAAAAGATGAAAGCAGTGTTTGGGGACTGTAAGGGGAACCTCTTTTCCACGCAAAGCAAAATTTTCATTTTTTTTGAAAAAATTCTGGTAAAATTTATTGAAATAGGTGGTTTTGTTGACAAGAAAAGAAGAATTAAAAGATATATTTAAAGATGTTGAAGAAAATCAAAAAAAACTCATCAATCCTTTGATTGATGAAGTTATTTTTATGGAAAACGAAATGAATACATTAAAAAAGCTTCCATTTATTCAAGTTCATCCTGAAAATCCTACTAAGCAAAGACCAACAACAGCTGCAAAATTGTATAAGGAATGCTCACAGAGTTATATGAATGCAATTAGAATATTATCTTCTTTATTGAAAAAAGAAGAAGGAGAAGAAGAAGATCCAGTAAAAAATTTTTTGAAAGAAAGAGGATATGAGACCTAATTATTTAGAGCAATATTATAATGAAATAAAAAATGGAAATATAATAGTAGGATTAGAATTAAAAACAGAATTACAGAAATTAGTTAAAGATTTAAAGAATCCAAGGTATAAATATGATACAGAATATGCACATTTAAGAATTGAATTTATGGAAAGTCTATGTTTACAAAGCAAAAAGCCTTTTTATAAAAAGCCTTTGGAATTATTATTGTGGGAAAAGGCATTTATTGAAACAGTTTATTCTTTCAAAGTATATGATGAAGAACTTAAACGATGGGTGAGAAGATTCCAAAATGTACTCTTACTAATAGCAAGAAAAAATGGAAAGACAACCTTAATGGCTGCAGATGCTCATACTGATTTAAGAATAGGTGAAGGTGGAACAGATATAGTTTGTGCTTCTAATGATGATAAACAAGCAAGTTTATTATGGAATGAAATAGACAATATGAGAAAAGCAATAGATCCACATTCAAAAGTTACACATAAAAATATGTCAGAAATTTGTAATAAGAAAAAGAACATAACAATATTTAAAATGTCAGGGAAAACGCAAAACAAAGATGGTAGAAATATAGATAAAATGTATATGGATGAAAGTCACGATGCACCAGATGACGAAATTGCTGAAGCCGGTCAAAAATCTATGTCAACAAAAGATGAACCTTTATTTATAAACTTAACAACGGAGGGATTTATAAATGATGGATATTTAGACAAAGAATTAAAATATGCGAGAGAGGTTTTATTTGATGAAATAGATGATATAAATTATTTGCCATGGCTATATACTCAGGACAGCGAAGAAGAAATATGGCAAAATGAATTAAGTTGGTATAAGTCGAATCCACGGATTAGGAGTAGTAAAAAAATGGAAGAAATTGCGAAGTGAAATTGAGAAATCAAAAAAATCAAAATCAAAAAGAATGCATACATTGTGTAAAGACTTTAACATAAAACAAAATAATGCTTCAGCATGGTTAAAACGTGAAGATTATTGTTATGAACTAGAACCTTTTAATTTGGAAGAATTTAGGGGTTCTTTTTGTTTAGGAGCTGTTGATTTAGCAGCAACAACAGATATGGTTAGTGCAAAGATATTACTTGGAAAACCAGAAGATAAAATAAAATATATTTATCAGCATTATTGGATTTTAGAAAAGAAACTTACTGACAGTGATGACAAATCAGCAGGAGCAGAATATAAAGAATGGGCAAAAAAAGGTTTACTTACTATTCATGAAGGAAATGAGGTAGATGTATCAAAAGTAGCAGACTGGTTTTATGATTTGTATAAAAATTATAATATAAAACCTTATAAAACAGGATACGATCAGAGATTTTCAAAAACATTTATAGATCGTATGGATGAGTATAATTTTGAAACAGAAATGATTTTGCAAGGTAAAGTGTTAAGCAATGCTATGAAATTTGTTGAAGCAGATTTACAGGATAAATTAATAAATTATAACAGCAATGAAATAGACAGATGGTGTTTAGGAAACGCCGCCATGGAAATGGACAACATAGGGAATGTTATGTGTGTTAAAGTGAAAAATCAAGCTAGTAAAAGAATAGATGGTGCCATAACTTTTATAATTTTGTATGAATTATACAGAAGATATCGTAGTGAATTTCATAAATTGATAAACAAGGAGTAGTTAAAATGGGATTAATTGATTTTATTAATAAATTTAAAAAAATAAAAACAAATATAGAATATGCAAAAGTTTTAAATGGGTATAGTCCCATTTTTTCTCAATTTGGTCAAGATATTTATGCAAGCGATGTAGTACAACAAGCAATATCGTGTTTAGTGACAGAATTAACAAAAGCAACTCCTTATCATATAGCAAAAGATGAAAATGACTTAATCCCAGTTGATGGTAGTAAAATTCAAAAATTACTAGATCAACCAAATGAAAGAATGTCACAAACTGACTTTTTTGAAAAAGTATACTGGCAATTATTTTTAAATTACAATTCTTTTATCATTCCTACTTATTTTAGAGATAATAGAGGAAATAAATCATATACAGGACTATATCCAATACAACCAACAAATGTTACTTTTTTGCAAGATTCAACAGGAAAATTATTTGTAGAATTTTTATTTGAAAATGGGTATAAAACTACTCTAAGATATTCGGATGTAATACATATAAGATATAGATATTCTGTAAATGAATTATTGGGAGGAAATGAATTTGGACAACCAGACAATAAGGCATTATTGAAAACATTAGATTTAAATAATACTCTACTACAAGGAGTTTCAAAAGCTTTAAAAAGTTCATTTGCTATAAATGGAGTTGTTAAATACAATACATTGATGGACGATGGGAAAATGGAAAAGAATCTTCAAGATTTAGAGAAACGTTTGGAAAAAAATGAAAGTGGTTTTCTTCCTTTAGATATAAAAGGAGAGTTTATACCATTTCAAAATAAGATTCAATTAGTAGATGCTACTACATTAAAATTTATAGATGAAAAGATACTAAGAAACTTTGGAGTATCCCTTCCAATTTTGATAGGAGATTATACAAAAGAACAATATGAAGCATTTTATCAAAAGAGTTTAGAGCCGATATTAAAAAGAACAGGTGAATCTTTTACAATGACAATGTTTACAGATAGAGAGAAAAGTTTTGGAAATAAGATATTACTATATCCACATGAATTAATTTTTATGGATACAGGACAAAAAATAGATTTGTTTAATTTATTAGTTGATAGTGCAAGTTGTTATAAAAATGAAGTTAGAATTGCATTTGGAATGAGACCATTAAAAGAGTTGGCTAAACAAATAGCAATGTCAAGTAATAAGTCTAATGCGGAAAATAATAAAGTGGAAAATCAAAATAATGGAGGGATAGGAAATGAAGAATGAATTTATTAGAAGAAATTACGAATTTGAGATAAGAGCTGAAAAAGATGAAAAAAGAGGTAACATAATAGTAGGTAGACCGATTGTATATGATAGCAAAACAGACATTGCAGGAATGTTTGCAGAAATAATTGAAAAAGGAGCTCTAAAAAAGACAAATTTAGAAGATGTTAGATTTTTAGTAAATCATGATAAATCTAAAGTACCACTTGCAAGGTCAAGAAGAAATTCAAAAAATTCTACTATGCAATTATCAGTAGATGATGAAGGAATGGAAATTCAAGTAGAATTGGACACAGAAAATAATACAGAAGCTAGAAATTTATATAGTGCAATTGAACGTGGAGACATCTCAGGGATGTCTTTTATGTTTAGTATAGATGATGAGGAATGGGAAGACCTTGATACAAATTATCCTACAAGACACATCAAATCAATTTCAACAGTTATTGAAGTTAGTGCAGTAACTTTTCCTGCATATGAGGAAACTTCAATATCTGCTAGAGATAAAAGTGCGGTGGAGACTGCACGCCTAGCGGTGGAGACTGCTAGAAGTGGAGGGGTGGATACTCCTGCAAAGCAACTAGAGCTTGAAAAACTAAAAATAGAATTTTTATTAGGAGGAAAATAAAATGAGAGATTTTTTAAAGAAATTAATTGAAAGAAAAAAACAAGAATTAAAAGAAAAAGAAGAAAAAATGAAGGCATCACAAAATATTGAAGAAGTTAGAAGTTTAGGTGACACACTAATAGCATTGCGTGATGAAATTAATGAAGCAGAAGAACAACTTAAAGAATTAGACAAAAATAAACAAAACAATAATAATGATGATGGAGAAGGAAACGGCGAAGGAGATAGCAACAGAAGTAACAATACTGGAGATACTGAAGGAAGAAGTACAAATGGATTTAATCCAAATGCAACATTAAACATTGTTGGACAAGCAAAAATGAATCAAGATGGAGAACAACGTTCTAATGAAGAAGATTTACTTTCTACAATGGAATATAGGCAAGCATTCAAACATTATGCACAAACTGGAGAAAGAACAAAAAAATTAAACGAAATATTGACTCAATATAGAGCTGAAACTAGAGCAGAAGGAGAAGTAACAAGTGAAGATTTAGGAGTATTAATTCCACATACTGTTTTACAAGAATTGATTTCAGGAATTGAAAAATCTTACGGACAATTTTCTTCAAGAGTTCGTATGCTAAATATTCAAGGTGGAGTAGAAATAGCTATCTCAGAATTTGATGCTGAATTTACTTGGAGTGGATCTGATGGAGAAGATAAAGAGCATGGTGTTAGTAAAGAACAAGATGCAGGAGGAGCTAAAGGTAGTGTTGTATTCTCTTATCATATTGGAGAAATAAGAATAGCACAATCCTTATTACAAAGCATTTTAACTGTAGAAGTATTTGAAAAAGAATTGTTAAAAGCATTATTAACAGCATATTTAAAAGCTAGAGATGTTGCTGTATTAAGAGGAACAGGAAAGGGGCAACCAACAGGAATATTAACAGATGTTGCTGCAGGTTTACAAAGAGTTCCAAAAGAAAACATAATAGAATTTACTGAAGAAGAGATTGCAGATTGGACAGCATGGGAGAGAAAATTATTTGCTAATATACCTATAGGTATGGAAGGAGCAAATCCAGAATTTGCTATGGCAAAACAAACTTATGTAAGTGAATTATGCACACTAAAAGATGCTAATAATCAACCTATAAATAAAGCTGGATTCGATGTTAGCGATAAACAATATAAGTTTAATGAATATCCTGTACTTAGAACGGAACAAGATTTATTTAAATCATTTGCTTTATGCGGAAATGGAGATATCTTTGGAATTTTCTGGGTACCTGAAAAGGCATATGGAATAAATTCAAACTTAACATTTGGATACAAGAGATACTTCGATGACGATAAAAATAAATGGATCACAAAAGGTTTGGTAATCTTAGATGGTAAACCACTAGATACAGCTTATGTATATATTCTAAAAAAAAAAGTAGTGTAGAAACTATCAAAGTAAGTATACCAAGTGCAGAAACTTCTTTAAATTTAGGAGAAAAGACAGTACAAGATATATGTGAGAACTTAAACATTGATGAAGAAGGCAATGTAACAGGTTCTTTAAAACGTATTGAGAATTGGACAGAATTCAGCAAAACTGATAATAGTGGAAACTTTATACCTTTATATTTCGAGGAAGCAAAAGGACAAGCAAAAGGTACTATTAAATGTGAATTAAAGGGAACAGGAGCAAAATTAAAGAAGCCAGTTGCAGTTGATCCAGCTGATGGTTTAATAGTATTCCAAGTACATGATAAAGACAATACTATTGAAATTACAAGTAAAGGTAAGGAAACCAAAACACTTAACTTAAGTAAAGTAGAATTAAAAACTGAATAAAAATAGGAGGATCCATTATGTTAGAAAATGTTAAAGCCATGTTAGGAATAACAGGAACATATCAAGATGAAGCCATACAAGGATATATTGATGAAGTAAAGCAATTCTTATTAGATGGTGGAGTTAATAAAGAAATAGTGGATGCTGATACAAGTGTAGGAATTATAGCAAGAGGCGTAGCTGACCTTTGGAATTATGGAAGTGGAGGGACATCGTTCTCTCCTTATTTTTTGCAAAGAGCAGTTCAATTAAGTTATAAGGGCAAATCTGAAAAACAAACAGAGGAGGAAGATAATGAGTGATTATAGACCAGAAATAGACAATCCTATTCCACTTATATTATTAATTCCAACTTCTGTGCAAAAAGTTAAAGCTACAAATAAAAAAGAATATTCAACAGTAGAAGATGCATTAAAAGTATTGGATAAGAATGAAAAACCAGTAAATTTATTTTTTGGAAGTTTCAAAACGTATGGAGGAACTCAAATACATGAAAAAAATGTAAATGGAATTTATTCTATTGAAGATACAGCGACTATAAAAACATGGTATAGGCCAGATATAAAATCTGATTGCAGGATTGCCAGAGCAGATGATAAAGCAATATTTGAAATTATTAATGAACCTGAAGATGTAAATCAAAGACATCAATTCTTAATATTTAAAGTGAAGCGTATAAAAGGTGGTGTATAGATTTGGCTAATAAAACTAGAATAGAATTTGAAGGTTTTGAAAATGTAATAGCGAAACTTACAAAATTAGAAGGCAATATAAGAGAAACAACAGACAAAGCTTTAAAAGAAACTCATAAAATAGTAACGCAGAAAGCAAGTAAAGAGATTGAAAGACATTACCTAACAGGACAAACCGAAAAGAGCATATATAATGATGCAAATATAGACTGGACAGGAACATTGGCGAGTGTTTCTGTAGGGTTTAGCATAAGACAAGGAGGAATAGCATCAATATTTCTAATGTATGGAACACCTAGAATGAAAAAGGATCAAAAATTATATAATGCCTTTTGGGGTAAAAAAACAAAAGAGGAAATAATAAAAAAACAAGAAGAAATTTTTTATGAAGAAATAAGAAGGTTAGATGGTTAATATGGAAGATTTATTGATAAAAACAATAGAACAATTAAAATACCCAATTTTTCGACAAGGTACATTAGGTACAGATGAAATGTACCCAGAAACATTTTTTACATTTTGGAACAATGGTTCAGACGATGGTAGTCATTATAACAATAGACCTAATAATTATATTTGGGATTTTGATTTAAATGTTTATTCTATTGAACCAGAAAAACCATATGAGTTGTTATTAGAAGCAAAGGAAGCTTTAATAAAAGAAAATTTTATTGTTGGTGGTAATGGATATGATATAGCCAGTGATGAACCAACACATACAGGACGTGGAATAAATGTCCAATATATAGAATAGAAGGAGGAATTTAAAATGGCTTTAAAATTTGAAGAATATAGAGGAATTGAAAATTTAGTTATATCAGAACTTAGCGAAGAAGTTCAAGAAGATGGAAGTATTAAAGAAACTTATGGAGAAGTACAACCACTTTCAGGAGTACAACAAGTTTCTGGTGAAGTGAATGAAGCAACAGAAACGCATTATTATGATAATATGAGTGCAATAGTTGTTGATAGTGAAGGAGAAGATACATATACATTAGTAGTATCAATCCCATCTAAGAAAACAAGAGCTTTGATTGAAGGTACAACTTATGATGAAGAGACAGGAGCTTTAATAGGAACTAAAAAGAATAAAAAATATTTTGCACTTGGATTTATTGCAAATAAACTAAATGGAGAAGATGAGTACAATTGGATTTATAAAGGTAAATTTACAGGAGGAAATAAAACACATGATACTAAAAATGATGGTACAGATGCTACAAATATGGAGTATACATATACATCAATTCATAGTGCTACAAAATATGAAAAATTTGGAAATTGTAAATATTTAAGTGTAGACGATGATGGAAAGGCAGATTTATCAACATTTTTTGATTCTGTAACAACTCCAGATAAATTAAAAAAAAAAGTAGTGTAGAAACTATCAAAGTAAGTATACCAAGTGCAGAAACTTCTTTAAATTTAGGAGAAAAGACAGTACAAGATATATGTGAGAACTTAAACATTGATGAAGAAGGCAATGTAACAGGTTCTTTAAAACGTATTGAGAATTGGACAGAATTCAGCAAAACTGATAATAGTGGAAACTTTATACCTTTATATTTCGAGGAAGCAAAAGGACAAGCAAAAGGTACTATTAAATGTGAATTAAAGGGAACAGGAGCAAAATTAAAGAAGCCAGTTGCAGTTGATCCAGCTGATGGTTTAATAGTATTCCAAGTACATGATAAAGACAATACTATTGAAATTACTCAAGAGGGTAAAGAAACAAAAACATTAGTATTGAAGAACTTGGAATTAAAACAAGCTGAATAAGAAATAGGAGGATAAAATCCATAATGGAATTAAAATTAAATATTTATGAAAAAAGAAAAGTAATAAAAAAATATGAAGCAGATACTTATGATTTAATGTTTGGAACAGTCGAGGAGTTTTGTAATTTAGTAGATTTAGATGAAATAGCAACAGGTAATGACATAGATTTCATAAAAATAGCAGGAAAAGCTTTAACTAGCGGAATGGATACAGTAAAAGAATTATTCAAAGATATATTTGAAGGAATTACTGATGAAGAGTTAAAAAAAGTTAAAATAAAGGAAATGATAAAAGTTATAGTAGAAATTATAAAATACTCTATTACAAAAATAAATGAAGGTGAAGATTCAAAAAACTAAAAGAGGGAGGTACTAGTAATGCCTCCCTTTATGAGGCTTTCTTTGAGTTACAAGTAAATTTATGTGATAGATTTACAAGCTTAAATCCTTTTAAAATTAGAAAAGAAAGATTTGCAGAAGTTATTTTATTATTCAAGAGATTAAAGTCACAAGCATTACAAAAAACAAATAATCCATATTATAAAAAAACAAACGGAAAAACAAGGTATTATGTACCAGTAAAATAAAAAGCACTTGCAACATTTACATTGCAAGTGCTTTTTTGTTGCAAAAGAAGGTGAATTTATGCCAAAAGGTGAAGATATTACAACTCGATATAAAGTAGATATATCCGAGTTTAAAAAAAATATTACCGAAGCAAATAATTTAATAAAAGAAAGTAATTCTATATTCAATAAATCAACATCTGGACTTGATGATTGGAGCAAATCAACAGAAGGATTAAAAGCTAAATTAAATCAATTGCAAAGTGTTTTACAGGCTCAAGTATCAAAACTTGAAGCATATAGAAATCAGTTGGAAACAGCTCAAAAATACGAAAAAGAAGCTTCTGACAATGTAACTAAATTAAAACAAGCACTTCAAAAAGCGAAAGAAGAATATGGCGAAAATTCTAAAGAAGTAAAAAGTCTAAAAAAGGAATTATCAGAGGCGGAAAAATCGCATGAATCAATCAAAACAGAAGTTAGTAAATTAACTGTTACTCTAAATAATCAAGAAGGAGCAGTTAATAAAACGCAAAAAGAATTTAATAATTTTAGTAAAAAATTAACAGAAGTGGAAAAAGCTGAGAAAATAGCAATAAAAACAGGACAAAGTGTTGATGAAGTTTTAGAAAAAATGAATAATTCTTCTAAGGTGGCAAGTGAAGGCTTTTCAGTAATGAAAGGAGCATTAGCAAGTCTAGTTGCAGATGGTATTAGAAAAGCATATGATGGACTAAAAAATTTAGTAAATAGTGCTATTGAATATGAAAGTGCTTTTAAAAATGTAACAAAGACTGTTGATGGAACGGAGGAACAATTAGAAAAACTAGATGATGATATTCGTAGTATGGCTAAAACGATGCCGCAAAGTGCAAGTGATATTGCTGAAGTAGCTTCAGCAGCCGGACAATTAGGAATAAAAACAGATGATATTGCATCATTTACAAAAACAATGATTATGCTTGGTGATTCAACTAATTTGTCATCAGATGAAGCAGCATCAGCGTTAGCAAAATTTGCTAATGTAGTGGGAATGAGTGCAAATGATTATTCAAGGTTAGGCTCTGTAATAGTAGCTTTAGGAAATAATTTTGCAACTACTGAAGCGGATATTGTAAATATGGGAACGAACTTAGCTTCAGCAGGTTCACAAGTGGGAATGAGTGAATCTCAAATAATGGCATTAGGTGCAGCCCTATCTTCTGTTGGATTAGAAGCTGAAGCAGGAGGAACAGCTTTTAGTAAATTATTGATTAATATGCAAGTTGCAACAGAGACAGGAGGAAAGGATTTACAAAATTTTGCAAAAGTTGCAGGGGTAAGTACAGAAAACTTCAAAAAAGCTTTTCAAGATGATGCAGTAGGGGCATTAAAGTTATTCATTTCAGGATTAGCAGATTCAGAAAAGAAAGGAAAGACTTCAGTTGCAGTATTAACTGAAATGGGAATAACAGAAACTAGACTAAGAGATGCAATTTTAAGAGCCACAGGAGCCAAAGATGTATTCACAAAAGCAATTGAATTGGGTAATACAGCATGGAAAGAGGATGTTGCACTTACAAATGAAGCTAATCAAAAATATAAAACCACAGAATCTAAATTAAAAATTATGAAAAATAATTTTATTGATTTAGGATTAACACTTTTTGATAAAGTGCAACCAGGAATACAAAAAATAATAGATGGTTTAACTAAGCTAGCAAACAATGAGGGAGCTTTAAAAAAGGTAGCCATAACTGCTTCAGCATTAGTAGCAGCTTTTGCAGTATCAAAAATAAATGCATGGACTAAAGCAATGAGCAATAGTTTAATAGCAACAATAGATATTGTAAAGGGAATTGTAGCAGCAACAACCGCAACTACAGCTAATACAGTAGCTGTTGGGGCTAATACAACTGCGACAACTGCTGGAACAGTAGCAACGCAATTATTTAATAAAGCTTGGGCAGCTAATCCATTAGGAGTTGTTTTAACTGTTGTTGGGTTGTTAGCAGCAGGTATTTATGCCTTGATAAAGGCAACAGAAGAATCATCAAGTGGATATGATGAACTAAGTGAATCAGTAAAAGAAAATGCAAAAGCAACAGATGAATTAATACAAAAACAAAATGAATTAAATGATTCCATCAAAGAAGGTAAAGAAGCTAGAGAAGAAGCGGTCAAAAATGCAACAAAAGAAGGAGAAACTGCTGAAATATTATTTGAAAAGTTGAAAAAATTAAATGAAATTGAAGATAAATCAAATGGGCAAAAAGCACAAATGGCAGAACTAGTTGCAGAATTAAATACTATAATGCCAAATCTAAATCTTGAGTATGACAAAGAAAAAGATGCATTAAACATGTCAACAGATGCAATAAAAAAGAACATTGATGCACAAAAAGAATTATTAAAAGCAAAAGCAGGTCAAGAACAATTAACTGAAATTGCAAAACAAATGGCAGAATTAGAAACACAAGAGGCAGATCTTGTTAAACAGAATACAGAAAATCAAAAAACACTTTTGGATGCAAAACAAAAGCTAGCAGATTTTGAAAAAGAACATGACACAAAAAGAATATCACTATTGAGTGAAGAAGGAAGAAATTATCAAATTTTAAAAAAGAATGTAGAAGAAGCATCAAGTGCCTATGCTTCAAGTCAATTTGCTATTGAGGAAAATCATAAAGCAATGGAAGATTTAAATAAAGAATATGATAAAACACAGGAATATTCACAAAAAATGTTTAATCAAGCAGAAATTCAACAACAAATAGCAAGTATAACGGAAATAGCAAAGAAGGCAGGAGTTGAAATTCCTGAATCAATAGCAAAAGGAATGGAAGAAGGAAAATATGCAGTTCCAACATCAATAGATCAACTAAATTCTTTGATAAAATTTGACACAGCATTAACTGAAGCAGGATTAACAGGAAAAGAAATACCGGCATCAATTAGCAAAGGTGTTATAGAAGGAAAATTAAGTATAGAAGATGCAATAAATCAAGTCAATGGTGTAGTAGATTTTAATGTTTCCGTTGAGAAAGCTAAAACAGAAGGGGTTGATATTCCTAATAGTTTATCTGAAGGAGTACTTTCAGGTAAAACATCAGTAGAAAATGCAAATAAGGAATTAAATGAAGCTGTTGATTTTTCAAAAGCATTAGATAAAGCTAAAGAAGAAGGAATTATAATTCCTAACAATCTATCTCAAAGTATTAAAGAGGGAAAAATATCAATAGATGAAGCTAATAATCAATTGACAAGTGCAATAGATTTTACAAAAGCTTTAGAGAAAGCAGAAAAAGATGGTATTGCTATACCTAGAAATTTTGCTAAAAATGTTGAAGAAGGAAAGATGACACTTGAATCAGCAAATAGTCAACTTCAATCAGCAATTACATTTGATGATATGGTGAAAAAGGCTAGTGAAGCTGGAGTTCAAGTACCAAACGGTTTTGCAGTTGCGATAAAGTCAGGATTGATGTATCCACAAATGGCACTAAAACAATTAGAGAGTGTTGTAGAGTTTGATTCATTAGTAACAAAAGCAAACGAAAAAGGAATTGAAGTACCACAGGCAATTGCAAATGCAATTACAAATGGAGAAATTTTACCATCATTAGCAGTACAGCAAATGAATGCACTTATAGATTATCAATCTGCATTAGATTCAGCAAACTTAAATGGAGCAAATATACCTACATATTTTTCAACAGCTATTATAAATGGACAATTAAAAGTAGAAGAAGCAAACACTGCTATTAACAGATTGATTCAGTTTCAAACTGCATTGAATGAAACTAATCAGGCAGGTATAGATATTCCTCAGGAATTGGCTAGCAAAATTATTTCAGGAGAAGCAACAGTAAAAGATGCTAAAGAACAAATGAACAGATGGATTGAATTTAAAACAGCTTTAGATACAACAGATAAAGCTGGGGTAGATATTCCAGTAAAATTACAACAAGGAATATTGAATGGACAATTAAAACCAGTTGAAGCAATAAATCAATTAAATACCATAACAAAACAAGAAATGGACAAATTACCAGCACAAGCAAAAGAATCAAGCAATAGCACAATGAATTATTGGTGGCAAGGACTTAGTGAAGGAATTAATAATCAAGATAAGAAAAATTCGTTAAATAGTTCTGTTAGTAGTGTTGGACAAGGAATGAAAACAAATTTAAATAGTTCACTTGAAGTCAATTCACCATCTAAAGCATCAGAAAGGGCCGGATTATATTTTTTAGATGGAATAAAGAAACGGAATTACAAATCAAGATAGAAGAAATAGTATTTTTAGTTCAATACTTTCTTTTGGTAGTAGTTTATTAGCTAAATTAAGAAGTTCATTACAAGAAAAATCACCATCTAAAGCAACTCAAGAGATGGGTCAATACTTGCTTGAAGGTTTAGGAATTGGAATAGAAGATAATGAAAAAAGTATTTTGAAACAAGTAATTAATTTCGGTAAAGATGTAATTAGTGAACTAAATGATGAATTAAGAAAAAATATTGATTTAGATTTAAATATTAATACTGACTTTGCAAATAACTTAAAAAATGCAAAAGCTTCTATGTCTTTACTTAGTGATAAAAATGCATCTAATTTTACAAATGTAACTAACAATTCTAAGGTAAATAATTTTACTCAAGTTATAAATGCACCAAAATCACCATCAAGAATTGATATATACAGAAATACAAAAAGATTATTAGAGTTAAGGAGTTGATATAAAATGTATGTTTTAAGAGTAGAAGCTCCTGACAGGACAAGTATGAGATTGACACAGAATGAAAGTAATTATCAAGTTTTAAAAATAGATGGATTATATCCTGTTCAAGCTAATATTATAACATCTAAAATTGTTGGTATAGATGGAAGTATGTTTAATTCTTCAAAATTGGAAAGTAGAAATATTGTAATTACTATTAAGATTTGTGGGGAAATTGAAAAAAATAGATTAAGACTTTATAAATATTTTAGAAATAAACAGTATTGTAAAATATATTATAAAAATGATTCAAGAGATGTTTATATAGAAGGATACGTTGAAGCAACAGAAGGAGATCCATTTTCTAACAATCAAATTGCTCAAATATCTATAATTTGTCCAGATCCATATTTTAAGGATATGAAAACTATTGTAGATGATATTTCCAAAGTGGTGCCAAAATTCAAGTTTCCATTTTCAATAAATGTTGATGAACCTGTTATAATATCAAGTTTAGAATTGAATAAAGTTACATGCATAATAAATAGCAGTGAGACAGATACAGGAATAATAATAAAGTGTCTATTTTTGGGGAGTGTTAGAAAACTTGAAATAAGGAATACTGTGACAGGAGAAGCTATAATTTTAAATCATGAGTTTAAAAAACAAGATATATTAGAAATTGATTGTAATAAAGGTAAAAAATCAATTGTTTTAATAAGAGATAACAAAGAAAATAATTTAATTCCAGATTTTAAAAAAGGTTCAAAATTTTTGCAATTATTAGCAGGAGAAAATTATTTTAGCTATTTAGCAGATGATGGACAGAGTGATCAACTTGTTTCAGTTAAATTTAATCATTACAATATTTATGGAGGAGTATAAATGATAGATATTTCAATCCTAGATAAGGAACGAAGAAGAATACATATTATAGATACGTATAATTCTTTAATATGGGCTAATAGATATTATGATAAAGGCGATTGTGAAATAAAAATTCCTGCAAGTATAAAAAATCTCATGATTTTTAAAGAGGGTATGTATATAGCACGTGATGATGATGAAATGGTGTGTAGAATTGAAGATATTGAGTTAGAGACTGATATTGAAGAAGGAGATTACTTAATTGTCAAAGGGTATGACATAAAGAAAATATTAAGCCAAAGAATAGTATGGAATCAAACTAATTTCAACGGATTAGTTGAAGATTATATTAGAAAACTAATATACGAAAATATAATAAATCCTTCAATTGAGAGTAGGAAAATTAGCAATTTTATGCTTGGAGAAAAAGTAGGCTTTACAGAAGAATTAAAACAGCAAGTGACTTATGATCAGATTGATGATAAAGTCGAAGAGATTTGCAAAAATTATAAATGGGGATATAAGGTAATTATAAATGATTTAAATGAATTTGTTTTTCAATTATATAAAGGAAAGAATAAAAGTGAAACGGTTATATTTTCAGATGAGTATGAAAATTTAGTTTCAACTGAATACATAGAAAATCAAACTAATGTAAAAAATGTCGCACTGATAGCAGGGGAAGGAGAAGGCACAGAACGCATTACAAATGTGATAGGAGAAGCAAGCGATATAGACAGATATGAATTATATGTGGATGCAAGAGATATATCGAAAAGTACGGATTATAATGAACTTATAAAGTCATATCCTAATGGAAAACAAGTTACTGTTGGAGGTACTACTTATTATCAAGTTGATGGTGTTAATATCGCAATAATAGTTAAAGATGAAGAAGTAGGTGACATTATAGAAACAACGCTAACAGATGAAATTTATGAAAAAAATTTAATTTCTAAAGGGGAAGAAAATTTAGCACAACGTAAATCAAGTAAAACATATGCAGGAGCAATTGCTCCTACATCAACTTTTAAATATAAAGAAGATTATTATTTGGGCGATATTGTAACTGTTGAAAATAAATATGGAATATCTGTAGAATGTAGAATTGTAGAAGTTATAGAAGTTTGTGATGAAAATGGTTATAGTATAGAACCTAAATATGAATACTTAGAGGATACAACAAAATAGGAGGATAAGAAAATGTCAGAACAAAAAATTGAAGTAAAATGTGGATTTTTTGATGCAATTAATTATGATAGATTGTATAGTGCTGACGATATGAATAGGCCATATAGAAGGTTGGTTTCAAATGGCGTTTTTGCAACTAACAAAGGAGTACCTTCAACAGATTTACAAGTTTTTACAGCAAATGATGGAATGAATATCATAGTAAAAAAAGGTGAAGGAATTTTTGATTATAAATGGTTTGAAAATCCAACAGATATAATTTTTACTGTTACTGCAAATAATGATGTACTTACAAGAGTAGATAGTATTATAGTACAAATTGATAAAAATCAAAATGGAAGAAATGGCTATATAATTTATCGAGAAGGAGTACCATCAGAATCGTTGCAGCCACCAGAACTTAATAATACAGAACTAGTATCTGAATATAGAATAGCTAATATCCATGTTACACCTACAACTAATATCATTGGACAAGAGTCCATAGTAGATTTAAGAGGAAGTGAAGAATGTTTATGGGTAACAGGATTGATAGATCAAGTAGATACTTCTACACTATTTTCGCAATATCAAGGATGGCTACAAAAAACTACAAAAGAAGCGGAACAGGGATTAGAAAAACAAAAAGAAATTTTTGAAAAAGATTTCAACGAATGGTTTAAAACTGTGCAAACCACTCTATCAGGAGATGTAGCAGGAAATTTATTTAATTTAATAAATGAAAATGCATTAAAAAGTAAAACAATAACCTTAAGTGTAGATGGTTGGCAACTAAATGAAGAAACGCAAGAATATGAATATACAGTGGAAGATGATATAGTAACGAAAAATCATGTAGTTGATGGAAAAATGGATTTAAAAAATCAAGAAAAAATGTCAGGAGGAGGATACATAGAAAGCAACGATGGAAACTTTAAAGTAATTGTATCAGAAATACCTGATGAAGAAATAATAATGAATATTTTTATTCAAAAGGTTCAAATGACAGGAGGTAGTGCTTAATGATAGGTAGTTTAAATGTATCCCAAATAGAAGGACTACATATAAGAGGAAAAATAGAAAAATATAATGTTTCAAGAAATAGTGAAAAAATATCAAAGGGTGACTTTGTAAAGTTTATAGAAGAGGCAGTAGGCGAAAAATATATTAGAAATGCCAAAGCTGGAACAACTATTCAACTTTGTTCTAGTGGAATGCATATTACGCCTTATTTAGTAAAATTTGATAATACTCATCTATTTTTTTCATATAGTACATCTACTAATATCTTATTAAATGACATTAATGCCATATTTTTAACTTTATCAAAGGGGGAATTAACTGCAAGTAATAGGATAAATATTATAAATACTGGAAGTAGTTCAGTATCTTATGACGGAGGTCTTGCTAAATTTGATGAAAAAAGAGTATTGATTAGTTATTGTGATAGTAGTCAATATATTAGTATAATTAACATCGATGAACAAAATGCTATATCAAAAGGCAAAACTATTTATGTGGGAAGTGGCTCTCAAAATTCATTAATAAAACTTTTAAATGATAAAATATTAATTTGTGCGAATAATAAATATGGATTTTGTACAATTTCTGATAAAGATGAAGTAACTATTAATCTTGTACAAGATTATCAATTTGTAATTAATTTTAAGACTAGTAATTTCATACAATTATCTGAAAATATTTGTTTGTATTTACATATGTCATCACAAGATTTAAAAATAGCTGCTTTTAGATTAAATACTATTGATGAAAGTAGTGTATTTGATAAAATAACAGACACACTAGTAGCTCAAACAATAAAGGGAAACGTAGCAGGAGCTAAAATTGATGAGAATAGAATATTGATAAGTTATTATAGAGAAGAAACTAAGACAATATATACAAAAATAATTGAAGTAAATGAAGAATGTGAAATTACAGCAAAAGAAGAAAGAGTAATTAACTCTGGAAATGACTCAGAGTATCCTTATGGAGGAATATCTTTTATGTCTTGTGCTGATAATGGAAAAACATTTTTAATTTATTCTAATTATTATAAATCAAGTACTTCAAACCATTTCTATATTAAAGGTTGGAGTTGTTTTTTACCAGATAATGACCAAATTCAGCTAACAAAAACTATAGATATTTGGAATCCTAATTACGCATTTAGTGAGAATTGTGGAATGCCTTTAAATATTGATACAGATATTTTTGTTTATTACGATAATCAATACAGTACCAATTATATAAAAGCTATTCCTATAACTTTATCTACGGAAGCTTCTGGAGAACTTGCTTATACAGAAACTAGAGCTACAAAATTAACTCAATCTGAAGATACTAAAACAGGCATAGCAAAAACTTCTGGTAAAGTTGAAGAAAATATTGAAGTTTATTTGCCCAAATAGATAATGTAAATGGTTTTATAAAAATGCAAACATAATAGAAAAATTTTGAAAGAAAATCTTAAAAATAGAGGAGGAATTTAAGATGAAATATGTAATAACAAATAATAAAAATGTAGTTATGTTTATATCTAATACATTAAAATATCAAAGTAATGGATATCCGATAATTGATGAAAATGGTGAAGAAACAATAATAGTAAAGGATTTAGTTAAGGGAATATTCAGGCTAGAAGAAATACCAGAAGAAATAAAACCAAATGAATATTGTTACACAAAAGAACAAGGATTTTACAAAAATAAAGATTATAAAAGATACTATTCAACAGAAGAAAGAATATCAGCATTAGAGGATACAGTAAATATGTTATTAGGATTTTAGGAGGGGACAAGTATGAGTGAAGGATTAAAAAAATATTTAAAAATACAAATTGATTTAGGCAAATTAACAAAAGAAGAAGTTATTGAAAAATATCCAGAAATGGAAGAATATCTAAATAATTAAGAATAGGAGAGTGAGAGATAGTGGATAACAACCAATTTTCTGAAAGACTTATAAAAGTTGAAGAAAGGGCAAAATCTAATACAAATAGATTAAATGAGCATGATAGAAAATTAGAGAATATCCATGAACTTACTGTTGCTGTAAAGGAAATTGCAATAGAGACGAAAGCGACCAGAGAAGATGTAAATGATGTCAACACCAGATTAAAAAATGTTGAAAGTAAACCTGCTCAAAACTGGGATAAGATAATATCAACATTGATTGGAACCATAGTTGGGGCAGCAATAGGAGCAATAATGGGACTAATATTAAAATAGAAAGGAGATGCAGAAATGGAGAATAAAAAGAAAGTAGTGACTATAATATCTGTAATTATGATGGTTTTATTACTATTTGTTGTATTCAAATTTAGTGATGATAAAGATTTACAGAAGCAAGTAGTAGAACAAATAACAAATACAGTTACAGATATGGCTACATATGAAATGACAGACGAAGAAATTAAAGAATTACCATCTACTGAGATAATAGAGCAAACAGAAGAACAAGAAAAAACTCAAGAGCAAGAAGTAGAAGATGAAGGATTTGAACTTCAAGGAGAAATAGCATACGAAGGGGATAGAGCAAGAAATTGGAATGTTGAACTAGGAGATTATAAAGGACTTACATATTATTCACAAATTGATAGTAGATGGGCTAATAAGATGTATTCAAGTGTAGGAGATAGAAGCCAAACAATAGGGACAAGTGGTTGTGGTCCAACATCTGCATCTATGATAGTAACAGCATGTAAAGGAGCAATAACACCTGATACTATGTCAGATTTATTTGTAAAATATGGATATAGGTCAGCTGATAATGGTACATACTGGTCAGCATTTAGAGCAATAGCAGATGAATTTAATATAGGGTACACAGAAACATCAGATATTCAAAAAGCATTAGATTTATTAAAAAATAAGCATTATGTTGTAGCAAGTGTAGGAAATGGATTATTTACAACAGGAGGACATTTTATTGTATTAGTAGGAATAGAAGGGGAAAATATAAAAGTATATGATCCATATCTATATGCAGGAAAATTTGATACATCAACTCGTAGAGGAAAAGCAACAGTAAAAGGAAATACAGTATATGTAAGTATAAACAATTTTACAAAATATGCAAATGCAAAAGGATTTTTCTGTTATGAACATGATGGAAATACACAAGAAAATAATCAACCAATAACAACATCAACATATACAAGATATGTGAAAGCAAATGGAGGACTTAATGTAAGGAACGGTCCAAATGGAAGTAGAATAGGTGGATTATCAAATGGAACACAAGTAACAATAGCAGAAACAAGTGGAAATTGGAGTAGAATTACAAGCTCAGTATATGGTTGGGTATGTTCTGATTATTTAGTAGAAAGTAAATACACAACAAATACAGTATCAAGATATACTATAGGAACATACAAAGTAAATGCAAGTGTATTGAACGTCAGATTTGGAGCAGGAACAAATTATGAAGCTAAGACATATAAACAGTTGTCTGCAAATGCAAAATTGCAAAATAGGCAACGTGGTAACGCATATTGCAATGGATATATGAATGGTGTAGTATGCACAGTAACAAAAGTAAATGGCAACTGGGGATTAACAGCAAGTGGATGGATTTGTTTAGATTATTGTAAAAAAATGTAGAATTGTAAGGTAGACTAGAATTATATCTAGTCTACCTTTTTTTGTTTTTTCGACATTTTTTGACACAAAAGATTAGAAAAATATGATATACTACTATAAAGAGGTGGTATATATGGATGAAGCATATAAACATTCCATACTAATGATAAGAAGTCTAAATGATAGAAGAATATCAGCAAAAGAATATAATAAAATTGCGATGCAGTTTAATTTGTTAAGTACAATAACGCTAAGATATATAACAAATATGTCATTTTGCAAATTTGTAAATTATGTCTTACAAACGACATATAGTTTTATGAAATAAAAAGGAAGCATGCATGTATCATCTATAGTTTCATAAAAGATTCGGTTCGCCTGCATGCAGTACAGGTGGATTTCCACAACTAAAAAGAGGAAGTTTAAGTAATTATGTATTAATTGCACAAGATGATTTAAATACATTAGGTTTTAGAACAGGTGGATTAGATGGAATATTTGGTACTGCTACAAGAACTGCAGTAATCAATTATCAAAAATCAAGAGGATTAGTAGCTGATGGAATTGTAGGATGTAATACTTGGAGGTCATTACAAGAAGCAGTAGTAGGTACAGGACCAACTAATACAACTATTAATTGATTATAAAAAGGTGCTGATTTTAAGATTTTAGCACCTTATATTTTTGATGCCATGTTTATAACAAAAATAAAAATTCAAAAAAAATAAAAAAATTTGCAAAAACACTTGCAAAATAAAAAAAGTTGTATTAAAATTTAGGTGAAGTGGTAAGAAGTGGTACAAAGTGGTAGAAAAGTGGAGAGAGGTGAAAACCAATGTTAATGGGGGAATACAGCCATTCCTTGGATGTAAAGGGAAGGTTGATAATGCCAGCAAAATTAAGACAGGACATAGGGGACAAGTTCATCCTAACAAAAGGATTAGATGGATGTCTATTTGCATTCTCTCAAACAGAATGGTTAAATTTTGAAGAAAAATTAAAAAGCCTACCACTATCAGATAAAAATGCAAGAAACTTTGTAAGATTCTTTTTATCAGGAGCTACAGAATGTGAGATTGACAAACAAGGAAGATTTTTAATTCCAAACAATCTTAGAGAAGCAGCAAAACTTGAAAAAGATGCTATTATTATAGGAGTAGGAACAAGATTGGAAATATGGAATAAGGAAACATGGGAAAGATGCGATGAAGAAATATCAGCAGATGAAATTGCTGAGAATATGGCAAATTTAGGTATATAACTTGCAAAAGTTTATATAGATACCAAAGAAAAATATACAAAAGAAAATTAAACAAAAGAAAAAATATACTAAAGAAAAAAATACGAAAGAAAAAATTACCAAAGAAAAATGTACTAAAGAAATTTTACCAAAGATTACTCCACTAAAGATTTTAAAAATACAAAAGTATCATAAAATACAATTGATAAAACAGCTGGTGTAAAGCCAGCTGTATAAAAGCATTTATAGCAAGAGGTGCAAAATTGGAGTTTAAACATAAACCAGTAATGTTACAAGAGTGCATAGAAGGATTACAAATTAAAAAGCAGGGAATATATGTAGATGGAACACTTGGAGGTGCAGGTCATAGTAAAGAAATTGCAAAAAGACTTGCAGGCACAGGAAGACTGATTGGAATAGATAGAGATGAAGAAGCGTTAAAAGCAGCAAAACAGAATTTATCAGAATTTACAAATATTACATATATTCATGGTAATCATGATGATATTAAGCAGATATTGAAGGAACAGAACATAGAGTGTGTTGACGGAATTTTATTGGATTTAGGAGTATCTTCATATCAACTAGATGAAAAAAATCGAGGATTTAGTTACCTAGGTGAAAATGAATTAGACATGAGGATGGATAAAACACAAGAATTAACAGCAAAAATAGTTGTTAATCAATATACAGAAGATAAATTAAGTAATATCATATATACATATGGGGAAGAAAGATTTGCAAAACAAATTGCAAGGAATATCTGTAAGAAACGAAAAGAAAAACCAATTGAAACAACAAAAGAATTAGTAGAAACAATAGAAAAATCAATACCTAAAGCAAAACAAAACGATGGACATCCAGCAAAAAGAACATTTCAAGCTATTAGGATTGAAGTAAACAATGAGATAAACCCACTATACAATACGATATTAGATTGTATAAATTGCTTAAAAAAGCAAGGTAGATTATGTGTGTTAACATTTCATTCATTAGAGGATAGAGCAGTAAAAAATGCAATGATAGAAGCAAAAGGAAAGTGCACATGTCCACCAGATTTACCATATTGTGTATGTGGAGCAAAACAATTAGGAAAAATAATTACAAAGAAACCAATGATACCAACAAAAGAAGAACAAAAAGAAAACGGAAGAAGTAAAAGTGCAAAACTAAGGATATTTGAAAAAGAATAACAAAAGAAGGGAGGGAAACCCATGGCAAAACCGACATATCAATATGGTACAAGTCCAAGAAAAATAGCAACAGAGAAACCTAAAAAACAGAAAATGGAAAAAAAGCCAAAGTTAAAGGTCGTAAAAGATGTACCAAGACAAGATGTAAAAATATCAAAAGCACAAAGAAAAAAGCAATTACAAACTACATTGTTAGCAGTATTTGTATTTGCTATATTATTAGCCATTGGGTATAGAAACTCTCAAATAAACGTAAAATTTAATGAAATGCAAAATCAAAAAAAGCAGTTAGCTACATTAGAAAAAGAAAATGAGCAACTAAAGATAAACATTGTAAATGGATTAAACTTAAGTAATATAGAAAAAGAAGCAAAAGAAAAATTAGGAATGCAAAAATTAACAAATAAACAAACAGTACATATTAGTCTACCAAAGAAAGATTATGTAGAAGCAGCAACGGAGAAAGTAGTATTAGAAGAACAAAAGAATTGGTTTGAAAAAATAGTTGACTGGATTTTTCAAAAATAGAAAAGAATAAAAAAACGCACCTTTAATAAATATTATTAGAGGTGTTTTTTATGATGAAAACAGTTACAAGTAAAATATCAATAAAAAAGAGAATGAGAAATGTTTTATTTATAGCTTTTATTGTATTTACAATTTTAATTGGAAGAATAGGATATATTCAAATTATTCAAGGACCAGAATTATCACAAATGGCATATGATCAACAAACATTAAATAGAAATATAAACCCAAAAAGAGGGACAATTTATGATGCAACAGGGGAACATATTTTAGCAATAAGTAGCACAGTAGAGACAATAACGGTGAATCCAGGAAATATTGCCAAAGATGACAAAGAAAAAGTAGCTAGAAAATTGTCAGAATTATTTGAATTAGATTATGAAACAACATTAAAAAAGGTTAGCAAAAGGAGTTCAATTGAAACAATTGCAAAAAAGGTGGAAAAAGAAAAAACAGATGAACTAAGAATATGGCTACAGGAAAACAATATAGATACAGGTGTAAATATAGATGAAGATACAAAAAGATATTATCCAAGCAATACACTTGCTTCACAAATTATTGGATTTTGTGGAAGTGACAATCAAGGACTGGATGGAATAGAAGCAAAATATGAGGCAGAGCTAGCGGGGAAAAAAGGTTCAATACAAAGGCATACAGATGCAAAAGGTACTGAAATAGGAGAAGAAGGAGAACATTATGTCTCAGCTATTGATGGTAATGATTTAATATTATCAATTGACTATAATATACAATCAATTGTTGAAAAATATTTAGAGGAAGCATGTATTGACAATCAGTGTACAGATGGTGGAAATGTTATTGCAATGAATCCAAAAACTGGAGATATTTTAGCAATGGCAACATATCCAAATTATAATCTAAATGATCCATATTCAGCATATACCGAAGAATTGCAAGGTATATGGAGTATATTGGAACAGGGAGAAAAAACAAAAAACTTACAAGCAGTTTGGAGAAACAAAGCAATAGCAGATACATATGAACCTGGTTCTACATTCAAAACAATTACATCATCTGCAGCATTAGAAGAAGGAATTACAGATACAGATAATAGTGGAGAATTTGCATGTACAGGTTCAATAGAAGTAGCTGGAGTTCGTATTAAATGTTGGAGATATTATAGACCACATGGCTCAGAAAGTTTGAGGCAAGCACTAATGAATTCATGTAATCCTGTATTTATTGGTTTAGGTCAAAAACTAGGAGTGCATACATACTATAGTTATTTACAAAAATTTGGATTACTAGAAAGAACCGGTATTGATTTACCAGGAGAAGGTGGAAGTATTTTTCTAAAGGAAGAAAAAGCAGGACCAGTAGAATTAGCTACAATTAGTTTTGGGCAAAGATTTGAAATTACACCAATTCAATTGGTAACTGCAGTATCTAGTATTGCAAATGGTGGGAATTTAGTACAACCAAGGGTGGTGAAACAAATTATAGATAGCCAAACAGGTGAAAAAAGGGATATAGAAGTAAAAGTGAAAGGGCAATCTATTTCAAAAGAAACATCAGAAAAAGTATTAAGTATGATGGAAAGCGTTGTAGCAGAAGGAACAGGAAAAAATGCAAAAGTAGCAGGTTATAGAATTGGGGGTAAAACAGGAACATCTGAAGATGGGGTGAATACAAATAAATATGTAACTTCATTTTTAGGAGTTGCACCAATAGAAGATCCTCAAGTAGTATTATTAGTTACATTATATAATCCTACAGGGGAAGGAGGACATCAAGGAGGTGGTGTTGCTGCACCAGTAGGAGGACAGATATTTAGTGAAATTCTTCCTTATTTAGAAGTAAGCCAAGGAAATCAAGAAGAATTGGAAGTTGTAGAAGAAGTGAGTGTACCAAATATAATAGGGTTATCTATAAAAGAAGCGGAGAAAATATTGAAGGAAGTAGGTTTAGAAATGAGTATTGAAGGATTTACAGAAGAAAATGAAGAAACATTAGATAAAGAAAATACAATAATTAAAAAACAAACGCCAACTGAAGGGATTAAGATAAATAAAGGAAATAAGATTTTTATAGTTACGTGATTATCTTTTTAGCAACAACTACAAAACGCCCATCAGTTGTATGATATGAACATGTAGACAATGTCATTAATGGTTCGCCATATTCGGCAGTTTTATTAGTATCATAAATAGATGATTTTTTAGAATTTTGAACAAATTCATTGTATTCTTTTTGATTTTCAATATTTGCAGAATAATAATATCTAAATACATTAGTATCTGATTTATTATATACCTTTGATTTAAACACAGCAATAATTTCGTATTTTGAATCTTCAGCATTTGTTGTAAAATTTATGGTAGAATGAGTTTTATAAAAGTTGAAATCTTCATATTTTAGTAAATCTTGGAACATAGTATTGTTACGATTATTATGTCCATAAATTAACAAATTACAGCTTTGAGGATTCAAATAACAATCTTTATCTAAGAAAATAGAACCATTTATAGAATAATTTTTTTTATAATCACGTTTTAAATAAAAATAATTATCGGAACTTTGTAAAACTGGATAATTGATATTTGTATTTTCAATTTCAATCCATCCAACAATATCTGAATTTTCCTTTTGCAATTCTTCAACACGTAATATTTTTTCAGATTTTATTTCTAAATCTAAAGACTCATCTGAATTTTGCAAAGTTGTATCTTCATTTATAGGAAGTTCATTTAATAAATTGCTTTGCTTTTTGGTACTATATGTTTCAAAACTATATGAAATTAAATATATTACTGAGCAGAAAATTAATAGTATAAGTAACATGTAAATTATTTTTTTAATAAATTTTTTATACATATAAACCTCCAAAAATATAATAGATAGTAACAACATAAGTGAAGTTACTATCTATAATAAAAATCTTATTCTTGTTTAATATCTTTTCTTTTTAGGATAGTTATTGTTAATGCACACATTACTATTATAAATAAAGCAGTACTTATATTATTATCTATACCAGTTTTTGGAGTTTCATCTTTTTGAGTTGCTGTAAGTTTAGCATATATTGTTGTATCTGTTGTAATTGGTGTTGAAAAATCGAATTCTGTAGTATATTCTGCATTTGTAAAGAAATTAACTAAATTGTAGTTAGATAAACCTAGTGATGCTAAATTAATTTTATTTATTAAGTCTTCTTTTGTTGTAAGAGTTCCAACTGGTACTGTTACTGTTGTTGTTTTATCCATTAAGTAAATAGTAATTATAACTTCTTCTTTAAAAGATTCACCTTGCATTTGTATTTTTTGATTTTCATTACTTTCAAATTTAACATTATTATTTTTGTCTGTTAAAACTACTTTATCTCCATTTATGAAAATCTTATCTTGGCTAGTATCTGAATTTCCTACTGAAAATTCAGTCAAATTATCATTTGTTGCAAGATAAATGACATTTGTAGTTTGAGAAGAGTTTAATACACCATTCATTATTAGTTTTGGCTGATTACTATTTTCAGCATCTGGAAGTTCTTTTCCTTTGGCGATTTCGATACCATTATTAGAATTTTCTGGACCATTGTGCCCTAATGATAAGTTTCTAATTTCAACTGTTCCAGCATTTACTAATACTCCACCATATCCGCAATCATAAATTGATACACCATCTAAAATAACATATCCACCATTATATGATTGTACACCATATTTTACACTATTTTTTAAAGTAATATTAGATAAAGTAAGTTTTGCAGATTTACCAGCTGTAATTAAGCTACTGTTACTGCCATTTGCAGTCCAAGTGTTAGCATTTTTTGATATGCTAAAATTATTACCATTGATTGTTATATTTTTGTCTGTTATTTCAATTGGCTTAGTTAATTCAATATCTGTTGTTAACTCAATAATATTACTATCAGCGGAAGCATTTTCAATTGCAGATCTTAAATCATCCTCTGAAGTAACTTTAGAAGTTTCAGCATTACTAAAATTAGGACTGAAAATTATAGCAATTAATAGTAATATTGAAAATAAGAATGTTTTTTTCATTTTATTTAATTCCTTTCTTGATATTTTAAAAATACGATTTAAGTAAAAAGTATTTGTATACTAATTATTGTTTTCCTTTATTTTTATTTTATACATTTTTTTTAATTTTTCGACAAATTTTAATTTTTTGAAGACATTTATTTATGTAAAAAATAAAATATATAATAGTAGAAAAATTTAGCAGGAATATATTTACAGAATTGCAAAAATATGTTATAATAATGGTGATATTTGCACGAAAAAGGAGGGATTTTGGTGAAAAAAATCATTAAAAATAAAAAAATGAAGTTATCATCGATAACAATTATTAGTTTAATTTTATTATCAATGGTATTTTTATCGCTCAAAAACGTTGAACAAAATCATGACATAAAAATCATAAAAGGAGAACAAAATTATTATTTGGCAGGAAATAGCACTTCTGAAAATACGTGTAGTTACTTGTCAGATATTGAATATATTAGAGATCAATCATCAGTAGAATGGGGAAGTATCACATTAGATAGTAATTTGGAAACACAATATAATAGTGGATTAATTACACTAATGGTAGATGGAAAGAAAATGCATTTTTTAAAAGGTATTTCTGCCCATGCTACATCAACATTGATATATGATATTAGTAAATATGATTATGACTTTTTTAGCACATATATTGGTGTAGATGAAAGCCGTGGAACTAATGGAAATGGTGTTAAATTTTCAATATATACTTCTGAAGATGGCAAGAAATGGGATTTAAAAACAGAAGAAAAACCACAAGTATTAAAAGGTACTGATAATGCAATATTTAAAGAAATAGATATTAAAGGAGCAAATTATTTAAAATTATATTGTCACAATAATGGAAATAATGCATCAGATCATGCGGTTTATGGAAATGCAAAATTATATAAAGAAGGATATGTGGAAAAATTACCAGAAGATGTAGACTTTATTAAAACAGTATCAGATTATGATAAAGATTTAAAAAATAAAACTATGCAACAACAAATAGGTGACGACGAATTATTGTTATTACAAAGAAATTTTGTTAATAATGTTGGATATGGTCTTTTACAAGCATTTGTAAATCAAAGTGAAGAACATAAAGAAGCAATAAAATGGTTAATGACTGATTTAGACAATCTTCATTTATATATGTTAGGTGGAGCTCCAGATGGGGGAAGTTATTATAACTCACTAAAAGAACTTTCTAGACTTTATAATAAATATAAAGCTGATTTTGAAGTTACAACACCAACAAATAATAAATGGTATCCAAAATTGACAAAAGGTGATGTTTATAAGAAAATGGCAATTTCACTTTCTTTAACACACGCAACAAAAGTTGGATATTGGGCACAAATTGATCATCCAAGTAATAGATCAGATGCACTAGTTCGTTATGACATATATAAGAAATTATATGACGGAGGAAAATTTGTAGTATCTGAAAGACAAGATCAAACACCATGGTTTGAAGCATTAACAGTTGAAGAAATGCGTTATGTAATGAATAACATTACAGATGATGAAGAACTTATATGGCTAAATGAATATACACAAAAAAGAATAGATGCTAATCCAGGTCAAGAGGAAAAATATTTACAACCTCATACTTATATTGCTTATGTATGGCCAAATTTTGAAGATCCAATTTTCCATGACCCTCAAAGAAAAGACTATTGGGATGAAAAATTTGAAGGAATATTTTCTAAATATGGAGTAACATACAGCAATGGTGATGACCATGTGTATAAAGCATGGATGAGCATGAGAAACGAATTTGGAACAGGAGCTGTTTGTGGAGGTATATCAAAACTAGGTACTCATATACGTGCAGCTCATGGTACACCAGCTTCTGTTATAGGCCAACCAGGACATGCAGCAATTATTTATTACAGAAAAAATGAAGATGGTAAAGGATATTGGACAATAGATAATGATGTTTCAGGTTGGGCTCAATCAGGAAAATCTGAAAAATTAGGAACAAGAATGCCACTTGGTTGGGGAAATGACAGTTATGTGAATGGATTTGCAGCAACTTACATTGTTTTAGCACAAGAAGCAATGAATGATAATGAAAATTATGAAAAATCTGAAAAGATTATTATGACAGCTGAGTTATATGAAGGAGAAAAAGAAAAACAAGAACAATTATATAGAGAAGCTTTAAAAGTACAAAAAATTAATATTGATGCATGGTGGGGATTAATAAATTTATATAAATCTGACAGTACAAAAAAAGATGCAGATTATTATAATCTAGCAAAAGAAATGGGAGATGCATTGATGCCATTCCCACTACCAATGAAAAATTTATTAGATCAAATCAAAGAAAAAATTACAGATGTAGAATATCAATTTAAATTTACACTTTTAGAAACAAATTTATTAAATCAAGGAAAAACTTATGAAGCTACTGATAGAGTTCTACAACCAGGTATTACAAGAACTGTAGCAAATTATTTGCTTGGTCAAACAGATACAGCGCTTGCAAACTTTTCATTTGATGGAATGGATGCAGGGAAGATAGTATTAGCAAGCCGTTTTGACAATACAGGAATTCGTTGGGACTACAGCATAGATGGAAAGAAAAACTGGAAAGAAGTATCTTTTGAGGCAGATGAGCCACATAAATTGCAATTGACTAAAGATGAAATAGAAAGTATTACAGCAGAAAATGATATTTGTATTCATATAGTTGGAACTGATTATAAAGATGAGAATATATATAAAATTGATATTCAAGATCAAAGTGTGTTAACTAACTTATATGCTAATGATTTAGAAAATCGTGTTATAGGTGTTGACTTATCTACACAATGGCGTTATTCTGAAAAAGATGACTGGACTTCATATAGTGTAAGTTCACCAGATTTAAGTGGATATAAGACGATACAGGTAAGACAAAGTCCTACTGGTACTAAATTAGCAAGTCCTGCATCAGAAATGTTTACATTTACAGCTGACAATCAACCAGATACAAGAAAATATATAAAAACGACAGATTTATCAATTGAAGGGTATTCAACTCAATCAGTTGATGGAAATAGACCATTTTATGCACCAAATGCAATAGATGGAAATATTCATACATTGTGGCACACAGATTTTAGATATTCGGTTTTAGAGCAAGAAACAAAACCATTTATTACGATAAAATTAAATAGACCAAGATATGTATCTGCATTAGAGTTTATACAAACAAAATATAAAGAAAATGATCCAGACTATGTAAAAAATGCAATTGTTTATGTAAGTCAAGATGGTGAAAAATGGACAGAAGCTGGAAGAATAGAAAATTGTGCTAAAGATACAGAATTGAGAAAAATTGACTTTAAAGAGAGTGTATATGGACAATATGTAAAAGTAGAGTTTGAGACATATGATATTTTTGCTTCAGTTGCAATGATAAACTTATTTGAAGATGTAACTAAAATTGATAATACTAAGCCAACAGCAGGAATATATTATAGTACAAAAGAGCCAACAAGTGGTTATGTAGTTGTAAGACTTATCAATCCAAGTAAAGAAATTACAATTACAAATAATGATGGAAATGACACATATGTGTTTAGAGAAAATGGAGAATTTACTTTTGAATTTGAAGACGATAATGGAAATAAAGGTTCTGCTACAGCTAAAGTAGACTGGATTGACAAAGACGGTCCAACAGCTGATGTAGATTATAAATTAGATGGAGATAAAAAGTTACTTATTTTATTAGATAATATAAGTGAAGATGTATATTTATTAGATAAAGACAATAAAAAAATAAATTATATTGAAGTAAAAGATAAAAAAGTATCAAAAATTTCATATTTAGATTCTTCAGGTAATGTATATAAAGAGATTGAAGTAGATGAAAATGGAAATACTACAAAAATTATATACAAAAATACAACAGGTAAAGTACCAAATGTTGATACTTATGTAACTACATTAACAGATGGAAAAGTAAGTAAAGAAGAATTCTTTGATGCAGATGGTAATAGTGTTACTGTTACTGATGAACAAAAAGGTATCTTGAGTAATTTGCAACAAGTAAAAACAAATCCTTTGGAATATACATTTGATGAAAGTGGAAATTATGAATTTAAATTTCTTGATAAAGCAAGCAATATTGCGTATAAGAGTATAAAAGCAGATTATCTTGAAAATGGTAATATAATTGCAAGTGATGTGTCTTATGATATCGCTAAACTAACAAATAAAGATGTTGTAGCTACTATTAACCCATATATGATTAATAGTAAGGGGGATAAACTTGATGTAGCAATTACAAGTAATAGTGGTTCTAATAAATACACATTTAAGACTAATGGAGAATTTGAGTTTAAGTATAAAGATGTAGCGGATACTGAAGATATAGAAGTGAAAGAACATACAGCAAAAGTTAGTTGGATAGATAAAACACCTCCAACAGCTACGATTCAGTATAGCACAGAACAAACTACAGATGCACCAGTTACTGCTCACTTAATGAATGAAAGTGAAGAAATAGTAATTACAAATAATGGTATGAATAGACAATATACATTTAATAAAAATGGAGACTTTACATTTAAATTTGAAGATGCAGCTGGAAATTTAGGAAAAGCAGATGCAAAAGTTAACTGGATTGAATTAAAACAAAATAATCCAACACAACCTGAGTCTAATTTAGGTGATGCAAGTCAAGATGGTAAAATAACAGCTACAGATTTATTATTGATAAAAAGACATCTAGTTGCAGGTCAAAGAAAAGAATGGATTTTAACAGATGAAGCATTTAAGGCAGGAGATATTGACAAAAATGGAGAGATAACATCTACAGATTTATTACTTATGAAAAGACTGTTATTAGATCAAATGAAAGCGCAATAATATAAATTGAAGGAGAAAAGATATGAAGAATAGTATAAGGAGTACAAAGTTAATTGGCATAATACTAATCATAATGTTAGTATTTACAACGAGAGTGTATGCAGCAACTGATACTTTCAAAACTACTTTGAGTGTAGATAATTCTCAAGTTAAAAGAGGGGAAAGTGTTACAGTAACGATGGCATTAAGTGATATTCACATAGAAAGTGGAGAAAAAGGTATAGGTGCTTATACTGCTAAATTAGATTTTGATTCTTCTGTTTTAGAATATGTATCAATAAGTGGTACAGATAAATGGGAAACACCATTATACCAAGACACCTTAATTGCTAGTAATACTAATGACGGAGAAGTTGTAAGTGAGGGGCAAAATATTGGAAGTATTACTTTTAAAGTAAAAGATGATGCTAATTTAGGAGAAACTACTATTAAATTAACAAAATTTTCTGGTTCAACAGGAGCTTCTGATGTGTCTGCTGAAGATAGTTCGATTAAAGTACAAATTTTAAATAAAGATGGTGGAAGCGATGATCCAAATGGAAACGGAAATGAAAGTGGAAATGGATCTTCAGGACAAGGAAACGGAAGTGGAACATCTGAAAATGGAAATGGCAATGGGACAGGAGGAATAGGAACTTCAGAAGGTGGAAATGGAAGTCAAAATGGAAATGGCGGTTCTCAAAATGAAAAATCTGGTAGTTACAATACGCTTAGCCCATATGATGATGGTAAATCAAATTCTAAACAAGGTTCATTACCGTATGCAGGTGATGAAGCAACTACAAATGTGTTAATGTGTACATTAGTTGGTGCATGTGTTATAATAGCAATGATTATAATGATTAGAATTAAATTACTCAATAAAAAGATAAAGAAAAAACGTTATACAAGAAAACATTAATATAAAAAATCTGTAACAGTAATAAGCTTTTATTGTTACAGATTTTATTTTTTATATGTGTAAAATTTGAAAAATTATGTAAAATATGGTATAATAAAAGGAGTAGCAAAAGTGCTACAAAATTTAACAAAAGGAGAATTTATTATGACAAAACAAAAAAACGCCACTCGGAGGAAACAGATTATTAATGCAACCTTGATATGGGTTGCAATGACAATTGGAGTAAATACTTTTGCTTTTACTGTTCCGTTTCAAGAGGAACAAAACAGCAGCAATACAGCTTTTGAGGTTCCTGAAACGATTAGGTTTCAGATTTTAGAGCCGGAGAAAGCAGAAGCTATGGCCGATTGGGCTGAAGCTAAAGCTGTAAGCAAGACTGAGGCTAAAGCCGAGGCAAAGGCTGAAACTCAGCCCAAGGCAAAGGCTAAAGCCAAGGCAAAGGCAAAAAAGAAAAAGGCCAAAGCCAAGGCTAAGGCAAAGAAAAAAGCCAAAGCCAAGGCAAAGAAAAAGGCCAAGACAAAGAAAGAAAAAAAGTGGGAGTACATGGGGGAGTACCTCATCACAGCCTACTGCAGTTGTGAAGAATGCAACGGGCAGTGGACTGGTCAACCCACTGCCTCAGGCACTGACATGGTTGAGGGTCGCACCATTGCGGTGGATCCGGATGTCATTCCGTTGGGAAGTACCGTCAAGATTGACGGCAATACTTACATAGCGGAGGATACCGGAAGCGCGGTAAATGGGGAACATATTGATATGTTCCTGGACGACCATCAACAGACTGACGAGTGGGGTCGCCAGTATAAAGATGTTTATCTCTATACTGGCGAATAATTGGCAAGGGGGAAGCAATGCAACCCCTTGCTTTCTCCATTTAAAAAACAAGACAAAAAATAAAAAATGTGATATAATGTAAAAAACAAAAGTAGAAGGGAATGAAAAAAATAGAAAAACTAAAAGATGTATTAAAAAATAATATCATATTTTTCGTAGGAATTATCTTAATATTATATAAAGGAATATTACTAAATAACCTTTTAGAATTGCAAAATAATGTGGAAGTAATAATGTACATGTTAGTGGCAGGATTACTTATAATGTGTCCAATAATAAATAATAGAAAAAAATTTGGATATATTTATTTAAATGTTATTTATGCAATTATAACAATAATTATATATGCAGATTTTTTATATTATAGTTACTCTACAAACTTTTTATCATTTTATCAAATAGAAAATTTACAATATGCAAAAGAAATAGGGAGTGGATTGACTTGTATAATCAATATAAAAAATATGGCAATGTTTTTGTTTGATAATATTATATTGGGAATAATAAGTATAATTTCATATAAAAAATTAGAAAGGACAAGTTATCCAAACAAAATTGTAAAAGTAGTTGCGATAATAGTAATTTTACTAATAAATATTGTATTAGTGAAAAATAAAATAAATGAAATTTATTCATCAAAATCATATAATAAATCATTGATTGTACAAAATGCATCAATTTATTATTATCATTATGAAGACACAAAAGACTATTTTTCAAATTTATTTGTAAAAGAAGAAATTGATGAAGAAAGATTGAAACAAATATATGAGAAAACTGAAAAAGGAAAAATAAATACAACACAATATACAGGAACAGCAAAAGATAGTAATGTGATTATTTTACAATTAGAAAGTTTAAATGAATATGTTATTGGTAAAAAAGTAAATGGAAAAGAAATCACACCAAATTTAAATAAATTTTTCAATGATAACATTTATTGTAGTGATATGTATAACCAAGGTTTGGGAACAACGGCAGATTCAGAATTTGAAATGGAAAATGCATTATATCCATTAGAAAATGGATATGTATTTCAAAAATATTCTAATAATACTTGGTTAGACATATACAAAACTTTAAAAAATGCAGGATATCATACATCATTTATGCATCCAAACACTAGTACATTTTGGAATAGGGAAGAAGTATATAAAGCAGGATATCAAATAGATGAATATAATGATATCAACAAATTTTCTGATATTGAATCAGCAGGAGAATTTTACTCAGATGAAGGATTTTTCAAAAAAGCAGTTGAAATTATGAATGGATATGAAAATAAATTCTGCACAACATTAGTTAGTGTAACAACACATATTCCATTTTATTTGAATGGTGTTTCAAATTTAGAAAATAAAGTAACAATAACTGAAAATGATATGGAACAATATGAAGATGACACATTTAGACGTTATTTAATATCATGTAATTTTGTTGACTATGCATTTGGTCAATTTATGCAAGAATTAGAAAAAACAGGATTGTTGGAAAACAGTATATTAATCGTGTATGGTGACCATGGAGCAGGATTGACAACAACAGATCAAATTGAAAAATTATATCAAGAAAATGAAATGACATATAAAGAATTTGAAGATGTAACAAAAGATATACACATACCATTTGGAATGAAAATACCTGGATTTGAAAAAAGTGAAAAGATACAAAGAGCAGTATCAAAAATTGACATTAAACCAACAATATTAGATTTATTAGGGGTAGAAGATGAATTTTCATTAGGGGAGCCTATTTTTTCAGAAAAAGACGAATCTTTTATAAAGGGATTAGGTTATATTACTAGCAAAAATTATTGCATAAATGGAAAATATTATGACAGAGAAAAACGTGAAGAAATAGCGGAAACAGAAGAACTAAAAAAACTAATGGAAAAAATGGAAGATGAAATTTATTTGTCAGATACGATTATAAAAAATAATTTGATACAATAAAAAAGTAAAAAAAGTGAAAAAGCAGTTGACAAATGCCCATAAAATATAGTACAATAGAAAGGTGCCAAGCAATCAGCACGGTAGCCATGGTGGATGTAGCGTAGTTGGTTAACGCGCCAGTTTGTGGCACTGGAGACCGTGGGTTCGAGTCCCATCTTCCACCCCATTTTATATATTGGGCTGTAGCCAAGCTGCTGAGGCTGTTCGAGCATTAGCGAGTTACAGCGTCAGTATGTGGAAACTTGCTTTGAATTTAATATTGGGCTGTAGCCAAGCTGCTGAGACTGTTCGAGCGCTAGCGAGTTACAGTGTCAGTATGTGGAAACTTGTCTCAAAATTTAATATTGGGCTGTAGCCAAGCGGTAAGGCACCAGACTTTGACTCTTTATCGTTTCAAAGTTATTCCATACTCGCAAAGGCTTGACATATATAGAGTTTGAATGATATACTATTTTTGAAATTTGTCAATGTCAAACAGAATGTCAAACAAACTCTCAAAAAATTAATTTTTAAAATTTAATATTAAACATTGGGCTGTAGCCAAGCGGTAAGGCACATGACTTTGACTCTTTATCGTTTTAAAGTTATTCCAAAACCGCAAGGCT
>CANQTV010000002.1 GCA_947626875.1 uncultured Clostridia bacterium | reverse complement strand
CGGGAATTGGGGACGCCCATTTTTTCCCTATCTAATTCTTCCCTATTTGTATATTATTAAAAAATTATTTTTCCTATCTAAATAGGGAAGAATTAGATAGGGAAAAAATGGGCGTCCCCAATTCCCGGTTTGGATAGGGAAAAAAAGGGCGTCCCCAATTCCCTTATTTGCAATCATACCAATTATTAGCTTCTGATATATCAGCAATCAATGGAACATTTAATTTTACAGCTGTTTCCATTTCATATTTTAATATCTGTTTTATTTGGTCTATTTCATTTTTTGGCACTTCAATCATCATCTCATCATGAACTTGTAAAACAATTTTAGATTGTAAACCTTTTTCTTGTATTTGTTGATACACATTTTTCATTGCAATTTTCATAATATCTGCTGCTGTCCCCTGTATTGGTGTATTCATTGCTGCTCTTGCTCCAAATTGTCTTACCATATAATTCTTTGATTGTAATTCTGGAATATATCTTCTTCTATGAAATAGTGTTTCTACATATCCTTTGTTTTTCGCTTGTTCTGATATATTATCCATATATTTTTTTATTCCTTGATATTGTTCTAAATATTCATCAATATATTGTTTAGCTTGTTTTCTACTAATTCCCAGTTGCTCACCCAACCCGAAATCACTAATTCCATATACAATTCCAAAATTAACTGCTTTCGCACTTGACCTTTGTTCTTTGCTAACTTCGTCTATTGGTGTTTTAAACACTTTTGATGCAGCTTGCTTATGAATATCCTCATCATTTTTAAAAGCTTGTATCATATGTTCGTCTTGCGAAATATGTGCTAGTACACGCAATTCTATTTGTGAATAATCTGCATCAATATACACTTTTCCTTCTTCTGGTTCAAATATTTTTCTAACTTGCTTTCCTAATTCAAATCTTGTTGGAATATTTTGTAAGTTTGGCTCTGTTGAACTTATTCTTCCTGTTGCTGTAATTGTTTGATGAAAAAATGAATGTATTCTCTTTGTAACTGGATTTATATATGGTTTTAATCCTTCTACATAGGTAGAATTTAATTTCATTAGCTGTCTATAATCCAAAATTTCTTCAATAATAGGATCTTCCTTTTTTAATTTTTCCAATACATCTACATCTGTTGAATAACCGCTTTTAGTCTTTTTTACTACTGGCAGTTTTTTCTTTTCAAATAAAATTTCTCCTAGCTGTTTTGTAGAATTTATATTAAATTCTTCCCCTGCCATCTCATATATGATTTTCGTTTTTGTTTCAAGTTGTTGCTTTAATTTTTCTCCAAATTTATCAAGTTCCTCTTTATTAGCATAAATTCCATTCCATTGCATTTCTGACAAAACTTCTATTGTTGGCATCTCAATATCTTGGAATAATGAAAGACTTCCAATTTGTTCTAACTTTTTTGTTAATTTTGTTTCCAATTGTGACAAAATATATGTTTTTAATGCTAATTCTTTTTGTTCATGTTCTTTGATTTCTTTCTCTTGATTTTGCTCTGCCATTTCAAATAGATTAATTTGCTTTTGAGTTTCTTCAGGCTTTCCTATATAATCTTCTAAATTAATTCCTAATTCATTTTCTGCTATATCTTCTAAACTCAATTTGTTATTAGTTGGATTTAATAAATATTGTGCAATTTTAGCATCAAAATTTAATCCATTTATTTTGATTCCTTCTTGTTTTAATAATATATATGTTTTACTTAAATGTATTCCTACTTTTTTAATATTAGTATCTTCTAGCATTTCTTTTAATTCTTGTATTGTATGATTTTTTTCTAAATCAATTATATATATAACTGGATCTATATAAATACTAATAGCTGTTATTTTCTCTTTAATAATTTTCTCTGGCTTGTCATCCTGTGCTGTCATTATTTCAAATATCATTTTATTGGTTTCTTTAATTTTTTCTATGGCTTCTTGTATTTCATTTTCTTTTATTACATAAGATTCTTCTATTGATTTTGATTCACTTTTTTCTTGTGTTCCATCACCTTCTAGTCCAAATCTTTCTATATATCTTTTAAAATTTAGTTCTTTAAAAATTCTATATACTTCTTGCTTGTCCCATTCTTCTACTTTTAATTCTTCCAATGTATCTGTAATTGGAACTTCTAAATTGATTGTTCCTAAAGTTTTTGATAAAAATGCTAATTCTTTATTATTTTCTATGTTTTCTTTTTGTTTTCCTTTTACATCCGCTTCTCCAGCTTCTAATTTTTGATACAAATTTTCAATAGTTCCATATTGCTGAATTAATTTTAATGCTGTTTTTTCTCCTATTCCTGGAACCCCTGGAATATTATCTGAACTATCCCCTTGTAAACCTTTTACTTCAATTAACTGTTTTGGCTCAATTCCATATGTTTCAATAATTTTAGTTTTATCATATAAGTCTGTTTCTGTTTTCCCACCTTTTGTATGTGGAATTCTAATTGTTATATCATCTGTTGCTAATTGAAAAGTATCTCTATCTCCTGAAAGAATAGTTACTTCTAGTCCATTTTTTTCTCCATATCTGGATAAAGTTCCTAATATATCATCTGCTTCATAACCTTCTTTTTCAATAATATCTATTTTCATGGCTCTTAGTATTTCTTTTATGATTGGCATTTGTTCAGCTAATTCTTCTGGCATACCTTTTCTAGTAGCTTTGTATCCTTCATATAGTTTATGTCTTGCTGTTGGAGCTTTTAAGTCAAATGCTACTGCCATATATTCTGGTTTTACATCTTCTATTAGTTTAAATAAAATAGCTAAAAATCCATATATTGCATTTGTGTATTTGCCATCCTTTGTTGTTAGCATTTTACTTCCCATAATTCCATAAAAAGCTCTATTCATTATGCTGTTTCCGTCAATCAATACTAATTTTCCCATGCTTTAATCTTTCCCTTCTTTTTGATTTTGCATAAATCCATTTAGTCCTTCTATAATGTCATCATATGTTTTGTCAAAATTTCCTGTATACCATGGATCTGCTATGTCTCTTGGATTTTTCGTAAAATCTAGTAAACGGTATATTTTGTTTTCTTTATCTTGTCCTACAATTCTTTTTATATTTCTTATATTTGCTTCATCCATTCCTATAATATAATCAAATTTTTCATAATCTTTTTTAGTTAATTGTCTTGCTCTATGATTTCCATATTTTATATGCATTTGTTCTAGTTTATTTTTAGCACCATAATGCATTCCATTTCCAATTTCTTCTGAACTTGTGGCTGCTGACTCAATATGAAATTGATCTTTAATTTGTTGTTTTTCTAACATATCTTTTAATATATATTCTGCCATAGGTGATCTACATATATTTCCTAAACATACAAATAAAATTTTTGTCATGGTAAGTCTCCTTAAAATTCTAAATTTTTTTCATTTCTTCTTGTCTTTTTATTTTTCCAGTTGTAGTTTTTATCAATGGCGTTTCAGATAATGTAATTCCTCTTATTGCTTTATATAATGGCATTGTTTTATTTATCTCTTTTACTTTTTTATCTATTACAGCATATATTTCTTCATCACTTTCTACACCATAAGCCAATTTTACAATTTTTCTATCAAAAACTATTTTTACATATATCTTAATGTCATCTTTATCTCCTTTATTTGATTTTCCAAATATAAATGATTCTGTTACACCTTCTATTCTATTTACTAGATTTTCCATTTCTTCAGGGAATATATTTTTTCCATTTTTTAAAACAATAACACTCTTTTTTCTTCCTTTTATAAATATGTATCCATCTTCATCTATAGTTGCTAAATCTCCTGTATGGAACCATCCATCTTCCATTGCTTCGTTTGTTGCTTCTGAATTTCCAAAATATTCCAACATAACATTTGGACCTTTGACAATTAGTTCTCCCATACCTTCATCATCTGGTTCAAATATTTTTGCTTCTACATGTGGAAGTACTTTTCCTATTGAACCTGGTCTCACTAATTCTCCTCTTTCTACAGCAATTACTGGAGATGTTTCTGTAAGCCCATATCCTTGGCATAGATTTATTCCAACACTTCTAAACCATTTTTCTACTTTTGGATCTAATGCTGCTGCCCCACTAATAAACCATCTTATATTTCCACCAAAAATATTATGTATATCTTTAAATACTTCCTTTTTTTCTTCCATTGACGCATCTTTATATTTTAATATTAGGTTATTTATTAATTCTAGTTTACCTTCCTTTTTTAAGTTCTTTATTATGTTTTTATACATATTTTCATATATTGCTGGTACAAAACATGCAAATGTTATTTTATATTCGTTTAAATTTTGTAATATATACTTGATTCCATCACAAAAAGAAGTTTCAGCTCCTTTATATAATGAGAATAAAAATCCAACTGTACATTCAAAAACATGATGTAATGGTAAGAATGATAAAATCTTTTCATTTTCATCAATATCTATTACTGATGCTAAATCCATTAAATTTGAACATATATTGTGATGAGATAATGCAACTACTTTAGATTCTGACGTAGTTCCTGAGGTAAATAGCATCATATTCATTTCATATGGATTGATTTTACTATCTAAATATTCTCTATTTCCATTTTCAATTTGAATTTTTCCTACTTGTATTAATTCTGATTCTGAAAATATTCCATTATTATGTGTTTTTGTATCCATTGAAATTAAAGTTTTTAATTTTCCTGTTCCTTCCAATGCCATTTTCCTTAATTGTTCTTCATATTTTTCTGAATATACAATTGCTTCTATTTCAGAACGCTCTATTAATCTTTTTAATTCATTTTCTGGCAAAGCCTTATCTAGTGGTACTACAACACCTGTTCCACAAACCACAGCAAGATATGCTATTGTCCATTCATACCTATTCTCTCCTATTACAGCAATTCTTTTGCCTTTTAGTCCTAATGATATAAATGCTGTTCCTAAAGCATTTACCATTTCATAAACTTCTTTATGAGTTATAATCTTATATTTGTTTTCTCCTATTCTTACTTTATATGCTGGTCTTTCTCCATACAATTCACTTTGTTTTTGTAACATATCCTTTAAATCTGTTACTTCAATACATTTTGCTAGTTTTTCTTCCATCTTTAACTTCCTTTCCTTTTAAAATCTTTTACATTTTATCATATATAATAAATTTTTTCCATAAAAAAATTAAATTTCCTATTATTCCCTCAAAATTTGACTATACTGGGAAAAATTGGTATAATAAATACCAGGTGATTAAAATGAATAAGTTATTTAAAATCATTACTATTTTATCATTAACTATATTATTATGCATGAATACAAACATTAGTAATGCTACAGAAACAAAAGATATAGATTACACTGAAACTTTAGAAACTTTTGATAATCCCGAAAGAGGCTATTATTCATATCTCTATTATAATTTCAAAGTAACAGGAAATGAAGAACCTTCTAAATATTTAGATGGAAATTTGGTTCATTTAAGACTTGGTATTGGTGATTTTTCTAAAAAAGTGAATGGAAATCAAGATTTAGAACTTTCAGAAGATATGCTAAATATGCTAGATACAATATTGAAAAAAATAAAATCTAATGGTGGAACAGCAATAGTAAGGTTTGCATATGATAATTTCGATGGTGATGAGGATTTAGAGCCTTCATTGGAAATGATTTTAAAGCATATTAAACAGATATGTCCTGTTCTTACAGAAAATAAAGATGCGATTTCATATATAGAACTAGGCTTTTTTGGTCCTTGGGGTGAAATGCATTCTAGTGAAATATGTGAACCAGAAAATGTTAGTCAAGCTCTAACTGTAATGTTAGAAAATACTCCTGAAGAGCTAAAAATAGGTGTTAGGCAACCTAAGTATTACGTAAATTGGGCTGGAGTAGATAGAGAAAAATTAAATGAAAATATTACAGTTAAAGGTACTCCTGCATATAGAGTAGGTCTATTTAATGATGGTTATTTGGGTTCACATAGTGATTTAGGTACTTTTGAAAATAGAGAAATAGAAATACAATGGTTAGAAAATCAAGCATTACACACTTTATATGGCGGAGAAGTTGTTTCAACACGTACATCAGGAGGAAATGAAGATATAGATACTATAAACACAGCTGAATATATGTCAAAAGAAGCTTTTAGAACTCACACTACATATTTGAATTATGATTATGATAAAAAGGTAATCAATGCTTGGAAAGATGAAATATATAATGGTGAAGATGAATTGTATAAAGGACAAACTGGATATTTGTATATAACAAATCATTTAGGATATAGATTTGTTCTTAGAAATTCAGATATAAAAACAAATATAGAAAATAAAAAACTTAATGTTAATTTGGGTATAGAAAATGTTGGTTTTGCAAATTTAGTTAATAGCAAAAAGGTTACTCTTGTATTAAAAAATGCAACTAAAACATATGAAATACCAACAAATATGGATCCAACAACCTGGAATTCAACAAAATTAACAAATATAAATGCTGAAATTGATTTACCAGAAAATATGGAAGAAGGAGAATGGGATGCTTACTTAAGGATTTCTAAATATGGAGATTTAAAAACAGATAATAATTATCAATGCATTCGTTTAGCTAATAATAATATTTGGAATGAAACTTTATGTGCTAATTATATAGGTAATTTCTTATTAGAAAAACAAAATACTAGTGATGAACCTAGTGATGAGCCTGAAATTCCTGATATTAACACTACACCTGATGATGAGCCTGAAGCTCCTGATGTTAACACTACACCTGATAATGAGCCTCAAAATCCTGATGTTAACACTACACCCGATGACAAACCTGAAACTCCTGATGTTAACACCAATCCTAGTGATAAACCTGAGAATCCTGATGTTAACATTATACCTAATGATGAGCCTAAAAATCCTAATATCAACACTATTTCAAATAATAACTTTAAGATTGATACCCTTCCTAATATTGCATTAGCTCCTACAACTAAAAAAACTATTTTACCATATGCAGGAATTAAACAAAATCCAATTATACTAGTGATGATAGGATTATCTGTTATTTCAATAATATATTTCTATAAAAAGCTAAAATAAGAAGGTAAACACCTTCTTATTTTTTTCTTATACATCTATTCAATAATAGTAAGCTAAACATAGCTATTATAGAAATAATCAATAGTTTTATAATAAAATCATTTTTTCCTGCTTTTGGTAACACAGATGGTGCCATTGCAATATATTTATTTACTTCTGATTTTTCTTGTTTAGCATCCTCTTGCTTTTTTTGACTTGACTTATTTTCTTCTAGTTGTTCGTTATTTGGCTTGTTTTCTTCACCTGGATTAGTCTCTTCTGGTTGTTCTTCACTTGGTTTATTTTCTTCCCCTGGATTAGTTTCCCCTGGTTGCTCTTCACTTGGTTTGTTTTCTTCTCCCGGATTAGTTTCCCCTGGTTGTTCTTCACTTGGTTTGTTTTCTTCTAGTAATATATCCATATGAGCTATTTCTAACTCATTAAGATTTTCATCACCTTTTTGATATATAAAAGTTTTTGTACCTGTAAAGTTCCCACTTTTAACTGTTAATGTATATTCTTTTCCGTATTCTAATCCATAAAAATTAAGAACGTATTTCTGTGACTCATTATAATAACCATAAATTGGTTGAAGTGTTTTGCCATCACCAGTAATAATAGCTTCATCTACTTTAATACTTTTACCATCTATATAAGGGGATACCTCAACTTCGTATCTATTTTCAATTCCTACATCAGTATCTCTTTCTAATAAATCAAGAAGTGGCTTATAATAATGATATGATATTCCTAAATTTTCATAATTATATTTTTGTCGAATATCATTTAAAGTATTTATGCATGTTTGCAATCCTTCATCATAAAAAGTATCTTCTTCACCAACAGTACCCTTTCTAGGATCTTGAACTTCTGCTATAGAAACTATTTTTATATTATGCTTTTTAGCTATTTCAACTTCTTCATCAATATTTTCCATAATGGTTTCTTTATAATAATTCATAAATGCAATATGATCATAATTATAGTTCATTAAATTTTCTAACTCTTCTTGAGATAATTTATTTAACCAAACTGGAAGAGCCATAGAATATCCAAGCCCTAGATTATTAGCATAATCACAACATTTTTTAGTGTTTTCTGTAAACTTTTTAAACAACTCTATCTGTCTATCTGTATCACCTGCTTGATAATCATCTGTTAAATAAAATTCAACATCTAAACTGACACCTTTTAATTTATAATCTAAAGTTTTGTTTATCTCATATGCTTGATCAACTACACTTATTGCATTATTCATATCCCCTTCTGTTAACCAATCTCTTGCTCCATCTAATAAAAATACATCTAACTTATATTGCTTTGCAAATTCCATAATCTGCTTTAATCTATCATTTTGTGTAGCATTAGAAGGTCTTTGAACATATAATGTATTCACATTTAAATATTCAACTTCATCTTTTAATTTTGATAAATTAAAATCATCTATGTCCCAACAATATAATGAAACAATATCTGTATCATTTATAGGTTCTTGTGGTTCAGGTTTTGTTTCTAATAATTTTCCAATTTCTACTGATAACTTTTCTCCAAAATATTTATTTCCTTCAGCTGATAAATGAACACCATCTTCAAGTACATATTTATCTGCATTTCCATCATTTTTTATTTTTCCGATATGTCCTGTTCCTGTAATATAACTTTCTGTTCCTATTGTTATTTTTTCACCTTTTTCATTATATGTATCACCTGTTAATAAATCTATAAATGGTACTTTCTTTTGCAAAGCTTGCTGTCTTAATTTATCATTAATTTCTACTGCATCACTTGGAACATTTACATTAGGATAATATACTCCAATAGTAATTAGTTTAGCATCTGTGTTATTCTTAATATAATCAATACATCTTTCAGCTTCTGGTATTACTTGATTAGCTTTATAATCACTCCAAAAATCGTTTGGTCCCGCTTCTAAAACTATTACATCTGGTTTTAATTTTTCTATTAAGATAACTAATCTATCATAATATGCATCATTTTTACCTTTAGTATCTGCTAAATATCCTGTTCCACCAACCCCATTATTCATACATTCAAGATTTAAAATATTTGATACAACATTTGGCCAAGAATAATATGCTGGTAAATCTGCCCCTCTTGTAATACTAGATCCTACATATAATACTTTTTGATTACTTGGTCTTGTAATTGCTTTTATTTCGTCATCTTTATAAAGTCTAACTCCATTAAAGACGCAGTCTGTTAATTCTACCCTTATTTTTCTTTCTTTCTTTTCATTAAATGTTATTTTATGCCATACACCTTTAAAGCTATCACTTGAAGTCCCTGTTTCATCTGTTGTCTGTTCAATCCCTTCACGATTAGTAATTTCGTATCCATTTCCTTCATCTACTAATATTCTAAATGATGTGCATGTATTTACAAAAAATTCTTTACAATTTACTACAAATTCTATCGAATATAATTGTGGCCATTCGTTTTTAGATGAATATATACTGTTCTGTCCTATTATAGAATTTCTCCATGAAACTGGCTCAAGTATTGAGTTGTATGATTTATATATCGGATTTACAGTTTTGTCATCACTTTTTGGAGTACACCATACGGTTGTATTTTCTAAACTCTTTTCATCTTCTACTTTAGTTATTGTTGGTGGATTTTTCATCACTTTCTCAGTATAATTGGATATATCTTCAGCTTTATTTCCTTCTACATTTACATCTCCACAAACATACCATTTTTCTTCTGTTTTTCCTTCACTTCCTAATAAATATGTTGGATTTACATCTTCATCATTTTTATATAAACCTACAGCTAATTTATAATTTCCACTATTTATGTTATCAAATGTAACTGATACTTCTTCTGTTGATAATGTTCCTGGTAGCCAATTTCTAGGGTTTATATCTGTTTTATATTTTTTTACTAATTTATTATTTTGATCTAAAAGCCCAACATACACACTGCAATCTTCACATATTGGCGTAGTTCCATCATTTTTAAATTCAAAAGACATATTTGATGGTGTATTTATTTTTATATTTTTAGGATAAGATGCCTTTTTTAATCTAAAATAATATCCAATTCTGTTTGCTAATTCCTTACAGTAATCTTGGTTTCCATCTTTATACCATTCCTTGTCAAGTTCGATATATGATGGTTTTGCAAGTGATATAGCTTCTTCTAATTTTGTATTAAATTCTGTCTTTGTATATTTTTCATATTTACTAGCATATTCAAATACCATTGGAAGTTTTCCATAAGTTTTAGCACATGTTTCTAATCCATTATCATATGTAATTATTCCATCTCTCCTTAATGAAACCCCTTCATCTATTAGTTCTTCATATACATTATTAAAATCGTCTTCTCCCCATGGGATAATTAAAAGAGTATCTGGAAAAGCTTGCATATATGGTTTAATATATTTTTCTCTTAAAAATTCTGGTTCTATTTTGTTTTCCCAAGTGTAATTTTTATCTATTTCTCCATTTTCATCTAAAGCATCTAATCCAAATAGATGTTGTTCCCCAAAATTTCCATATGTTCTAATATCTATAAAAGCAATGTTTGGATTTCCATTATATCTTTCTCCTAATGCTTTTGTAAATTCATCTACATATTTCAAAAATATTTCATCTTTCCATTCTGGAATATATTGATTTCCTTTAGCACCACCTATTCTATATTTTGCTCCTTTGTCAAAAACAAATTTTGGTGTCACATATGGTTCATCTTCTGAAGATGAATTTGCACACATTACACCAAATGCAAATTTTTTATTATATTTAATACAATCTTCAATTCCTTGATCAATTATAGTAAAATCAAATTTACCTTCTTCGTTTTGTAATTGTGACCAATTATATCTAGTATAAACTACTGTAGATATATCCAGCGCTTCTTTTGAATTTGTAACATGGTCTAAAAGATATTTATGTTCGTCATCATATGTTAGTCTACTAGCATAATAGACAAGCCCTTTACCTGGGTTTAGTAAAACATCATTATTATCTTCTATATTTTTTACTACGATTTCATCATTTTCTCCGGTTGACTACACCTATAGCTACATTACTTGAAAACATCAATAATATTATTGATACTAATAATATTGTTATAAATTTACTACATCCTTTTATTTTTCTCACTTCTTTCACTTATTTTTACATAATTTTTCTGTTCTATATTTTATCATTTTTTGATTTTTATGTCAACAATTTTTGTGTCTTAGATAATATTATTTTTACCAATTAATCTCTTTAAATTATTTACAATAATATCATGCAATTCTTTTCCAGAATAACTCATACAATAGTCTTTAAGTACAAATACATTATAACCTTTTTCAAATAAATCAAGTGCTGTTTTTTGAACACATGCATCAGTATCAAATCCACATAAATATATCTCATTTATATTATTATCTTTAATATATTGTTCAAATTCTTCATTAACTGCACTATATATTTTTTTATCAAATATTTTATAATCTTTTGTGTCTATTACTATTTTTTGTCCTTCAGCTGTTATACATCCTTTATAATTTAGTTTTTTGTACCATATACTATCTTTGTCATTAATAAATCTAGTAAATGCAATATCGTTATATTTCTTAGAGTCAATTAATTCAATAATTTTATTTACTATTGGTTTCGTATTTTCATTTATAAAATCTGATTGCACATCAATAATTAATAATAATTTATTCATTTTTTAACCTCCATTAAATTAATGTTAGTCTATCATATTTTGCAAAATTTTTCTATAAATTATCAATATTTTCTACTAGTTGAAAATGTTATAAATTTGTGATATAAGTGATATTATAGTTAAGGAGTAGAATAGTTATGGAAGAATATTTAGAATTTGCAAAAGATATTGCTTATCAAGCAGGTAAAATAATGCTTAAATATTTTAATCAAAATAATGGTGCTAGTTATAAAGGAGATAAAACAATTGTAACATTGGCAGATAAAGAAATTAATTCATATTTAATTAAAAAAGTAAAAGAACACTACCCTGAGCATAGTGTAGATGGCGAAGAAGAGCAATTTGGGAAGAGCAATTTTGTATGGGTTTGTGATCCAGTTGATGGAACTGCTATGTATGCTAGACATATACCAGTAGCAGTATTTTCTCTTGCTTTAGTAATTAATGGTGTTCCAAATGTTGGAGTAGTTTATGACCCTTTTACAGATAGTTTATATACAGCTATCAAAGGAAAAGGTGCTTATAAAAATAATGAAAAAATTTCTGTAAATGATTATACTTTAGATGATATGAAAACGGTATGTCATTATGATTTATGGCCTAATGCAGATTATAATATATCTAAAGTATTACAAGAATTAGAACGCAAATCTTATTTTATTGGTATAGGAAGTGTTATAAGAGCTTGTATGTGTATTGCTTCTGGTGATTTTACTCTTGCAATTTTTCCAGGTACTAAACATAAAAATTGCGATATTGCTGCTGTCAAAGTAATTGTTGAAGAAGCAGGTGGAAAAGTGACTGATTTATTTGGAAATGAACAAAGATATGACCAAAGTATAAAAGGTGCTTTAATAAGTAATGGAATAGTTCATGATGAAGTTATAGAAATAATAAAAAAATATATAATAGAAGAATAAAATAAAGGTGGTAATACATGTTTTATATAGCACAATTATTTGGAATAATTGCATTGATAGTTCTTATGATGAGTTTTCAAAAAAATCAAAAAGATACTTTATTAAAGTATCAAATATTTTCTAGTTTGCTATTTGCTTTACAATATCTTTTTTTGAATGCAATTTCTGGATGTTTAATGAATTTAATGACAATGGTAAGAAATCTTATATATAAAAAATTTAATGATAAAATTCCCATACTATATTTAGTGCTAATTATTCTATGTATGGTTATTTTATCATTAGCTTCTTACAATGGTATTATTAGTTTACTTCCTACTCTAGCAGTAGTATTATATAGTATTGCCTTATGGCAAAGTAATTTAACTATAACAAGGATTACCGAAATAATTTCTTGTTTACTTTTTATAATATATAATATTAAAGTTTTAGCAATAAGTGGTTTAATATCAACTTTTATTGAAATGTTTTCAGCTATGATAGCTATTTATAAATTTGATATTAAAAAATTTAAAAAGGAAAAATCATTATGAAATTAAAAGTTAATCATTTTTTAAATCTTCTGCTTTATATACGTTATATCCTTCATATCTATAACTTGCGTCAATACCTTTCATATATACATCTCTATCATTTATTTTATCAGTTAATGCTTCTTTTAACAAAAACTTTATTTCTGTATTTTTTATTGGACTTCTTTCCATTGCAAGCAAATAATCTTCTTTATCTATTTTGCTCCAATCAATAACTCTACCTAGTTCTTTTTTTAAAATCATATCAAGCCAAATTCTTGTAGTCCTCCCGTTTCCCTCTCTAAATGGGTGAGCAATATTCATTTCAATATATTTTTCTATAATTTCATCAAAATTTGATTGTGGCATTTTATCTATATTTTTCAAAGCATCCTCTAAATACATACTAGATGCAAACCTAAAATTATTTTTAGAAATATTTTCAGTTCTAACAATACCCGCAAATTCATATATATCTTCAAATAAATATTTGTGAATTTGAGATAAACCTTGAAAAGTTCCAACTTCAAACTCTTCTAATTTCCCAGTTTCAAATAATTCTATTGCTTTTAATTTTGTTATTCTTTCTTCCTCTTTAGCAAGTTCTATCTCATTATTTAATCCTAACTTATTTTTTAGTAACATATATTTTCCTCCTTCTTCCTTCTTTGCCTTAATATTTTCTTTTGTCTAAAATCATTATATAATGTGTTTGAGTTTCTTCTACTTTTTCAAATCCCATTTTTTCATACAACTTAATTGCTTTTTCATTTATTTTAAATACTTGTAACTTTATATTTTTTCCTTTGTTCTCAAATATAATTTCTTTTAATATTGCTGTTTCAATTCCTTTATTTTGATATTCTGGTTTTACACAAATATTGCCTATTTCAAAAGTATTATTTTCTATTTCTTTTCCATTGTAAAATCCGGACTAATTCATCTTTTAAATATATAAGTTCTATATTTTTTGAATTTTCTTTCATAAACTTATCAAATAGCTTTTTTTGGATTTCTTCATTCCATTCTCCATAAATATTTTCTACATATTTTTGATAAACTTCCTTTTTTAAATCATAGATAAACTTAATTTGTTCTTTATTCCCATTTTTATATAGTTTTAATTCTAGATTTGGCACTTCCCAGCTTAACCTAATCTTACGCTCTGTAATTTTATTTTCAAGAAGTTGGACTTTCTTATCAGAAATAATGTGGTCATAATTTGAAATTGCCTCTGAGTAAGCAATTTATCGACACATACTCAAACTTATATTTTCATTGAAATATTCAAAAAAACTATTCATTTTTTTATGTCTTTTAAAACGCTATTTTTTTAAATTTCTTTAAAAAACCCAAGAATAATATATCATATTTAATAAAATTTTTCCACAAATTATAAATAATAATGTAAAAAATAAACAAAAGGATTTTTATTCAATATTTCATATAAAAATTCATTCCTTTCTTTGTTTGGAATGCACACATAGTTATAAAAGATTATATTCTTTCAAACTAATATTCCAGTAAAAAGTATTACTCTGCAAACATTTTTTACTTTAAAGTTAATAAAAAGTGGTATAAGATATTTAAATTTTCTTATTACCACTTCTTTATTTATTTTTTCCTTTTTAATATTGAAACTACTATAAAAGAAACTATCAATACAATTACCATTATAGCAGGTAAATTACTTATACCAGTTTTTGGTGTATTATCTAATTTACCGTTTATCTATTAATTCTAGTGAATCAATAGCATCATTAATAGCATCTGCCATAGCATCTACTTCGTTCTGCTCCAATACATTTTTACCTCTAATTACTGCGTTAATTGCTTTTTCAACAGCACTAAAGTCTTTATAATCAGCTTTATTTAATTTGTTAGCCCTAGCAATTGCTTCTTCAACTTTGCTATAATCTGCCTCAGCGAATATTATTTCATTTCCATCACCTTCCGCGACTTTAAATGCTTCTTTTTTTATATTATCAGTGTTTAAGCTATTCACGTGATATACTTTAATACTACCTTTTTTTGTATAAAATCCGTAATCACCAGCAAGGGTTATATTTCCACCATCAATTATTATATTTTTATTTTTTAACATTCCTGTTGCTACTACTGCTGAATTAGAGGCTTGGGAGCTAAGAAACATATTCCCACCACTTATTACTATTCCCTCATCTTTGGTATCCCAATCGCCAGGCGTTCCAGAAACAAGAATTGCTGAATCGTTTGATTTAATATCTACATTTCCACCAGTAATTTTTACTTGTACCAAAGCATAAATACCATTTACCTTTCCTAAACTAGTTTCCATATTTTCAGTATTAATATTAACATTTCCACCATTTATAGTTATAGTTCCATCTACCCAGAATCCACCCCTACTCTTTATAGTTCCAGATTCAATGTTTAAGTCATATGCATAGTGAATGGTATTTCCTAGATTAAACCCTCTTCTTGCATCTGCCTTGGTTACTTCTAAATTTAAAATACCATTATTTGAACTTTTTAAAGTAAGGCTTCCGTGAGTACCTTCTGTATTACTCCCAGTTCCATAGAATACGGATTTAGATTCCGACTTTAGAGTATTTATCCCTTCATATATAACTGTTATGTTATCATTTTTGTTAAAAATAAAACATGGCTGGTCACCTAGCACTTCAAAGTTTGCATTTCTTAAAGTTAGTGTTTTTGTTTGACTATCCCATTTCCATCCATGAGAGTCAAGCTTATCTTCTGTTGTATGAGTTGTTAAATCTATTGTTACAGTTTGTTTTTCTATATTTTCTGCTGAAACAAAATTTGGTATCACACAAAATATAGGAATTAAAAATAAAATAATAAATATTTTTGATTTTAACATCATAACCTCCTTTTGCATTATAATAAATTTTTTTAAAATAAATTTAAAAGTAAAATATAATAATATTATTATTATTCTCATTATAATATAAAATATACACGAATAATTATGAAGAGGTTCTAAAAATTTATAAATAAAGAAAAATTGGTAAAATTTTACCTGTTTGCTTGTTTTTTAACCTAAAAAAAGAAAGCTAAAAATTTGCTTTCTTTTAAAAAAATGCTTTTTTTGTTTATATTTCAATGGTTTTAGGTATTTTTTTATGTGTGTCGATAAAATCTGTCTTCCTCTGAAAAAATACATCCACAATATTTCTGCATATATAAACCTAATTCCCTTGCCTTTGCTTGTCCCTCTCTAAAACCAACTCGAAAATCACGGTACAAAAATTCTAATCCATATTTTTCAGCAATTTTTTCACCTTGTTCTTTTATAATGTCATGTTTTTGATATGGACTTACAAGCAGAGTAGTTGTAATTGCTGTATAACCATTTTCCTTTGCATATTTTGCAGTTTGTTCAAGTCTTACTGGATAACAATAATCTTGACAACGTGTGTTTAATCCATTTATTACATTTTTGCAGAACGCATCTAAACCATATTCATCTTCAAATATAGCTTGCACATCTATCATTTTACTATATTCTTTTAAAGTATCTCTTCTTGCTTTATATTCCATATATGGGTGAATATTAGGATTATACCAATATAATGTTGGCTCTATCCCCTCTTTTCTTAATGAATCTATACAATATACACTACAAGGCGCACAACAAGTATGCATTAAAAGTTTCATTTTACTCATTCCCTTCTAAAATCTAAAATAAATGAATGGATTATATGTTGAACTTAACAATAAGCAAATTGATAAAATTAATATTCCTAAAGTTGCTATATTTCTCACCAAATGATATGAGGTTTTATTCTCATATTTTTCAGATATATGTTTAATTAGTGGTATGCTTGCAATAATTGCAATAAATATATATGGTATTGCTGAAAATACGTCAAAATTATATACAATTTGATTCCATAAATCTGAAGTTTGGAAAGTAAACATTTTGCTCAATACTAATGTTATTTGAGAAAAATCTTCCATTCTAAATATAACCCAACCTATAATCACAATAAGTAGTGTATAAATATGTCTTATAATTTTTGGTAATTTTTCTAATGCTTTTCCAAGGAATAGTTTTTCTATTATTAATAAAATACCATAATACAATCCCCATACTACAAAATTCCAAGATGCTCCATGCCAAAATCCAGTAAGCATCCATACAATTAAAATGTTTCTAAGCCATTTTGCTTTGCTTACTCGATTTCCTCCTAAAGGTATATACACATAATCTCTAAACCAGGTAGATAAAGAAATATGCCATCTACGCCAAAAATCTGTAATACTATTTGCAATATATGGATAATTAAAGTTTTCTAAGAAATGAAAACCAAACACCTTACCTAAACCTATTGCCATATCTGAATATCCACTAAAGTCAAAATAAATCTGGAAAGTATAAGCTATTGCTGCTATCCAAAGTACAATCGTTCCATAAGATGCTAAATCCCCTCCATAAATATTGTCTGCAATAATTGCCATCTGATTAGCAATTACTACCTTTTTTCCTAATCCAATAATAAATCTTCTAATTCCATCAATAAATTCAGTTAAATTTTCTTTTCTATTTTCTAATTCTTCTGCAATAGTTTCGTATCTAACAATTGGACCTGCTATCAATTGTGGGAATAATGCAACATATGTTCCTAAATATATAATATTTTTTTGTACTTTTACTTTCTTTGTATATACATCTATCACATAAGACAAAATTTGGAATGTATAAAAACTGATTCCTATAGGCAATCCCAAATTTAAATTTGGAATTGAACTATGAAACAACATATTAATATTATTAATAAAAAAGTCTCCATATTTAAAAAATCCTATGATAGATAGATTAATAATAATTGCTAATATCAACAACCATTTTCTTTGATATTTCTTTTCCTTTTTATCTATTATCAAAGCCAAAAAGTAATTTATTACAATGGAAAACAACATTAACAATACATATATCGGCTCTCCCCATGCATAAAACACAAGAGAAAAAAGAAACAATACAATATTACGATAAGTACGATTTTTTACAACAAAATACGTAACTAATACTAATGGTAAAAATACAAATAAAAATGCAAAACTACTAAATACCATTTTTAATCCCTTTCTTTCTACAAAATTATAATCGTCTTATTTATATATCTAAATTAAAAATTCCTGTGTTAATTAAATCAAGACCTAACATTACTAAAACTTTTGTGATATGATTTTTCTTACAATATTCATCTACATCAAGATTTTTTCCATATGTATTGATATAATGTCTCAAATCAATTACATATGTATTATTAAAATGTGTAGAAATTAATTTGTTATTTGCATTAGAATATGAAGGTGCAATAATAAGCAAATTCTCTTTTTCTGGCTGATTTCTTTCATAAATTACTTCCGCATAATCTTCTCCATAATAACCGCCATAGTGATTATATCCTTCTTCTTTAGAATACTCTCCTCTATCATACAAATCTTCATTATCATATCTTGCATATTCACCATCAATTTTAGTAGGACAATCTTCTATATCATACTTATATACCGTAAACTTTTCTTTATTATTATAAACAGAAGTCGTTCTAGCATTTGAACCATAATAATAAACATCATAAGTTTTTGTTCCTATTGGCTCAATTAACTTATCTTCTGGATATATCATTTGAATAATATCTCTATATCCCTGATAAGAACCTTTATAGTTCCAATGATGATCTGTTTCATAAAAATAATCTTTATACTGTTCAAAACTGTTAATTTTCAAGCCCTGCACTTTTTTAAAATTTAAAGCACTTCTAATATATGTAACAAATTTATTTTCATCTTTATCTATATTGTTAAAATCAATACTTTTACTTGTATTTACTAGATAAAAATATGTATCTAATCCTTTAAAATGAGGATTATAAGTTTTTGCCCATTTATCAATTACTATTTTACTTCTTTCGTAATCCTCACATTTAAAAACCATGTAATCAGAATTACCATAATAATAAACATTTTTATTTCCAATCGGAAAATATTCAGCGTTAGTTACTCCTTGTTCAGTTTTTTCTTCATGAAATTTTTTAGTTATGGCTCTTTGTATACCTGTAATTGTTTCTGCCTGTTCCTGATTCATTGATTTTTTTATTTTTTCACTAAATAACATTTGATCAACTAAACTATCTTCTAGTTTATTTTGATATTCTCCTGAAAAAAATGAAGCAAAACTAAATGTTGGTATTTTATTTAATGCTCTATTTTCTGTAATTGATTCTTCTTTTTGTCCTCTAATCATAAGTGCTATATAAAAAGAAATAATAATTAAAAAAATTAAAACTAAAAATATTACATCTATTATCCTTTTCTTTTTGTTAAACTCTACTTTTTGCAAATGTTTTTCCATTTTATTCTTGATTCCCTTCTTGCTACATCTATTTATTCTTAAAAACTACATATTGATTAAATTCACTTTTTTCATAACCATCTGTATTTACAATATCTGCTTCTTCTTTTGTCATAATATACATTGGCTCTGTCAATATTGTATCAGATTCTATTGATACAATATCATATTCTTTTTCCTGTGTTGAAAAATCCATAGTTGAATTTTCTTTTGATTTATAATACTTCATAAACTCTTCTATATTTATTTTCTCTTCTTTTTGGTTTACTTTTGTTCCATATCTAATAAAAATATCTTTTTTATCTGTATCACTTACATGTTCTGATAAAACTATTTTAGTTTCATCACTATTTTCAGCATATTCTACTGCACTAACTAATCCTTTTGACCATGTAAAAGAATTAACAATTTCTTCAGTTCCAATAGTATGAAATTCATTTATAAATCCCACAAATTGAATTCCATAAACTAAAAGAAATACAATGCTCAAAATTTTTTTATATTTTAGCATTTTCACAATTTCAAAAATTCCAATTGCATTTATCATAATCAATACATACCAAATAATATTGATTCTATTTATGTTAGTATCATTGATTAACAGTCCGTCAAGAATTCCTATCAATAACCATGTTAAAATCAAAACAATTCCAAAATTCTGATTAGTCTCTTCTTTCTTTTTGAAAAAATCAAAACAAAGAAATATTGTTTCAATAAAAACAATTGGCATACTTATTAAATATATTGTTCCATATTTTGGTAATGCATTCCATATTAAATCATCTGACTGCTTAATAAATATATCTGTCATATATTTAAAATTTTGTGATAATGTTGCAAGTTTATTTTCTGAAAAAAGTAACATATCATTTGTTCTAGTTGCATAAGCAAAGTTTTGAATTGTTATTTTTCCTAATTGGATTGTTGGCAAATTAAACAATTGAATAATTGCCATCAATATAATTGGTATCGATACTACAATAAATATCATTAAACAAATAAAAAATTGCTTAATTGTTATACTCTTTTTCTTCAATAAATATCCTGCTATAATACACAAAAAAATCGGTGTTAAATATAATGCAATCCCATATGTATACAGTGTAATTGCAAACAAAACCATAGAAAAATATGTTGCTGACATTTTTTTATCTTGAATTCCTACTAATAATGCATATATTGCTATCAACATAATATGTGGATAAAAATTGCAATCTAATAGCCACTGGCTCTGCATAATATCCCATGGATTTATTGCTAGCAATACCAAAGCAATAATAGCCATCTTTTTATTTTTAAATATGCGATTGATGAGTAAAGGCATAAAACACAATGATGATATTGATATTAACAAAATTGGTAATCTGATTGATATTACTGAAAAGCCAAATAATTTAATAAACAAAGCAGTAATATAAATGGCAAATGCACTTTGTCCACTAATTACCCAACCTTCAAAATAAATTGGATATGTAGTTCCAAATATATCTGTTCCACTTTCTGCTATTGATTTAGCATTAATTGCTGACATTGCCTCATCACAATTCATATCATTTATTGCATTTGGCCAACTCCAAATTCTAACACCAATCGCAAAAATAAAAATCAATACAACCAATATTTTATATTTCTCTTGCTTTATTTTATCGCATATATGCATCATAAATTTCTGTTTCTCCTATAATTCTAAAATTATCTTTTACATATTTAATCACTTTTAAAGGTGACTGCCAATTTTGCGAATATTCATCTTTTTTTATTAAGTATATAGTTTTATCATCTGCTTCATGTTTAATTCTTTCGATTTGCCCATCTTCTCCATCTTTCCCAACATTTCCTTTTAAAAATAAGTCATAGTCTTTCGTATATTTATTTAGTGGAATCATATATACAGCACTTTCTGCATCTAATATATATACTTTATTTCCTTGTTCTTCTTTTTCTTGGATATATTTATTTATACTTTCAATTCTATCTTTTAAGTAGTCTGGTACTTTGATATATTTATAATGTGCTATTTCTTGATTAAACTCACCATTTTGATAGTCATTAACTATACTAAATAAATTTGCCATTCCTTGTTTAGCAATCATTGCAATCATTATTACCCAAATAAATAAAGTAATAGTTTTATAAATAAATTGCTTTTTTGGATAAGATATCTTTTTATATAATAGTTTTCCCAATAGCCATATACCATAACTTGCTGTAATAATTGCAATTGTAGCACCAATCAAAAAATGAATTTTATCTGAAATTGGGTAAACAATTATAAAAATTGGCAAACTATATATTGTAAGTTTTTGCAAATTTTTAAATTCTTCTTTTGTTTCATTTTCTATCTTCGCTTTTTTAATTATAATAATTTCAGCTACAACACTTGCTATAATAGTAGCCAAAATTGTAATTGGTATTACTTTCGCTAAAATTGATACTTCAGTTGCTTCATCTCTAAATAATTTTTCATATGATATATGATTGTCAAATGTTGCAATTCCTTGCACAGTATAACTTATAAAATCTGTCATTGAGTTCGTTACTATTAAATACAATACTAACAACATACATGGAATTGCAATTCCTAATATTCGTTTTCCCATTTTTCCTAAAATTGGTTTAATATCCTGTCTTTCTTGTATTTCCAACATTGGGCAAATAATAGTCATAATAGCTATCATTACACCTATAGTTTGTTTAGTACAAATTGCTAATCCAGCTAAAATACCTAACCAAAAAGATTTGTTTTTTAATTTTTCTGATTGTTTTAATTCTAAATATAAAATACTTAACCCAAGAAACAAAATCATGTAATTATAATCTAAGCAATAAATTTCTCTAAATAGCCATCCTATCACAATTGTAATTATCATACTAACATTTGTCTCTTTTGTAAGTTCTCTAGCAATTTTAAATATCATATATAAAATTGCTGTTCCTAAAATTGCTGCCAATATTCTCATTATAAATAATTGGTTTGCAATCAGTTTCAAAAATATACTACTAATAAATGGAATTAATGGTGTTGTAATCGTATTAATTTCTTTATATATTATTTTTCCTTCAGCTACATTTCTTGCTATATTATAATTCCAAATTTCATCTAAATCACCTAATGGTTTGATTATAATTGTACTCAATATCATTACAAATATAAAAGCAATTAGCAGATATTCTTTTTTTAAAACTTTTTTCATTCTCCCTCCAAATATGTGTAGCCCATATGTGTATATGCCGGTGGTAACACAACTCTACCTCTTAAAGTTCTAGCAATAAAACCTATTTGAATTAAAAAAGGTTCATAAACATCTTCTATCGTATCAACTTCTTCACCTATTGTTGTAGCTAATGCCTCTATTCCAACAGGTCTTCCACCATATTGCACAATCATTGTTTCTAATAACTTTCTATCAATTTCATCTAAACCTAATTCATCAATTTCAAGCTTATTTAATGCATGTTTTGCAATTTTTAAGTCTATCTCTCCATTTCCCAAAACTGCTGCATAATCTCTTACTCTTTTCAAAAGTCTATTTGCAATTCTAGGTGTACCCCTTGACCTCTTTGCAATTTCTGCTGCTGCTAAATCTTCAATATCAACTTCCAATATTTTGCTAGAACGTTTCACTATTTTTGTTAAATCTTTATCTGAATACAATTCTAATCTATGGACAATACCAAATCTATCTCTTAATGGTGTTGTAAGAGCCCCTGCTTTTGTTGTTGCACCAATCAATGTAAATTTGGGCAAATCTAATCTAATTGACCTTGCACTTGGTCCTTTTCCAATAATAATGTCTAATGTATAATCTTCAAGTGCAGGATATAAAATTTCTTCTACACTTTTACTAAGTCTATGAATTTCATCAATAAACAACACATCAAATTCTGATAAATTTGTAAGTAATGCTGCTAAATCTCCAGGTTTTTCAATTGCAGGACCTGATGTAATTCTTATATTTGCATTCATTTCATTAGATATAATATTAGACAATGTAGTTTTTCCTAATCCTGGTGGTCCATATAATAAAACATGGTCTAATGCCTCTCCTCTTTTTTTTGCTGCTTCTATGTATATTTTCATATTTTCTTTAATTTTATCTTGTCCAATATATTCCTCTAAAGTCTTTGGCCTTAATGAATTTTCTAGTCTTTCTTCACCTGTGTTTTCTAGTTCAGGACTAATAATTCTATCATCTTCCATAGATGCCATCATTCCTTTCTTTTTGCATTTAATTATTGTCAATAAAATTTTCTATAATTTGTAACATCTTTTGATTATTTGGTTTATATTGTATTGGTTCAAATGTCTCTGCTTTTTTTATTGCTTCCTCTAAATCTTCTACATTTTTTATTCCAATAATATATCCTTTTTTTGTAAATACTTCTACAATTTCTTGCTGATGGTCATTTACATGTTCTTCATATTGATGTTTACGAGGTACTGCAATTACTTTCTTCCCATACTTTAATGAAGTAATAATTGAACCAGCCCCACCATGTGTAATAATTAGTGATGCTTGTTTTTGATATTCTTCTATTTCCGTTTTCGGTATTAATTTCAATATTTGCATATTTTCGCTTTCATATTTTGTATAACCTGCTTGTACTATCACTTTTTCTTGAATTACATTTTTTTCAATTAATTTATCCACTTCTTCTAACAATCTGTGGAAACTGTTATTTTGAGTTCCTAACATAACAAATATCATTAATATATTAAACCTCCATATACTGCTTTTGGATATATTTTCAACATTTCTTCCCATTGTACAATAAATAAATCTGCAATCGGATAAATCAATCTTCCTGTTGCTGTTTTTTTATTTGTATTTGCTATTGTTTCAATATAAATAATTTTACTTCTAAATATCTTTCCTAAAATGCACATTGGCCCTGCTGTATGTGTACCTGTTGTAACAATAACTTTTGGTCTTATTTTAAAATATAAATATACTGTTTTTAAGCACAAATAAAAATATTTAAATATATATGTAAATAGCTTTGCTCTTGTCCCATATGGTAAAAAATATAATCTTTCCCCATATTCTTCTTTTAAACTAATATTGGCTTTATCCTTTTCTGTTATAATATGATATTCATATTTTTCAAATAATGGTTTTAATTGCAACAATTCTTCTAAATGCCCACCTGTGCTAGAAATAAATAATACCTTTTTTTTCATTTTTCAATTTCTCCTAGGAATCTAGTTGGAAAATAATTATTTTTCAACTAGTATATATTATATATTTTTTTTTGCTTAATGTCTAGCAATTTAAGGTTTTTTTGTATAAAATATATATGTGAGGAGGTTTAATATGGAATTAAAAAAATTAAATCAAGAAGAATTTATATGCAATCCTTTTACTAAAATTGGTAAAGAATGGATGCTAATTTCAAGTGGAGACAAAACCAATTTTAATACAATGACTGCTTCATGGGGTGGTCTTGGTGTTATGTGGGGAAAAAATGTAGCTTTTACTTTTATACGCCCTCAGCGTTATACAAGAGAATTTATAGAAAAAAATGAACAGTTTTCTCTTTGTTTTTTTGATACGACATTCCAAAAAACATTATCATATTTAGGATCCGTTTCTGGAAGAGATGAAAATAAGATTGAAAAATGTGGATTAACTCCTGATTTTATAGAAAATGTTCCTTATTTTAAAGAAGCTAAATTAGTATTAATTTGTAAAAAATTATATTGTCAAGATCTGAGCCCTTCCTGCTTTTTAGAAAATTCACTAGATGAAAAATGGTATCCTAATAAAGATTATCATTTCATGTATGTTAGTGAAATCCAAAAAATATATAAAAGCTACTGAAAAATCAGTAGCTTTATTTTTATCCAAACAATCCACGTTTTTTTATTGGTGGTTGTTCATTCATTGTTTTTGCTAATTGTGTTAATAAATCTCTTTGCTCTTTTGATAATTTTTTAGGTGTTTGTACAATTACTGTAAAGACATAATCCCCTTGAGCTGAAGAATTGACACTTTTAAAGCCTTTATTCCTTATAGTAAATTTTGCTCCTGTCTGTGTACCTTCTGGGATTTTATATTTTTCCTTTAATCCATCTACCATTGGAATCTCTAATTCTGCTCCTAAAGCTGCTTGTGTAATAGTAATTGGAACATCACATAGAACATTATTTCCCTTTCTTGTAAAAATACTATGTTTTTTGATTCTAACTGTTATATATAAATCTCCATTTGGTCCACCTTTTTCACCTGGATCTCCTTCACCTCTCAATACAACAGTTTGATCATTATCAATTCCTGCTGGTATACGCACTTTTATTTTTGGTTGCTTTCTAACTGTTCCTTTACCTTTACAAATGTCGCATGGCTCTTTAATAATCTCTCCTGTTCCATGACACTCTGGACAAGTTCTTGTTGTTTGCACTTGACCCAAAATTGTATTTTGAACTTGTCTAATTTGCCCTGTGCCTTGACATCCAGGACATTTCATTGGATTTGTTCCTGGCTTTGCACCTGTTCCATGGCAATAATTACAAGTTTCATTTCTTGTAATAACAATTTCTTTTTCAACTCCTAAATATGACTCCTCAAACGTAATATCAATTCGTAAATTTAAGTCAGAGCCTTTTCTTGGTCCATTTTGTCTACTTCTTCCAGATTGTTTTCCAAAACCTCCTGTAAAGAAAGATGAGAAAATGTCTCCTAAATCTCCAAAGTCTCCAAAACCATCAAATCCAGAACCATTATATGAATAATATCCACCTTGCCCACCAAATGGTCCACCAGCTCCTCCAAAGCCTTGTGGTCCATCTGGTCCAAATTGATCATACATTCTTCTTTTTTGTGGATCTGATAATGTTTCATAAGCTTCATTTACTTCTTTAAATTTTGCTTCTGCTTCTTTTTTATTATCAGGGTTAGCATCAGGATGATATTGTTTTGCCTTTTTTCTATAAGCTTTTTTCAATTCATCATCTGATGCATTTTTGTTAACACCTAGTACCTCATAATAGTCTCTTTTACTAGACATTTTTTCCTCCCTATCAAATTGTCTTTATATATTTGCAAGCGAAGAAGGATATTTAGAACATCCCACATCCATTTTATCTTGATTCTCCTTCTTGCATATTTTGCTTTTTAATATTATTTTCATATTCTTTTTCTAAATTTACTAATTTATATCCTTCTTCACAAAAATAATATACTAATACTTTTTTTTTGCTTTTCTGTAATACTTCTCGGTAAGAACGATATTTCCTTGTATCGACTTGAATTTACTCCAGCACAATAAAAATATTCTAATAAGAACATAGTCATATCTTCAACGCCACTTTGCTCATATTTTTCTTTTAATTCTTCATCTTGCTCTATTAGTTTTTTTGCCAGTTGAGAATGAAATTTCAAGTTATATCCTGATATCTTTCTTCCTTCTTTATCTAAGAAAAAAACTTCTCTTTTTTCCATTATATCATCCCTATTATATCTATTTTTCTCCATCATCTTCTACTTTATAATCTGCATCATATACATTACCATCATTTGGTGTTTCTTCTTGATTTGCAGAATTTTGATCTGCACCTGCTGCACCATTTGGATTTGCATTTTTATATAGTTGCTCTGACATTTCATAGAATACTTTTGTCAATTTTTCTGTTGCTTCTTTAATTTTTTCTGTCTCGTTTGTTTCTAATGCTTTTTTGGTATTTTCAATTTCTGTTTCTACTTTTGCCTTTTCTTCACCACTAATTTTGTCTCCCAAATCTGTTAATGTTTTTTCACTGTTATATATTAAACTTTCTGCATTATTTTTAACTTCAATTTCTTCTTTCTTTTTCTTATCTTCTGCAGCATGTGCTTCTGCATCTTTTACGGCTTTGTCAATATCTTCTTCTGTTAAGTTAGTTGATGCTGTAATAGATACATCTTGACTATTTCCTGTTGCCATATCTTTAGCTGATACATGCACAATTCCGTTTGCATCAATGTCAAATGTAACTTCAATTTGAGGTACTCCTCTTGGTGCTGCTGGAATTCCTGTTAATTGGAATCTTCCCAAAGTCTTGTTATATGCTGCCATTTCTCTTTCACCTTGTAGAACATGTACTTCTACTGATGTTTGACCATCTGCTGCTGTAGAGAATATTTGTGATTTTTTAGTTGGTATTGTTGTATTTCTTTCTATCAATTTTGTAAATACTCCGCCATATGTTTCAATTCCTAATGATAACGGTGTAACATCTAATAATACTAAATCTTTTACATCTCCTGAAAGAACACCACCTTGAATTGCTGCACCAATTGCAACACATTCATCTGGGTTGATTCCTTTGTCTGCTTCTTTACCTGTAATTTTCTTTACCATTTCTTGTACTGCTGGTACTCTTGTTGAACCACCAACTAATAAAACTTTGTGAATATCACTTGCTGATAAACCTGCATCTTTTAATGCTTGATTAACAGGTCCAGCTGTTCCTTCTACAAGGTCATGGATTAATTCTTCAAATTTTGCTCTTGTTAAATTAATATCTAAATGTTTTGGTCCTGTTGCATCTGCTGTAATAAATGGTAAGTTGATTTGCGTTTGTTGTACACCTGACAACTCGATTTTAGCCTTTTCTGCAGCTTCTTTTAATCTTTGCATTGCCATTTTATCTGTTTTTAAATCAATTCCATTTGATTTTTTGAATTCTGATACTAAATAATCAATAATTGCATTATCAAAATCGTCTCCTCCTAGATGTGTATTTCCACTTGTTGACAAAACTTCAAATACACCATCACCAATATCTAGGATTGATACATCAAATGTACCTCCACCTAAATCATAGATTAAGATTTTTTGTTCTTGTTCTTTATCCATTCCATATGCTAGTGCTGCTGCTGTTGGTTCATTGATTATTCTTAAAACTTCTAGTCCTGCTATTTTTCCTGCATCTTTTGTTGCTTGCCTTTGGCTATCATTAAAATATGCTGGTACAGTAATAACAGCTTGTGTTACTTTTTGTCCTAAATAATTTTCTGCATCTGATTTTAATTTTTGTAAAATCATTGCTGAAATTTCTTGTGGTGTAAAACTATCACCTTCTATTTTTACTTTATCTGCTGTTCCCATTTTTCTTTTGATTGAAATTACTGTGTTATCAGGATTTGTTACTGCTTGACGTTTTGCAATTTGTCCAACTAGTCTTTCACCATTTTTTGAAAAAGCAACAACTGATGGTGTTGTTCTATTTCCTTCTGCATTTGGTATAACGACTGGTTCTCCCCCTTCCATAACTGATACACATGAATTTGTTGTTCCTAGGTCAATTCCTATAATCTTTCCCATTTTAAATTCCTCCTAATATATATTTTAAATTTAATAACAATTTCTTCATTTTCTAAAATTTCTTTTGTTAACCTATTCCCTTTTCATTAGTTTGCTACTACTACCATAGAATGTCTAATAACTTTCGTTCCTATTCTATATCCTTTTCTATATTCTTGCACAATTTCTTTTTCCCCTTTTGTATCATCTTGAACACTTGATACTGCTTCATGTAATTCTGGATCAAAAGTTTCTCCTACTGTTTTTATTTCTTCTACGCCTTTTGCCTTTAATGTATCTTGAAATTGTTTTACTACTAATTCAATTCCTTTTTTAAATTCTTCATCTTTTGTTTCTACTTTTACTGCATTTTCTAGATTATCTAATATTGGTAGCATATTTTCAATAATATCTGCTAATATCATATTATATAAACTATCTCTTTCCTTTTGACTTCTCTTTTTATGATTTTCAAACTCTGCTAATACTCTTTTGTATCTGTCTGTAATTTCTTCTAGTTCTTGTTGAACTTGTTGCAATTCATTCACTTCTTGTTGTTCTTCTTTTACTTCTTCATTTTCATTTTTTTCTGCTTCTGCCATATTTTATTCTCCTTCCTTTCTAAGGTTTTAATATGATTGGAAAAGAATTAAATTTTGACAAGGATAATTTTATTTTGAAGGCAAGGGCGCATACTTTTTGTATGTAACCGCGTTCAAAATGAAATTTGACACAGTCAAAATTGTAATTATTTTTCAATCCACCTCTTTTTCGTTTAACTTCTTACTAATATACTTCATCACAGAAATAACTTTTGAATAATCCATTCTCTTTGGCCCAATAATACCAATTGTACCCAAATCTCTATTACCAACTCTATGCTTAAAAGTAATAATACTAAAATCTTTTAACTGTTCTTTTTCATTTTCATCACCAATATATACATTTATATCTTTTGCAAATCCAGTATTTAACATATCTGCCATTAGCTCTTTTTCATCAATAATATTGATAAAATTCTTTGCAACTGCCAAACTATTAAACTCTGGTAAGTCAAAAGCTTTATTAGCACCTTGCAAATATATCTGTGTTTCTTCCTGTAATGCCTTTTTTATTTGCTCAATAATTGGCTTTATTACTTTTACACTATATTTCATTTCATTTATTAAATACTCCTGAAGTGGAATATCAATAACTTCTAATGGCTGATTTTTTAATTTCTTATTGAACATATAGTTAATAGTTTCAACTTGTTTTTCTGTAACATCTTCATCAAATTTGATAATAGTTTCCTTTACCATACCTGTATTTGTTAGGATAATTGCCATTAACATTCGACTTCCTAATAAGACAAACTTTATCTCTTCTATACATTGTGTTTTGGGGCTTGGGCCTATTGCCACTGTCGTATAATGTGTAACTTCTGAAATAGTAGTTGTTGTGAGTTTTGTTAGCTCTTCTATTTCATTAACTTTTGTTTCTAATTTCTCACTAATGTATTTGATTTCTTCTAAACTAATATTATCATCTCTTAATAATTCATCTACATAGTATCGATATCCCTTTTCCGACGGTATTCTTCCACTAGATGTATGTGTTTTTTCTAAATACCCAGCTTTTTCCAAGTTCGCCATTTCATTTCTTATGGTTGCACTACTGTAGTTTAATTCTTCCTTTTGTGTTAATTGATTTGAGCTGATTGGTTCTGCTGTATTGACATATTCTTCTACAATAGCTTGTAAGACTTTTTTCTTTCTTTGGTCCAACAATTTAATCACCTCTTTTAGCACTCTATGTGTTCGATTGCTAATTCCTATATATATTATATCCATTTTTAGCACTTGTCAATACTTTCTGCTAAATTTTTTGTGAATTTTCTGTGAACAATTTTCAATCCGTTAATTTTTTTAAAAATATTGTCGATTTTACTTGAATTTATTTCTATTTTGGTATAGTATATACTCAGTAAAAAAGTATACATAGGAGGATTGGGTCATGCCAAGGAAAACAAAAGAGCAAAAAGAAATTGAAAGTAAAATAACTACAACAAAAACTACAACTGCTACAAAAAAAACAACTAGTAATAAAGTAGTTCCTACTACAAAAAAAGCTACCACTACAAAAAAGGCTACTACCAAAAAAACAAGTAGCACTAAAAAAGCTTCTTCTACAAAAAAAAGCTCAGCAACAAAAAAAACAACCAGTACAAAAAAAGGCTCAACAGCTAAAAAAACAACTGGCACAAAAAAGGCTACCACTACAAAAAAAACAACAAGAACCAGAAAAGTATCAGCTGATAAAAAAGTAGATATTGTAGAATATTATGATTTGCCATACCGTTATAATCAAACTGTTATAAAATTACTTGCTCAAACCCCAAATACATTATTCATTTATTGGGATATTTCAGATACTGATAGAGAAAATTTAAAAAAACAATATGGTGATAATTTCTTTGAAAAAACACGTCCTATTTTAATTATTTATAATGATACCATGCAATATAGTTATGAAGTAGAAATCAATGATTTTGCTAATTCTTGGTATTTACATGTTAAAGATAGTGATTGCCACTATCGTATTGAACTTGCAAGAAAACCAATCCCTGAATACACAAAAAATGAACCAATTCCTTTGCCTAACTATTTTTACATTACTATTTCTAATCCTCTCGTTTCACCAAATGATCATATTTTGTTTACTCAAGAAGATATTTTGATTAGAAATATAAAAACTAATGAACAACACAGCAAGCCTATTTCTTCATTAAAAGTAAAAAATAGTATGCAAAAAATATATAATATTCATGACTTATATAAGAAATTTTATAAAGAAGAAGATAATTTTTATGATTTATCAAATCCTTCCTCAGGAAATCCATCATCTGGGAATTTCCGTATAGGAAAAATTTAGATACTTTTAAGGAGTTAAAAATGCAAGAGAAAAAAGGTTATGTCAGTTTTGTACTACATGCCCATCTTCCTTTTATTCATCATCCAGAAAGTGATGATTATCTAGAAGAATCATGGCTATTTGAAGCTATTTCAGAAACATATATCCCATTACTGACAAATTTTAAAAAATTAGTAGATGAAGGTGTTGATTTTAGGATTACAATGTCCATGACACCTCCTTTACTTTCTATGTTAGATAATTCTTTATTACAAAAAAAATATATACATTATCTAGAACAATTAATTGAATTGTCTGAAAAAGAAATTAAAAGAACTGCTTATGATGCACGTTTAAATGAATTATCTCATTATTATTATAATAGATATTCAAATGATTTGCATATTTTTAAAGATGTATATAATTGCAATTTAATCCAAGGTTTCAAACATTTCCAAGATATTGGTGTTTTGGAAATTATTACTTGTGGTGCAACACATGGATACTTCCCTATTTTATATGTAAATGAAAAAACAGTCCGTGCACAAATTGCTGTTGGTGTACAAACATATGAAAGATTTTTTGGAAGAAAACCTCGTGGTATTTGGTTACCAGAATGTGGTTATGTACCTGAAGCAGATAAATATTTAAGAGAATTTGGAATTGAATATGCCATAACTGAAACTCATGGCATTTTATATGCAAACCCTACCCCTATTTATGGAACTTTTGCACCTATTGTCTCTCCTGATGGGCTAGTTGCTTTCGGCCGTGACTTAGAGTCTTCTCGCCAAGTTTGGAGTTCTATAAATGGATACCCCGGAGATTTTAATTATAGAGAATTTTATCGTGATATTGGTTATGAAGCCGATTATGATTACATTAAACCATATATTGCACATAATGGTGTGCGTGTTCACACAGGTATAAAATATTATCGTATCACTGGAAAAACAGAATATAAAGATTATTATAATCCTCAATGGGCCATGGACTCTGCTGAAATGCAAGCTGGACATTTTTTAGATTCTCGCGTAAAGCAAATCAATGATATTTCTCCATACATGGAAAAACCACCTATTATTTTATGCCCCTATGACGCTGAATTATATGGACACTGGTGGTATGAAGGTCCTTATTGGTTATATATATTATTTAAAAAGATTTATTATGATGACTGCAATTTCTCATTAATTACACCTTCTGAATATATTGATCGTTATCCAGAAATTCAAGTTTCAACACCTTGCCGTTCAAGTTGGGGTGCAAATGGATATAGTGAAGTATGGCTTAATCAATCAAATGACTATGTACATAGACATTTACATGTTGCTGGTGACAGAATGTGCGAATTAGCCTATCTATTCCCTAATGCAGAAGGTCTACAAAAAGATGCTTTAAATCAATGTGCCAGAGAACTTTTACTAGCACAAAGTAGTGATTGGCTTTTTATTATTACAAATGGTACAATGGTCGATTATGCAAAAAAGAGAATTAAAGACCATATTGGCCGTTTTACAAAATTATATAAACAAATAAAAGAAAATAAAATCGACGATACTTTTTTAAAAAATGTTCAAGAACAAGATTGTTTGTTCCCTGATATCGATTATCATATTTATCTTTAAAAATTGTCCCTTTGGGGACAATTTTCATTTTATGCTTTTTTTCATATGATAGTGTATAAGTTTTTAAGTTTAGTAGATACTAGTTAGGAAGGGAGTTTTTTTGAATGAAATCCATTTGTATAAAAACAAACAATGAAAAATTGCTAACCTATCTACTAAATGAATTCCACTTTTGCAAATTAAAAAATGTTTGTTTTTCACAAAATCAATTTAAGCATTATCATAATATTATTATTCACTATACTGGTAATCAAATAGATGAATTTATCCATACTATTTCTAATATTTTATCTTACATGGTTATTGACGAATTAGAAGAAAATTTCTTAAAAACATGTATCTCTCAAAATTATTTTTATTTTGATGCATTAGAAAAAAAGAAAATATTACAAAACTGTTTTGATATTTGTAGTGATGATTTTACAAATTACTTTGATAAAAAATTCTCTTATCTAACAAAACAGTTTTACCTATATTTAAAAGAACATAAATCTATTATATTAACTGGTTTCATATATTTTCGTTTAAAATCTTATTTTTCTATTTTAGATGAAATCGTTGATAATGCCGTAAATCAATTTATTATTGAAAAAGAATATTTAGAATTTATTTCTTTACTAAAACTATATATCAATTCTCAAACCTCACACATTGATTGTTTACATCTTGTATATTTCAAAAATAATCCTATCTTATTTGACAAAGAAATGAATCAAATTGATATAAAAGATTATTTTTTAGATGGAAAATATTTATCTGACATAACTTTTTCAAATAATGATTTTTTACTAAATACTTTATTAAATTTATTACCTAAAAAACTATATATCCATTTAATAGAACAAACTATTGATGAATTTTTAAATACATTGATTTTAATATTTGAAAAGCGCACTGAATTATGTACAGATTGCCATATTTGTCAATTATATAAGCATAAAAAAGAAGGGCTTAAATAGCCCTTCTTTTTTGTTCAAACCCGGTTGGAAAAGAATTACAATCTAGTCGCTTTCTGAAAACATATTACCATTAGTCAACGTATCTAAAGTCTCTGTCAATCCTGGAAAAATTGCATTTTTTAAACTATTATCTACAACAACTCTCCATTTTCCATCTTGTTTTTGAACTGTAATTGTTTGTGTAGTTGTTACTTTTTCAACATTTTCATTTTGTAATTCCTCTATCAAAACATTTTCAATTTCTGCATTTTCACTACTAAAATATTTTTGAACTAATTTTGTAACAGCTTTTTGTACAATTGATTTAAAGTCTTTATTAGTTGCTTCTAATGTAATCTTTGCTGTATCTCCTTCTTGTTTCACTTCTTTTACTGTAAATTCTAAATCCTCAAAAAATAATTTCCTTTGATCTTCATTATCTGTTGATATTACAGAAGAATCTAGTAATTTATCATAATCTACATATTGTTGAACTTTATCATAATTTCCTGCTTTTAACTCTTTTAACATTTGTTGCAATTCTCTTGCTGGAGATGGCAATACAATATAAATAATTCCTATCACAAGTGCTAATACTATAACAACAGCTATCGCTCTTAGTACTGTATTTATCTTTTTACCTTTTTCAGCTTTTGGTTTTGCAGTATTTGTTGCTTTTTTTGTCTCTGATGATGATTTCACTGGCTCAAATTTTTTATCTTCTTTTGGAGATGCTTTTTTCACTTCCTCGTTTTTTGGAGTTTCTTTTTTTGGTGTCTCCTTATTTTCTTTTATTTCTTTCTTATCTTCTTTATTTTCTGCCATAATATCTCCTCCTTTTTCTTTTTCTAACATGATTATATATGAATTACTACTTTTTTGCAACTTTTTTTACAATTTTTTTCATTTATATTATAAACTACCATTGATACCGCCTGCTACAACATCTTTCATATTTTCAATTAAATCATCTATTTCCTTAGGAGTTACAATTAAATTATAATCATTTGGCACCAAAGCCTCTCTAATTTCTTCATAATTGTCTGCTTCTTTCAAATTATTTAACATATCATTTGATTTTGCTTCATCTTGCAATTTTTCAATTAATAAATCCAAGCAATCATTTACTAACACTGCAGTTTCCACAACTGTTGGAATTCCTACTGCTATAACAGGTATTCCCAATGTTCTTTGACTAAGCTCTGCTCTTGTATTTCCCACTCCTGCACCAGGTACAATGCCTGTATCAGAAATCTGAATTGTACTACTAATCCTTTCTATACTCCTTGACGCAAGTGCATCAATAACTATTAACAATTTAGGATGCACATTATCAACAATTCCTTTTAATATTTCCAATGTTTCAATTCCTGTTGTGCCTAAAACACCTGGAGATATTGCACTAATCTCTCTTGTACCTTCTTCTACATATTGTGGTAAATATTTTATTACATGCCTAGTAACTTCTATCTCATTTATAACCTTTGGACCTAAACTATCTGGTGTAACATATATGTTTCCCAATCCAACAACTAATGTTTCTCCTTGTTTATCAACATGTAAATCTACAATTTTTTTTAGTTCAGCTGTCAAAGTTTCTGATGCTTTTTGAATTTCTTCATCTTGTGCTATTTTTAATTTTTTAATATCGATTGTAACATAATTTCCTATTGGTTTTCCAATTGCTTTTTCTCCCTCTTGATTTGTAATTTTTACACGTTCTATTGCTATATTTTCATCAATTTCCTCTTTTTCGCTCTCAATTCCTTCAATTTCCTCATCTATTTGATTTGCTTTTTTATATAAGTCTCTTCTTTCTGATGCTAAATCTGTTCTAAAATTTATCATAAAAATAGACCTCCTATATTTTTTTTATAGGATGTGCATTTTTTCTTTAATATATGCTAATCTATGATTTAGTTTTTTGCAATTTTTTTATTTCGCTTTCACTTAAACCTGTTGCTCTTTCTATATCCTGTATTTTCATTTTTAAATTTAATAAATTTTTAGCTATTTTTTCTTTTTGAATTTGTGCTCCTTTCTGCCTTCCGATTTTTTCACCTTGTTGTCTTCCAATTTTTTCACCTTCACTTCGTCCTTTCTTTATTCCCAATTTTTCGCCTTCTGCTATGTGTTTTTCTTTTTCTTCTAATAACATATCTACAAAACTCATATTTTCCTCACCTTCTTCCAATTCTTCAAATTTTTCTTTTACTTTTTCATTTTCTAATACTGTGTTGTACACATAATATGCTATTTCTTTTAATAATTGTATATTTTCTTTATCTTGTTCTGTATGTAAGATATATTCAAAAATATTGCCTAGCTCTTCTTGAGTTTTTGCCTTTTCTAATCCAAATATTCTTAACACAAAAAGATTTTCATGCAATAATTGATTTACATCTATTGAATTTATATCTAATAAGTGATATTCACTTAAACCTAACCTTTTATACCCCTTCACTTTTGGTTGCATTTTTGTTATGCTTCTTTGCGCATTCCATTTTGCTTTATTACTTGTATATATTACTAATGGAATAACTAACGGCACTACTATATTTTTTCTATTTTCCTTTTTTGGATTTTCTAATTTAATTATTTCCATTTGATATTCTGCTATTCTTTGTGCCATGTTATAATCTATTCTCGATTGATGTTCTATTAAGAAAAATACATTTGTATTTTTTATTTTATATACTATATCTGATTCTCTGTTTTCAAATTGTGCATTTACAAATTTGCTTTGATATCTTTCTATATTATCTTCTGTGATTTTTTCTTCAGTTTTTATATATCTATTTAACAGTCCTACTACTTGTATTTTATTGGATAATATCTTCCTATAAATCTTATCATATGGCTGATTTGTTTTTTTATTTATCATCAATAACATTTTTCTCCTCCCATTATATACATTCTTTTTTTATAAGTCAAGTTTTCTTTTGTAGTAAAATTGTTGTTAGTTTTAATTTTTTGCACGATTTTTCTTATTTTCTTGGTTTTTGGAAATTTTTCGAATTAAAATAATTATCTTAAAAAATAGAATCAATCTTAAAAGACTTTAAATAATGTATTGAAGTCATAATAATGCAAAAAGTCGAATTTGTCAATACTTTGCGATATATTTTTATCACAAATTTTTGACAAAATTCGACATTAGAAATTTTTCAAATAGGGAAAATTTAGATAGGGAAAAAAAGGGCGTCCCCTTTTCCCTTTTTTCTAACTAAAAAATACCTTCTACATTTCCATCTTTGTCTATAGTTATTGTTTCTGCTGCTGGCACTCTTGGTAATCCTGGCATTGTCATTATTTTTCCTGCTAGTGCTACAACAAATCCTGCTCCTGCTTTTAATTCTACATCACGGATATGTATTACATAATCTCCTTCATCTGTTAAATTTTTATCATCATCTGATAATGAATATTGAGTTTTTGCTATACACACAGGTAATTCTTTATATCCCAATTTCTCTATTTTTTCTATATTTGTAATTGCTTCTGGTGTAAATTCTACTCCTGCTGCATGATATATCTTTGTTGCAACTTTTTCTATCTTTGTTTTTATGTCATCTCCTAATGGATAAATATAGTTTACTTCTTCATCTATCATTGAAGATTCATTTATAAATTCTGTTTCTGATGTTAATTGTACAATCTTATTTGCAATATCAATTGCACCTTCTCCTCCTTTTGCCCATCCTTCTACTAAACTAAGCAATACATCTTTTTGACTAAGTTCATTTTGTAGAAATTCGATTTCTTCTTCTGTATCTGTTTGATAACGATTTAATGCAACTATTACTTTCAATCCATATTGATTTTTCAAATTATCAATATGTGTTAATAAATTTCTTAATCCCTTTTGTAATCCTTCTTTATTTTCTTTTTGAATTTCTGATTTTGGCACACCACCATGATATTTTAATGCTTTTATTGTAGCTACTAATACAACAGCATCTGGTTTTATTTTTGCTTTTCTGCATTTAATATCTAAAAATTTTTCTGCACCTAAATCTGCACCAAATCCTGCTTCAGTAATTGTATATTCTCCTAATTTCAATGCTGTTTTTGTTGCAATTATACTGTTACATCCATGTGCAATATTTGCAAATGGTCCACCATGTATAATAGCTGGTGTATGTTCTAACGTTTGTACTAAATTTGGTTTTATAGCATCTTTTAAAAGTACTGCCATAGCTCCTTGTGCATTTAAATCTTTTGCATATACTGGTTGTTCATCTTCATTATACCCAATCACAATATTTCCAAGTTTTTCTTTTAAATCTTCTAAATCAGTTGCCAAACATAAAATTGCCATAATTTCTGATGCAACTGTTATATTAAATCCATCTCTTCTTGGTACAATATTTTTTTCTTGTGATAATCCTGTATCAACTACTCTTAATTGCCTATCATTTAGATCTACACATCTTTTCCAAGTTACTTCTTTTAATTTTAAATTATTTCCAAAATAAATATGGTTATCAATTAAGCTTGATAAAAGGTTATTTGCTGCTGTTATTGCATGAATATCACCTGTAAAATGCAAATTTATATCTTCCATTGGTGCAACTTGAACTCTACCACCACCTGCAGCTCCTCCTTTAATTCCAAAAACAGGACCTAATGATGGCTCTCTTAATGCTAAAATTGATTTTTTTCCTATTTTTGAAAGTCCATCTGCCACAGCAATAGATATTGTAGTTTTTCCTTCTCCTAGTGGTGTTGGATTTATGGCTGTTACTAAAATTAATTTACCATCTTCTTTATTCTTTCTCTTCTCATATACTTCTGGTGAAATTTTAGCCTTATATTTGCCATATTGCTCTATTTCTTCCTCCTCTATTCCTAGTTTTTTTGCAATTTCTGTAATATTCTTTAGTTCAACACTTTTTGCAATTTCAATGTCTGTCATCTGTAATCACCCTTTCTACTTTTATTTTTATATTTTTAAGCAATTAAACCTGCTATTAAACCTATTAAAGCTCCTACAAGAACTTGAAATGGAGTATGCCCCAATACTTCTACTAATTTTTCTGATACTTCTACTCCTGTTAAACCTGGTGTTTCAATCAGTTGATTTAATAATTTTGCTTGTTTTCCTGCAGCTCTTCTAATTCCTGCTGCATCATACATAACTACAAATGCTAAAATTAATGCAACAGCAAATATGCTTGAATTAATACCTTCATATTTTCCAACTAAAGTTGCTAATCCTACAACAACTGCTGAATGTGAACTTGGCATACCACCTGCTCCTAATATTCTTTTAAAATTAAATTTCTTTGTAGTAACTAAATCATATATCACTTTAAACAGCTGAATAAAAAACCATAATAATATTGGTATTACAATGTATTTATTTTGTAAAACTCCTGCTATATTGTTACTCATTTGTGTATTTCTCCCCTTTCTTTTTGTCAGATATCTATTCGGCTGTGAAGTCTTCTTCTTTTATTTCTCCTTCTTCTTGTCCTAATAAAATTGTAATTTTCTTTTCTGCTTTTTCTAATATTTTATTGCAGTCTTGGGATATCGAAATTCCTTGTTCAAATTTCTTCATTGCGTCATCTAAATTTAACTCTCCTTTTTCTAATTCATCAACAATTTTTTCTAATTGTTCTATATTTTCTTCAAAGCTTGCTTGTTTCATAAATTCCAATCCTTTCTGAAAACTATGGTTTATTTTTCCGTTACCTCACCTGTCATCATATCTACATCCATATATGCGATTGTAAGCGCATTTGAAATAATTGATATATGATATATATTTCCTTCTACATTTTCCACAGAAAATTTATAATTACTACTAGTTTCACCCCATTTTTGCTTTGCCAATTCAATTGCTGCTTCTTCCGGATTTTCTGAGCCACTCTGTTCTGCACTTTCTTGTTCTTCTTTTCCTACAACTGTTGATGAAGATGAAGTTGATGATGTAGGTGAAGTAGCACTTGTTGTAGTACTAGTATTTGTGTCATTTATTGCATTTTCTTCTTCACTCACATTTGTTTCATTTGCTTCGCTCATTTCATCTTCTGTCATATTAACTTCATTTTGAGTTTCATTTTGCACTTCATTTGCTGTTTCTAAAGTATCTTCTACCCATATCCACGCAATATATCCAACTAGAGCAATAATCAATATCAATAATATTGCAATTAATATTTTTGTACTTCTTCTCATTTTAATATCATTCCTTTCTTTTGTATATTTTTATTTTATTTGTGCAATTTTAAGTCCATCTGATAATTTCAAATTAACTTCATCACCAGTTTTTAACTCTTTTACACTTTTAATAATTTTATCATTTTGCTCAATAACTGCATATCCTCTTATTAACGTTTTTAATGGGCTAAGTGTATCTAATTTTGCTAATAAAGTCTTGTAATGCTCTTTTTCCTGTTGATGTTTAGTTTGTATTTGTACTTGTAATTGTTTTATATATTTATCTATTAAAATGTATCTGTCATTTATCATTCTCATAGGTTCTTTAAATACATGACTTGCCATACATTTTTGTATTCGTAATTTCAACATTTCATATTTTTTACTAAGTGCTAATCTCATTCTGTTTTGATATGATCTTATTTTTTGTTTTAGTTCATACACATCTGGTACCGCTAATTCTGCTGCTGCAGATGGTGTTGGAGCTCTTAAGTCTGCTGTGAAATCTGAAATTGTAAAGTCTGTTTCATGCCCTACTGCAGAAATAATTGGAATTTTTGATTCATATATTGCCTGAGCAACTATTTCTTCATTAAATGGCCATAAATCCTCTAATGAGCCTCCCCCTCTTGCTAATATCAATACATCAGCTAACTGATTTTTATTCATATAGTTAATTCCTTCTGCTATTTTTCCTGCTGCATCTTGCCCTTGTACTGGTACTGGCAACAAGCGTATTCTAACATTTGGATTTCTTCTTGTACTAACATTTATGATATCTCTTATCACAGATCCTGTTTGTGATGTCAATACTCCAATTACTTTTGGCATTTGTGGAATTTTTTGTTTATGGCTTTGTTCAAAATATCCTTGCTTTTCTAATTTTTGTTTCAATTCTTCATATTTTTTATAAAGTGCTCCTACTCCATCTTCCTGCATAGCTTGTACATAAATCTGATATATTCCATCTCTCTCAAATACAGATACACTTCCTAATACAAAAACTTTCATTCCATCTTTTGGCATAAAATCTAATCTTTGTGCATATGTTTTAAACATAACACATTTAATAAGAGATTTTTCGTCTTTTAAAGTAAAATACATATGCCCTGTATAATGATGCTTAAAATTAGAAATTTCTCCTTTTACTAACAGACTACTCAAGTATTCATCATCTGCTATTTTTTCTTTAATATAACTATTTAATTCACTTACAGTTATTGCCATATTTTCGTATTTCATTACTTATTTTCATTCCTTTACAATACTTGCCAATATACCATTCACAAAAGTTTTAGCATTTTCTTCGCCATAACGTTTTGCTAATTCAACTGCTTCATTTATTGCTACTTTAAATGGAACTTTAGTATATTTAATTTCATAAATAGCTAATTTTAATATGCTTAAATTTACTTTTGAAATCCTGTCAATTTTCCAATTAGATTTTAAATTAGCCTCTATTTCTGATTGTATTTGCTCTTGGTTTTTTTCAATTCCCATAATAGCATCTTTAATATATGTAATTGCTTCTTCATTTTCAATTTCATTACTTTGTAAATATAAATCAATTTGCTCTTCTAAATTTTGCTTTTTTTGTACTTCTAAACTATATAGTAATTTAAAGGCGTTTTCACGCATTTGTGTTCTGTTCATGTTTCTTCCTTTCTGCTCGCTAATTACATTTTGTCTATCCATCCTTTTAGTTTTGTTTTTACATCTTCTTTATTTTGTTGTACATAATTTCCAATAAATGCTCCTAATAATACGACAATAATTCCTATAATTAGGTCATATAGTCTTGTTGCTAAAATAATAATTGCAACAATAATACCTATTATACTACCACTATATTTATTTATAAATTTCTTAAAATCCTCCATTTATCTCATTCCTTCCTGTTCCTCTTGTACTGGTGCTACTTTTTTTACTGAAATATTTACTTCTTTTACTTCTAAGTCTGTTGCTATTTTTATTCTTTCTTTGATTTTATTTTGAAGATTTGCTGATAAATCTTTTATAATTGCATCTGATGTAACAACTAGATTCGCAAATATAGTAACATTATTTTCTCTATCTAGTTCGACTCTTGTTGAAATATTATCTGCATCTTGGAAATCTCTTGCAACTGATTCTACTAAGTTTTCAATTGTTTCTTTTGATATCATTAGTTTTCCATTTTCATTTTCTAAAAGAATTCCTTGTCTATCTTTAATATCTGCTTTTGAAGTTGGATCAAAGAAAATACATCTAATAGACAATAATATAAATATTACACTTGCCCCTAAAACAATTTTTGATGCTGGATCTGTTGTAATACATGCTGTTGCAATATTTATTACAACTTGTAAATCTAACCATCCAAATACTAGTAAACACGCTATTATAGATACAATTAGCATGATATTAGAATATATAATTAATGTGATTTTTTCAATTATTTTCATTTTTACTACTCCTTTTTTAATTGTTTTCTTCATTCTCTATTATTTCTTCTGAATCTTCATTAATTTCTTCTTGTTTTACTCCTTCAGTATTAACACCTTGTACATGTACATTTACTTCTTCTACTTTTAATCCTGTCATATTTTCTACAGATGCCTTTACTCTATTTTGAATTTCAAATGCTACATCTGGTATTCTTGTACCATATTCTACAATAATATTAACATCAATTTTAACAGTTGTTTCATTTTTTTCTACCTTAATACCTTTTGCTAGATTTTTCTTTCCACTCAATACCTCACTAATGCCTCCTGCAAAACCTCCTGCCATTGATGAAACGCCTTGTACTTCTGACACAGCTACACCTGCAATAACTGCGATAACATCATTTGAAATTTGTATTCCTTCATTTTCTGTTGTTTCTTGTTGTACTTCAATTTCTTGTTTTTCCTCTTCCATATTTTTGTTTTCTTCTTCCATGTTACTTCCTCCTTTACATGGTAACAGTATATCAATTTTTCATGAATTTTACAACTATTTTTACAAATTATTTTTTTCCCTAGCCGGGAATTGGGGACGCCCTTTTTTTCCCTATCTAATTCTTCCCTATTTAGATAGGAAAAATAATTTTTTAATAATATACAAATAGGGAAGAATTAGATAGGGAAAAAAAGGGCGTCCCCAATTCCCGGCTAGGGAAAAAAAGGGCGTCCCCAATTCCCTTAGTCTTGCCATTCTAGTTCCCAATCCGAAATAAATACAGTGTCTCCTTCACAAATACCTAATTCTTTTAATTTATCATCAATTCCCATATTTTTTAAACATTTATGAAAATAGTACATTGATTCATTATCTTCTATATTAATCCTTCCCATCAATCGATCTACAGCTCTACCTGTAACATAGAATATATCGCCTTCCTTTTTAACTTCCCATTCTTGATCTTTCTCTGGTAAAGTATAAACTATTCTGTCTTCTACTTCTATTAAATCTTCTTTTGGTAAAGTTTTTAACGTTTTCGCTACATAGTCAATTAATTTTTCTACGCCTTCTCCTGTAACAGAAGAAATTTTATAAATTTCTAAATTTTCTTTTTTAGCTAATTCCTCTAATTCTTTGTATTTTGTTTCATCTTGCATACTATCTATTTTAGTTGCAACAATGATTTGTTTACGTGTTGCCAATTTTTCACTATATTTCTTTAATTCTTGATTAATTGTTTTATAATCTTGTATTGGATCTCTTCCTTCTTCCCCTGAAACATCAATAAAATGCAATAATAAGCGTGTCCTTTCTACATGTCTTAAAAATTGTATTCCTAAGCCAACACCTTCACTTGCTCCTTCAATAATTCCTGGAATATCTGCAATTACAAATCCATCTCCACCTTTTGTTTTAACAACTCCTAAATTTGGCTCTAATGTTGTAAAATGATAATTTGCAATTTTAGGTTTTGCATCTGTTACTTTTGATAAAAAAGTAGATTTTCCGACATTTGGAAATCCAAGTAACCCTACATCTGCTAATAATTTTAATTCCAAAATGACTTCTTTTTCTTCTCCTTTATCTCCATCTTCTGAAAATCTAGGTGCTTGTCTTGTAGAAGTTGCAAAATGAGAATTTCCTCTTCCTCCTCTTCCTCCTTTTAAAACAAGCTCTGTTTGGTTTGGTGTAGATAAATCTGCAATTACTTTATTAGTTTCAGCATCTTTGATTACTGTACCAATTGGTACTTTAATATATAAGTCATCTCCATACTTTCCATTACAATGGTTTCCGCTTCCATTTTCCCCATTTCCTGCTTTGAACTTTTTATTGTAGCGAAAATCTATCAATGTATTTTTATCTTTATCCACTTGAAAATAGATATCTCCACCTTTTCCGCCGTCTCCTCCATCTGGTCCACCTGCTGCCACATATTTTTCACGACGGAAAGTAGCTACTCCATTTCCACCATCACCTGATTTAATTATTATTTTCGTATAATCTGTAAACATTCTTTCCTCCTAGTCAAAATAGTCTAGTTTCATTGCCTTTTTCACCTTTTTCATTGTTTCTTTTGCTACTTTTCTTGCTTTTTCAGTTCCTTCTTGTAAAATCTTATCTACCTCTTCTGGATGTGCCTCATAGTATGCTCTTTTCTCACGTATTGGTTGTAATGTATCAATAATATTTTTTGCTAATTGTTTTTTACAAGCTACACATCCACGTTTTCCTGCTTTACATTCTTCACATACAGCCTTAACATCTTCTTTGCTTGTAAACAAGTTATGATAATATGCTACCATACATATATCAGGGTTTCCTAAATCATCTTTTTTTATTCTATTTGGATCTGTTATTGCACTCATTACTTTTTTGGTAATTTCTTCTTCACTATCTGATAGATAAATCGCATTTCCAAGTGATTTTCCCATTTTTTCATTTCCGTCTAATCCTTTTATCCTTTTTGCATTTGATAGTAATGCTTTTGGTTCTTTTAAAACTTCTCCATATATGCTATTAAATTTTCTAACAATTTCTCTACATTGCTCAATTAGTGGTAGTTGATCTTCTCCTACTGGTACAATTTCTCCTTCAAATGTTGTAATATCTGCTGCTTGACTAACTGGATATCCTAAAAAACCATAAGTTACACTTTCGCCAAAAATATCTTTTTTCTGTGCTATTTCTGTTTTAACAGTTGGGTTTCTTTCTAATCGTGCTATTGTTACCAAATTTGAATAATATACTGTTAATTCTGCTGTTTCTGGTATCATAGATTGAATATATATTGTTGTTTTGTTTGGGTCTATTCCTACTGATAAATAATCTATTGCAACTTCTCTAACATTTTTTCTAACTTTTTCTGGATTGTTAAAATTATCTGTTAATGCTTGCACATCTGCAATTAATATATATGGATCATAATTTGGATTTTCTTGTAATTCTAATCTTGTTTTTAAAGATCCGAAATAATGACCTATATGTAATCTACCTGTTGGTCTATCACCTGTTAATATTCTTTTCATTTTTACATTCAACTCTCTTTCAAAACTTATCTTTTTTGTTCTGGCATACCCCATTCTTCATTTACATCATCTTCAATTTCATTTATTATATCTTCATTTTCTATATCTACATTTTCTTTTTCTCGTTTTTCTTGAAATCTATCATAAGCATCTTCAACTGTAATATTACATTTATCTGCAAACTCTCTCCAAGTTATATCTGTATCTGGTATTTTTTGCTCTGGATCAATTCCTGCCTGTTTCATTGTTAATTCTGTATCATTATTTTTATCATTATCTATATCTTGAACTTGTTCTCTTTTTCCTTTTGTTTGATCCCCATCTCTCTTAATTGCATTATCAGCTGTTCTTGTGCCCTCTCCTCTTTCTTTCATATATTGCCTTATATCTTCGTCCTGGCGATATGTATATTGTGTCTCTAATTCTACAGAAACATATTCTTTTTCTTCAACAGATCGCATAGTATATTTCATTTCTCTATGAGAACCATATGATTCATCATATCCTACTGTTAAATAGTCATTTTTTCTATTTGCAATTTTCCAGCTTGTTGTAATTGGTTCCTCTTCTACATCTCCCATTTCTACATTCGCTGTTGCAATTTTCTTCGTTGGATTTGTTCCCAAACTATTATCTGGTGTTAAAATATTTTCTCCTAACGCTACTGCAGTTCCATCTTTACGAATAACAACAAAACTATCAATTTGGGTTGTTGGTTTATCTAGATATTTATTCAAACTACTACTTGATACTCTTGCTAATTTCACACCATCTTCAATGCCATTTTCTCTTAACCCTAATTTCTTTTCTAATGTTTCACCTTTAATATATTGATTTAAATTAGTTTCTTCTTTAATATCTAAACCTTTTAAATCTTTTTGAGTAACTTGTTGTTGACCTTGTTGCATAGGTTCTTGTATTTCTTGATTTAAGTCAATTTCTTGAATTTCTTTGATTTGTTTCTCTTCAATATTTAATGCTTTTGCTATTTCTTTTGCTCTCTCACGTTCCAAATCTCCTAAATCTATTAAACCTTCATCTTCTAAAGTTTGTAATTGTTCTTCTAAATCTTGTTTTTGATCTGTATATTTACTTACTACAATTGGATATGGATATGAATCACTTTTATTGTTTCCAGCTATTTTTTCAAGTTGCTCTGTTATATAACTATCTACTTCAACTGTTTGCATTTCACCATTAATCTTTTTTTCAATTAACTCACGAACCAAATAGATGTCTTTGATATTTTCATCTATTTTTATTTTTCCAAGATATGCAGGCTCTATACTTCTACCTCTTTTTTGAGCATTAACTTTTAATTCTCTCATAAATTCTAATATTTTTTCTTTTTCCATTTTACTACCTCCTATATAAATTTTGCCATCACATCATACTCTCCCTGCACATCCTCTATCTCGCACATAACATACATATGTAACATATTTTTAGGACTTGTATTTTTAATATACACCAAGCCATCTATTTCTGGTACATCTTGCATTGTCCTACCTACATAATATTTTCCATCAAAAGAAATATCTTCTATTAAAACTTGGCATTTCTTTCCAATACGTTTCTCCAAATTTTGTTTTGATATAATTTGCTGTATTTTCATAATCTGATTATATCTTGATTTCTTAGTGTTTCCATGAATTTGTTCTGGTAATCTTGCTGCTGGTGTCCCTTCTTCTTTTGAATACATGAATGCTCCTAATTTATCAAAATGGATCTTTTTCACAAATTCTTTTAATTCTTCAAATTCATCTTTAGTTTCTCCTGGGAAACCTACAATCAAACTTGTTCTTATTACAGCATCTGGTATTTGTTTACGAATATTTTCTATTAAAATTTCAATCTCCTGTTTTGTAGTCCTTCTATTCATTCTTTTCAATACTCGATTTGATATATGTTGAATTGGGATGTCAAAGTAGTTAGCAATTTTATCATTTTTTGCTACTAAATCAATCAATTCTTGTGTTATTCCTTCTGGATATGAATATAAGAAGCGAATCCATTTTATTTCTTTTATGTGTGCTAATTCTTCTAGTAATTCTACTAATTTTGGTTCTCCATAAATATCAATTCCATATTTTGTAGTATCTTGTGCAATAACAATAATTTCTGTAATTCCTTTTTTAGCTAACATTTTTGCTTCATCAATAATTTCTTCTTTTGGGCGACTAATAAAAGGTCCTCTAATATTTGGAATTGCACAATATGTACATCTATTACTACATCCTTCACCTATCTTCAAATAAGCATAATCTTTTCCAGTTGTAACAACTCTATTCATATAATCTATTTGATCTAACATTGGTATTTTTTTTGCTTTCCCTTTTGATTTAATTACAATATCTCTTTTTAATAAATCATCAATTTTTTCCCATAATTTATCATATTCTTCTAATTTAATAAATAAATCAACTTCTGGTAAGCATTTTAATAATTCTTCATAATACCTTTGTACTAAACATCCCATAACAATTAGGTATTTACATTTCCTTTTCTTGTATTCTGCCATTTCTAAAATTGTATTGATTGCCTCTTCTTTTGCATCATCTATAAATCCACAAGTATTTATCACAATAATATCTGCTTCTTCTGGACGATTTTCAATAATATATTTATGTTCTTTAAACATACCTACTGCTATTTCTGTATCAATTAAATTTTTACTACATCCTAGTGATATAAATCCTACTTTCATTTTTATTCCTCCTAGGGAAAAGGGGACGTCCTTTTTTTCCCTATTCTATTTTTCCCTCTTATATAAAAAAACAGGGAATATTTCAATAGGGAAAAAAAGGACGTCCCCTTTTCCCTATTCTTTGTGACTACAAATATGCTTTCTTGTCATCTCCATTAAGTCTAATTTTGTAAATCCTTCTATTTGTGTTTTACTTCTATCTAATTTTAACCTTTCTTCCAATAATTTTTGAATTTTATCTTTGTTTTCTTGTTTTTTCATATCTATATAATCAATAATAATAATTCCACCAATATCACGTAATCTAATTTGTTTAGCAATTTCAATTGTTGCTTCTTCATTAACTTTATATAAAGTTTGCTCTAAACTTTTGTCTCCTGTATATTTTCCTGTGTTAACATCAATTGCTGTTAATGCTTCTGTTTTATCAATAGTGATAAATCCTCCACATTTTAGCCAAATTTTTCTATTTAATCTTTTTTCTATTTGCGTCTCAATTTCATATTTTTCAAATATATCTTTATGCTCTAAATTTATTTTTGTATTTTCTAATTCTGGTGTTTCTGATTTAATTTTTAAAGTTTTTTCATATTCTGCTTGATCATCTGTTACTATATTTTCAATATTTTGATTGCATAAATCTAACAACATTTTTTCAACAATTGTTTCTGCTCGATAAATTAATTTACCTTCTCCCTCAGTATTGTTATCATATTCTTCTTGAATTTCTCTCCATTTTTTTTCTAAACTTTGAATTTCTGCAACTATTTCTTTGTCTTTTTTCATACTTGATGTACGAATAATAGCACCATTTTCCTTTGATATATGCTCTTTTACTAAATTTAGTAATCTCTCCTGTTCTTTTTTACTTTCTATTTTTTGCGAAATTGTAATAATATCAGTATTTGGCATTAATACAATATATCTTCCTGGTAAACTAATATGTGTTGAAACTCTTGCTCCTTTTTTTTCATTACTATCTTTTTTTACCTGTACCAATAATTTTTGATTTGGCTTTATAACATCTCTAATTTGTACATCCATATTCGATACTTCATTCTTCTCATCTACTTTTGGCAAAATATCTCTTACATGTATAAAACTATTTTTTTCTGTGCCTATATCTATAAATGCTGATTGCATACCGACAATTATGTCTTTTACTTTTCCTATATAAATATTTCCCTCTTTTCTATCTGTATCTGGGTCTTCTTCGTAATATTCTACTAGATTTCCATTTTCAACAAGTGCAATTCTTTCTTGCTCATTCTTTTTGCTAATAAAAACTTCTAACATTTCTACCTCCTGTATTTACTAATACACATTTTAATTATATTTATTCATAGCATTGTCTACACCATTTTTTATGATTTCTGGTATGATTTCTGCTGCTTTTCCGAGTTGCTTTTTCTAAAATTTCTTGTTCTTCTTTTGATATTTTCCCAATCACATAATTTATTGCATCATATTCATGCTGTGGCCTTCCTATTCCCACTCTTATCCTAGTAAATTCTTCTGTTTGTAAATTTTCTACAACAGATTTCATTCCATTATGAGAACCTGCTCCACCTTTTTTTCTAATTTTTATTTTCCCTTTTTCAATGTCCATATCATCATATATAATAATTAAATCTTCTGTTTCAATGTCATAGTAATCCATTGCTTCTATAATAGCATCTCCACTTAAATTCATATATGTTTGTGGCTTTAAGAGTATTACTTTTTCCCCTTCTATAATTCCTGTTCCATATAAACTTTTAAATTTCTTTTTTGTTACTTCTATTCCATATTTTTTAGATAAATGATTAATTGTATCAAATCCCATATTGTGCCTTGTATGACTATATTCTTCTTCTGGATTTCCTAATCCTATGATTAAATACATTTTTATTTTCTCTCCTTTATTCTTTACTAGTCTATTTTACACTGTTTTAGGCTTTTTTTCAAGTATTTTGGGAAATATTACAAAAAAGTATCCGGCAGTGCCAATATGGCTCTACCGGATATTCGTTCATTGCAAGTCCTTATTAAAGCGGATATACTCCGCGACAGTTGCAATGAATTGCGAGTTAGTTGGTACTCTCCCATTTTTATAAACAAATATTTCCTCTGGGCATTCCATCTGGTCAAAAGATTTATGTATTGCATGTCTAATTGACCTTTCAACGCAGGGAATTGTGGTTTCAAATTTATTTGCGATTTCTGCATATAAATTTGCAAAAACCCTGCTTATATTGCTAGGATCCACAACTACAATTTTTACTGCTTCGACCAAATAACGATACCCCAGAATATTAGTTGGCACCTTTAGTCTTTTCTGCAAGAATTCGCAGATTCTTGCTTCAAGTGGTGTACTTGAATTATATCCTCTTTTCGTTACAATTTGGAAAATTATTTCCCGTATCTCCTCATCATGAAGAATAAGGTACTTCAAGTTCTCCTTCAAAATTAAAATATTGTTTTCCATGTTGTTTCCTGGAAGGTACCCTTCCTCTCCTTTCTTGTTGTAAATAATAATGTACAGTGACATCTTATATTATATCACGTTTCCATAATACTTGTCAATTTTGTCAACTTGATTTTAAGTTGATGATTTCAAAATAACTCTCTCTTCTCCTAATATTCTTTTAAATAACTCAATAATACTATCATTAACATATATTGCACCACATGGTTTTTGTTCTTCTTGTATTTTTACAAATACATGTATATTATTTCTATCTCCTGTAAAATACTTTATACCTCCTCGTAATTGTGCCTTTTTTTCTTCTCCTAAATCTGTAATATCAAAAATCAATATATTTTGTTTTTTCTCCCCAAAATTTTGAATACTACTTGCAATAATAGTTGTTGTGTCATCTTCTCTAATGCTTAGCCTTCCTTCTACTAATACAATATTTTCTTCTATTAGCGCATCTTTTGAATTTAAATACGTACTTTCAAATACTATTAGTTCTGCTGAACCATATAAATCTTCTATAGTAACAAAAGCCATAATTTTATTATTTTTTGTATATTTTTTCTTAATAGATGTAATAATTCCTGCATATCTTATTTTTTGCCCATCAACAAATTTAGGCTTTTCTATAATATTATTCTCAAGTTGTGTATTCATCTGTTCATCAATTTCTCGTAAATCCAATGTACTAATATTAGTCTGAGCTTGAATTTGCTCTCTATATTTTTCTAAAGGATGTCCTGAAATATATATACCTAACATTTCTTTTTCCATTGATAATAGCTCTTTATCAGATACTTCTTTATAAATTTCAAAACTATATTTTTGTTTTTGTAATTGTTCCTTTTCTTCGTCAGTTCCCATATCAAACATAGAAACTTGCCCTTCTAATCCCTTCTTTTTACTGCTTTGTATACTTTCTACAATTTGTTCAAAAGAAGCTAATAATGTCGCTCTAGTTTGCTCAAATTCTGCAAATACTCCTGCTTTTATTAAACTTTCAATACACTTTTTATTAACACCTTTTTCAATTGTTCTTTCACAAAAATTTATAAACCCTGTGTAATCTCCATTTACATTTCTTTCTTCTACAATTGCATCTACCGGTGCAATTCCCACATTTTTTATACTACCTAAACCAAAACGAATTTTATTATTTTCTACAGTAAATTTACTAGAACTTTTATTAATTTCTGGTTTCAAAATCTCTATACCTAATCTTTTACACTCATCAATATATTCTGGTATCTTATCTAAATTTCCTAAAAAACTATTTAATGTTGCTGCCATAAATTCTGCTGGATAATATGTTTTTAAATATGCTGTTCTATATGCTACTACTGCATAACATGCCGCATGTGATTTATTAAAAGCGTATTTAGCAAATTCAGCCATCTCATCAAATATTTTATTAGCAGATGCTTCATCTATTCCATTTCTAACACAGCCTGGTACAATAACTTCCCCATTTTCATCTACTTGTCCATGTATAAAAACTTCTCTTTCTTTTGCCATTACATCTAACTTTTTCTTTCCCATAGCACGTCTTACTAAATCTGCCCTACCTAAAGAATATCCTGCTAATTCTCGCACAATTTGCATAACTTGTTCTTGATATACCATACAACCATATGTTACATTTAAGATTGGTTCCAAACTTGGATGTGTATACTCATTATGCCCAGGATTTTGTTTTCCTTTTACATATCTCGGTATTTGGTCCATTGGTCCTGGTCTATATAATGATACTCCTGCAATTAAATCTTCCAAACAGTCTGGTTTTAATTCTTTCATGAAATTTGTCATACCCTGACTTTCAAATTGAAAAATTCCAGATGAATTTCCTTCTTGCCATTGTTTATATACTTTTGGATCTGCCATTTCTTTGTCAACTTCTACATCTATTCCTCTATCTTGCTTTACTAGATTAATTGTATCTTGAATAACAGTTAATGTACGCAATCCTAAAAAGTCCATTTTTAACAATCCTAGTTCTTCCAAAGTTGTCATTATATATTGTGTAGATATTTGATTATCCCTTACATATAAAGGAACATAAGTATCTACTGGGTCCTTTGTAATAACAATTCCACAAGCATGTGTTGAGGCCTGCCTTGGCATCCCCTCTAATCCCATTGCAATATCTAATAAACTTTTTATATCTGGTTCATTTTCGTATTTCTCTTTTAATTCTCGGTTTTGTTCTAATGCTTTCTTTATTGTAATATGTAATTCATTTGGTATCATTTTAGCTAAACTATCTGCTTCTGCATATGGTACATCTAGTACTCTTGCTACATCTCTAATTACCATTCTTGCTGACATTGTACCAAATGTGATGATCTGAGAAACATGGTCATGTCCATATTTTCTTGATACATAGTCAATTACCTCTTGTCTTCTTTCATAGCAAAAATCCACGTCAAAATCTGGCATGCTAACTCTTTCCGGATTCAAAAATCTTTCGAATATAAGTCCATATTTAATTGGATCAATATCAGTAATACCTATGCTATATGCTAAAATGGAACCTGCTCCAGAGCCACGCCCTGGTCCTACTGGTATCCCTTGTGATTTTGCATAATGAATAAAATCCCATACAATTAAATAATAATCTACATATCCCATTTTCTTAATAACAGATAACTCATAATCTGCTCTTGCTTGAATTTCTTCTGTAATCTCACTATATCTTTCTTTTAATCCATCATCACATAGTTTTTTTAAATAATCATAATGGGTTTCAAATTCCTCTGGTACATCATAATTCGGTAAAATTGTATGTCCAAACTCAAATTCTACATTACATTTCTCTGCAATTTTTACTGTATTTTCAATTGCATCTGGAAAACTTGAAAAATATTCTATCATTTCTTCAGGTGATTTAACATATAGTTCATCTGTGTCAAATTTCATTCTGTCTTCATCACTCATTCGTTTTCCTGTTTGTATACATAGTAAAACTTCATGATTATATGCATCTTCTCTTTTTAAATAATGTGCATCATTTGTTGCGACAAGTGGAATATCTAGTTTTCGAGCAAGTTTAATAAGTTTTTGATTAGCAAGCACTTGCTCTTGTATTCCATTGTTTTGTATTTCTATATAATAATCCTCTCCAAATAAATTTTTATGCCATAAAGCTGCTTGTTCAGCTTCTTCCTCAGTTCCATTTAGTAATTTTTGATTAATTTCTCCTGCTAGGCAAGCACTTAAACATACTAATCCTTCATGATATTTTTCTAAAATTTCTCTATCTATCCTTGGCTTATAATAATATCCATCTAAAAATCCAAGTGATACTAATTTGCTAAGATTTTTATAACCTTGATTATTTTTGGCAAGTAATATCAAATGATAATATCTATTATCTATATTTGGTTCTTTGTCAAATCTAGAACGCATGGCAACATATACTTCACATCCTATAATTGGCTTAATTCCTTCATTTTTGCATGCTTTATAAAAATCAATCGCACCATACATCACTCCATGATCTGTTAGTGCAATTGCATCCATTCCTAATTCTTTAGCTCTTTTAGGTAAATCTTTTATTCTATTTGCTCCATCTAATAAACTATATTCACTGTGTATATGTAAGTGTACAAAATTTGACATATTCTTGCCCCCTATTGACTGAATTTTATCACATTCTACCTTTATTGGCAAGAGGGAAAAAAAGGGCGTCCCCTATTCCCTCACTTGCAAAATCTATGTTTCCCAATAGTTACTGTCATTGGTCTTGACCATATCCACTTATTTGTTGCTGTTGATGGATTAAAATAATAAATAGCACCATAACTTGGATCCCACCCATTTATTGCATCTTGTGCAGCTTTTTTGGCTGTATCATTTGGTGTTAAATTTATTTGTCCATCTGATACAACGTTAAATGCACCTGATTGATATATCACTCCTGATATTGAATTTGGAAAAGAGCTACTCTTTACACGATTTAATACAACTGCTGCTACTGCCACTTGTCCAGAATATGGTTCTCCTCTTGCTTCTCCATATACTAATCTTGCTAATAAATTCGTATTGCTTGAATTCGTAGAACCACTTCCACTTGACGTGTTTGAAGATGATGATGTAATTCCCATAGCTTTTAATGTTGCTGGTCCTGCAATACCATCAGCTGTCAATCCATTTTTTCTTTGGAAATATTTGACCGCTTCTAAAGTTTGACTTCCATAAATTCCATCTATTTGTCCCTTATAATATCCCCATCTCTTCAATTTTGTTTGTATTTCTTTTACTTCATTACCTCTTGAACCATATTTTGATAATGCTTCTACAGAATGTTGCACAAATATTATTGTTACTGCAAATGTCATAATTACTAATAATACTATTCCTATTCTTTTTAACATAAAAAAACCTCCTATTGATAAATCATTATTGTTATTTTTATCAATATTTGGTTTTGTTATACATTTTTATCCACAATACTTACAAAGTACTGTTTCTAATCCTATTTGCAAATCAATCATTCCAGTTTTATACTGATAATCTAAATCACATAAATCCTGTAATATACTTCTTAATTCATTCCCTTTAAAATATCTAGCCTGAGTCTTATATTTATTTACCAAAAAAGTTTGATTTGGTTTCAAATTTAAACTTTGTACAATATCTTTATTTAATGCTACTGCAACTGTTGTCAAATATAATTTTTTAAAATGATTATATAGTGTAATCAAAATTTTTTGAAGTGGCTCTTTTGCATATATTAAATTCTTTAAAACTTCTAATGCCTTTACAATATTTTTCTTTCCTAAATTATCTGTTAAATCAAAAATTACACTCTCTAGCTTTTTTATACATAATGCATCAATATCTTCTTTTTGTATTGTTCCATTTTCTCCTGCATATTCAATAAGTTTGCGCATTTCATTTATAAGTTCTTGCATATTTGTTCCACAGCATTCTATAAAATATTGTAAAACATAATTTTCTATTTTTACATGATATCCATTACAAATCGTTTTTAAGCGCGAAATTAACTGCATTGGTTTTTGATTGTCAACTTGACATACAACTCCCAATTTGTCAATTACTTTATATAACTCTCCTTTTTCTATTTCTTCCTCTATAAATACTAATATTACACTTTGCTTTATTATTTCAATATTTTCGTTTATATATTCAGCTAACTGTTTTTTTATTTTATTTAGTTCCTCTGATTTTTTTCGACCTTCTTTTTTTAATAAACCTGTATTTTTTGCAATAATTAATTTTTTTTCATATCCAAAACTAGGAGTTTCTATATCTGATAAAATTTGTGTATAATTGCTTTCATCAATTTGAATATAATTGATACCTTTTATACAAGTACCAAATATTGCTTTTATCTTTTTTGCACATTGTTCAATTAAAAACTGTTCTTCTCCATATAAGAGATATAAACTTAAAATTGCTTTATTTTGCAATCGTTTTTCTAATTCTTCAATTTTAATCATATTTGCTTCTAATAGTTCTCCTTTACAATTTCACTGCAAATTTTGCTGAATGTGCATGACATATACCAATTGCCATACTATCTGTTATATCATCTAATTTTGGTAATTTTTCTTCATTTAATATCATCTTAACCATTCTTTGAACTTGTATTTTATCTGCTCTTCCATATCCAGTAACTGCTTGTTTTACTTGTAATGGTGTATATTCAAAAACATCTAATTTATGTATCCTAGCAGTCATTAAAATAACTCCTCTTGCTTGTGCTACATTGATTGCTGTTTTTGCATTGTTATTAAAAAATAATTCTTCTATTGACATTGCCTCTGGTTGATATGTTGTTATAATTTCTTCTAAATCTTCATGTATTTTTTCTAAACGTAATGGAAATGATGTTTTTGCCTCTGTCAAAATGGCTCCTGATTTAACTAGTTTAAACTTATTTCCAACATAATCTATAATACTATATCCTGTAATTGCAAATCCAGGATCTATTCCTAAAATACGCATATTTTTTCCCCTATCTAAATTTTCCCTATTTTAATATTCTTTATCTTCCTTATCCAAAATAGGGAAAATTTGGATAGGGAAAAAAAGGACGTCCCCAATTCCCTAAATAATTCTCAAAATTTCTGCTACACTCCATGCTTGTGATATTGCACCTTTTGGTGCATATGGTTTATTTGAGTCGTAAATTTCTGCAATACTTCCTACACAACCTCTTTCTTCTATTTCTTTTGAAAATGTTTGAGTTACATTTTCTTTAAATTCTTGTATTTTTTTTGTCCATTTTTCTTTTTTAGTTTTACCTTTTTGTGCTTTTTGTATATTGCATAAACTATCAAAATAAATTCCTAATAACCATGTCCAAGTAATTCCTTGATGATAACTCATATCTCGTTTTTTAGGATCTCCTTCATAAACCGCAACATATCCCTTCTCACCTTTTGCTAATGTTTGCAATCCATATGGATTTAATAACTTTTTCTCCACTACTGCAATAATATTTTCTGCAATCTCAGAATTTGGTTCAATAATTGGATATGTCAAACTTAAACTAAATAATTGATTTGGTCTGATTTTGCTATCTCCTAATACATCATACAAACATTTTCTACGACTATTATAAAATTTATCTTCAAATGCATTTTTAGTTGCTTTCGCTAATTCAGCATATTTCTTTGCTTGTGTTGTTTTCTTAAATTTTTTACATAAACTTTCCATGATTTTTAAGCTATTATACCACATTGCATTAATCTCTACCGCTTTACCATTTCGTGGTGTTACAGCAAAATCACCAATTTTTGCATCCATCCATGTATTTTGTGTTGTGTCTGTTCCTGATACAAGTAAATTGTCTGAATCTAAATAAATATTGTTATTATCAACATCAATTCCATTCATATAATTTTCAATGATCGTTTCTAGCTTACTAAATATTTCTTTTTCAATAAAGCTTTCATCACCAGTATATTCAATATATTTTTGTATTTGTTCAAATAATAACAAAGATGCATCTACACTATTGTATAGAGGACGATTATCAAAACCTGAATACCCATTTGGAACCAATCCATATTTGATATCTCTTACCATTGTCAATAACACTTCTTTGGCTATGTCAAATCTTTTTGTTTTTAATAATAGCCCTTCTAATGCAATTAAGCTATCTCTTCCCCAATCTAAAAACCATGGATATCCTGCTATAATTGTATGTAACCTAAATGTTGGTCTATATGCAATAAAACTATCTGTACTAATAATTAAATTTTTAATAAGTTCCTTTTTTTCTTCAGCTTCTGGTTCTTCAATTAAATCTGATTTTTTTACAATTGTTTGAAGTCTTCTTTTTTCTTTTTGAATTAATTTTTTAACATCTATTTCTTCTATATTCTCTTCAAATGAACACACAAATGAAATCTCTTTTGTTGTATTTTCTGGAATTGTTACTTCATATCTTCCAATTACTGCATGGTTTTCCTCTGGATAAAAACCTCTTTTTTGCTCTTCTACATAAAACATATGTGAAAATATATCATGTTCATGTTGCACATAATTTCCTTCTGACAAATTCATATATATTGGAAATTGTATCACATCATCTATAACAACTCTTACCTTTGTTCCGTTTATTTGTTGTTTTACCTGAAAATCATGATTTGTACTCATTGTATGAAAATCTCTAAAATTCATAATTGGTGCCAAAGTTAGTTTTACAGGCTTGTCCTTTGTTTTTATTTTATAATGCACACCTACAGTATTTTTTCCATATTCCATACAAATTGTTTTTGTGATCTGCACACCTTCTACACTATATGTGAATACAGGTACATATTCTTTTTCAAAACTTGTTTGATATTGATATCCTTTGGATATATAATTTTCACACATATTTGAATATAAATCATAATGCTTTTGACCAATTTCAAGACTTTCATCTAGTTTAGATAATATTAAATATCTCCTAGCTGGTGGTGTTAATGGAGCTATTAACAAACCATGATACTTTCTGGTATTAATTCCAATACTAGTGGAACTAGCAAATCCGCCAATGCCATTTGTTATAATCCATTCTCTTTCAATTCCTTTTTCTAAAGTAAGTGCTTCTTTTGTATACTTCATATTTTATTTCATTCCTTTCTAAACGTATATGGTCACTAAGTTGAAAAAGAATTAAATTGCTGAGGCTGTTAAGCTTTAGCTGTTACAGCGTCAGTATGCAGTTGACTTTAGTCAACTGTATTCCTTAATCGTTGTGACACAGCCAAAATTATAATTGTTTTTCAACTACCCCATTATTTATCAAAACTACTCTTTTCTAACTTCCTCTTCATCTCTTCCCTTATATCTGCTTTAGTCTTTTTCTTTGCTTTTTTTCTTTGCTCTGCTTTTCTATTAGCCTTTTTGTCTGCTTCTTTAATTGAAGCAATTCTATCACTATATTTACTACTAAATTTACTTTTGCTTTTTATATGTTTTGCAGTATTCTTAGGATTTTTACTATTTTTCTTTTCATTTTTCTTCATTCTCTTTTTTATTTTTTGAATACGTTTATCTTCTCTTAATTTATTATTTAACATCATATATTGTGGATCATTTTGCTTATCTTGATATTTTAAATCATCACATATCAATTCAATAACTGATGCTGCTACTAAAGTTGGATCATGTCTAATATGTCCATCTGTTACTAATGCTAAATCTCTCTGTAAAAAAGTAATTCCTTTTACTTTATCCACATCTTGTTCTACTAATTCTTGCCCTTCACTATTATATTTTTTAATCATTTCAGGGATAATTTCTCCAGTATCATAAATACAATAATCAATAAGACCTTTTCCACAATGTTCCTCAATAGCTTTTATATGATCTGAAATTGAATAGTCATCAGTTTGTCCTGGATCTGTCATTATATTACTAATGTATATTTTCATTGCAGTTGCTTTTTTTATTGCTTTTGCTATTCCATTAACTAATAAATTTGGAATAACATTTGTATATAAACTACCTGGTCCAATAATGATACAATCAGCTTGTTGAATTGCTTCTATTACACCTGGTGCTGGCATACAGTTTGAAGGATTTAAATAAATTCGATTGATTTTTGTCACTTTATCATATACTACTTCTGGTATTCTTGATTTTTCTGTCACACTATATCCATTTGCAAGTTCTGCTGTAATATTCATTTGGTCTAACGTTACAGGCAAAACTCTTCCCACAATATTTAAAATTTCATTACTATTAATAATTGATTTTGCAAAATCCTCATGAACTTCACTCATTGCTAAAAAATAAATATCTGCAAATGATAATCCTCTTAGCTTTCCTTTCTTAAAATTATAATTTAACAATTCACTCATTTTTTCTTCTTGATTTGCTAATGAAATAATACTATCTTTTACATCTTCTAATGGTAATGTTCCTAATTCTTTGCGTGAAGTTGAAATTTCTTCACCATAATCTGAAATTGTTACAATTGCTGTCAAATTACTAGTATATTTTTTTAATCCTGTTAAAACTGTATTTAATCCTGTACCTCCGCCAATCACAACAATATTAGGTCCTTTATCATATACCTTTTTGTTAAATATTAATGATTTTACATTTACTTTTTTATTGCCTTCCATTCTTTCATCTGTAGATTCTACTAATACTTCTAATGTTCTTTTATTTAAACCTACTAATCCTATAACAATAGCTAAAAATCCAACAACAAATACTCCTACAACTTTCCCTACTTGCATAAATGTCATTTCTTTTAAAACTAAGATTTTAGCTATTCCAAGACATGTCAATAAGATACCTACTACAATCATAAGCATCCACCTTTTCATTTTTGAACTTGCTTGAAACCATTTTAAAAATCCCTTCATGATTTCCTCCTATTCTCCAATTATTTCTACTTCTAACTCAATTTTCTCTCCACATTTTTCATATACAGTCTTTTTTATGAATTCAATTAACTCTTGTATATCTTTTGCAGTAGCATTATCTTTATTGATGACAAACCCTGCATGTTTTTCTGAAACTTGAGCTCCACCTATTTGATATCCCTTTAGACCTGCTTCATCAATTAATTTTGCTGTAATATAAGTATTTCCCCTTTTAAATGTACTTCCTGCACTTGGGTACTCCATTGGTTGCTTTTGTTTACGCATTTGCATATATTCATCCATTTTTTCTTTGATTTCATTTTGACTTGCTGTATCTAAAATAAATTCTGCTTCTAATATAATTGCTTTGTTACTTGAAAATACACTGTTTCTATATTCAAATTGAAGTTTATCTTTCTCCCATGTTTCTATTTTTCCTGTTTCATCTAATACTCTAACCTGTTTTATAATATCTTTAATTTCTTTTCCATAAGCACCTGCATTCATTTTTACTGCTCCACCAACTGTGCCTGGAATACCTGCCAATTCTTCAAATCCCGTGATACTCTGTTTACACAAACTATGTGCAACTTCTGCCATTTTATTTCCTGCTCCTAATATCACTCGTTTTTTTCCATTTTGTAAATCTTCTACTATTTCCTTTTTTATATTAATTTGTAAAACAATTCCTCTAATCCCTTTATCTGTTACTAATACATTACTTCCGTTTCCTAAAATTGTAATTGGTATTTTCTTTTCATTTGCAAATTTTTGTATACTTTGCAATTCTTCCTCATTCTGTATTTTTATATAGACTTCTGCTGGCCCACCAACTTTAAAACTAGTATGATTTTTCATTGGTTCTTCATATTGTATTCGATTTTGTGGTATCTGCAAATTTGCATTTTCTATGTATTCTTGTATTTGCATTTTTGTCACCTCGCATTTTTCCTTTCTTACTATATCATTTTTTTAATAGAATTACAAGTAAAAAAAAATACTATACTTATTTTTTATACTAATTTTTCCGGTTTTTTTTACTTTATTCGGCAAATCCCTTTATTTTTATGGAAAAATGTAGTATAATAGAAATGTAGTAAGTTTTTAGGAGGTATGCATTATGTGGCAATATTGGTTAATAGCTGCAGGTGTATTTTTTATAGGAGAAATTATAACCGTAGGATTTTTACTATTTTGGTGTGGTGTTGCAAGTTTATTTGCAATGATTGTTAGTTTCTTTACTTCTAATATAATTATTCAGATGACTGTTTTTATTATTTCATCTGCAATTCTGATTCTAGCAACAAAGCCTTTTGTTAAAAAATTTATGGAAAAAGAAATTCTTATTACAAATGCATTTTCCTTAATTGGTAAAAAAGCTCTTGTTATTCAAGAAATTAATACTATTAAAGGAACAGGTCAAATTAAAATCGGAGGAGAAACTTGGTCTGCACAATGTGAAGATGAAACTATTATACCTGTTGATGCAGAAGTCAAAGTTTTAAAAATTGAAGGTGTAAAAGCCATTGTTGAACCTATAAAAATGGCTATAACACAAAATTAGGTATTTATATTTTTATTTATAAATATATTTTAGAAAGAGAAACTTTCTAAAAAAGGAGGTAGAAATTATGTTGTTTTTATTAGCACTACTTGTTATTATTTTAATCATTGCATTTAGTTCTATTAAAATCGTAAAACAAGCTGAGGTTTACATTATTGAAAGGTTGGGTAAATTTTATAAAGTAGCTGATGCCGGTCTTACTATTATCATTCCTTTCTTTGATCATGTTAGAAGTGTTGTTAGCTTAAAACAACAAACAATGGATGTACCACCTCAAGGAGTTATCACAAAAGATAATGTTACAATTACAATTGATACAGTTGTATTTTATCAAATAACTGATCCAGCAAAAGCTGTATACGAAATTCAAAACTTGAAAAAAGGTATTGAATATTTAGCAATTACAACAATTCGTGATATCATTGGTAAAATGGACTTAGATGAAACATTTAGTTCAAGAGATGGTATCAATACACAATTAAGAGTTGTTCTTGATGAAGCAACTGATAAATGGGGATGTAAAGTAGATAGAGTTGAAATTAAAGATATTACCCCTCCAGCTGATATCCGCGATGCCATGGAAAAAGAAATGAATGCTGAAAGAAATAAAAGAGCATTAATTCTTGAATCTGAAGCTGAAAGGCAATCTGCTATTACAATTGCAGAAGGTAAGAAACAAGCTTCTATTCTAGAAGCTGAAGCTGATAGAGAATCTAAAATCAGAAGAGCTGCCGGTGAAGCACAAGCAATTAAAGAAGTTGCTGAAGCTAAGGCAAAAGAAATTCAAATGATTTATGATGCTATGAAACAAGCTGACCCAAATGATAAACTTGTTCAATTAAAATCTTTAGAAGCTTTAGAAGAAGTTGCAAAAGGTGAAGCAAACAAAGTATTTATTCCTTTTGAAGCAACAAGTGCTTTAGCTAGCTTAGGTGCAATGAAAGAAGTTTTAACTGATAAAAAAGAATCAAAAAAAGAAACTAAAAAAGAAGAAGAAAAAAGAAGTGAAAATTAAATTTTCACTTCTTTTTTAATTTCCTAGTTGGAAAAGAATTACATTTTAGCGGGCATCTCCATACCCAATAACTCCGCCCCCATCTTCAAAACTTTGCCAACTGCATAAGTTAAATATAACCTACTATCTCTTACATCTGTTTCTTCCACCATAATTTTATTTTCATTATAAAAAACACTAAACGCTTTTGCTAATTCAATTAAATAACGTGACAAAATTGATGGCTCATTCTTTTCTGTTACCTGTTGTAAAATCTCATTAAAATTGTATAATAATTTTATAATATTTTGAGAATAACTATCTTGTAATGTTTCCACTTTTACATTTTCTATTTTTAATTCATCTTTTTCAATACCTGCTTTTTCTAATACACTTTGTGTACGCACATAGGTATATTGAATATATGGACCTGTTTCCCCTTGGAAGTTCAAAATTTGGTTCCAGTCAAATATTTCATCTTTAACACGACTATTTGCTAAATCATTAAATATAATTGCCCCTATTCCAACTTTTTTACTAATTTCTTCTTTGTTTGGTAAACTTGGATTTTTTTCTTCGATAATTTCTTTTGCTCTTGTCATTGACTCTTGCAATAAATCTTCTAATTTAACAATATTTCCTTCCCTTGTAGACATTTTTCCTGTTGGTAATAATACCATTCCAAAAGACACATGTTCTAAACCTTTTGTATATTTTTCATCTAAGCCTAACAATTTTGCAACTTCAAAAACTTGTTTAAAATGTAATACTTGTTCATATGAAGTAACATATAATGCTTTATCAAAATCATAAGTTCTTGCTCTATATAATATTGCTGCTAAATCCCTTGTTGCATATGTTGTTGAACCATTTGTCTTTTTTATAATACAAGGTGTATTTATTCCTTGCTCTTCTAAATCAATAATCATTGCACCTTGTGATTCAACTAGCTTACCCGTCTTTTCTAATATGTCTATTACTTCTGGCATTTTATCAGAGTAAAAAGCTTCCCCATTCCATGAATCAAATTCACTTCCTAGCAAATCATAAACTTTTTGAAATTCTTGTAAACTTAGTTCTCTAAATTTTTTCCATAGTGTAACACAATATTCATCACCATCTTCTAATTTTTTGAAATTATCACGACAAGCTTGTAGAACATTTTCGTCTTTCTTACACAGTTCATTAATCCTAACATATATTTTCGTCAATTCTTCAATAGGATTTTTATCAATGTCATATTCGTTTCCCCATAACCTATATCCTTCAATCAATTTTCCAAATTGTGTACCATAATCTCCTAAATGGTTAATTCCTATTACATTATATCCTAAATATTTATATATTTTATAAAGTGCTGCTCCAATTACTGTTGAACGTAGATGCCCAATATGAAATGGTTTTGCTATATTTGGTGCTGAATAATCAATTACTATATTTTTGCCTTTTCCAATATCACTTGCACCATATTGTTCCTGTTTTGCAATCTCTCCTAAAACTTCTTTAGCCAATTTCATTTTTGGTACATAAAAATTTAAATATCCTCCTGCTATTTCTACCTTTTCTATATAATTTGTATCAATTTCTATTTTTTCTTTAATTTCTTGTGCTATTACTGGTGGTGCTTTTTTTAATTCTTTTGCAAGACGAAAACAAGGAAAAGCATAATCTCCATTTTTTGTATCTTTTGGAATCTCAATATATTCTTTTAATTCATTCGCATTTATTTCAATTACTTTTGAAATTGTATTTGCTATTTCTTGTTTAAAATCTATCACTCATCTCATTCCTTTCTTAATGTTGTATATAGTTCCATGAATCTTTACACATATCTTCTAATGTTTTTGTTGCTTCCCATCCTAACTCTTGTTTTGCTTTTGTTGGATCTGCATAACAACTAGCAATATCTCCTGCTCTTCTTGGAGCTATCTTATATGGCACAGTCTTTCCTGTTGCCTTTTCAAACGCTCTTACCATGTCTAATACACTATATCCAGTACCTGTTCCCAAATTATAAATATATAATCCTTTCTGCTCTTTTTCCAATTTTTCTAATGCACATACATGACCTTTAGCTAAATCAACAACATGAATATAATCTCTTACACCAGTTCCATCTGGTGTATCATAATCATCTCCAAATACAGATAATTGTTCTAATTGCCCTACTGCTACTCTTGCAATATACGGCATTAAATTATTTGGAATTCCATTTGGTTCTTCCCCTATTTTTCCACTTTCATGTGCACCTACTGGATTGAAATATCTTAAAATACAAATGTCCCATGTATTATCAGCATTATATACATCTTTTAAGATTTGTTCTATAAATAACTTTGTATTACCATATGGATTTGTTGTTCCTCCAGTTCTGCAATCTTCTGTAATTGGTATTTTTTCTGGTTCTCCATAAACTGTTGCTGATGAACTAAATATAAATTTATTTACCTCATATTTCTTCATTATTTCTAATAAAGCAATTGCACCCATTATATTGTTATCATAATATTCTAATGGCTTTTCAATCGATTCTCCTACTGCTTTATAACCTGCAAAATTTATAACTGCTTCGATTTTATTTTCCCTAAATACCTTTTCCAGTTTTTCTTTATCTCGGTAGTCCATTATATATGATTTAAAGTCTTTTCCTGTAATTTGTTTAATTTCTTCTAATACTTGTGGTTTGCTATTTGAATAATTATCTATAATAATAATTTCTTTTCCCGCATTTAATAATTCCACTGCTGTATGACTTCCAATATATCCTGCTCCACCTGGTAATAATATTGCCATTTCTATCACATTCCTTTCCTAAGTACAAACTCTCAGTTGGAAAAGAATTAAATTTTGACAAGGAAACTTTTATTAAAAAGGCAAGGGCACATACTCTTTGTATGTAACCGCGTTTTTAATGAAAGTTGACACAGTCAAAATTGTAATTATTTTTCAACTCAATATTTTTAAGATTTGAGAGCCCTCCTTTGTATCTTTCACTTCATATCCCATTTCTTTAATTTTATCTCTTAGCTTATCTGATTTTTCCCAATCTTTTTGTGCCCTTGCTTGTTCTCTTTCTTTTACTATTTCTAATACTTCCTTTGGAATTTCTTGTGAAATTTCTTGTTTTTCTTTATCAATTTTTATTCCCAAAACTGTATCAAATTTTGCTAATAATTTAGCTATTTCCTTTGATTTTTTATCAAACTTTGCAACTTCCCATACATAACTTAATGCTAATGGCATATTCATATCATCATTAATTGCTTTATGAAAATTACTTTTAATTTCTATTAATTGCTGTTTTTCACTTTCTTCTAACTCATCTGTTCCATTTAAATGCATCTGATAACTATTACGCAATCTTTCTAATGATTTTGCAGTTGCTTCTATTCCTTCCCATGTAAAGTTTAATTTGTTACGGTAATGGCAAGAATAACAAAACAACTTATATACCAATGGATCATATCCTTTTTCTTCAATGTCTTTCAATAAATATACATTATTTAGACTTTTTGACATTTTTCCACCATTGATTAATAAATATTCTCCATGTAACCAGTAATTAGCTGGAATTTTTCCACATTTACCTTTACTTTGTGCAATTTCATTTTCATGATGTGTTGGGATTAAATCAATTCCTCCTGTATGTATGTCAAATTGTTCTCCTAAATATTTCTGACCCATTGCTGAACATTCAATATGCCAACCTGGATAACTTGGTCCCCATGGACTATCCCACTTCATCAAATGATTTTCTGGTGCTTTTATCCATAATGCAAAATCATATGGATTTTTCTTTTCTTCATCAACTTGCACTCTAGCCCCTGCTTTTTGTTCTTCTAAATCATGGTTTGATAATATTGGATATTTGTCTAATTTAGAAATATCAAAATATATTGCTGTTGAAGTTTCATAAGCATATCCATTTTTAAGCAATTCTTCTACATACTCAAGCATTTCTGAAATATGCTCTGTTGCTTTACATATAATTTCAGGTGTTTGAATATTCAAATCTTCTAAATCTTTAAAAAATAGTTTTGTATAATATTCTGCAATTTCTAATGGTGTTTTATGTTGTTCTCTTGCAGATTTTATCATTTTGTCTTCCCCTTCATCACCATCTGAAACTAAATGACCTACATCTGTTATATTCATTACATGCTTTATTTTATATTCATTATATTGAAAAACTCTTCTTAATACATCTTGAAATACATTTGTTCTCAAATTTCCTATTGTTGCATCTTTATATACTGTCGGTCCACAAGAATAAATTTTTATTTCATCTGGATTAATTGGTTTGAAAATTTCTTTTTCTTTTGTCAATGTATTATATAAATAAATTTCCATGTAATCCTCCTATTTCTTATAGTATAAATTAGCGGATTGAGTCTAACCCGCTAATTTTATATAGTCTTATGTTTGATTTTGTGCTGTTCCTGCTGTGTTTGTTGTTGATGTATTTGTTGCTGGAGTTGCTGTATTTGTCGTACCTGGTTTTGGATTCGTATTTGTTGCAGGTGCTGTATTAGTAGTTGGTTTTGTTGTATTCGCCGCACCAGATGTATTTGTGGTAGTTGCTGTATTTGTTGTATTTGTAGTATTCGTATTAGCATCAATAGTATTTGTTTGTGTTGGCTGTGTATGAATTGTACAAGTTCCTGTTATCATTCCGCCGGCATTTCCTGAACTTGGTTTCCACAAATTTAATCTTTCTTTTGGAAGTGCTCCTCCATAACTATTGCTTCTAGTTTGTGGACAATATTCTGTAGCTATTTTATTTGATTCTGTACATATTTTTTGTATTCCATGTCCTTCGCATTTTTCTGGTATATTATCTTGTGTAAACATTTCTGAATAAGTATCTCCACAACTTGATGTTGCTAATCCTCCTGTTTTTCTACAAACTGTTTCATTTACAATTCCTGATGGTGTACTAAAATTAGCATTTTCCAAACCTCTGTGAATATCTTTCATAACATTTGACCAAATTTGACCTGCTGGATTTGTACTATTATAAACTATTTCTTCTGGATCATCATATCCAAACCATACTGCTGCTGAATAATATGGCGTCATTCCACATAACCATCTATCTTTTGATCCATCTGTTGTACCTGTTTTAGCACATGTTTCCATACCTGGAATTGCACAATATGTTGCTGTTCCTCCTGATTTTACTGGTTCTTCTGTTATTGATCTAGTAATATATGCAACTTGTTCTGATATTGCTCTTGTTTGTTCTTGTTTTGGTGTTAATACAACATTTCCATTTGGATCTGTTACTTTTGTATAGAATGTTGGTGTATTATATACTCCATCATTTGCTATTGTTCCATATGCTCCTGCCATTTCTAGTGGACTTATTCCACTAGTTAATCCACCTATTGCTAATGGTAATTGTAAATCGTTTTGCTCATCTAATGTTGTTATTCCCATTTTTTTCATGTATTCAATTGATTTTGCAGGTGTTAATTCTCTCATAATTTTTACTGCGGGAATATTTTGTGATGTTGCAATAAATTGTCTAATATTAATTGCTCCTCTTTCTCTATTACCATCATCTTTTGGAGAATATCCATTAAAATCTGTTTTCACATCATTATATACTGTTGATGCTGTAATTACTTTTTCCTGTAAAGCTGGTGCAACATCTGCAATTGGTTTTATTGATGAACCTGTTTGCCTTACCATTTGAGTTGCTCTGTTCCAACCTGATGCCCCTCTAGTTCCTAAATTTCCTCCGACTGCAACAACTTGACCTGTTTTATAATCTATTATTGCCATTCCTGCTTGTGCATGATCATTTTTTAATGTTCCATCTGCTTTCTTTTCTTTTCCTTTTAATTGATATGCAGGCTTCATAAATTCATCTTCTACACGTTTTTGTATTTCTGTATTTTGTGTTGTGTAAATTGTTAATCCACTACTATATACATATCTCTCTGCAAATTCTCTTGTAACATTTTTTTCTTCCATTACTTGATTTACAATTTGTTTTATAGCTGCATCTGTGTGATATGAATATGTTGATGCAACTTCTACCTCACCTTTTGTAAAAGTAATTCCCGCTTCTGTCTTTGCAACTGCTGCATTATAATCTTCTTCATTTTCAATATAACCTTGATCTTTCATTTCATTTAATACTGTTAATGTTTTGCTTTTTATTTTTTCCTTTACTTTTGCCTGTTCCTCTTCTGTTTGATTTGTATTAAATGGATTATAACTATTTGGTGAACTATTTATTCCTGCTAAAAATGCACATTCTGCTAAGTCTAAATCTTTTGCACTTTTATTGAAATAATACTTTGAACCTAATTCTACTCCATGTATTTCATTTCCACCAACAAATAAAATATTTAAATATAATTCTAAGATTTGTTGCTTTGATATCATTCTTTCTACTTGATATGCTTTTGCCCATTCTCTTACTTTTCTTGATATACCTGCAAGTCCTGATGCATCATCATCTTCAGTAATATTTTTTACTAATTGCTGTGTAATTGTACTTCCACCATATGATGAGCTACCTTTAAATATGGTGTTCATAATTGCTCCACCTGTTCTTCTCCAATCTACACCATCATGATCATAAAATCTTTTATCCTCTATTGCAACATATGCTTTTGGTAAATATTCTGACATTTCATCTAATGTAATAATTTTTCTCCTCTGATCTTTACTTAAGTTTGCAATTTCACTTCCATTTGCATCAAGCACAATAGAATTAGATGTTCCTATCACTAGTTCATCTTTTGTAATTTCAAAATCATCCCCAAATAATCCAAAGAACATAGCAGCAACAATTCCTGCTCCAATAACACATAATAACAAGAATATAATAATAATAATTTTTATTGCTGTCATTAATTTTGGATGCCTAGCAGAAAATTTATTTTTGCCTTTTGTCTTTTTATTTTTTTTATTTGATGCTTTTTTTACTACAGGCATATTTTTATTCATATTGCTAGTAGTTCTTTTTCTATTTTTATTATTACTTGGCATAATAAATACCTCCTGTCCCAAATTAGACATCATTATTATATTACATTTGTTTGAAAAAATAAAGGTTTTCTATAAATTTTAAGAAATTTTTTCATTGTGGTTCACTCTTTCAAAGTTTCCATTCTTTCCATACACTGATGCAATTTTTATTCCATCTTTTTTTATTTTTTCTCTCACAAATTGATATGGTTGTTTTTTGTAAAATTCTGCCTCATACAAATCTCTTACATAAAAAAGTTCTTCTTCAATTTCATATTCTTCCTTTCGTTTTATATTGATTTCATAATTTTGCAAAATTATACCATTATATCTCTTTTTTCTAATCTTAGTATTTCCTTGTATATCTAATATTACTGCATTTTCATAGATTATATATTGGTTCACAAATTCTTCTGGAAAATCTATATTCACAATTATTTTGGCTTTTGATAAACTTTTCTTTTTATTATTCATCACTGTAATTACAGTTCCTGTCTCATCTAAAATTTGTTGCTCTATTTTTTGTAATTTTTGCACATGCTTTGTAACTACACATATTGATTTATATGTTTTTGTTAAAAGATTTAATAATTGAATCATATTTTCATTTATATCATTCACTAATATATGTATTATTGTCTCTTCCTTTTTCATATTTTGTCCTTGTAAAATATACTCTAATATTTCTGGTAATAACATAAAATATAACCATTTTCCATCAATTATTTCTAATGGATATGATTGCAATATATTAATATATTTTTCCTTTTTCTGTAATTCTTTGCTTAACACAATTTTTTTATTATTTACATTTTGCATAATTTTTATTGTTTTTTGTGCTAATTTTTCTAATTGTTTATCTGTTTTGTCTCCATTTGGCAATATGATTTTGTTTCCTTTTATTTTTATAATATTAAATTTTTGTTCTAAAAATTTAGGCTTGTCATTTTCATAGATATAATACATAAAAACACCTCACATATTTCAATATATGAAGTGTTTTATAAAATTATATCTCGTTTTAATAAATTTTCTTTTATAATTCCTATACCAATAAATCTGCTATTTTGATACACTCGATAAATCCCATCTGGATTTTTATTTGTTATCTTAACACCATTCAAAAAGTGTCGTAATTTTTTTTCTTCTAAAATAATTGTAGGTTTATCTTTAAATATTTCTTCAATTGTTTTTATTTTTCCTGTAATTTCATCTTCATTTTCTTTTAATTTTTCTATTGAAATAGAATCTTTTATATTAAAGTCACCTACTTGTATCCTAATTAGATTTTTCATATAACCTATAGTTCCTAATTCTTTTGCAATATCTTCACACAGAGTTCTTATATATGTTCCTTTACTACAAGATACTTCAAATCTTATTGTCTGTGTTTCTTTATCTACATTTTTTAGATCTATATTGTAAATTGTAATCTCTCTTATTGGTATTTCTACTTCTTGCCCTTTTCTGGCATATTCATATAATTTTCTACCATTTACTTTTATTGCAGAATATATTGGTGGTCTTTGCTTGATTTTTCCAACAAATCTTTGCAAAGTTTCTTCAACTTTTTCCGTTTGAAATAATTCTTCAGGCACTTCCCTTTGTTCTATTATTTCGCCTTCTTCATCCAATGTTGTTGTTTTTTTACCCAATATTAATTCTACTTCATAAATTTTATCATGATTATTTAAATATTTTGCACATTGTGTTCCTTTTCCTATTAAAATTGGTAAAACTCCCTGTGCTAATGGATCTAACGTTCCTGTATGTCCCACCTTTTTTCCTGTTATTTTTTTTATAATCGCTACAACATCATGTGAAGTATATTCTTTGGGTTTAAAAACATTTATAATTCCATCTTCAACTTTTTTTATTTTTACTTTCATCCCTTTCTAGTAACTATAACGCCTTTTTTACTTCACTTAGTATTTTATCCTTTACTTGTTCTAATGTTCCTTGTATCAAACATCCTGCTGCTCTTGGATGTCCTCCACCACCAAATAAATAACAGATTTTAGAAACATTTACATTATTATTTGAACGCATTGATATTTTGTATTTTGATTCATCTTCATCTTGTCTAATAAAAATTGAAACTTCTACGCCTTCTATACCTCTACCTATTTCTACTAATCCTTCATGATCTCCTGGTTCTGCATTAACTTCTTTCACATCCTGATTTGTCATATATGTAAAAGTCACTTTTCCATCTTCTAAAACTTCCATCCTATTTAAAATTCTTTTCATTAATTCAAAATTAGATTTTGTTCTAGTTTCTAATACTTTTTCATATATTTCTGAAACATTTATACCTTTTCTTAATAACTCCGCAGTAAACTCAAATGTTTCCGGTGTTACACCTTGGTATTTGAATCCTCCTGTGTCTGTGATGATTCCTGTTAAAATGCATGTTCCCAAATCATGATTAATTTCTAATTCAAAATATGTAAATATTCCTATTAAAATCTCACAACATGCTGGTGCTACTGGATTTACAAAGTTAATATCTCCATACATAGTATTTGTACTATGATGGTCTATTACAATTGTCTTTCTAGCATTTTCAAAATATTCTTTTCCATCTAATCTTCTCAAATCTGAACAATCTAATGCTATTGCCAAATCATATTTTTCTATATCACTAGCTTCTTTTACTTTATCTGCACCTGGCAAAAATGCAAATCTTCTTGGATATTCTTTTATTATTCTATCAGGTTTTTTACCCATATTTTCTAGTGCTATTCCCATTGCTAGCACACTTCCTATAGCATCTCCATCTGGTGATTCGTGTGCTAACAAGACAATAGAATTTGCTTTCTGTATTTCTTCTACTATTGTATCTAATGTCATTTGCTCCTCCTTATTCTTCTTTTTTTGGCATGATTTCTTTCAAAATAGAATCAATTTTTGCTCCATATTCCATTGAATCATCTAATTCAAATATCAATTCTGGCGTATTTCGCAAATTTATTCTTTTTGCTAATTCTGTTCTAATAAAGCCTGATGATTTTTTTAGACCTGCTAGTGTTGCCTTAGTGTCTTTTGCATTTAAAATACTAACAGATATTTTTGCATATTTTAAGTCATTTGTTACCTTTACTTTTGTAACACTAATCAATCCTGTTATATTAGGATCTTTCAATTCTCTATCAATAATATAGCTTAATTCTTTTTTGTATTCTTCATCAATTCGATTTAATCGATTGTTGCTTGTTGGCATAGTTTGCTCCTTTCCTAAGGGAAAAGGGGACGTCCTTTTTTTCCCTATTCCGTTTTTCCCTCTTTATTCTATATCACAAAATCACAAATAGGGAATATTTTGATAGGGAAAAAAAGGACGTCCCCTTTTCCCTATCTCTTGATTTCCTCCATGACATATACTTCGATATTATCTCCTTCTTTGATATCATCATAGTTTTCGATTTGAATACCACATTCAAATCCTTTTGTAACTTCTTTTACATCATCTTTAAATCTCTTCAATGTTGCAAGTTTACCTTCATGAATTACTACATTATCACGAATTACTCTAACTCCTGCATTTCTTTCTACCTTTCCGCTTAATACATAACTTCCTGCAATAGTTCCAACATTTGAAATCTTAAATGTTTGTCTTACTTCTACATTTCCTATGACTTTTTCTTCAAATTTAGGATCTAACATTCCCTTCATTGCTAATTCAACATCTTCAATAGCTTGATAAATAACAGAATATTGTTTAATTTCTACTTCATCTTTTTCTGCCATTTCTTTTGCCACTGCATCTGGTCTTACATTAAAAGCAATAATTATAGCATTTGACACTTTTGCTAATGTAACATCTGATTGATTTACTGCTCCTGTTGCATGGTGAATTACTTTTACTCTAACTTCATCATTAGCTAGTTTTTCCATAGATTGTTTTACTGCTTCAACAGAACCTTGTACATCTGCTTTGACAATTAAGTTTAATACTTTTAATTTTCCTTCTTCCATTTGAGTAAATAAATTATCTAATGTTACTTTTGTTACTTGATTGATAGCTTTTTCTCTTGCTTGACGTTTTCTTCTTTCTATTAAATGTTTTGCTGTTTTTTCATCTTTAACCTCATAGAATGTGTCTCCCGCTTCTGGTACATCTGTTAATCCCATAATTTCTACTGGTGTAGATGGTGTAGCTGATTTTACTTTTTTGCCTTTTTCATTTGTCATGACTCTGATTCTTCCAATTGAAGAACCTACTACTATTGTATCACCTACATCTAGTTTTCCTCTTTGTACTAACATTGTTGCAATAGCACCTTTTGATTTGTCAAGTCTTGCTTCAATTACAACACCTTTTGCTTGTTTATGAGGATTTGCTTTTAATTCTAATACATCTGCTTGTAATAATACCATTTCTAGTAATTGATCTATATTTACATTTTTCTTTGCAGAAATTGGTACACAAATAGTGTCTCCTCCCCATTCTTCTGGTACTAATTCATAGTTCATCAATTCTTGTTTTACTTTGTCAATATTAGCATCTGGTAAATCAATTTTGTTAATAGCAACAATAATTGGTATTCCTGCTGATTTTGCATGATTTATTGCTTCTACAGTCTGTGGCATGATACCATCATTTGCAGCAACTACTAATATTGCAATATCTGTAATTTGTGCACCTCTAGCTCTCATAGCAGTAAATGCTTCATGCCCTGGTGTATCTAGAAATGTAATTTGTCTACCATTTACATTTACCATATATGCACCTATCGCCTGTGTAATACCACCTGCTTCTCCTTCAATAACATTTGTTTTACGGATTGTATCTAATAAAGATGTTTTTCCATGGTCTACATGTCCCATTACTACAACAACTGGTGGTCTTTCTTGTAACTCATCTTGACTATCTTCAGAATCATCAAACAAAATATCTTCTTCTGTTATTGTTTCCTTTTTCTTTGCTGTAATACCAAATTCCCCTGCTACTAAGAAAGCTGTGTCAAAGTCAACTTCATTATTAATTGTTGCCATAATGCCATATCCTAGTAATTTTTTGATAACTTCTGCTGTGGTTTTTTTCATCTCAGCAGCTAAATCTTTTACCGTAATATTTTCCGGTATTTCTATTTCTGTTAATTTGAAAATTTTCTGCTTATTCCTTTCTTCATTTCCTTTACTTGGTTTTTTCTTGCCTTTTCTTCCTCTTTGTGTTGTTAAATCATAATAATCTAACATTCCACCTTCTTGATCATCAAACATATGCGATAATTTACTTGTTTGTTTTAGGCTTTTTAGTTTACCTTCATCAAAAGAATTTTCATTTCCGTTTCTTCTATTTCTGGTTTTCTTTCCCCTATTTTCTTCAAATTTATTACTATTTTTTTGCTTATCAATATTTTTATTGTATTCCCTTACGACTTCTTTTTCACCTATATCTGCAGACATGATGTTTTTTATGTTTTTTTCAATTCCTTTTTCATCTAATGGGCGCCTTTGATTTCCAAAGCGGTTTTGATAACTTTGATTTTGATTTGTTCCATTTTTACGGTTATTAAATCTATTGTCTCCATGATTGTTTCTATTATTATATTGGCGAAAATTATTATCTTTATTTCTACTTTGTTGATTTGAATTTTGCATATGTTGTTTTGTTTGTACTGGCTGTGTTTGCATATGATTGTGCACTTCTGCTTGCTCTTGTACAGTTTTTGATTCTTTTGGTTGTTCTTTTAACTGTTCTTTTGGCTTTTCAGTTTTTTCAGCTTTTTCAGTTTTTACTGGTTCTGCTTTTGCTTGTTGATTATTATTTGTTGTTTTCAAACCAAATAATTCACTCACCGTTTTTGGTTTATTTGGTTTATTACGATAAACAATATTATAATCTGCATTTTGTTTTCTTTCTACAAAACCTACATTTTCTCTTTTTGATTCCTTTTTTACTTCTTCTTTCTTTGATTTATCTTCATTGATAATTACTTCTCTCCTAATAATAAATGGTGCCTTTGGTTCTTTTTTCTCTTCTTTTTTTACTGCTGATTTTTTAACCTTTTTTTCTATTTTTGCCATTTCTTCTTCTGTTATACTACTCATATGACTTTTTACTTCAATTTTTAATTGTTTTGCTATATCAATTACCTCTTTACTTGTTAACTCTAGTTTTTTTGCAACTTCATGTATTTTTATTTTACCCAATTTCTTCACCCCCATGATTGATTTTCTGGATTTGCTTTGCTATATTTTCTTCTTTTATCCCTATTATTGCCTTATTTGTTTTTCCTATTGCCTTACTAATTTCTTCTATTTTGCCTGCAATACAATATGGTAATTTATTTTCATCACATAATTTCTTAAATTTCATTTTCGTTCTTTCTGAACTATCTCCGTGCAATAATAACAAATTTTACTTTTCCATTTTTTATTTCTTGTTCCACACTATCTGCTCCGAAACTAATCTTTCCTGCTTTTGTACATAAACCTAAAAATCCTAATATTTTACTATTTATCAAGTATGACACCTCTTATACTTTCATATATTTCCTGTGATATTTTTATATCTAATACTTTTTCTAAACGTTTGCTTTTTATCACTTTTTCTAGACATTCAATGTTTTTACAAATATATGCTCCTCTTCCTTCTTGTCTTCCTGTTTTATCCACTAAAATTTGATTATCTTTATTTTTTACAATTCGAATCAATTCTTTTTTATCTCTTTTTTGATTACATCCCATACAAGTTCTTTGAGGTTGTTTTTTTGTCATCTACTATTCCTCCTTTATTGTATGCTATTTTGCTTGATTTTATCACGTTTTATACTTGCTATTCTTCAATTACCTCTTCATTTTGTTCTTGTGCTTCTTCCAACATTTGCCTAAATTGACTTTCTGATTTGATATCAATCTTCCAATTTGTTAATTTAGCTGCCAATCTAGCATTTTGACCTGATTTTCCAATTGCTAATGATAACTGATTATCTGGTACAATAACTTGTGCAAATTTTTCTTCTTCTTTGATATCTACTGCCATAATTTGTGCTGGTAACAATGCAGAAGCAATAAAAATACTAGGGTCTTCATCCCATTCAATAACATCAATTTTTTCTCCATTTAGTTCATTTATCACATTTTGGATTCTAACTCCTTTTTGTCCAACACATGAACCAACTGGATCTATATTTGGATCTGGTGAGTATACCGCTACTTTACTACGACTTCCTGCATCTCTTGATATGCTTTTTATTTCAATAACACCTTCATAAATTTCTGGTATTTCAAATTCTAACAATTTTCTTACAAAATTTGGATTACTCCTAGAAACAATAACTTGTGGCGCTCCTTTTTGTCCTCTTTCAACATCTAATACATATCCTTTAATTTTATCATTTACATGGTATTTTTCTGTTGGTATCTGTTCTTTTCCTGGCATTACCCCTTCTAATCTACCTAAATCCATTACTACAATATTTTTATCTGCTTTTTGTATAATTCCTGATACAATTTCTCCTTTTCTATCATTAAACTCATTAAAAATTAAGTCTCTCTCTACTTCTCTTAATTTTTGAATAATAACTTGTTTTGCTGTTTGTGCCGCAATTCTCCCAAAATCTTTTGGTACAATTTCTATTTCTACTTGATCTTCTAATTTTAATTGTTTATTTATTTTTTGAGCATCTTCTAAGCTAATTTCTGTTGCATCATCCTTTGCTTTTTTTACGACATCTTTTATTGCATATATATGAGTTGCACCTGTTTTTTTGTCTATATCAACTTTTACATTCTCTAATGAATCAAAATTTCTTTTATATGCTGTTATAAGTGCTGTTTCTATTGCTTCTATAACATATTCTTTTTTTATTCCCTTTTCCTTTTCTAATTCTTCTAGTGACAAAATTAATTCTTTGTTATCAATTGCTTTCATTTTTCTCATCATTCCTTTCTTTTTATTCCCAGTGGTATACCGTTTTTATTTGGGATATATTTTTTCTCTGAATTACCTTTTCATCTATTGTTAATTCTGTTTCATTAAAACTCTGTAAATTTCCTTGATATTCTTTTTTACCTTCATCATCCTTTTGAAATAGTTTTACATGAATTTCTTTTCCAATATTTTTTTGTAAATGTTCATCTTTTCTCAATATTCTTTCTATTCCTGGTGATGAAATTTCTAGGAAGTATTGTTCTTTTATATAATCTGCTTCATCTAATATGTCTACAATCTCATTATTGACTTTTTCACAATCATTTAAATCAATCCCTTTGGGGCTATCAATATATATACGTAAATAATAAGATTTTCCCTCTTTTACATATTCAATATCATATAATTCATAGCCAATTTGCTCAATTTTTGGCTTTACTAAATTTTCTACTTTTTCTACAATGCTTGCCATATATTCCTCCTTAGGTTAAAACTTTAGAAGAGTGGGATTTGCTCCCACTCTTCTATATTTTTGTCTACTATGCTATTATACCCTATTTTTGGTAAAATTGCAAGTGTTTTTAGTAAAATTTATTTCACATATGTTTCTAATGGTTTTACTCTATAATTTAATTCACCAAATTCCTCTGTTGGTACATAACCTGCTCTTGCATTTATAACATCTGGTATTCTATTTACAATACTTGCACATGTTAATTCTACTGTTGCAGGTCTATTTATTACTAATGTTGTATTTGGTTCTCCTTCTATTGTCCATTCGTTTTTATCAAATTCGTCTGGTCCATATACTTTTCCAATACATTCACTTTCAATTGTTATGCCTTCTTGTGTTTGTGTTGTTACAACTGCACTCATTCCAGTTGCTTGTCCTGCTTTTACTGTTGTTCCTAATGTAGATGATTCAATATCTTCTTTATAAGTTTGTGGTACTGTTTTTTGAGTTTGTGCTGTTACTGTTAAGCCTAATTTTGCACATAACCATCCATTTACATTCCACATATATGATGGTAAATATTTTCCACTATTTATTACTTCTTGTCTTTCTTCATCTGATATTCTATCAACTGATGCTACTTGTTTATCAAATTCTTCTAATGTTAATCCTGCTCCATGTGCTTTTGCTAATGCAATTCCATAATCTTCTACATTATAACTAGAACTTCCTTTAATTTTTGTAATTTTATGAGTTGATCCTGCTATACTAGATATTAATTGTCCCCAATAAATATCTTGATATCCACTTCCTGTAATAGTACAACCAGTTTGTTTTGCTAACTCATCAATTTTTTTAGTTGCTGTTGGGTTAGAATTCATTGGGAAAAATGCTTCTTCACAAGTTGTAATAGCATTTATTCCTAATTTTGCACATAACATTAATGCATCCTCTACATCTGCTAATAAACTCATTGTTGTGACAATAACAATATCTGGTTTTGTATCTTTTAACATCTGTTCTGCTTGATCTACTCCTACTATTGTTACTCCTTTGTTTTCTGTTCCCATAATTTCTCCGATATCTTTTCCTATTACATCTGGATTGATATCAATTGCGCCTACAATTTCTGCTCCTTTTTCATATACATAACGCATTGTGTATACACTCATTTTGCCTGTCCCATATTGGACTACTTTAATTTTTCTATCCATAAAAATACTCCTTTCTTTTGTATAAATTATGTGTTATTTTTACAGTTTTATACCTATTACATTTCTTCCGCTAATTCTCGAATAATATTACTACATCTTTCAGCTGCTGGTTTTATACATTGTTCATAAGTTTTATTATTCTTTCCATTTGGTGTATCTGAAATACTCCTAATAACCATAAATGGTACATTACATAAATAACATACTTGTGCTACTGCTGCGCCTTCCATTTCAACACATTGAGCATTGAATTTTGCATATATTTTATCTTTCATTTCTACTTTTGTACAGAAAATATCACCTGATGCAATTGTTCCTTTTTGTATTTTGTACTTCCTATCTTCTTTATTTTTTATTGCTTCATCTAACTTTTGAATTAGTATGTCATCTGCGTAAATTTTATCCCCTATTCCTGTTATATATCCTTTTGTATGCCCAAATGCTGTTATGTCAAAATCATGTTGCACTAGACAATTTCCTATTACAATATCTCCTATTTGTAAATTCGGATTTAGTGCTCCTGCAACACCAACATCAATAATATATTCTGGCTTGTATTCATCAATCAGTAATTGAGTTGCTCTTGCTGCATTAACTTTTCCTATTCCACATTTTACAACAACACAGCTTTTGTCCTTAATTTTTCCTTCCGCAAATGTAAGTTCATAAATTCGATTTCTTTTTTCAATTTTTACAACTTGCTCCATTGCTTCGTATTCTTCTGGTTCCGCTACAATAATACCAAATTTCATAATTATCCCTCCCTTCTTTTTATATTTTCTCATATTGTTACTTGCATTTTACTACATTTTTATATTTTTTTCAAGAAAAAAATCGAATTTACAATTCTATATTTTTTGAACATATTTATTCTTTATCTTACTTATTTTTTCTTCTGTAATTCCACAACTATTTAAATATCCTTCCATAGACTTATATGTTTCCATTATATATTTAAATAGATTACATATTGTTTCTTTTCTAGGAATAATAATATTTAAAAGTTGTTCATTATGCATGTCTTCCGCATATCTTTTTAGTTTATCTTGTAAAAAAATTCCTGAAGCAATATAATCTGCTTCTATATCTCGTTCATCAACTCCTAACAATTTTAAAATTAATGCTGTAACAACTCCTGTTCTATCTTTTCCTGCATTGCAATAATATAATATACCATCATCATTTTCGCTTAATATTTCGAAGAACTCTTTTATCTGTTCTTTTCCCTCTATCATTTCAATATATGTTTCCAATATTTCCTCTTCTTTTGATGGAAGTCTTCCATCACCTTCAATTGCTATATGATAATAACAAAATTCTTCATTGTTATAAAAAATGCTTTTTTGTTTTTCAAGTTCCTTGTCACTCCTTAAATCTATTACTGTAGATATTCCCATTTCCTTTATTTTTTCTAAACTACTTTTTTGTAAATTTGTAACCAAATTTGTTCTAATCATTTTACCTGATTTTACTACTTTATCATTTCCTACAGCATATCCTCCAATGTCTCTCATATTTTCAATTTCATCTATAAAGAGTCTTCTCATTATTCTATTCCTTTCAAAGATTTTTTTATATATCAAAAAAACCAAGTTTTACTTGGTCTTTTTTGTTATTTATTATTGAAGTTCTATAACTGCTCCAACTTCTGCAAATTTTGCTTTTAAGTCTTCTGCTTCTTCTTTTGAAACATTTTCTTTTACTGTTTTTGGAGCTCCATCTACTAATTCTTTTGCTTCTTTTAATCCTAATCCTGTTGCATCTCTTACAACTTTGATTACTTTAATTTTTTGATCTCCTGCTTCTTGTAATACAACATTAAATGATGATTTCTCTTCAGCTGCTCCTGCTACAGCTCCTCCAGCTGCTGGTGCAGCAGCTGCTACTGCAGATACTCCATATTTTTCTTCGATTGCTTTTACTAAGTCTGCTAATTCAACAACTGTTAAGCTGTCGATTTCTTCTAATAATTTTTCAATTTTTTCCATTTTAAAATCCTCCTAAATTTTATTTGGCGTTTTGCCTTTCTTATTTTTTAATTATTCAGCTTTTGCTGGTTCTTCTGTTGGTTCACTTGTTGCCTCAGCAGTTGGTTCTGCTGTTTCTGCAACTGGTGCTTCAACTGCTACTGAAACTTTTTCTCCTTGTTCTTCTTTTTGGATTCTTACTTGATCAAGTGCAACTGCAACTTTTTGAATATTTGCAAGTAATGCTCCAGCAAGCATAGATAGTAAAGTTTCTCTTGATGGTAGTTTTGCAATTGTAATGATTTCTTCTGCTGACATTACCTTTCCTTCAATAACTCCACCTTTGATTTTATAAAAATCATTTTCTTTTGAAAATTTGTAGATTGCTTTTGCAGGTTCTAAATAATCTCCTTTTGACATTATTACAGCTGTTGGTCCTACAAGTTGTTCTTCTAAACCTTCTATTCCAGCTTCTTTTAAAGCTCTACCTGTAATATTGTTTTTGATAACTCTATAATCTGCATTTGCATTTCTAACATCTGTTCTTAATTTTGTTACATCATCTACTGTAATTCCTCTGTAATCTACTAAAAGTATTAAATTTGCTTCTTTGAATTCATTAGCTAATTTTGTTACTTCTTCTTTCTTTTGATTTAAGATTTTTTCACTTGCCATTTTATTTTTCACCTCCTGAATTTTTTATATATAGAAAATTAAAAACCATTCTTATTTCCTACCGTGGGTAATAAGAATGGCTTACGCACATTTCCTTTTTTACCTCGGTAGGACTTACTTTTGCCTACTGTCTTTGGCTAATTATTAATGTTGATCTATAAATATTGATGGTCCCATTGTTGTTGCAATTGCTACACTTTTAATGTATTGTCCTTTTGCAGCTGCTGGTTTTGCTTTAATAATTGCATTGATAATTGTTTCATAGTTTTCCATCAATTTATCAGTTCCAAATGATACTTTTCCAAATCCTAAGTGAATAATATTTGTTTTATCTAATCTGTATTCTACTTTACCTGATTTAATTTCATTTATTGCTTTTGTTACATCCATTGTTACTGTTCCTGATTTAGGGTTTGGCATTAATCCTTTTGGTCCTAATACCTTACCTAATCTACCTACAACTCCCATCATATCTGGTGTTGCAACAACTACATCATAATCAAACCAGTTATCATTTTGAATTTTAGGTATTAATTCTTCTGCTCCTACATAGTCTGCTCCTGCTTTTGTTGCCTCATCTGCTTTTGGACCTTTTGCAAATACCAATACTTTTTGTGTTTTACCTGTTCCATTTGGTAATACTACTGTTCCTCTTACTTGTTGATCTGCATGTTTTGAGTCTACCCCCAATTTTACATGTAATTCTACTGTTTCATCAAATTTTGGTTTTGGCATTTTTTCTACTAATTCTAAAGCTTCTTTAATACCATATTCTTTTCCTTTTTCCACTAACTCTACACTTTTTGCATATCTTTTTGCTAATTTTTTCATTATTTTACCTCCTTTGGTTCTAACGAGTGTTTGTCACTCTCCCAATATATTTATTATTCTGTTACAACAACTCCCATGCTTCTTGCTGTTCCTTCTACCATACTCATTGCTGTTTCTAATGTTGCAGCATTTAAGTCTGGCATTTTTTGTTCTGCAATGGCTTTTACTTGTTCTTTTGTTATTTTTGCTACTTTTTCTCTATTTGGTTTTCCTGAACCTTTTTCGATTTTTATAGCTTTTTTTATTAGTACAGCAACTGGTGGTACTTTTGTAATAAATTCAAATGATTTATCTTGATATACTGTGATAACAACTGGTATCGTCATACCTGGTTGGTTTGCTGTTCTATCATTAAATTCTTTTACGAATTGCATAATATTAACACCACTTGATCCTAATGCTGGTCCTACTGGTGGAGCTGGTGATGCTTTTCCTGCTTCTATTTGCAATTTTATGATATTACTAATTTCTTTTTCTGCCATTTTTCATGGCACCTCCTTTTTGTATTATTTTATTTTTTGTACTTGTGAAAATTCTAGTTCTACTGGTGTTTCTCTACCAAACATAGAAACTAATACTTTTACTTTATGTTTTTCTTTATTTATTTCTTGTACAGTTCCTACAAAGTTTTCAAATGCTCCATTCATAATCTGTACTTGATCATTGATTTCATAATCAACATTAATATTTAAATCTTCAAATCCCATACTTCTGATTTCATCATCTGTTAATGGAATTGGGTCTGTTCCTGATCCTACAAATCCAGTAACTCCTCTAGTATTTCTAACTATATACCATGTTTGTTCTGTAACAATCATTTTAATTAGAACATATCCTGGAAATACTTTTTTTAGGTTTGTTTTTTTCTTTCCGTCTTTAATTTCAATTTGTTCTTCCATTGGAACAATAATATCAAAAAAGTATTCTTCTAATTCTCTGTTTTTGATTGTCTTTTCCAAATCTGTTTTTACTTTATTTTCATAACCTGAATATGTATGTACTACATACCATCTTGGATTCATATCATAATTTTTTTGAGACATTTTATAAAGCCTCCTTTTGTTTTTTATTCATTTGGTGTTGTTTCTTCAGAAGCTGTTCCTTCTGCTGTATCAGTTTCAGCTGGTTGATCCTCTGTTTTTTCTTCTTCAGCTGTTTGTCCTTCTGTAGCTTCTCCTTCTGCAGTTTCACCTTCAGTTGCCTCACCTTCTGTTGATTGGTCTTCACTAGTTTCAGTATCAGTACCTTCTTCTCCTTCTGCACCTTCCTCTGAATCTGTTCCTTCTACTGTTGCTTCTTCTTCAGCAGCTGTGTTGTCTTCATCTGTTTCATTACTGCTACTAATTACCTCTTTTAACCTATTTACACCTTGTGTATTTATTGTTTCAAAAGCTAAATCTAATACAAAAACAATAACTGCTGTTAATAATACTATTGTAATAACAGCAATTGTATTATTAGCTAATTGCTTTGGCGTTGGCCAACTTACCTTTTTTAATTCTGCTTTGAAACCTTTAAAAAAACTTTTTTGATTTTTATTTTCTTTTTTACTATTTTCTTTTTGCTCTTTTTTAGCCATTTTATTTCCTCCTTAAAATAGCTTGCATTCTGATTATATTATTTTGTTTCTTTATGTGTTGTACGTTTTTTACAGAATTTGCAATATTTTACTACTTCTAATCTATCTGTATTGTTTCTTTTGTTTTTTGATGTTGTATAATTTCTGCGTTTACATTCTGTACATTCCATTGTGATATTTTCTCTTGGTCCTTTTGCTGCCATTTACATACACCTCCGTATTTACCTTCTTTTACTTTTTTTGAAACGATGTGAATATATGTCCGTAATAACATATACTGGAATATTTTATCATTTTTTTTACCTTCTGTCAATGCTTTTAAGCTATTTTTTTGATTTTTAATTCAAAAAAACATTTTAAACTTTAATGTTTAAAATGTTTCTTCTTTTTTTGCACTGAAAATCCAAATTTCCCTAATTTTTTTCCTAACGCATAATAATGGCCATTTGCATATGATATTAAATCACATTTAGATATATCAAATGCTCCTTTTTCGTTTATATATGCGTCATCTGCATTTATTGCAAGTACTTCTGCTATAAACATGTGATGTGAACCTAGCTCTTTAATTTGTTTTACTTTACATTCTATTGATACAGGACTTTCTTTTATCATAGGACATTTTACATACTTTGCTTTTTCCTTATGCAAATGCATTTCTTTAAATTTATCTACTTTTTCCCCTGTCTTCACGCCACACCAATCTGTTGCTTTTACTAAATTTCTTGTTGTTAAGTTAATAACAAATTCTTTTTGTTCTTTAATGAGATTATATGAGTATCTGCTTGGTCTAACAGAAATATACACAGTTGCCGGATTTGTATTTAAAATACCTGTCCATGCAACTGTTATAATATTTGATTTTTCCATTGTTCCACAACTTACCATGATTACTGGTAATGGATATATAAATGTTCCTGGTTTCCATGTAACTTTTGCCATTATATTGCATCATCTCCTGAAACTTTTGAATTTACTTTTTTATTATAGCATATTTTGCTAAAAAAATCAAAAAAAGAAACCTCCTACTGGTTTCTATTAATAATATCAAAAAATCTTTTTTCTTTTATTTCTAATCCTTGTGAATCAATAAATTGAATTTTTCCTTCATTTTGCTCTAATAAATTTCTTTGTTCCAATACATCTTTCAAATGTTTTGCTAAATTTTTTGCTCCTTGAAAAAAGTTTACATTTCCTAATATTTCTTCTATTTCTTTCTGTATTAATGGATAATGTGTACATCCTAATACAATATTTTTTACTTTTCCTCTATATTTTCCTATATGTTCTTCTAGATATTTTTGAATACTTTTTAAATCATTTCTTTCAATAATATCTGCTAAACCTACACAAGGTTCTAAATATGTTTTATGATTGTCATATTTTCTATATAATATATTAAATTTCTCACTTTCAATTGTTCCTTTTGTTGCCATAACTAATGTTGGTTCATTATATGCATAATCATATACCATTTTATATGCTGGTTCTATTGCAATAATTGGTATTTGCCTATATTTATTTCTTAAATATGTTGCACTCTTTGCACTGGCTGTATTACAAGCTATTACAATACTTTTACAGTTTTGATTTATCAATTTCTGCATAATTTCATCACATATTTGTAATATTGTTTCATCTTCTTTATCTCCATATGGATTATTAATTGAATCACTATAATAAATATAATCCTCTTTTGGTAGTACTTTTATAATTTCTTTTAATACTGTTGCACCACCTATTCCAGAATCAAAAATTCCAATTTTTTTAGATTCCATATTATCAATTCCTTTTCATAAAAAAAAATCTAGCAACAACCTATCTTCCCAGCAGGGTAACCCACAAGTATTTTCGGCACACTTAGGCTTGACTTCTGTGTTCGGAATGGGAACAGGTATTACCCTAAATGTCATCGTCACTAGAAAATTATAGTGTGATAAGCACACTCAAAAATACATAGATGAAATATATCTTTTCAGTTTTAGTATTCTAAACTTCCTTTTTTAAAATTGTGGTTAAGCCCTCGATTTATTAGTATTGGTCAGCTTAATGTATCACTACACTTACACCTCCAACC
>CANQTV010000001.1 GCA_947626875.1 uncultured Clostridia bacterium | reverse complement strand
GATTTTACACACAAAAGTTCCAGCGATTTCTCGCTGGAATTTTTGCTGTTGGGTTCCTATTTTAGGACGCCCTCTTTGTATGTAATATACTTAACTATTTTGCACCTACTAGTTCTTTTTCTGCAACGACTTGTTCAGGACTTTGCTGAACAGGTTTAAAAATAGTTCTAAAAATTGTTCTAGTTAATGGTTGAATGAAAAATAACTGTGAAAGTAGGGCAAATGGAAAGTTCAAAACTATTTTTTGCAACCAATATGGAATAAAGTTAATAATGAAGTCATTAAATGGTGCACCATTTAATCCTACAGCAATAATTCCATTATAAAGAATTGTTGCTAAAAAACTCATTAATGGGCACATAATTCCAACAGTTGCACATATTATTGCAGTTTCCACTATCATATGATCATTCTTTTTTGGGTCAATCGCCTTTAACGCTAATTTCACAGATAAAGGGCTACCAATAAATATTTCACAAAGATAGGCTAATACAAATTCAATCGGAATAAAAATCCATGAATTTTTAATAACTTCTACATTAAAACCACCTGCTTCATATGATGAACAATAAAATACGAAGCATGGAACAGTAATAATAACAGTAATTAAAGCAAACATTAACTTTTGAAATTTTGTCTGTGGCATAATTTTTCTCCTTTCTTTTTGGCATAAAAATAACACATGCAATCCAACCACGATAATTATTTTTAGTACCGTAATCAGATTTACGAGCATATTGCTCTACATGTGTCGTTTCTTAAATTATTTACGATATACAATATATCATTTTTTAATTTCAAAGTCAAGATATGTATGAAAACACCTTGCCCAAGCCTTCATTAATAACCAAATCAGCTCTGCTATCATAAGGAGTAGTACTTTTATTTATTAAAACCAAATTATTACCACGAAAATAATTTATCAAACCACTTGCTGGGTAAACAGTAAGTGAAGTTCCAGCAACAATTAATAAATCAGCATTTTGAATAGCAACAATAGAATTTCTTAAAACAATATCATCTAAACCTTCTTCATAAAGCACAACATCTGGTTTAACAATTCCACCACAAGAGCATTTTGGAGTTCCTTCAGAATTAAAAACATACTCTGCATCATAAAATTGATGGCATTTCATACAGTAATTTCTTAATACACTACCATGTAATTCAAACACATTTTTAGAACCAGCCTTTTGATGAAGTCCATCTATATTTTGAGTGACAACAGCCTTTAATTTACCTTGTTGCTCAAGTTCAGCTAATTTAATATGTGTAACATTAGGCTCATAAGATAAAGAATTCATCTTATCTTTATAGAATTTATAAAATTCATCTACATCATTCATAAAAAAAGTATGACTCAAAATTTCTTCAGGTGGATATTTATACTTTTGGTTATACAAACCATCTTTACTCCTAAAATCGGGAATACCACTTTCAGTAGAAACACCAGCACCACCAAAAAATACAATATTATCACAATCATCTATTAATTTCTTAAATAACTGTATTTTATCATCCATTTTTATTCACATTCCTTTCTTATTCAAGCAATGATTGAAATTTATTATTAAATTCAGGATTCGCCTTTTTCAAATTAATAGGTCTTAAATTTCTATTTGTAAAACAATGTTTAGTTTCTCCAGTTAAAACTACTTTACCTGTTTTAAGATCTGTAACATTATAGCCAACAGTCATTCTAACACCTGAATATTCTTTCACATAAGGTTCAATTATTATGGTATCTCCATAAGTAACATGATGCTTATATTCAATATTCACACCCAACACAGGAATTGTTATACCTTGTTCCTCAAAATCTGGAAAGGGCATTTCTAACTGTTCCAACCAATAACATCTAGCTTCTTCTAAAAATCGAATATAATTAGAATGATGAACAATACCCATTCTATCTGTTTCATAATAATTTATAACTCTTTTAAATGAAATTCCCATATAATTCATCCTCTCTTAAGATTAAAAAAGAACTAGATTGCTTTTAAAGGAGAAATCTAGTTCATAAACAAAAAATAAACATATAAATATATGATTTATTAAAAGCATTTTAGCAAAAAAACATAAGCAAGTCAATAACATAACAAAATTTTTTTAAAAATTATTCAATATTGTAAATTTCTAAATTTTCAATAGCAGGATCATACAAATTTTTACCCATAAAATCGAAACGAGAACCATGGCAAGGGCAGTCCCAAGTCTTATCAACATCATTCCATGAAAGCAAGCAACCAAGATGAGTACACACAGGTTTAACAGCAAAAATTTTACCAGTAGCATCTTTAAAAATACCAACTTTAGAACCATTAATTTGAACAATACCGCCAGAATTTAAAGCAATATCATCTATTTTTAGATAAGAAGAATTTAATTTATCTACGACAATAGATTTTGTAGATTGAACCACCATATTTTTCATTTCATCTTTATTTTTAATTGGTTGCATACGAGTCGCAGAAAAAGTAGAAGCATAAGGATTTTCCTTACCACGAATCATATCAACAACAATATTAGCTGCAACATTGGAAGAAGTCATGCCCCATTTTTGAAAACCAGTTCCAACATACAAATTTGGCATATAATGACTATATAAACCAATATAAGGGACTTTGTCTAATGTGATACAATCACGAGTATTCCAACGGTATAACACATCACAATTTGGATAATAAGTTTTAGCAACCTTTTCCAAAGAACCATAAGTAGATTCAAAATTGCAATATGTTCCTGTTTTATGATCAGCACCACCAATCAATAATAAATCTTTTCCATCAATCTGTGTTGTACGGAAAGAAAGAGTAGGGGACTTAGCAGTCAAATACATACCATTAAATAGTGGAGTTTTTGTATCTACAGCAATCAAATAAGAAGAGGATTGATACATTTTTAAAAAATAAAATCCAGGAATTTTCAAAAAAGGATAATGACAAGCCAAAATAACATATTTAGACTGAACATTTGCATTATCAGTATAACAAATATAATTATTGTCTGACTGACGAATATCAGTAACAGTAGTATGTGTAAAAATTTTACAATTATCAGAAATACTATCAACTAAACCATACACATATTTTAAAGGATGAAATTGTGCTTGGTTTTGAAACATGCAAGCACCTAAAACAGAAAAAGGAAGTTCAGTAGTTGTAGTAAATTCACAAGGAAAATCTAAAGAACGAACAGCATCTACTTCATCATAAATACTTTGAAGTTCTTCATGATTATTTGTATATATAAAACTATTTTGATATGAAAAATCACAAGAAATATTTTCAGTATCAATAATTTCTTTTATATTTTTTATAGCATTTTCATTAGCATTTAAATAAGATTTAGCAAAAGATATACCAAAATTGTTGATTAAGTAATTATAAAACAAACCATGCTGACTTGTAATTTTAGCAGTTGTATGTCCAGTTGTTTTACTAGCAATTTCATCTTTTTCTAAAACAACAACATTAAAACCTAATTTTGTCAAATAGTATGCACAAGAAATTCCAAAAATACCAGCACCAATGATACAAACATCACAGGAAATAGAATTAGATAATTTTGGAAATTCATGTTTTTTGTCAAAAGTTTCTATCCATAAAGAATTCAAATTTAATCACATCCCTTTCTAAGACACAAAATTTTTTCAATCGTGTCACTTTAAAAATAGTATAACCAGTAATTGCAAAAATATAAAAAGAATGTTATAATCACCATGAACAAATTATTATGAATAAGTTTTAAAAAAAATGAGTAAACTTAAATCAAAAGAAAGGAAAGGTGTAAAAATGGGAGAACAACTAAAAGAAAAACTCTTTACAAAAAGAGAAGAAGGATGGAAAGAAGTAGATGAAAAACAAAAACAAGAAATAATGAAGATATCTGAAGAATACATGGCATTTTTAAATAATTCAAAAACAGAAAGAGAATTTATTAAAAACGCAAAAAAATTAGCAGATGATAATGGATATACAGACATCATCAACAAAACAGAATTAAAACCAGGAGATAAAGTATATTTCATTAACCGTGAAAAAAGCATGTATTTAGCAATAATAGGGGAGAACAGTATAGAAGAAAACGGAATGCACATCATAGGTTCTCATGTAGATTCTCCAAGACTAGACCTTAAGCCAAATCCACTATGTGAAGAAGGAGGATTAGCATATTTCAAAACACATTATTATGGAGGAATCAAAAAATATCAATGGACAACAATCCCATTAAGTTTACATGGAGTAATAGTAAAAACAAATGGAGAAAAAGTAGAAATCAATATAGGTGAAAATGAAACAGATCCTATTTTCACAATAACAGATTTATTACCACACTTAGCACAACAGCAGATGGAAAAGAAATTGAAAGAAGGAATTGATGGGGAAGACCTAAAACTACTAATAGGAAGTATACCTTTTGAAGATGATAAAGTACAAGAAAAAGTAAAACTAAATATTTTAAATATTCTAAACAAAAAATATGACATAACAGAAGCGGATTTTATGAGCTCAGAACTAGAACTTGTACCAGCATTTAGAGCAAGAACTTTAGGATTTGATGAAAGCATGGTAGCAGCATATGGGCAAGATGACAAAGTTTGTGCATATACATCACTATCAGCAATGATGAACTTAGAAGCAGTAAAAAATACAGCAGTTTGCATTTTATCAGATAAAGAAGAAATAGGAAGTATGGGAAATACAGGAATGGAATCACATATGTTTGATTTCTTCATATCAGAGATACTAAACAAATTAGGAGTTAATAAACCAAATCTATTAGATAGAGTATTCTGCTTTTCTAAAATGTTATCATCAGATGTAGACGCAGGATATGACCCAATTTATGCATCTGTATCAGATAGCTTAAATGCAGGATATCTAGGAAGAGGAATAGCATTAAACAAATATACAGGAGCAAGAGGAAAATCAGGTGCATCAGATGCAAATGCAGAATATGTAGGATGGGTAAGAAATGTATTAGAAAAAAATAATATTAAATATCAAATCACAGAATTAGGAAAAGTAGATATTGGCGGAGGCGGAACAATCGCATATATTTTAGCCAATAAAGGAACAGATGTAATTGATTGTGGTGTACCAGTACTTTCAATGCATGCACCATATGAAGTAACAAGCAAATATGATATATATTCAGCATATAAAACATATGAAGCATTTTGGAAAGAATAAAAATCCCCCGGCTTAGCCGGGAGATTTTTATTTGATTTCATTAACTAATTTTTTTAAAATACCTATATCCTCAATTTTATTAATTGCAAAACATTTTTTACCTAAATCTTTTATAGATGCTCCGCAATGATATAAATCTTTGTTATCTATTATTATAAACCTATCATGAAATTTATTTGTTTTAGAAATTTTTAAAATAGGATATTCCTTATTAAACTTTTTTATATCAATATTTTCTATATTACTCTTATTAGACGTGAATATTAGCACTTCAACATCTTTATTCTTTTTGGTTAACATTTTTAAAATACTATCATCTATATAATTATCAATTATTGTAATCGTTCTATTGGCTTTTTTAAAAATATTAATTATTAAACTATATGCATCATATATTTGTCCTTGAAAAAAAATATTTTGCTTTATATTTTCTTTTTGATTCAATTGATTAAAAATTTTATCAAATTTCTTATCATATTCTAACAATTTATATTCTACATTTGTCAATCTTTCAAAAATTTGTCCATTCGAATTTAAAAAATTCCTCATTTCTATAAATGTATTAACTATTCTTATACTAATATTTACTGCAACTTCGCTTTTTAATAATCCTGCAAGCATAGTAATTCCATAGTCCGTAAATACATATGGTAAATACTTACGATGTTCTCCTCTTCTATTTTTGTTTAAGGTGAAATTTTTGCACCTTAAAAATTTATATTCCTCAGCTGTTAATCTAAAGCAATAATATTCTGGAAATCTTTCAATATTATTTCTAACATTTCTATTAAGGTCTTTAGTTGCATAATTAAATAAACTTGCAACATCACTATCTAACATTACTTGTTTTCCTCGTATTGTATATATTAGATTTTTTATTTCTTCACTCGAAATTGTATCTTTAATTATCAAATCTTTTTGATCAGAATTCATATTTTCACATCCTTTTTAAATTACATACAGTATAAAACATGTGTTCGACATTGTCAAGTGCTTATCGATATTTTAAGTATTTTTTTTCTTTGCAAAAACAAAAAAGGACATCCCTTTTTCCAGGTAAGGAAAAAGGGAGTCCAATTCTGATTATTTTTTATAAATCTTTCAAATGAGTAATAAACAAATCCAAAAACTTCAACTTTTTTTCTGACAATTCACCAATTTTATAAGACAAATCTAGTTGAAACTTAAGATCTTCATTTTTTATCAAATCATGAAAAACAACATTAGGAGCAATACCCAAAATATTCATATAATTTACAAGGGTTTCCAATTTCACACCACTATTGCCATTTTCCAATCGAGAAATATATTTTTCAGAAATATCTAATTTTTCTGCCATTTTATCTTGGGTTAGATGATGCTTTTTTCGATAAGCTTTAAATACTTTACCGATACAAGAATCTATATTTGACTTTGTCTCAGCACTCATAATGTACCTCCGTCCCTAATATCTAGTTAAGTATAGCAAGTTTACTGAAAATATAAAACAAACTGAAAATGCAATAACCACCAAATGGTAAAAATAGGGATTAAACATAAAAAGTTCGACAAAATTCGACAAAGTAGAAAAATAGTATCTAACACTATTAGTTATAACCGAAAATAAAAAAATTATACAAAAAAATATTTTATTAACCTAATTTATCTCCATTTTCTACAGGTTCATCTGGTCTAATCAATACAACACCTTGCTTGCTGTAAGTTCCAAGAACCAATACTTCAGACATAAAATCAGCAATCTGTCTTGGAGGAAAATTAACAACAGCCAATACTTGCTTACCAATTAAATTTTCAGGTTTGTATACATCTGTTATTTGTGCAGAAGATTTTTTTATACCAAATTCATCACCAAAATCAACTCTTAATTGATAAGCTGGCTTTTTAGCTTTTTCAAAAACTTTTGCATCAATAATTGTTCCAACTCTTATATCTAATTTCATAAAATCATCAAAAGTTATCATAATAAAATTCCTTTCTCATCAAATATAATTAAAATTATTATACTAGAAAAAAAAGGTATTGACAAGAAAAATAAAATATCATTATACTAGAAAAAAATAATTTGAAACTTTTTCAATTTTGAGTTGTCTCTAGATGTAAAGGAGAATAAACTATGAAAAACGATTTAGATATAGAATTATATAACCAATACATAAATGGAGAAAAAGAAGCATTTGAAATTTTATATAACAAATACATAGACAAAATACAATATTTTATATACAACATTATCAAAGACTATCAAAAATCAGAAGACATAGCACAAGAAGTATTTATGTATGTATTACAAAACAAATTTAAAAAAGAATGTAGTTTCAAATGTTATATATACATGATTGCAAAAAGTAGGGCAATTAATTACATACATTCGCAAAAGCGCAAAAAAGAAATAGATGAACAATATTTAACTCAAGAAAGCAATTTAATAGAACAAGACGTAATAGAAATTGTAGAAAAGCATGAAACACAAAAAAAGATATTAGAAGCAATAGATTTATTAAATGACAAATATAAAAATGCTATTTATTTGGTGAAGATAGAAGAACTTTCATACAAAGAAACCGCAGAAATATTAGGAGAAACAGTACAAAATGTAAAAAATCTAATTCATAGAGGAAAAAAAGAACTACGAAAAATATTAATAAAGAAAGGTTTTGATAATATGAATAAAGTTTCAAAAATATTAATGATTATTATTTGTACAACAGTCGTATTATCAGGAGTTGTGTATGCTGCAACACAAATATATAAACACATAAAAGGAAAAGCACAAATAACACCTACATATACAAGTAAAATATCAACAATGGATTCAAATAAAATTTGGATAGGCACATTTAACCTTGTGTGGAATGATTTTATGGATGATGTAATAGGTGGAAAAATAGAATTTGAAGATGGATATTCTGAAATTGCAGATGAATTAAATAAACAAAGTTTTACAGTATCAGAACTATCAGAAAATTCGTATTACAAAATTCATGGAGAATCTACTTTTGATTTAAAAGAAAAAATTGAAAACGGAATAAAAGAAAAGTTTAATGAAAACAGTAAGATACTAGATAAAGTAGACTGGGGAAATCCTAATTCTTATACTTTATATGCAATGCTAAAAAAAGAATTTAATTATCTAGAAAAATTTCCGACATTATCAAATGGAACTTTTGGAGAATCCAGTGAAAGAGTAAAATATTTTGGAATAACTCCATCAACAACAGATGAGGCAAAAGTAAATGTTGAAGTATTATTCTATCAATCCAAAAAGGAATTTGCTATAAAACTAAAAACAAAAGAAGGAGAAGAAGTCATCTTATACAAAGGAACAGGAGAAGGAAAAACATTTGATGAAATATATACACAAATAAAAGAAAAAGAGAATACATATAAGGGAGAAAAAACATTACAAGGAAATGACACATTAAAAATACCATTTATCAAAATCAGTGATGAAATCAATTATGATGAATTATGTGGAAGATTTATAAAAGGAACAAATTGGTATATTAGACAAGCAATACAAACCATTGATTTTGAACTTAATAATTATGGCGGAAGTGTAAAAAGTGAAGCACTAATTGAGGCATTAAAACAATCTATTTCAGAAATAGACAGAGAATTCAATTTTGATAGTGATTTCATACTATTCTTAAAAGAAGAAAACAAAGAAAAACCATATTTTGCATTAAAAGTAGACAATACAGACATACTAGTAAGTGGAAATGAAATAAATGATTGAAACTAAATTAATTTTATGATACAATACGAACAAGTAACAAATAAAGAATATGATAGGAGGTAATATAATAATGAGAAAAAATATTAAAACAACAGAATCCATATTTCCAATGCCAGTATTGATGATTGCAACATATAATGAAGATGGAACAATTGATGTAATGAATGCTGCTTGGGGAACTATGTTAGAAAGAGATCACGTTATACTTAATTTAACAGAAACACATAAAACAGTTAAAAATATTAAAGAAAGAAAAGCATTTACAGTCAGCATTGCAGATAGCAAACATGTTGTAGAAGCAGATTATTTTGGAATAGCATCAGGAAACAATACACCAGATAAATTTGAAAATAGTAAATTAACAGCAACAAAATCTGAAATAGTTGATGCACCAATTATAAATGAATTTCCAATCTGTATGGAATGTGAATTTATAGAATATCAAAATGATAAATATGGTTGTGGAGTAATAGGAAAAGTGGTAAATGTAACAGCTGATGAAAATGTCATGAATGGAGATAATGTAGATATTTCTTTAGTAAATGCAATAGCATTTGATCCATATACACATGGATATTATAAAGTAACAGAAAGAGTAGGAGAAGCATTTAAAGATGGAATGCAATTAAAAAAATAAATTCTAAAAAAGCAAAGTGTAAATAAAAATTACATTTTGCTTTTTCTTTTTTATAAAAAATATTGACAAACTGTTATAACTGTTATACAATAAATATAACAGTTATAAAGGAGAGTAAAATATGGATATTATCATAAGTAACAGTAGTAATCAACCAATATTTGAACAAATCAAACAAGCAATAAAAAAGGCAATAGCAAATAATGAACTAAAAGAAAATGAAATGTTGCCCTCTATAAGAAATCTTGCACAAGACCTACGAATTAGCGTAATGACAGTAAAAAGAGCCTATGATGAACTAGAGCAAGAAGGATTTATAAAAACAATACATGGAAAAGGAAGTATCATTTCTGCAAAAAACATAGAACTATTAAGAGAAGAACAAATGAAAGAAATTGAAAAACATATAGATAAAATTATTTTAATATCTAAATCATCTAATATAAGTAAAAAAGAGATTTTGGATATTTTTGAGTTTTTATATGGAGAGGAATGAGTTTGAAAAATAATTAGCATCTTGCTTCGTTGGACTACATAAGAAAGGAATGAGAAAAATGGAAAATATATTAGAGGTTAAAAATTTATGTAAAAGATATGAAGGGTTTGAACTAAAAAACATAAATATAGAACTGCCAAAAGGAATGATAATGGGCTTGATTGGAGAAAATGGAGCAGGAAAAACAACCACAATAAAATCAATTTTAAATACAATTAACATAGATGATGGAGAAGTAAAAATATTTGGTTTAGAAATGCAAAAAAATGAAAAACAAATAAAAGAGCAAATAGGAGTTGTATTAGATGAAAGTTTTTTATCAGAATATTTAAATGCAGTAGACGTCAATAAAATAATGAAAAACATTTATAAAAACTGGGATGAAAAGCAATATTTCAAATATATAGATGAATTTAAGTTACCAAAAAATAAAATTTTAAAAGATTTTTCAAGTGGTATGAAAATGAAATTGAAAATAACAACAGCTTTATCTCATAACCCAAAACTACTAATATTAGATGAACCAACTTCTGGATTAGATCCAATTGCTAGAAATGATATATTAGACATCTTTCAAGAATTCATAAAAAATGGAGAAAAATCAATACTAGTATCAAGTCATATAACATCAGATTTAGAGCATATTGCAGACTATATTACATTTATTAACAATGGTGAAATCATATTAGCTAAAACAAGAGAAGAATTATTAGAAGATTTTGGCATTGTAAAATGTACAAAAGAAGAATTTGAGAAAATCGATAAAAAAGACTATATAAAATACAAGAAAAACAAATATGAATATTCTATATTAGTTGAAAATAAGTTTGAATTTAAAAAGAAATATGATATTGAAATAATAGATAAACCAACAATCGAAGACATCATGCTAATTTATATAAAGGGGGAAAGATAAAATGAATGTGATAAAAGGACTAATAATAAAAGACTTTTTCAACTTAAAGTCTTACATAAAAATACTTATTTGCATTGACATTATCTATTTAGTATCCAGCTTCCTTAATGATGATTTAGTAACATTTGTACCAGTTGTTTTTCCATTATGTTTTGGTATGATAGGAATGAGTAGTTTTAGTTATGATAGTATTGCAAAATCAGACCAATATATTTTAACATTTCCAACAACCAAAAAAGATATGGTAAAAGCAAGGTATTTATATATTTTATTTCTTACAATAATTGGCACAATTTTTGGATTTATGTTATGCACAATAATACAAGGAATAAAAGAACAGACATTAGCAAATGTAGGAGATATACTATCAATTTCAATAGGTGCATTTTGTGGAATGACTATGCTACAAATTTTTGAAATACCAATTATGTACAAATTTGGAGCAGAAAAAGGAAGAATTATACAATTGATTAGTATTGTATTATTAATGCTAGTAATATCAGGAATTACAACATTTACAATGAAAACTTTATCAATTCCATTAGAAAGTTTTTTAAATATGCTACAAAAATATGGATTAGCAATAATCACAATAATCATGTTGTTAATTTATATGATTTCATACAAAATATCACTTAACATTTATAATAAAAAAGAAATATAAAACTTTTCAATAAAATTTCAAGGCTAAAGTAATATAATGTCATAAAACAGGAGGGAATTCATATGAAAATACTAATAATAGAAGATGAATATAGCTTAGCAGATGCAATTTCAGAAGCATTAAAAAAAGAAAATTTTATGACAAATATCATAACAGACGGAGAAGAAGGAGAAAATGAAGCATTAACAGGTGTTTATGATTTAATACTACTAGATATAATGCTACCAAATAAAGATGGATTTAAAATATTAAAAAGTATTCAAAAAGAAAAGATAGAAACACCAGTAATTATTCTAACTGCAAAATCAGAAATCTATGATAAATTAAATGGATTAGAAAATGGAGCAGATGATTACATTACAAAACCATTTCATATAAAAGAACTAATTGCAAGAATTAAAGTAGTATTAAGAAGGAAAAAAGATGTAAAAGATTTTGGAAATTTAGAATATGAGGACTTATGTTTGAATTTAAGAAATGGAAAAATAACTTGTAAAGACAATGAAATAACAATTAACGGAAAAGAATTAGAACTACTAGAAATATTAATGATTAATAAAAAGCAAACAGTAAGTAGAGAAATTTTAGCAGACAAAATATGGGGATATAATAGTGATACAGAATACAACAATGTAGAAGTATATATATCATTTTTAAGAAAAAAATTAAAATTACTAAAATCAAAAGTTGAAATTAAAACAGTGAGAGGAATTGGATATTTTTTGGAGGTACAAAATGATTGAAAAATTAAAAAATAAAATCTTTTTAATTGTTTTCATCTCTTTATCAACAGTTACACTAGGAGTAATTATCGGTTTTGCATTTCTAAATTATCATAATACTGTAAACACAGCAGTATTAATGTTAAATAGAATAGGTATGCCCAGAGGAGAAATGAGACAACCAAAGCCAGAAATCGAAATAAATAATCATAATAATATAGAAGGAATATATGACATTAGAATAGAAAATGGGAAAATTATAGAAAATGAGCAAACAAAAAATATGGACGAAACTATAAAAAAATATGCATTGCAAATAAATACAAGAAAAATGAATGATGGAATTATAGATAAATACATTTATAAAGTAAGACGAAAAGGCGAAAATATTTGTGATATAACTTTTATGGAAAATGAAGAAGCAATATCACACGCAAATTCAATATTAATTATTTCAGTTATACTTTGCATGATATCAATTATTATAATATATATTGGATCTAAAAAACTATCAAAAGTAATTGTAAAGCCAGTAAAAGAAACTTTTGAAAAACAAAAACAATTCATATCTGATGCTTCACACGAATTAAAGACACCACTTGCAGTAATAGAAGCAAATGCTGATGTATTAGAAAACGAATTAAAAGAAAACAAATGGATAAAATATATTCAAAATGAAATACAAAGTATGGATAAACTAATCAATGAACTATTAACATTAGCAAAAATTGAAAACATTGATAATATAAGAGAAAGAAAAAAAATAGATTTATCAAAAGAATTAGAAATTATATTATCTATGTTTGAAAGTATGGCTTATGAAAGAAACGTAACAATAAAAAGCAACATGAAAGAAAATATAATGATAAAAGCAAATAAAGAAGACATAGAGCATATAGTATCTACATTGTTAGATAATGCAATAAAGCATACAAAAAAGGAACATCAAGTAATAGTAGAATTATATAAAGAAAAAAATGATGTAATTATACAAGTTAAAAACTATGGAGAACCTATACCAGAAGAAGAAAAAGAAAAAATATTCGAAAGATTTTATAGAATAGATAAATCCAGAAATAGGAAAGAAAAAAGATATGGATTAGGCTTAGCAATAGCAAAATCAACAATCCAAAAATATAATGGAAAAATAGAAGTACTTTATAAAGAACATTATACAATTTTTAAAGTAAATATTCCAACTTAAAAATAGTGTTTTAAAACACTATTTTTTTAAAATTAATAAATTTCAATAAATTTTCAATATAAATATTGTATAGTATTTTAGAAAGGAAAGTGATAAAAAATGAAAAAAGAAACAAAAATACAATTACTCATTACTTTTATTTTAGCAATAATATTAGGAATATTTATAATTATTACAGTAAATAAAATTAATGAAAATCATCCAATCCGTGGAAGGAATAAAGGTATGATAGAAAATGATTTTAAAAAACCAGAAGAAGAAAATGAAGAAAAAGAAACCACTGCAAACGACATAGAAGAAGGAGAAATTGTAAGTCAAAAAGAAATAAATCTAAACGAATATGAGACCAATATAACAATAAAAGATGCAGGAGAATACACATTAAAAGGAGATTTCAAGCATTCCATAATCATTAATAGCAATTCAAATGTAACATTAGTATTAAATAATGTAAATATACAAAATAACGAAACAGCAGCAATAGCAAATATAGGAGAAAACAAGTTAATTATAAAATTGCCAGAGAATTCAGAAAATAATTTATCAGATGGTGGTTCAAGTGAATATGATTCTTGTATATATTCTATTGGGGAACTCGTAATTGAAGGAAATGGCACATTAAATGTGCAAGGAAAACAAAGTGAAGGAGAAGGAATAGCAACTGAAACAAACAACATAACAATAAATGGAGGAATAATCAATATTGAAAGTAATGATGATGGAATAAATGCAGGAGGAGATGGAGGACTAATTACAATAAATGCAGGAGAAATTTATATAAAAGCAAGTGGAGATGGTATTGATTCTAACAAAAATTTAATTATAAATGGAGGAAATATATATACAATAGGATCTACGAATGGAGGAAATGCAGCAATAGATACAGACATGGGATATGAAATCAATGGAGGAGAAGTAATCGCATTAGGTTCAGACATGATGGAAAAACCAGAAAACAGTTCAAAACAAAAGTCAATAAGTTTTAATATAAATACAAATATAACATCTCGGAACAGAAATTAGTATAAAAAATGAAAATGATGAAGTAATTAAAACATTTGAAGCAAAAGAAAGTTTCAAAACACTTATATTTAGTAACGAAAAAATAACAAGTGGAAAATATTATTTATATAAAAATGGAGAAAAAACTGATTTTGAAGTAACAGTTTAGGAGGTAAAGATGAAGAAGAAAATATTACTTATTATTTTACTGATTATCATTATAATAGCAAGTTTTATAATTGGTAGACAAGTGGGACTAAATACAGATGACGATAAAACAAAAATAACAATAAAAGAAGAAACAGTTTCAAGTCATGATATAAAAAAGACATTAACAGCATCAGGAACAGTAGAATCAAAAACAACAGAAAAATTGGAATTAACAACAACCAAATATTTTAAAGCAATGTGCGTAGAAAATGACGATACAGTAAAACTTGGAGAAAATATATTAGAATACACAGACGGAACATATCTAACAGCACCATATGATTCTGTTATTATAAGTAGTAATGTACCAGAAACTGAAAATAAATGCACTTCATCAAACTATATAGAAGTATCAAATTTAGATAGTTTAATAACAAAAATTACAATAAATGAAAATGAGATAAATAATGTATCAGTTGGTCAAGATGTAGAAATAAAATTAACAGCAAATGAAGATAAAACATATACAGGAAAAATTACAAAATTAGATTCTGTAGGTACTTATGAGACATCAGGTTCAACTTTTACAGCAGATGTCGAATTTGAAAATGATGATACAATAAAACTAGGAATGAGCACATCATGTACAGTAACATTAAAAGAAGAAAAACAAGTAATAGCAGTTCCTATAGAAAGCATTTATGAAAACAGCAATGGGGAAAAATATGTAAATAAAATAAATGAAGACGGTACAACAGAAGAAGTGATAGTCGAAACAGGAATAGCAGATGAAAATTATGTACAAATAATATCAGGATTAGAATTAAACGATAAAGTACAAATAGAAATAGAAACAACAGAAAGCACAAATAATTCAAATAATAATCAGGGTATTTTTGGAGAATTTAGACAAGGAATGAATGGCGAACAAAAAGGATATAGGCAAAATGGAAATATGCCAAATGATGGAGGAGAACCACCAACTGACAGAGGTCAGATGAAACAAGCTCCATCTGGAACATCAGGAACAAAATGACAATAATAATCTAAGGAAGGAATAAAAATTATGATAGAGCTAAAAAATGTATGTAAATCTTTTATGCTAGGTGGAGAAGAAATAAAAGCATTAGATAATGTGAATTTATCTGTAAAAAAGGGAGAATTTGTCTCCATTATAGGACCTTCAGGCTCTGGAAAATCCACATTGATGAATATTTTAGGCTTATTAGATGTACCAGACAAAGGGGAATACATATTAGATAATCTAATTATCAAAGATGCTGATGACAATACATTATCTGAAATTAGAAATAAAAAAATAGGATTTATTTTTCAAAACTTCAACTTATTATCTAAATTAAATGCAATAGAAAATGTGCAAGTACCTCTAATGTATAGAGGAATAAAACATGATGAAACAACTAAAATAGCTATCAAGTATTTAGAAAAATTAGGGTTAAAAGAAAGAGCAAAACATTTACCAACACAACTATCAGGAGGTCAACAACAAAGGGTTGCAATAGCAAGAGCCATAGCTCGGAAATCCTGAGATAATTCTTGCAGATGAACCAACTGGAGCATTAGATTCCAAAACAAGCAATGAATTAATGGAAATATTTGAAAAGCTAAATAGAGAAGGTCAAACAATTATTTTGATTACACATGATATTAACGTAGCAAAAAGAGCAACAAGAATTGTTAGAATAGCTGATGGAAAGCTATACGAAGGAGAGGAGGTATAGTTTTGGAAAAGGCAATGAGCATTATAAAAGAAGCATTAAAAAATATTATAAGTAATAAATTAAGGTCAAGCCTAACAATGCTAGGGTTAATAATTGGAATTATGTCAGTCATTCTTTTAGTAGGAATCGGAACTGGAGCCACAACAAATGTCACATCATCAGTTAAATCCTTAGGAACAGGAACATTAACAGTCTCAATAAATGAAGAAAGTGAAACAACTCTTGACTATGAGCAAATGGATGAATTAAAAAAACTTACCAATGTAGAAAGTGTTGCACCATATAAGAATGTATCAGGCACAACAAGTAGGCAAACAATCACCTCAAAAAATACAAATATTTTAGCGACAATACCAGAGTACATTACTATTATGAATTTAAAATTAGAAGCGGGAAGATTATTATCAAATATTGACATCGAAAATACAAGCAAAGTATGTTTACTTGGGAATAGTTTAACAGATACGCTATTTGAAAATACAAAGATAAAAGACATTGTAGGACAAAATATTAGTATAGAAGGAGACCAATATACTGTAATAGGAGTGCTTACAGCGACAGGAAGCACTATGGGAAACAACATAGATAGAAATATAATTATTCCATTTACAACAGCAAAATATTTAAAAAGTGATACAAGTATAAATAATTTATATGTAAAAGTTGAAGACGAAAACAAAATTGAAGTAACCAAAACATTACTTGAAAATTATTTAGAAAGAAATTTAAGAATAACATCAGATGATTATAGTGTAACCTCACAAGATAGCATGCTAGATACAATGTCAGATATTACATCTACTTTATCATTATTACTTGGGGGAATTGCAAGTATTTCACTTATTGTAGGAGGAATCGGTGTAATGAATGTAATGTTAGTATCTGTTACAGAAAGAACGAAAGAAATAGGAATTAGAAAATCATTAGGAGCAAAAAGAAAAGATATATTGGCACAATTCTTAGCAGAATCTTTAATTTTATGTATCTTAGGAGGAATGATAGGAGTACTTTTAGGAATAGGAATAGGAGAAATACTGCAAACATTTGGATTTAATTTTAATGCAACTGCAATGGTAATAGCAATTTCTTTTGCTTCAAGTGCAATTATAGGAATTGTATTTGGAATATTTCCTGCATATAAAGCAGCAAAACTTAATCCAATTGAAGCACTAAGAACAGATTAAAGTTAGGAGGGAAAAAATGGATAAAAAAATAAAAACAGGAATTAGTATTTTATTACTATTAATCATCATGGGCATGCACATATCTAGTGCAATTGATAATACGAACAAAAAAGAATTTTTTAAAGTAAACAAATTAGAAATAAATCCAGAAGAAACATTAGAAATGATTTTTGATATAACTACATTAGAATATGATAATTTTAAAATAGTATTAAATTCAGATATTGATGTAAAAGACATCTATGCAAAAGATAATTCAAATATAACAGTAGCAAATAATACGAATGCAATTAACATAGAAGTAGATAAAACAAAAATGAATTTGAATGAAATTAAACTATATTACCCTATTTCAAAAGATATTGCAATAGGAACAAAAATACAATTTAAAGCCCAAATACTAATAGATAAGGAAACAGAAGAAAAAGAAAATACATCAGAAGTAGTAGAAGAAGTAACAAAGATAATTACAGTAATAGAAAAAGAAGACAAAAAAGAAGAGATAGAAAATGATAAAAATAAAGCAGAAGAAAATAATAACACCAAAAACTCTAATTCAAATTTAGAAAAACAAGCGACAAGCAATAAAACAAATAACATAAATAATCAGAAAATAACTGTCAACACAAAAACAAATCAAAGTACATCAGGAGGAATGGCAAATGGAAATAATGAAACACAAGCAATATATAATGGGTCAGATAATAACTACTTATCAGAGTTAGGGATAGAAGGAGTAGAACTTAATACACAATTTAATAAAGAGAAAGAAACATATTTCATAAATATAAATAATACAAATGCCATCGATATTACAGCAATAGCAGAGGATAGCAAAGCAAAAGTAAAAATTACAGGAAATACTAATATTATAAATGGACAAAATAAAATATTAATATCTGTAACAGCTGAAAATGGAAATGTTCGTTATTATCGAATTTTTGCAAATTGTGAGGAGGAATCAAATGAAACATAAAAAATTAATAATTTTTTTAATACTAATCATCCTAACAATTATTTCAATTTGTTTGATAATATTTTCTAAAGACAAAAATAATTTTCAAGATTTTGCACAAAGACCAGATAAAACAAATAGAGGGCAAACATCTTCTATAAGTGATACTTGTGAAATCAAATCAGCTTTAACTGAAAATATAGAACTACATGCTACATATTACTTAAGCGAAGTATATGTAGAACAAAAGCAATATTTAGAAAAAGGAGCAAACATTTTAAAATATACAAATGGAACATATTTAGTAGCACCTTATGATTGCTACATAGTAGAATTAAATATACCCGAAATAGGAGAAAAATGTTTAAATAGTAATTATATAACTATAGAAAGTAAAAATATGTTAGCAGTAACTTTAAATATTGATGAATCCAAAATAAATAAAATAAAATTAGGAAATAAAGCAACAATAACAGCCACAGCAATAGAGAAAGAATATACTGGTTATATAACACATATAGGGAGTACAGCAAATAATGGGAAATTCGAAGTAACAGCAGAATTTGAAAATGATGGAGATATAAAAATAGGAATGACATCTAGTGTGAAAATAGATATAGATAATGAGGAGGTAAAAAATGAAAAATAAAATATTAACTTTTATTATAGGAGCTTTAGTAGGAGCAATTATTACAACAGCAGGATTTTACATTTATGAAAGTGTAACAGATAATAGAGCACCTTATGGTGGAGAAAAAAGACAAATGATTGATGGAGAAACACCACCAGATAGACCTGAAAAAGGAAACAGACCAAATATGAAAAATGAAAATACTACAAATGCAGAAACAAATAATATATAGAGCAAGAAAACATTCTTGCTCTTATTTATGTTTTAAAAAATTGTAATGATTTGAAATTCTGTTTTTTACGCAGTTTCATCATTTTATCATCTAAGATATTTAATATTCTAGCATAAAAAGATAATTTTTTTGAATCAAAAATCGAAATCTTTTTATTTGTTTTATATCTAATATCATGTTCATTTGTCGCCCAAAAATCCATTGCCATAGTTCTAATTTGAATTTCTACTTTTACCAATAACTCTGTATCATTAACATTAACAGGAGTCTCAATAATTAAATGATAAGCAGAATATCCACTTTTTTTAGGCTTACGAATATAGTCTTTTTCTTTTAAAATATATATACTATCAATTTCTTTTATAAGTTTTAATACAGTATAAATATTTTCTTTAAAAGGACAAACTATCCTAATACCAGCAATATCATCTATACGTTCGATAAGATTTGTATAATTATTTTGAAAATGTTTTTTCTTCATTTTCTTCATGATACTATCAGGATTTTTAATTCTTTTTGTAACATTACTAATAATATCAGAATTGTTCTCTTTCAACCATGTCAACTCTTGGAAAATTTGAGATAAAGCAATATCATATATATTCATAATAAAATTAAAACAACTTTCTTTTTTTATCATTTGACTTTTAGTCATACACATTCCTCCTTGATGAAGTAATTGTACATTAGTTTTGTGAACAAGTAGTGTTTTTTATGTGTAAAATATTGAATTTTTTTTTTTTTGGAATATAATAATAATAGGGACAACTATCTATAAATTGGAGGTATATTATGAATAAAAAAATAACATCCACAATTATAGTAATAGCTATCATAATAGTAATAGCAGGAATATGGATATTCAAAAACAAAAATAAAACAAACAATGCAGATAATTCAGATTTCGAATTAAATATCACAAGTAATTTTGATATAGAAAAACTAAAATCATATAATTTACCAATAATAATAGACTTTGGATCTGAAGGTTGTATGCCTTGTAGACAAATGGCACCAGCATTAAAACAAGTGAACAATGAATTACGAGGAAAAGCAATAATAAGATTTATAGATGTATGGGAATATCCTGATTTAGCAAATGGTTATCCAATAGAACTAATACCAACTCAAATATTTATCAATAAAGATGGAACACCATATGCACCAAAAAATGCAGAAGAATTAGAATTACAATTTGTAACAGATGAACAAGGAAATCATACATTAACAACACACATAGGAGCATTAACAGTAGAGCAAATGAAATCTATGTTAAAGGAGATGGGATTAAATGAATGAAATACTTGAAGCAATGTCAGAACTTATAAAAAATAATTTTTGGATTGCACCAATTGTGTCATTGCTAGCAGGTATATTAACTTCATTTACACCATGCTCTCTATCAAGTGTACCACTTATTATAGGATATGTTGGAGGAGCAGGTACAGATAACACTAAAAAAGCATTTAAATTATCAGTAGTTTTTGCAATAGGCATGACAATAACATTTACCGTATTAGGAGCAATTGCTTCAATTCTAGGAAAATTCATGCAATATGGAGGATCATGGTGGTATATAATACTTGGAATAATAATGGTATTGATGGCATTACAAACGTTTGAAATAATAACGATTGTTAAATCTACTAATTTACAAACTAAGAATACTAAAAAAGGATATTTAGGAGCACTAATTGCAGGAATATTAGGAGGAATCTTTTCATCCCCTTGTTCTACACCTGTGTTAATAGCTTTACTAGCTGTTATTGCTAAATCCGGCAATATAGCATGGGGAGTAACATTGTTACTTTTATATTCAATAGGAAATAGTATATTATCAATAATAGCAGGAACATCAATGGGAACAGTACAAAAAATGATGCAAAATGAAAAATACAATAAAATAAGCAATGTTCTAAAATATATTATGGGAACAATTATATTGCTAATTGGTTTCTATATGTTTTATCTAGGATTCTAAAAAGAAAGTGAGGAACTTAGTATGAAAATAAAAGTTTTAGGAAGTGGAAGTGGTTGTGCAAGTTGTAACAATTTATATGAAGAAACATTAAAAGCAGTAAAAAATATGGGAAAAGATTATGAAGTAGAATACATAACAGATATGAAAGTTATGCTAGAACTTGGAATAATAGCACCACCAGCATTAATGATAAATGAAAAAATTTTATCACAGGGAAAAAGTTTAAAAGCAAAAGATATAGAAAAATTACTTAATAATGTATAAAAATAAAAAAAATAAATTAAAGGGGGTGAAAAAATGAAAGAAAAGATATTACCAATTATAACATTAATCGTCCTAATTACAGCAATATGTGTAGTAATATTTGTACCAAAAAATAGTGTAGTACAAGCAACAGCAGAAAGTATTAATACTAATAGCGACACAAATTTACCTTCATGTTGTTGTAGTCAACCTACATATGACTATTATGCATCAGATTCATCATCATGTTGCTGTGGTGGTATGTCAGGAACTTCATCATGTTGTGGACAGTAATCATCTTAGAAAGGACTAATAATTATGATGGAAAACATTATATTAAAAGTTAAAGGAATGTCTTGCGCTAATTGCGAATCAAGGATAGAAAAACAATTATCAAAACTAAATGGAATTTCTAGTGTAAAAGCAAGCTTTAATAAAGAAGAAGTACAAGTTAAATATGATAAAAATATAATGTCACAGGAAGAAATAGAAAAAGCAATTACAAATTTAGAATATAAAGTAGTAAAAGATAAAGAAAAAGTAAATAGACAAATCATATACATACTAATTATAATATTAGCAATTTATATCATATTTAATCATTTAGGATTACTAAACATATTTAATATATTTCCAACTGTAGAATCAAGTATGAGTTATGGAATGTTATTTATAGTTGGATTACTTACATCTGTTCATTGTATAGCTATGTGTGGAGGAATTAACTTATCTCAAAGTGTAAACTCTGTAAAAAATGAAGGCAAAATATTAAAATCAAATGCATATTATAATTTAGGAAGAGTGATTTCTTATACATTAATTGGAGGCATTGTTGGAGCAATAGGCTCTGCAATTACTTTAAATGGAGTCTTTAAAGGAACAGTTGCAATAATTGCAGGAATTTTAATGATTATTATGGGAATCAATATGTTAGGAATTTTCCCAGCTCTTAGAAAGTTTAATATAAGAATGCCAAAGAAATTAGCAGTAGCTTTAAATAAAACCAAAAAAGGAAAATCATCTTTTTATATAGGATTGGTTAATGGATTTATGCCATGTGGACCATTACAATCTATGCAATTATATGCTTTATCTACAGGAAGTTTTTTTGGTGGAGCAATTTCAATGTTTTTATTTAGCTTAGGAACAGTTCCATTAATGTTTGGATTTGGTGCAATTGCAAGTAAATTAAATAAAAAATTTGCAAATAAAATGCTAACCATATCTGCAATAATAATTTTTATTTTAGGATTAAGTATGCTTGGAAACGGATTAGCACAATCAGGTTTTCAAATAAATATACATAGCTTAACTAATGAAAATAAGGCTAAAATAGTAGGAGATTATCAAGAAATAACAACAACTATTGATTATAATAGCTATGAAGCTATAACTGTAAAAAAAGATATACCAGTTAAATGGACAATAAACGTACCAGAAGGCAAACTAAATGGCTGTAACAATGAAATAATTATTCCAAAATTTAATATTGATATTAAATTACAAGAAGGTAAAAATTTAGTTGAGTTTATCCCAACTGAAACAGCAACTATTCCATATAGTTGTTGGATGGGAATGATAAAAAGCTCAATAAATGTTATCGATTAAAAAGATTACAAATGAGAAATATTTAGAATTTTAAGCATTGTAGAGCTTATAATATCATAAAAGGTAATCCAAATGCTACGAAATTGACTTTTTTATGTAAATATGGTACTATATAAGTATAGAAACTTATTAAAAACATCCTCAATAACATTATGAGGATAGCATTAAAAAGCCAAGTGGCAGGAGGAAGAAAAATGGGAACAACTATGACCAAAAAACAAAAAAAAGCAGCGATGTGGAGAGAAGTGGGGAGACTTGAAAAAACTATCCCCTACATGTGGGGGGATTTTGCGATACAAATCGCAAACTACAATCTTGATCACCCAACTCAAAAAATAACAAATAAATTTTTAATGAAAATAATAAAGAAGGGGGAGGAAATGGATGTGTGGGGCAAAGATGCCTACACAGCTGGAAACCTGCAAACACACAACTCAACAACCAATTATAATAATTTAAGAACCCTTATGGGGGAAGAATTATTTAATGAAATGTTGAATTGTGGTATAAGTTGGGGCTATTTCGCCTCACTTTATGACTGGATTTTCCATAAAAAATTGGGATTTTAAGGAGGTGTTCCATACAAAGAGGTTAGCAATGCTAATCTCTTTGTTTTTGAAAAAAAAGAAATTTTGTTTACAAAAAATTTAATAAATGTTATAATATAATCATAAAATAATATTTAATGATAGGAGATTTAAAATATGGATATTAAAGAATTTGAAAATGACTTATTAAGTCAAAATATTACAGAGAAATATTTAAATATGTCAAGAGAAGAATTAGAAGAAAGATTTGGAAGTGAATTTGTAAAGACTGTTGATTTTGGAAGTCAAAATAATAATAGTCACCAATATGAATTATTTGAACATATATTAAGAACTGTTGATAATGTAAATACAAATGGACTTTCTGAAAAAGATGCATTAAAAATTAAAATTGCTGCGTTTTTCCATGATATAGGAAAGCCAAATGTTGCTCAATTAAATGAAAAGACAGGACAAACTCAATTTATAGGTCACGCAAAACAATCAGCAGATATAGCAAAAGATATACTTGGCAATATAGGTTATAGTGAACAGGAAATAGCAGAAATAAGTTTCTTAATTCAAAGTCACGACGATTTTATTCCAATTGCTAAAAAAGAAGACATTACAGAAAAAAGAATCTCAAAAGTATTAGCATCTACTATGAAAAAAACAGAAAATTATGAGCCAACAATTTCAGATTTTAAAAAGTTGATCACATTATGCAAAGCAGATGCAATGGCACAAAATAAAGTAATTGAGAAAAATGGAGAAATTGTTGATACACAAGAAGATAGAATTGCAAGATTAGAGGCAATAGAAGAGATATTACCAAAAGCAATAATCTTAAAACAAGAAGAAGAAATTGCAAAATTAGAAAAACAAAAAGCAAATGTACAAAACGGACCAAGTCCTATTGAAAAAAAGGGTAAAATTGTAAACCAAAAGCAAATAGATATGTGGAATGCAATGTCAAATGAAGAAAGAGAAGAAAAAGCAAAAGGCATTGATACACAGATAAATGCATTAAAAGATGAAGAAGCAAAATTATTAGAAACAGGAGATATGTTGCATGAAAATAAAGCAATGAAACTTGAAGCAAGTAAAGAAGAGTCAGAAAGATTAAGTAAAGAACTACAGGAATTAGAAAAAGAAAATCAAAAGACGAATGGAGAAAAATAATATGTATAATAACAAAAGTTTAACGGTAGTAAAAGAAAATTTTTTTAAAAGATTCTTAAATAAAATGAAGAGTTTATTTAAGAAAGAAGAAATAAAAGAAGAAGCTGATACAGATAATTATAAATCTGAAACAATGAGTAGAAAAAGAGATTTTTTTGATAGTATTAGAGTTAAAGAAAATTCAGAAATAATTTATTTAAAAATAAAATTAGAAAATGGCGAAGTAAAAGCTATTGACCTAACAGATGAACAAATTGATGAATTACAAAAAATCTATGATAAGGAAATAGAAGAAAAGAAAAATAAAATTATCAAATTAAAAAATATTGCATAGTTTTTATTCAGAGTATAAATAAGCGGTCTTAGCTATAAAGCAAAATATAAAAGATTATAAACAATGAATTTTTATAAGCAAGTGATTATCTTTACAATCATTTGCTTTTTTGATATACTTTTAACAGATAATAGCAAATTTTGTAGAAAAAGGAGAAAAATATGAGTTCGAATAGAGAAAAACTAGGGAAAAAAATGAATGATATAGCTAGTAATGTTGGGAAAACTGCAACCGATATTTCAAATAAAACAAAAAATAAAATTGTTTCTGCTATTGATGCAAATGGAGATGGAAATATAGACATAGAGGATATAATTATTTTAGGACTAAAAACACCAGGAATTGGTATCAATAGAAAAGATTTCATTACAAAAGAACTTTCTAACAAATATGCAAAAGAAATAGTAGAACAAGCAGTAACTACAACACCAACTAAAGCAGGGATACCAATTGAAGAAATAAACAAAATTGCTGATAATGTTATCATATTTGAACGAAATTGTGTAACTGGAATTTCAACTATATTAGGAACTCCTGGTGGTGCTACTATGGTTGCTACAATTCCAGCTGATATTATTCAGTATTATGGATATATGTTAAGAGCTACTCAGAAATTAATGTATTTATATGGTTTCCCAGAAATAAATATAAATGAAAAAGGAGAAACTTTTGATACAGAAACATTGAATTTATTAACAATATGTTTAGGAGTTATGTATGGTGTTGCCGGAGCAAATAATGCAATAAAAGCAATGGCAAAAGCACTTGCTACTGGCGTTGAAAAAAAGTTAATAAATAAGGCACTTACCAAAGGAACAATTTATCCTATTGTAAAAAGTGTTGCCAAATGGTTTGGAGTAAAAATGACAAAAGAAGTTTTTGCAGGGTTCTTTAAAAAAGCAATCCCAATAGTAGGAGGAGCAATTGGTGGAGGTATTACATTTTTGTCATTCAAACCATGCTGTGAAAAACTAAAAAAATGTTTACAAGACACTTCATTAAGTAATCCTAATCATAAAGAAAGTGAAGATGAAAATATTATACAATAATACTATAAGTTACAGGAATTTTAAAGACATGAAATTTGAAAATAAGGTTAAAATATGCTATAATATAAGTAGATGAAAAAAGCAAAGTAAACGAAAGTTTATGACGCAAAGCCATAGATCTAAAAGTTCGAAAAGAACTCATGATTGCTAGGTTGCCTTCCAAAGTTAAAAAGGGAGGTGCTTTTTATATGAAAAAGAAAATTTTAAAAGTTATTGGAATAGTAATATTAGTAGTTATTGCAATATTTTTAATCCATACTATTAGAAATTACATTATCATTTCTGATTTACAAAATAAAATAGCAAAATATTCAAATAGTACAAATTATTATACAAAATCTGTTACAAAAGAAAGTGATGAAACAGTTGTTACAACAAAATATTACAAGAAAGATAATAAAGAAGCGTTATTTCTAGAGAGAAATGTAAATGGAGAAATTTCAAAAGTATCAATATATAATAATGGAGAAAGAAAAGATACGTTTTGGGACAACAAAGAAGATAAAATAGTTCGATTAAATACTGGAAATCTTATGGCAGTAAATGTTTACAATTTTACAGAAACAGATAATAAATGGCAAACATTTTTAGGAAGTATGGTTGCAAGCATAAAATCTACTAATTGTGATGGAAAGGAATGCTACATTTTAAAAAGATTCCCAGCAGCAATATTAGTGGATTCCGAAAAATCAGAGATTTATATAGAAAAAGACACAGGCTTATATTTTAAAACAGTAGATGAAGGAAGAACATCTGAAAGAGAATATGAATTTGATAAAGTAGATGATTCTATATTTATAGAGCCTGATATAAGTCAATATACATTAGAGTAAAAAGAATAAAATAAAAAGCATTTACTTGAAAAAGTAAGTGCTTTTTTTTGGTGAGCCAGGAGGGGTTCGAACCCCCGACCCCAGGCTTAGAAGGATTTTGAGTTGTTTCCCTACTAAACTCTAATCCACCCTATTAACGCCTAATTATCACTTGAAATATCAATGTTCTAAAAGAATTATAACACAAAAATATTAAAAAATCAATAAATCAAAATTTCTAATTTTTTTTACTTTTTGTTAGAGTTTTGTTAGAGAAATTTGATAAAAAAAGCAAGAAATCTAATCACTAACTTATATATAATAAAAATATGCTCTAATTTATTATTGATTTGTTCATAGAGGCTAACATTAGCCTCTTTTTATATGCTTGTATATAGCAGATGCACATATTGAAAATTAATAAAGAAATGAAAGGTAGTAAATTATTACTATCCTTTTATTATATAATAAAATGTTATTAATGAAACTATTTACAAATTTTAGAAGATATGTTAAAATATAGGTATTATGTAGACAATATTAAAACAAATTATAATAAATATAGAAAAAGGTGTGAAGTTAGAATGAAAAAAAATTATTATTTTACATCAGAAAGTGTAACAGAAGGACATCCAGATAAATTATGTGATACAATATCAGATAATATATTAGATGAATGTATAAAACAAGATAAAAATGCAAGAGTAGCAATAGAAACATTTGCATCAAAAAATAAAATAACACTTGCTCGGACAAATAACATTTCAAGGAAAAATTGATTATGAAAAAATAGTTAGGCAGACAATAAAAAATATAGGATATGGAGATAAAGACATTGATATAGACCCAAATATATGCGAAATTGATATAAATGTAACACAACAAAGTACTGATATTGCAATGGGAGTAGATATTGGTGGAGCAGGAGATCAAGGAATTATGTTTGGATATGCAAGTTCGGAAACAGAAAACTATATGCCTTATGCAATATATATGGCACATAAATTATCAAAAAAACTAACAGATGTAAGAAAACAAAAAATAATTCCTTATTTAAGACCAGATGGAAAAACACAAGTAACTGTTGAATATGAAGATGATATACCAAAAAGAATTGAAACAGTGTTAATATCTACACAACACGAAGAAAATGTAACCCAAGAACAGTTAAAAAAAGATATAATTGAAAAAGTAATAAAAGCGACAATACCTGAAAATATGATAGACAAAAATACAAATATTTATATAAATCCAACAGGAAGATTTGTAATTGGAGGACCATTAGGTGATACTGGACTTACTGGAAGAAAAATAATTGTAGATACTTATGGTGGATATGCAAAACACGGAGGAGGAGCTTTTTCAGGTAAAGACCCTAGTAAAGTTGATAGAAGTAGTTGCTATATGATGCGTCATATTGCGAAAAATATTGTAGCAAATGAATATGCTAAAAAATGTGAAATTCAAGTATCTTATGCAATAGGAATGGAAGAACCTTTATCAATTTATATAAATACATTTGGAACCGGAGCAAAGTCAGAAGAAGAATTAGTTAAATTAATTAAAGAAAAATTTGATTTAACACCAGATGGAATTATTAAATATTTAGATTTAAAAAAACCAATATATTCAAAGACAACAAATTATGGACATTTTGGAAAAAAAGATTTATCTTGGGAAAAAATAATAAAAATATAGGAGGGTTTATATGAATGTATTAAATTGGGACAAAAACACTACAGCAGAAGAAATAAGAAAAGAGATAAATGCAGAAAAAATTGCAAAAGATAGTAAGGAAATAGAAAAATTTGTTTTAAAAACACCATTAATAAGACTTAACTGGTTAGATACAAAGAATAGAAAAGTATGGGCTAAACTTGAATGTAATCAAATAACCAATGCTTTTAAAGTAAGGGGTGCATATAATGCAATAAGAAAAATAGATAAAGATATTCCAATAGTAACTAATTCAGCAGGAAATCATGGACTTGGAATGGCATATGTACTATGGAAACTAGGAAGAAAGGGAAAAATTTTTGTACCTGTTAATGCTTCAGAAATAAAACTTAGAAGACTAATAAATATGGGTGTTGAAGTAATACCTGTGGGAAAAGATGTTTACGAATGTGGTGAAATATCAAAAAAAGTTGCTAAGGAAATACGGAGGAGTATATGTTTCACCATATTCCAATGTAGATGTTATTATTGGGCAAGGTTCTCTCGCAGTGGAAGTTCTATCACAAAAAGATAAATTTGATCAAGTACTTATTCCATTAGGAGGAGGTGGATTAGTAACAGGTGCAGGAACATTTTTTAAGTCGAATAATCCAAATTGTAAAATTAATGCTATACATCCTCAAATATTTCAAAGAAAGTTTAAGGACAATTATTATGATTCTTTTTCAAAAACAGTATATCCTACTATAGCTGATGGATTAGCAGCACAACATGCTGAAGATGATTTTACTAGCAATATAGTCAAAGATATAGTGGATTATATTGACCAAATATCTGAAGATGATATAGAAATGGGAATAGTTGCAATGTTGAATAATGAAGGTATTTTAGTAGAAGGTGCTGGAGCTATAGGAATATCAGCATTAATTAATGACTCAGATGGAGAAAAATATAATGGTGATGTATTAGTAGTAATAAGTGGTGGAAATATAGCAACATCATCATTGATGCACGCACTTGCTACAAATACAGAAAATAAAAAAATAGGAAAACTTTTAGGATTTAGCTCAATTAAATTACCACAAGAAGCTATAAAATATAAAACAATTTTAAATGAAAAACCAAAAATTATAAATAAAACAGAAAAAGATAGTGTAGTAAAAAATGAAGATGCATGGGAAGACATCATAGAAAATTTAATTTTAGATGTGGAAAATTTTGAGAAAGAATTAGAAGAACATATTGAATATGCACGAGGAGAAAATCTTGATATAAATAATAATGTTATTAGCCATATAAAAAATGAAATAATAAATTTAAATAATCTATTAAAAAATGCAAAAAGTGAAAAAGATATGTGGCAGAAAAAAAATATATATCGTGTTGCACTACAAGAATATTCATTTATTAAAAATAGTTTAGCTTGGTGTAGTGCTAGTTCTAGTCAAAGTAAAAAGATAATGTTTTTTGCCCCTGCAGAAAATAATGAAAATGCAGTTAATTATGACAGATATGGTTCTTTATTATTAAAAGAGAGAGAATTTTCATTACAGCAAAGTTTAGGATTTGATGTTGAAAAGACAGATTTACTTTTAACTTCATCAGGTCAAGCAGCATATACAGTAGTTGAAAGTTTTTTGATTAGAAATGTATTATCTGATAAACCTAATATTGTATCATGCCCATATATATATTTTGAAAATTTAGAGCAAATCCAAGCTTTAAAAAATGTAAATTTTATAATATCAGATAGTTGGAAAGTAGAAGATTTAATAGAACTAGTAGAAAATAACTCAGCAGAGGCGTTATTTATAGACCCATTAGCTAATTTAGGAACTCTACATGTTACAGATTTTAAAAGATTTGCAGAATTATTAGAAGGACACGATTGGTCTAAAAAGTGGATAGTTGTTGATGGAACAATGGTTTCAGGAGGACTTAATCTTTTTGAAATATTTAATAAACCAAATCACCCACATATATTGTATTTTGAAAGTGGAAGCAAATATTTACAATTAGGTTTAGATTTACAAATGGCTGGAATTATAGTAGCTGAGAAACAATTTTCAGCTGAATTGAATACACATAGAAGAAATACAGGGACAACTATGTATCAGACAGGTGTAACAAGATTTCCTAAGTATAATAGAAATCAATTCCTTGCAAGAATGTTAAGATTAACAAAAAATGCAGAGATATTATATGAATCATTAAATACTTTAAATAAAGATAAACAAAGATTATCGCTAACATTTCCAACTAATTGGAGAGAACTAGGTTGGAGTCATGGAGGAGGTATTGTTGCGGTTACCTTTGTAGAACAGGGATTAAATAATAGACCATGCTTAGATTATTTGATAAATCTTATAATTGAAGAATGTAAGAAAGAAGATATAGCCTTTACAAAAGGGGTTAGCTTTGGTTTTCCAGCAATAAGATTATCGGCAGCTGCTGCAATGGCCCAGAATAGACCTCCATTTTTAAGATTTTCAATAGGAGAAGAAACAGAAGAAGAAATGAATAAAATTTGTAAAGTCATCAATAGAGTATTTATAAGGTTCTTTGAAGAATATAATATTAAATAGGTGGTGATTATATGGAAAAAATAGTAGATATCTATAATAAATTAAGAGAAAAAGATAAAAAAAATATTAAAAATATTCCATTAGAAAATAGAATTATTTTAAGTCAATTAATAACTAATTCAGCAGCTGATAGGGCTTTGAAATATGCATGGGTAAATAGAGCATTAGCACAATCAACAAAAAAATGTAATTCAGCAATACTTTCTTTGGATAAAGAAGCACCAAAAGAACAACTTTTAGCGAGGAAACTTTCAAAAGGATTAAGAGAAAAGCAAAATTTATCAAATCCTATAGAAATATTTGATAAAGATGATTTTTCAAATTTTATAAGAAATTATCACGAAGATAATATTGTTGTAAAGCAAAATTACCCTAGTGATAATGATGAAATAAGGAGATTAAATGATTTTAATTTTGAAAATAAGAAAATACAAATTGCGAATACAAAAGAAGCTTATGATATAATAGAATCTAAAAAATGTTTAGCTGAAATTGCCGAAAAAGATAGAAAATGGTTAGAAGATAAAATATCTGAATATGTTAAATATATTTTCGAAAAAAATAAAATTGAAATTAGCTATGAACAAAAAAATGATAGTTGCAAATTAATGACAAATTTAGTATTCAATTTCTTGATTCCAACTAGGAAATATAAAGGAAATATAACAGGATTATATTCATTAGTATTACAATTAGTTGAAGATGAGTTTTTACCTGTATTTAAATTTAATTATTCTGTATCTGGATATGGAGTACATTATCCTAAAACAGAAAGTGGAAAATATGATATAGAAACGTTTAAAAAGAAGTTATATAACGAAGAAACTTTTATTAATTATTTAACAGAAGAATTAAATAAAAATGGACAAATTATTTTAAAAGAAGATTTAATTAATAATATTAATAAAAATGGAATTACACTACAAAAATATATTTTTGGTCACGAACATTCTATAGGATATTATAAACCTTTAGAAGATATATCTGATAATTTTTGCCTAGCACTTACTGAATTTGTGGTAACAGATGTTTTAGTGGAAGGAACTGCACACTGCGGAAATGTTTTACATTATGATGATGAATATATATTTAAAATTTTGGAAAAAACTAAATTTAATAACAAAGCTAATTTATTACATTTTTCTATTGAAATTATATTATATTTGATGTATTTAAATGAAGGACTTATAAATAATCCTAGTGAATATAAAAAGATGTGCGTAGAGGATTTTGGAATACAATTTATTGTTAATGATGAAACTGGTGAGGTAGGGTTAATTGAATTTAATGGAAGAACTCCTTCTTGTAACTTAAATCATTATCATTTATTATCTAAATATGGAGTAGGGTTTGAAAAAAAGAATATCTTACCAACTAATAGAGTAGTATTTACAAATGCTAAAATTATGGATATTGACAAAATGGACTCTGTTATAAAGGATAAAGATATGATAGAAAGATTTTTAAATGACATACTAGAACTTAATAAGCAAAAATTTAAAAATAAATGTGAACTAGTATCATTGCAAATTGTTAATAATGATTTGAGTGTGAATTTTGCATATTTTCTTAAAAAGCAAGATAATGTAAATAAGATACTTAAAGAAGTAAAAAAAATTTTTATAAATGAGGAGAATAAAAATGAATTTTATGGAAATTTTAAATAAAGGAATAAAAGAAGAGATACAAAATATAATAGAAAAACAGCAAATGCAATTTTTAACTACAAATAAAGAAAACGAAATAAATTTAGGATTTTCTATTCCAAATTATGACTTGTTAATGGAAACTTTAGGCTGTAATGATTGTGAAACTCCAGTAATAGATGAAAGTTTTGGTGATGAGACATATTTTAAGTTATTGAAGATGTTTAAAACAAAGACAGAAAATATTTATTTTTGTAGAATTGAAGAATATGGTCCTGGAGATATAGATGCTATGAAATGTTCAATAATAATGACTAAAGAAATTGAAAAGAAAGCAAAAACAATTATGCAAGAATATCAAAGAAAAAGTATAATAAATGAAAAAAAGAGAGCCGTTTCAAAAGAGCTAGATATTGATAGATAAAATGATTTTTTATTTAAGAAAATGCAAAAAAAGTTTGAATAGCAACTTATATTCTAATATTATATCTAATCTTAAGAATTACTTATAATTGTAATTATTAATTAAATAAAAATAAGTAGGACAGATGATTCTTGAAATTATCTGTCTTTTATTTGGGGGTGAGATATTGGAAGAATTATCAATAAAAGAAATTATAAGAAGTAAAGAAGAAAAAAATTAGTGAGATATAATCCAACAGATTTAATTGAGCCTATTGTTGAGGAGGTAGTAGAGGTAGATACTTACAATAAGGCAGATATTATGAAACTATTTGAAATATTAAAAGAAGATCCAATAGAATTACCTACATATATTGATGCTTATTATGGATTAAGGCGAAGTGAAATAATAGGATTAAGAAAGCAAGTATTTGATTTCGAGAATAATAACTTTATTATAAATCATGTAGCAATACAAACTGATGGAAAGAAAAATAAAGAAAAAGTATATTTTAAAGATAAAACAAAATCTAAAAAGGGATATAGAAGTTTTCCATTATTGCCTGAAATAAAAACAATGATTATTAAAAAATTAGAAAGAATCGAAGAATGTAAAAAAATCTTTGGTAATTCATACAATTATAAATATGATGGATATATATTTGTTCACGATAATGGTGATATAATGCAACCAAATTATTTTACGAAGAGATTAGAAAAAATTATTAAACGATACAATTTGAAGAAGATAACACCTCATGGTTTAAGACATAGTAATGCTACTTTATTACATTTACAAGGAGTAGATATTAGAGATTTACAAGATTGGTTAGGACATGAAAGTATTAGTTCTACTAATAGATATACTAGAAGCGACTATAAGAAACAAGTTGCAACTGCTAATGTTGTAGAAAAAATATTTGAAAATTTATTATAAAAAAAGAATATTCATACTGCAATATGAATATTCCAAGTAACTTAAGTGGGGTTTATAGGTCGTTAAATCTTGTTAGAATTTTTTTTGAATGGTGAGCCAAGAGGGACTCGAACCCCCGACACCAAGCTTAGAAGGCTTGTGCTCTATCCACCTGAGCTATTGACCCGTTTTAAAAACTAACAAGAAATTTGTTAGAGTTTTTGTTAGAGAAAATCAAAGCAAAACCTGTAACCCAGATATACCAGCAGTCTTGAAAGACCGACCACAATATTAGAAGGCCTGTGCTCTATCCAACTGAGCTACTGACCCATAACCATGAACAATAACTATCATAACACAAAAAAACACAGATGTCAACCAAAACCAATCAAAAATTCATAAAATCAAAATAAAATTTTCAAAAATCCAACAACTCCAAACACAATAAACAACAAATTTGACAAAACTTTAATAAAAGTAGGATTTAACTTATCCTCCAAAAATCTACCAAACAAAATTGCAATACTATTACTAGCAACCATACCAGAAACAGAACCAAGAACTAAAGAAAATTTATAATATGGATATTGGACACCAAGCCCTAATGAAGCCAAAAAAGTCTTATCACCTAATTCTCCAACAAGAATACTAGTAGCAATCAAAAATACATAATGTAATTTAGAATTCAAAAACTTAGACTTCATTTTATTATCAGGAACAGACAAATCAGAATTATCAGGCTGATTATGCAAAAAGCCAAAAACACCAAAAAAAATAAAAGAAATATATGTTAAAATAGACAGATAAAAATGAAACTGTTCATTAACCAAACCAAGCTGACTTCCAAAAAGAATTGCAACACCATGACTAAGCAAAGTGCCAATTGCAACACCTAATAAAATACGAGAAGCCTTTAATTTATTAGAAAAAGACAAAACAATCAATTGAGTTTTGTCACCAAGTTCAGAAACAAAAATTAAAATAAAAGCAAGAAAAAATGTATATATAAAATTCATATAAATCAACCTCACAAGATATTAATTATTATGAGAGAAAAGCCTCTAATATGCAATTTAAAAGAATGAATATGCAAAAGATTTCAAAAGATAAATGTGAAAAGTTTGTGAAAAACTTTACAATTCAAAGCAAAGGTGGTATGATACTAGGGAAATCCGAAAAAGAGAAAACCAAAAAGGAGGAGGGACAAACCGTGATAGAAATCAAAAATGTAACAAAAAAATACGGAAAATTCACAGCCGTAGATAACATTAGCTTTGAAATCAACGACGGGGAAATTATAGGATTGTTAGGACCAAATGGTGCAGGAAAAAGTACAACAATGAACATGATAACAGGATTTATTGAGCCAACAGAAGGTACTATTATTGTAGATGGATATGACATATCTAAAAAACCAAAGAAAGCCAAAAAAGAAATAGGATACATGCCAGAAGGAGTACCATTATACACAGATATGACAGTAAAAGAATTTGTTACTTTTATGGCAGAAATAAAGAAAGTAGACAAAAGAGAAAGAAAAGGAAAAGTTGAAAAAATTATAGAACAAACAGGGCTAAAAGATGTAGAAAGAAAGCTTATTAAAAACCTATCAAGAGGATACAAACAAAGAGTAAGTATGGCAGGAGCTTTAGTAGGAGAACCTAAAGTTCTTATTTTAGATGAACCAACAGTTGGACTAGACCCAAAACAAATTACAGAAATTAGAAGTCTTATAAAAGAGTTAGGAAAAACACACACGATTATTTTAAGTTCACACATACTATCAGAAGTAAGCCAAATCTGTGAAAGAGTAATTATCATAAATAAGGGAAAAATTGTAGCAATAGATACACCAGAAAATCTAGAAAACAAAGTATCTAGAAAGAATTGTGTATATGTAACTATAGAAGACATCGACAATAAAATAAATACAGTTGCTAACAATATTAAGGAAATAACAAAAATCGAACTAGTAAAGGAAAATGAAGACAAAACAAAACAATATATGATTGAATCAGATGAACAAACTGATTTACGAAAAATTATATTCCAAGAATTTGCAAAAGAAAATATAACCATATTTGAGATGAAAAAACCAGACACAACACTTGAAGATGCATTCATGAAACTAATAGAAGGGGGTAATGACGATGTGGGCAATAATTAAAAAAGAATTCAAATCATATTTTGCAACACCAATTGGTTATATATTCATCGGTGTATTTTTAATTGCATTTAGTGTAGCATTTTATTTTACAGTAATAAGCAGTGGAAACGTCAAATTTGAAAACATATATTGCACATTACCAAGTATATTAGCATTAGCTTTTGTTATACCATTACTTACAATGAGATCATTTGCAGAAGAAAGAAAAACAGGAACAGAACAATTATTATTAACATCACCACTTAGCATCACAAAAGTAGTAATAGGAAAATTCATTGCAGCATTAAGCATCATACTAATTACGGAAATATGTACATTTATGTATTTTGCAATAATATGTCATTATGGTATGCCAGATATTAAAACAACAATTTGTACAATGCTAGGATTTATACTATTTTGCATGGTATATATATCTTTTGGAATATTTGCATCAAGCATAACAGAAAATCAAATTATAGCCGGAGTTATTTCCATAGGATTTTTCATTATTACATGGGTATTACCAGATTTTAATCCAAACTTAAATGGAATGTCATTTATAAATATGTTCTATGGATATACACAAGGACAAATTGATATTGCAGATACAGTTACATTTATCACCTTTACAATTACTTGTATCATCTTAACAATTACATTAATGCAAAGAAGAAAAAGTGTAAAATAAGGGGGGAGAAAGTTGAAAGAAGGAAACGAAAATAACAAATTGGTAAAAGTAAAAGCAAAAGAAAAAAAATCAAATAAATTTATTGAAATCATCAAAAAAAGATGGCTTATAGATGGAACTAAAACAATCATACTAATAGCAGCTATCGTTGCTGTATTTATTGCTATTAATCTTGTTATGCAATCATTAGAACTAACGCCAATCGACTTAAGCCAAGAAAAATTATTTACACTAACAGATGAAAGTAAAGAAAAAGTAAAGGATATTGAAAAAGACGTAAAAATATATTTTATAGAATATTCAGAAGATGACACAACAATCGATTTAGCAAAACAATACAAAAAAGTCAATGAAAGGATTACAACAGAAGTTGTAAAAGCAAATGACAGACCAGATTTAGTACAAAAGTATGGTATTGAATCAGGAACAGAAGGAATTATTGTAGAGTGTGGAGAAAGATATAAAGTGCTAACGTCAGAAGACTTAGTAACATATGATACTTCGACATATGAAACAATAGATATAGCGGAAGAAAAACTAACTGCAGCTATTGCCTCAGTTACAACTGAAAAAATACCAAAAATATATTTCTTATCAGGATATTCAAATATATCACTAGAAAATGGGCTACAATTTTTAAACATATATCTACAAAACGAAGTAAATGAAGTAGAAAATGTTGATATTTTAACAACAGGGAAAGTGCCAGATGATTGTAGTACACTGGTTATAATAGCACCATCAAAAGATATAGATGAACTAGCAACAAATGCTATTATAGAATATATCAACAAAGGAGGAAACATTTTATGGTTTCAATCAGCAATAGCACAAAATACAGAAATGCCAAATATTAATAAAATATTAGCAATGTATGGAATTAATCCATTTACAGCAGGAATTATAAGAGAAACAGATACAACAAAAATGTTAGCGGATTCACCAGATTTAATTCTACCAGATGCACAAAGCACAGATGTAACACAAAAAATCCAAAGCACAGGAGGAGTAACTTTCATAGATGCAACAAAAATCAATACAATGGAAGAAGAAAAGCTAACAGAATTAAAAGTAGAACAAACAGATTTATTAACAACAAGTGAAGAAGCATATTTTAGAAAAAACTTTAGCCTTCAAGCAGATGAACCACAAGAAGGAGACGACGAAACAGGAAGTTTCACAGTAGGACAAATGATGACAAAAACACTTTCAGAGGCAAATGAAGAAACAGGTGAATCAGCAAAAACATCAAAATTAGTTATATATGGAGAATCATATTTCATATCAGATGTACCACTAAGTCAATCATCAGCAGTTCCAGTCATCAATTATAGACAAAATAAAGATTTAGCCTTAAATTCTATTGCATATCTATCAAACAGGGAAGAAGATATTACTGCAAGGAAAAATACAGGGGTAGTAACTTATCAAGCAACAGAAGCTGAAAACACAGTAATTCTAATAATTATATTTACTGTACCAATCGTTATCATGATAGCAGGTATAATTGTATGGATTATAAGAAGAAGGAGAAAATAGGCATATGCAGAAAAAGACCTCATATAATAAAATGGGGTCTTTTTTATGTTAAAAGAAATTAATAAAATCACATTTGTTCTTATAGGAGCATTAATTGGAGCAGGATTTGCATCAGGGCAAGAAATTTACTTGTTCTTTTTTTCATATGGTTTAAAAGGTATTATAGGAATATTTATATCAAGCATATTATTTGGAATTGCTATTTACAAAGTATTTTATATTATTATAAAAAATGACATTCAAAGCTACAAACAATTTTTAGAAACAATAATCGGAACAGATAGTAAAATCAAAAAAAGCATAATTCAGATATTCAATATCATAATAAACTTATTTATATTAGTAACATTTTTTATCATGATAGCAGGATTTGGAACATATTTAGCAGAAAATATTCACATTCCACAAACAATAGGAAGTAGCATATTAGCAATATTATGTATTATTATTCTATCAAAAGAAATAAAAGGAATGGTAAAAGTAAGTGAAGGAATTGTCCCTATATTAATGATATTTATCATAATAATAGGAATAATGAGTTTAAAAGAGATAGATATTACTAATCTCCAATATTATGTAATACAAATACAACATACAAATTGGCTAATCAGCAGTGTCCTATACACCAGTTATAATATGATTTTGCTAATACCAGTATTGATTTCACTCAATAAAATAATTAAACAAAAACAAATAGCAAAAATCTCAATAAGAGTAAGTATTATAACAAGCATATTAGCAATTTGCATTTATAGTGCAATGATAAAAATTGATGTAGACATTCAATTATTAGAAATGCCAATAACATATGCAATTACAACAAGATTTCCATATCTAAAAATGATATATGGAGTTGTAATATTAGCATCAATTTTAACAACAGCAATATCATTAGGCGCAGGATTATTGCAAAATATAGAAACAAAGCAAACGACAAAAATGAAAATTTTTATTGCAATATGCATCATTTCAATTCCAATTTCGACAATCGGATTTGCAAGATTAATTGAACTACTATATCCAATATTTGGATATCTTGGATTAGTACAAATTCTAAAAATATTTACAATGAAAACAGTTGAAAAAACAAAAAATATATAGTAGAATAAAAACAGCAAATGAAGAAAGGAAAAACAAATGAAGGATTATTGGAAAGAACCAGAAACCAAGAAAATAAATAAAAAAAGAATAGGCATTATCATCATAACAATCATAATCATAAGTGCGATTATTAGTCTTGGAATAACATATACTAAAAATGAAGAATTTAGAGAATGGGCAGACACCAAAATTTTACAAAAAGAAGTAAATCAAGATAAATTAGTATCGATTGAACTTGTAGAAGATGAAAATCCAGAAGTATTTGCATTTAATCAATACATAGGTGTATTAAGCAAAAATGAATTTAAAATATATGGAAGCACAGCAAAACAAGAAGCAAGCTTATCATTAGAAATATCTAACCCATTATTCCATACAAATGGAAGAAATTTAGCCATAGCAGAAGAAAATGGACAAAAAATTTATTTTATACAAAACCAATCTATCATTTGGGAAGATTCAGTAGAAGGAAATATATCACAAATCTATACAAGTCAAAATGGATATACAGCAGTTGCAATAGTGGATGCAACAACTAAAACAATAATAACAGTTTACAATGATAAAGGAGAATCAATATTCAAAATATTTTTATCAACTACTAGAGTATCAGATATTTCTATTTCAGATGACAATAAATATTTAGCATTAGCAGAAGTAGACACCTCAGGAGTTGTAATAGAATCAAAAATAGAAGTATTTTCAATAGAAAAGGCTCAAGTAGATGTTAACAATGATTCAAAAATAGCAACATATCCAATCGAAGACAATGAACTAATAACAAATATACAATATCAAAACAAAGACAAGCTAATATGCATGTCAAAAGACAAAATAATTGCATTTTCATTAGAAGGAAATAAAGATGAACTATATAATAATAAAAATACAAAAACTGTATTTCAAGCAATTGAATTAAATGACAATATTGTGGCATTAGAAGAAGTAGCAGCCAATTTATTTACAGCAGATACAAAAGTAACAATGATCAACACAGAAAATAAAAATCTTATAAATTATACAGTAAATTCAGTTACAAAAGAATTATATACATCAGGAAATATAATAGCACTTAATTTAGGAACAGAAATTGAATTTATCAATACAGGCGGATGGCTAGTAAAAAGATATAAAGCAGAACAAGAAATAACAAATATCGTATTATCAGGAAATGTAGCAGGAATTATTTACAGAGATAAAATAGAAATTGTAAATTTATAGGAGGTAGTTATGGTAGTAGATATCATAGTAATAGCTATTTTAGCATTATCAATATTTTTAGGATACAAAAAAGGATTGATTGAATTAGGAATAAAACTATGTGCAGTGGTCATTGCAGTTGTAGCAACACTTATACTATATAGGCCAATTACAAATCTTGTTATTAACGCAACAAATTTAGATGAATCTATTGAACAAACAATTATAGGTAACTTTTCAAAAACAGAAAATACGCAGACGGAACTTGAGAATGAAATTCAAAACGAAATGCTACCAACAGCAGCAAGAGAACTATCTGTAAACATTATTAGAACAGGGGTAATGCTTATACTATATCTTGCTATTAAAATTGTATTAAGATTTATAACAGCTCTTGCAAATTTAGTATCAAAATTACCAGTATTAGAACAATTCAATGAAGCAGGAGGAATTATATTTGGAGCAATTAGAGGAATTGCAATTATTTATATTGCATTATTAATCATCAATTTTGTAGGACAAGTAAACCCAGAAAATGTTGCAACAAAAGAAATTGAAAAATCATTTATAGCAAAAGAAATGTACAAGCACAACATCATTCACTTATTAGTACAATAAATATGTAAAAATTTGTTGCTTTTTGAAAACAAATTTGATATACTAGACACATCAAGCTTAGGAGGAAAAAAGTGAAAGAGAAAAACAATGTAGAAAAAAGCAAAAATATAAATGAAAATGAAATAGAAAAAAGTGAAAAAGTAAATAAAAATATAAAACAAAAGCCAAAAATGAATCAAAATCAAAAGAAAAAAATAGATCAAAACCAAAATAAAAGTCAAAAAAGAAAAATGAAAACGTGGAAAAAGGTATTATTAATTATTTTAATTGCAGCAATTGCGTATGGTATATGGTTTGCATATAAAACACACAAAAATGGTGGAGGACTATCAGGAATGCTAGCAACAGTAGTAGGACATGATGAAAATACAAAAAAGAATCTACCAGAATTTAAAGTATTATTACTAGGCGTTAGTACAGACTTAGGAGATTCAGCACCAACAGACACAATTATGGTTGCATCATATAATCCTAATACGCAAAAAGCAACATTATTATCTATCCCAAGAGATACTTTTGTTGGAAGCAATAAAAATAAAGCAACACCATCAGACAAAATTAACAGCTTATATAGCACAAGTATAGACAAAATATTAGAAGCAGTTAATAATATAACAGGATTAGACATTCAATATTATGCAGTTGTAAAAACAGAAGCATTTATAGAATTAGTAGACGCAATAGATGGAGTTACATTTAATGTACCAATAGACATGAATTATAAAGACCCTACACAAAATCTAGTAATAGACTTAAAAGCAGGAGAACAAGTGCTAGATGGAGATAAAGCAGAACAATTACTACGTTTTAGGCATAATACAGATGGTAGTTCATATCCAATGGAATATGGAGATAACGATACAGGTAGAATGAGAACACAAAGAGAATTCATAATGGCAGTTATGCAACAAACATTAAAACCAGAAAATGTATTTAAAATAGGAGAAATATTAGACATAGCAAGTAAGAACTTAGAAACAAACTTAGACTTCAATTACCTAAAGGATTATATTCCATATGCTGTTGAATTCAGTACAGAAAACATGTCAACAGATACATTACCAGGAGTAAATGACCAACTACCACCAGTTTCTACAGGTGTAAAAAATAGATTTTGGTTCTTTATACCAAATGAAACAGAGACAGAAACATTAATCCAAAAACTATTCTATCCAGAAACATTAGAAACAACAGAAGAAGGAACAAACACAATAAACGGAACAGGAAATGAAACAAATATAACAAGCACTCAAAAAACAAAAGAAGATGTTACAATAGAAGTATTAAATGGGTCTGGAAGCAATGCTAAATTACAAGAAGCAGTTGACCTATTAAAACAGAATGGATATAATGTAACTAAAACAGGACAGACATCAGAAATATCAAAAACAATCATTACAAATAAAAAAGAATTAGAAGATGAAATGCTAAAAGATATTCAAAAAATTCTAGGAAAAGGAAGCATTGGAAACAATAAAAATTTAAGCAGTAAAGTAGATGCAACCATTGTTATCGGAAAAGATTTTAATCAAAATTAAAAGGGGCATTTTATATGCCCCTTATTTATTTATCTTTATTTTTATTCCAAAATAAACAAATTAATATAATAGCAATAATAACAAGAATCAATCCAGCAACTAACAAATAATAAACATTATCGGTTTTAACTAAAACATCATGTGAAGCAATTAAATTAACAGAATAAACCTGATTATCAAGTGTATATGTAGCAGTACCCAATACAGTTCCTTGACTAATTGGTGCAGAAGGAATAGTTTGCAAAGTGATTTGAGGGGAAAGATTTTCCAAATCAGTAGGAGCTAATTCGTGAATAGTATCATCTAAAATTAAATCAAGAAATTGTGTATCAGAAGTAGCATTTTCAACAGTAACTTGTGTTACAACATCTCCTTTTTTTGCAATGTCCTGAAATGCAAAATTCTTAAAGCCATATTCAAATAATTGAATAGTATCAGAAAAACGATTAACAGAAATTTCATCATGTAGAACAACACAAATCAAAGACAAATCATTTTGAGTTGCATATGAAGTCAAGCAATATAAAGCAGGAGTAGTGAAACCAGTCTTAGTTGAAACCAACGACTGGTAATAATAAGAACTCTCTGGATCTAGCATAGGGTTTGTGTTTTTAAAAGTACGCTCAGCAGAAAGATTTGTTGCAGGTACTGTACAATTTTTTAAACTAGAATATTTCTTAAAAGTAGGATTTTTCATACAATACTGCATCAACAAAGCAATATCATGTGCAGTAGAATAATGATTATCATCATGCATACCACTTGGATTTGTAAAATGAGAATTTTTTATATTCAATTCTTTTAATTTATCATTCATACGATTAGCAAACTTTGAAATTGAACCATCAACATGAAAAGCAAGTACATTTGCAGCATCATTTGCAGAATAAACCATAAGTAATTGCAACAATTGATCTACCGTCAATTGTTCATCTGGAAGCAATTCTGCAATACTATACCCTTCAGGAATATTAGAAACCGCATCAAGCGGAACAGTTACAACATCATTCAAATTACAATTTTCAATCGCCAAAATTGCAGTCATAATTTTTGTAATACTAGCAGGCTCCATTCTAGCTTCTGCATTTTTATCATATAAAACTTTAGATGAAGAAACTTCCATCAAAACAGCAGCATCAGAAACAACTGGCTCCATTTTTACTGCAAAAACGTTTGATAAATTTGCTGACAATAAAACTACAATTAACATTACAAAACAAACTATATATCTTTTTTTCACTTATCATCACCTATATTTTAATCTTATTATACTATATCGTATTTTCACATTTTTTTCAATATGCATACAAATAAAAAAGGAGGAAACAAAAATGAAGGAACACTATAAAAAACAAAGAACAATTATCATAAGCATATGTATAATTCTGATAGGAATTATTATTTATTATGTAGTAACAAAAGAAAAAACAAGTGATTTAGATGTGAATGAATTAATGCAATATGAGGAAGAAAGCAATACACAACAAAATGAAACACAAGAAGAAACAGGACAAGTCACAATATACATTACAGGAGCAGTTAACAAGCCAGGGGTATACACATTAAAGGAAGGAAGCAGAATAGCAGATGCAGTAGAACAAGCGCAAGGATTAAAAGAAGAAGCAAATTCTGAAGAAATAAATTTAGCATATATATTGGAAGATGGCATGCAAATTACAATACCAAGTAAAACAGAAAGTCAAGATAATAAAGAAAGCAAAGAGAACAAGGAAAGTGAAACTAAACAACAAACATATACTCAAGCAACATCACAAAAAATAAATATCAATACAGCAACACAGGAAGAATTAGAAACATTAACAGGAATAGGTCCATCAACAGCAACAAAAATAATACAGCATAGAAAAGAAAATGGAAAATTTAAAACAATTGAGGATATAAAGAATGTAAAAGGTATTGGAGAAAGTAAATATGATAAGATAAAAGATAAGATTTGTGTGAGATAAGATAAAAACAAAAGTCAACTTTATGGGATAACCGAAAAGTTGACTTTTTATATTACATAACATCTGCTTTCCATAAACCATGTTTATTGCAATAGCTGTATAGTACAGAATTAGGAACATAAGGAAATTCAGCAACTGCATCAACATTAGGAGTCAAATTAACAATATATTCTTTGGAGTCAGTTACAAGAGAAATCCATTCAATAAAATGTTCTTCTTCCATAACATGAGAAACACGAACAGAAATAGTATCACCTAATACTTCATATGTAGGAACATGTTTCTCAACAGCAGCATCAACAGAATTTGGAATTACAGACTCCATGTCAGCTCCACAGCATTGTATAGAACAATCAGGGCAGTCATTTAGAACTTTGACTAAAGCACCACATTTTTTACATTTTTTTAATAACATTTTCATACCTCCTAAATCTTAATCAAATACAGTATATCATAATATATTAGGAAATAAAAGGAATATTTTTTATAATTTTGCATATAATAAAAAGAAATCAGATTTTCGCTGAAATGAAAGATTTTGAACAAAATGTATTGACAAAAAATTGCAAGAGTAGTATAATAAAAAAGTCATACATCGCGGGGTGGAGCAGTTGGCAGCTCGTCGGGCTCATAACCCGAAGGTCGATAGTTCGAGTCTATCCCCCGCAACCACAAATTTTATTAGAGTCGCAAGAGATTGTGGACTCTTATTTTTTTGACTAAAAATCTATTTTTACAAAAGTGGGGACAATTTGGGGACAGTCCCTACATTTTTATGCTATAAATAGCATACTTTAACAATTATAATTGCTGTTAAACTAAAAATAAATAAAAGTAATTTCAAGAAATTTTGAAAAGAGTTTTTATTTAAACTAGGATTTCTTCTAATATGTCTCCAGCTGCTTTATTATGCGATTGAACAGGATGAACATAAAAGTTTAAAGTAGTAGTTATTTGAGCATGTCCTAGTCTTGATGCTACAACTGCTAAATCAATATTTTTTGAAATCATCAATGTAGCATTTGTGTGTCTGAGACCATGAAATGTAATTGGTGGTAAATTTTTTCTTTGTATAAATCTACGAAACCAATCAGTTATTGTATCAGGATGCATAGGCTTTCCATTCCATTGAACAAATAACCTATTAGAATCTATCCATAAATCTCCACATTCCTTCTTTTGATTATCATACCAGACTTTATATTTGGTAAGCATATCAATAACCACTTTTGGTATTCCAACGCTTCGAACAGAACTTTCTGTTTTTGGGTCTTTTACGAAAATGCCTTTATCTGGGAGATATTGGCTAGACTTAGTAACTGTTACAAATCCTTCTTTAAAATCGATGTCAGACCATTCTAAAGCTAATACTTCGCCTCTACGCATACCAGTAAATAAAGTTAAAATTACTATTGTTTGAAATTTAATTTCTTCATCTTCTAATGCTTCAAGTAATTTTTTACATTCAACATCATCATAATAGTGAATTTTAGGTTTGGTATGTTTAGGTGGTTTTACTCTTGCAACTGGATTATAAGGTAGTATTTGCCAATATACAGCATTTTGTAACATAGAACGAAGCAATCGGTGATGTTCAAGAATAGTTTTAGAAGATAATGCTTTTAATGTAGTCTTTCCTTGATTGTTTTTACATCTTTTCAACTGATGATCTTTAGATAAATAATCATAAAATTGTATGATGTGTGCAGGTTTAATTAAGTCTAATTTGAAATGACCGAAATATGGGAGAATTCTAGATTCTAGCATTCCTTTATATCTATCGTAAGTTTTAGGTGCGAGTTCTTTTAATGCATAGTTTTTAGTCCACATTTCAGTAAATTGTGCAAATGTCATACCAGAAGATTGTAATATTACACCATTTTCAATTTCATAAACAAATTTTGTGAGTTCTTTATCAGCTTCTCTTCTACTATTTGCATGGATGGATTTTGTATATTTTATTCTGTTTCCATAGCTATCAAATCCATGTGATACAATAAGTCTCCAACTGTTTTTACCTCTCTTTTCAAGATGCCCTGCCATTACTTTTTCACCTCCTTTCAGTATACCTATGGCAGGAAGATAATAATTATATTACTGGAATTTGAATTCCGGAATTTAGTTCATTCCATTTTAAGTTTAAGAAATCTATATGATTTTCGACCCATTTTAAGGCTTTTTTCTGCTGTGGAATAGGCAAATTCCCTTTAACTATTTTTAATTCTTTTAAATCAATTACAATACTTTTATCTTGATAATAAGCATGCAAATGAGGACTATTATGAGGAGAATTATCTTCAGAATAGATATATATTTTTATTGATTCAATAGTATGAACTCTATTTCTTATGTGAATAACATTAAAAATTTGATACCACTCATGATAGATAGTAAATAATTCTTGTTTTGATACATAATTTTCTTCAATATCTAACATAAAAATTAACCTTTCTTTATTAATAATTTTTTCTAGTTTCTTCTATCCAATTTTTAAATTCTTCTTCTGTCTTTAATCCAATTTTTATATCCTTTTTAAACTGATTAGCATCTTTTTTCCATTGCTCATACTTTTGTAAATACATTGGAATATCAGGATTTCTATTTGCTAACATTTTTTTCGCTGACAATGTTTTTCTATATAGCGAATTTATTTGATCTTTTTTTAACTTTTCATTATAAGTAATCATAGCTCCAATTTCTTGGCATGTTTTACCATGTTCATATATATTGTTACAATATAAAGTATTCTTTTTTGAAGAAGGAATAAAGTAATTACCACAATTTTTACAAATATATATTGGTGTATTATTTTTTATTAACTCTAGAATACTTATAAAACAAGCTGCCTCAATTATATGACAATTAAAACAAAGAGATATAAAAAGTTCATCATTATATTCTGTAGGATAATTTTTTATATATTCTGAAATTGTCTTAGCATTTTCTTCAAAATTGCCTTTATCAGGACATGAATTTATATTTAAATATTTCACTGGTTGAACATCATACGCAAGAGATATATATGAATTTAATACTATAGACATATCTGAATAATTAGTAAAATCAGCTTGCTTATATATATAAAATCTTTCTGCAATAGAGAAACATTTTAAATAGTCTAAATTTGATAAATTATTTATAAAATTGATAATTGTTTTAAACTGAGATTGATATTCTATTAAAATTTTTTTTCGTTCTTTATAATTATTTTTGCAAGCTGAAATAAAGTCTTTTTCAGTAAAAAAAATGTTTTCTTTATCATTAGTAATATTTAAATTTGCATATTCATTAAAGGGATTAGTCATATCCATAGTATCACTATTAAAAACTAAACCAGGTAATCCATAATTATATATAAATTCCACAAAAGAGTTGAAATTTGTGAAATCATAATTCAAAAATTTTAATAAAGTTGTTCCTAGTTTATTTTTTTCGTCAGTAAAATCAGATTTATATAATTTGCAAATACTATCAGAATAGGTTGAAAGATACTTAGTATATTCTTTTTTTGTTTTAAATTCATTTCTTTCTTTAAGTATTGTGTATGTGTCATTGGCTTTATTATATGTTGCATTTACAGTAGAAAAACTATCTCTTGTAAAAAGTTCTATGTTGTTTATGGTTGACATTTTCATATAATAAATTCTGGATACAACATCAAATTTCATATAGTCCTCCTTGTTAACAATTTAATTCTTATAAAAAATATTGTTAATTGATATCATAAAACATAAGAAATTATTGACTATTTCAAAATTAACAATTAAAATACAAAATATAAAATTGTTAACAATATTATACACAGCTAATTTTAAATTGTCAATACAAAATTTGAAATTTAGCGATTTAAAAGTTAGGAGGTGAGCAATATGGCAACAGAGAGAATACATAGAACAACATTAACAGCAAAAGAAGCAGCAGATTATTTAGGAATTTCTTACTGGTTGATTACTCAATTAGTAAAAAGAAAACAAATTCCATGTTCAAGAGTTGGGAAAAGATTACTATTTAGAAAAGAAGCCTTAGATATTTTTTTGAGCAAAAAAGAAAATGATTCAATAGTAGTAGAACAATTTAATTAGAAAGAAGGGAGGATATGGCACAAGTTGGATGGATAAAAGTTAATACTGATATATTCTCCAATAGAAAAATAAAAATCTTACTAAAAGAAAGGGAAGGGGACACCTATTTTAGAATATGGATTCAAATTTTAACTATTGCTGGAGAATGTAACAGAGATGGTGGTTTATATATTAGTGATAATACACCATTTAAAATCAAAGATTTTACCAATATTATCGGAAAATCTTCGAAAACATTAACGAAAATTTTACAAAAATTTGTGGAATTAGGGATGTTAATTTTAAAAGATGATACCTACTTTATAAAAAATTGGAGTAAGTATCAAAGTGCTGATAAACTAAGAAAAATTAATAATTCTAATAAAGTAATTCAAGAAGATTTAATTGAAAAGAATTTATTACTTAATACAGGAGATAAAGAAAAGATCAGAGAAGAAAATATTAAGAAGGAGAATAGAGAAGATGAATCAAATTTTCAAACATTTGATTGATAGTGAAGATTTTATAAAATGTGAATATTGTAATAAAAAATTATATAGAAAGTTATTACAATGGAACTTATATGCAACAGAAAGGATTATTAAGGGCGATTACGAAAGATGTGATTGCATTAAAGCAAAACAATTTTGGTTAGAATATGACATAAAGAAATCTAAATTATTAGAAGAAGAAAAGAAATTAGAATTAATGCAGGAATTTGCAAGAAAAGTAGAAAGAAGCATTAAAAATAGTAAAATGAGTAAGAGAAATTTGGGTTATAAATTTGAGAATTTTGAAATTAATGAAAATAACAAAAAAGCTTATCAAAATCTAAAAGAATATACTCAAAATCTTGTAAATGGAATTGAAACAAAAGGAGTAATTCTTATAGGAAATAATGGAGTGGGGAAAACGCATTTAGCTTGTAGTATTGCAAATGAACTATTAAAAAATGGTATTCCAATTATATATGGTACTTTAATAAATTTATTAGCAGAGATTAGAAATTCGTACAATGATGGAAATGAAATTAATGAAATAGACATCATAAAACTATATAAAAATATAAATTTATTAATAATAGATGACTTAGGAAAAGAAAAGCCAAGCGAATGGGGATTAGAAAAATTATTTACTATAATTAATAGTAGATATGAAAATAATTTACCAGTAATTATAACAACAAATTGTAGTCCAAATGCTTTAATAGATAGATTAAATTTAGGAGGAGAAACTGAGACAGCCAAATCAATAATTTCAAGACTATATGAGATGTGTTATTTAGTAAAAATTGATGATATAGATCATAGAATAAAAACAGAAAATTTAAAAAGTAGTAATAAATTATATAGCAAAAAAATTAGCAATGCTGGTAACAATTGCTAATCTAAAAAACAATATTTTTTAATAAATTTGATAATAAAATTATAATTGATTTAAATAAAAAAGTAAATAGAAATTAATAAAAAATTAGGACAAGCAAGTAAAAAAATAATTACAAACTTGTCTTAATTTTGGAAGAAAAAAAGCGAAAAATAAGAGAAAAAATATCCCTCGGAGAGCAAAAAGGGTATTAGGGTATTTTGCCATAAACAGCAAAAAGGGGGTCGAGACACCAAGCTGGCGAATAAAGGGCACCAAAAAATCCACTTTATTCGGAGCAAATAAATTTGCTCAAAATTTTCTGAAATTCGCATTCGCTGTTTCAGAAAATGAAAAATTAGAAAAATAAAAAAATGGAGGTTTATTATGAGGATAATAATGGATGAATTTGATAAGGTATTTTTACCTTATTGGAAAATACTGGATAAATTTAAAATATTAAATATTAAAACAAAAAGTGGGAAAGAAATAACACACAAAGATCTGAGAAAAGCCATAGATATTATGGTAAAAAAACATCCTACATGCAGATGGAAAAGTGAAAAAGTTAGAAGTAAGAGATATTATATTTTATTCGAAGGATACCTATGGCTAATATATGTATATTTTCAGTCAGAAAAGAAACAAATCGATGCTGATATCGATTTCTTTAAAATGAGAATAAAAGAATATGAAAAATTCCTAGGAGAAAAATCTAAAACATTATGGAGTATTGATTTATGTTTTTTAGATTTAGAAAACTATTTCCATAGGAAAAAAGATACAATATATAGAGCAATGATGAAAATGTCTCTAGCAAATTCAGGAAACACTTTTACATACTGTGATAATGATAAATTATATGTTTCAAAAGAAGGAATAGAATGGTTATGTAAAAATTGTTTCAAGCAAAAATATTTGGAACTATTAGAAGAATATAAAATGGAATTAACAGAGAAATATATTAAGGCTGGATATGCTTACGATAATTATTTTGGAATAAATTAAAGGAGATGATTTATTATTAGAGAAGATTTAAATCCAAATCATAGAAGAAAAAGTATAAAAGTATGGGTTTCAGATGAAGAAAGAAAGTTAATTGAAGCAAAAGCATACAATTATGGTTATAAAAGGCTTGCACCATATATTAGAGATGCAGCAATTTATGAGAGAGTAACTAATGTGGATATAAAAGGGCAAGATGAAATTTTTAAAGCATATGCCGAAAATACAAGAGAAGTTAAAAGTATTGTTAAAGATATAAAGCATATTTGTAAATTTGCTACACAAATTTCAGAGATAGATCGACAAGAACTTTTACATTTAATGCAAGCTATATATAAAAAGCAAAAGGTAATACTAAATCTTATTGATAAAAAACTGGATTTAGAAGTATGGCAAGAAATCAATTATAATAAAACTAAATAATAATATATAAGAGGACTATTTTTTGACATATAGTCCTCTTATATATTGAAATTTTAAAACGAGTATTAAGTAAAAAATATTACAGATATATTAAATTTTCTTTACATTTTTACGACAAATATTGCTTAAATATAGTAAATATGATATATAAATTACAAACTAATAGTTTATAGTTTATATATGAAAGGTTATACAAATGAGCAAATTTAAAACTTTTTTAGATAAAAAATTAAAAAATAATAAAATAAGTCAAAACAAATTTGCAAGAATGATTGATGTTACGCCTACATATGTCAATAGAATGATAAATGGTAAAAGTGGACCACCAGACAGAGATTTACAAATTAAAATTGCAAATTGTTTAGAAATTGAAGGGGAAGAAAGAAATAAATTCTTTAACAATCTAGCCAAAGAAAAAGATGATATTCCATCAGACATATATGATGGAATTTTCCATAGTAAAAATAGTTGGAATAAGATAAGAGAAATACTCAAAAACGAGGAGATAATAAAATAAATATAAAAATAAGATTAAAAAGAAAAGTATATGTATAATAAGGGAGGAAAAATAATGGATATTAAGAAAGAAAGAGAAAGAGAAGAACTTCATAAAACAATTTGGAAAATGGCAGATGAATTAAGAGGCTCAGTGGATGGTTGGGATTTTAAACAATATGTGTTAGGACTATTATTTTATCGATTTATATCAGAAAACATAGAAAATTATGTTAATAATAATCAAAGAAAAGTAGGAAAGAAAAATTTTGAGTATAGAAATTTATCAGATGAAGATGCAGAATATGGAAGAGAGGATATTTTAAAAGATAAAGGTTTTTTTATTTTACCAAGTGAACTATTTTGTAATGTAAGAAAAAAAGCAAAAATTAATCCAGATTTAAATATAACAATACATAAAGTATTTGAAAATATAGAAACTTCTGCTAAGGGAACTGCCTCTGAAAAAGACGTTAAAGGTTTATTTGATGATTTCGATGTTAAAGGTAATAAATTAGGAAATACAGTAGATGAAAAAAATGAAAAACTAATTAAAATGTTAGATGCAATAGGAGAACTTAAATTAGGTAATTATTCAGATAACTCAATTGATGCATTTGGAGATGCATACGAATATTTAATGACTATGTATGCTTCAAATGCAGGAAAATCTGGAGGAGAATTTTTTACTCCACAAGAAGTTGGAGAATTGCTTGCAAAAATAGTAATAATGGACCAAAAAGAAATAAATAAAGTATATGACCCTTGTTGTGGTTCGGGTGGTCTATTATTAAAGTTTGCAAAGATATTGGGAAAAGAAAATATAAAAAATGGCTTTTTTGGGCAAGAAATTAACCTGACAACATATAACTTAGCAAGAATAAATATGTTTTTACATGATATTAATTACAATAAATTTGATATATCAAGGGGAGATACTTTAACAAATCCTATGAATTGGGATGATGAACCATTTGATGCGATAGTTTCTAATCCACCATATTCAATTCATTGGGCAGGAAAATCAGATCCAATATTAATTAATGATGAAAGATTTGCTCCTGCTGGAATACTTGCACCAGAATCTAAGGCAGATCTTGCATTTACAATGCATATGTTGTCATGGCTAAGTCAAAGAGGAACCGCTGCTATAGTTCAATTTCCTGGAGTCTTGTATCGTGGTGGGGCAGAACAAAAAATTAGAAAATATATGATAGATAATAATTTCATAGATACTGTTATTCAATTACCAAGCGATTTGTTTTTTGGTACATCAATAGCAACATGCATATTAGTATTAAAGAAATCAAAGAAAACCAATGATGTATTATTTATAGATGCCTCAAATGAATTTGTAAGAAATACTAATAAAAATAAATTATCTTCTGATAATATAGACTGGATTATAGAAAAAATTAAAAATAGACAAGGAAAAGTAAATGAACCAGTAGTAACAGTATCTAATGAAGAAATAGGTAATAATGATTATAATATATCAGTTAATACATATATAAAAAGCAATTCAGAAGAAGAAAAAATAGATATAAAAGAAATAAATAAAAAAATAAAAGAAGTAGTTAAAAGAGAAAACAAAATAAGAATTGAACTTGATAAAATAATCCAAGAATTGGAGGAAGATAATGAGTAAGATTAATGATTTAATTAAAAAGATGTGTGCTAATGATGTGGAATATAGAAAACTAGAGGATTGTTGTAATTTGTTAGATAATATGAGAAAGCCTGTAAAAAGGGGAGAAAGAGAAAAAGGTCAATATCCATATTATGGAGCAAATGGGATACAAGATTATGTGTCAGATTATATTTTTGATGGAAAGTTTGTATTAGTAGGAGAAGATGGAAGCGTAATAACTGAAGTTGGAACTCCAATAGTTAATTGGGCAGAAGGTAAAATATGGGTTAATAATCATGCTCATATTATTGAAGAAGTTGATGGGGTAATGTTACGATATTTATTTCACTATATTCAAACTATAGATGTTACTGATTTAATACATGGTAATATACCTAAGTTAAATCAAGGAGATTTTAGAAATTTAGTTATAGCTGTACCGCCAATAGAATTGCAAGAAGAAATAGTAAAGATTCTTGATGGATTTAGTGAATTAGAAGCAGAATTAGAAGCAGAATTAGAAGCAGAATTAGAAGCAAGACAGTATCAATATGAATTTTGGAGAGAAAATTTGTTAAAGCCAAAGGATAAAAGAATATATAAGAGTTATAATATATGTGAAATTACAGAAAAAATATTTGCAGGAGGAGATGTGCCAGAAAATACAATCAAGGGATTAAAAGAGCCCAAAGGTGAATATATATATCCAGTAATTTCAAATGGTGTTGGGGAAAATGCTATTTATGGATATAGTAAAAGTTATAAAGTAAGTGGAAATACAGTTACCATATCAGCTAGAGGAACAGTAGGGTATCATACTTATAGGATTGGAAAATATACTCCAATAATCCGTTTAATAACTATTATACCAAATGAGAAAATTGTATTAGCAAAATATTTAAATTATGCTTTATATATAACAGAAATAGAGTCTACAAATGGTGGAATACAGCAGGTAACAACTCCAATGATAAAAAAAATAAATTTAAATATTCCTCCATTAGAAGAACAAAAAAGAATAGTAAACATATTAGATAAGTTTGATAAATTGATAAATGACATTTCAGAAGGATTACCGGCTGAAATAGAATTAAGAAGGAAGCAATATGAGTATTATAGAAATAAACTATTAAATTTTAAAGAGGTGATTGCTTAATGAGTGAATTTAATTCAATTGAAGCGGTTGCTAAAAATATAAAGTATAGTTTAAATTCAAGAAACCAAAATAAGAATATATCTTTATTATATGCCTTTAATGCAACAGGAAAAACGAGGTTATCTACAACATTAACTGATAGTATGGATGCTGACAAGATATTATGTTATAATGCATTTGTAGAAGATTTATTTACATGGGATAATGATAATTTTATTTTTAAAATTAATCCATCTTGTTGGTTAGTAGAATTAATTAAAGAGCAGGGGCTTGAAAATCAAATCATAGAAAATTTTACACACATTCTTAATTCAAAAGTAGAGCCAAGTTTTGAATTGGACAAGGGTGAAATAACTTTTAATATTGCTACAGGAGACAGTAATTATGATAGAGGAATAAAAATATCAAAAGGAGAAGAAAGTGTATTTATATGGTCAATTTTCTACACTATTTTAGAGACAGCAGTAGATACATTAAATATGGATAAGGATGATAGACTTACTGAATTTTTTGATAACCTTGAGTATATTATTGTGGATGATCCGGTTTCATCTATAGATGATTCAAAAATTATTTCTATTGCAATGATGCTAATAGAAATAATAGAGAGATATAAAAACAATAACAATCATAAATTAAAATTTTTGATTACTACGCACCATGCTTTATTTTATAATGTTATATATAATCAATATAGGAAAAATGGAGATTACAATTTCAAGCCATCTATATTAAAAAAGAATGATAATGTGTATAAATTAAAGAATCAAAAAGCAGATAGTCCATTTGGATATCACCTAATGATTAAAGAAGAAATAGAAAGGGCAATAAATCAAGAAGATATTCAAAAATATCATTTTAATCTATTTAGAAATCTGTTAGAAAAGACATCAAACTTTTTAGGGTATCGTCACTGGAATGAGTGTGTAGAAAGTGATAAAAAACAAGAATTTATGAGAATTATTAATTTATATAGTCATAGTAAATTGTCTGATGTAGAATATAAAGGATTAACATATGATGATAAGGAATTATTTAAAAGTACATATTATAAATTTGTTGAGAATTTTAAATGGGGGAAAATAGATGAAAAATAAAGGAAATATTATTTCTGAAAATGATAATTCAACAGTTTTAACAGAATATAAAGCAATAAAAAGAAAAGAAACATCATATCAAAGTGAAGCTGAACTTGAAAGTGAATTCATAAAAATATTACAGGAACAATCATATGAGTATTTAAATATAAAAAATGAAAATGATTTAATAAATAATTTAAGAGAACAATTAGAGAAACTAAATGAAATAAGATTTACAGACAAAGAGTGGAACGAATTATTTAACAATTTTATTGCAAATCCCAATGATGGAATAGTTGAAAAAACAAGAAAGATACAAGAAGACTATAAATATCCATTGCAGCTTGAAAATGGAGAGTTAAAAAATATTTATTTATTATATAAAGAAAAACAAAGAATACATAATAATTTTGTTCAAGTAATAAACCAATATGAAGTGGAAACAGACAAAAGAAAGAATAGATACGATGTTACTATCTTAATTAATGGATTGCCTATGGTTCATATAGAATTAAAAAGAAGAGGAGTTGAATTAAGACAAGCATTTAATCAGATAGAAAGATATCAAAGAGATTCTTTTTGGTACAATTCTGGTTTATATAATTATATACAAATATTTGTTATAAGCAATGGAACATTTACTAAATATTATTCAAATACTACTAGATATAAACATCTCGATGGAAAAAAAGTAAAAAAATCTAATTCATTTGAATTTACATCATATTGGGCAGATCAAAATAATAATGGAATATGTGATCTAGAAGATTTTGCAAAAACATTTTTAAGTAAAAGAACATTATTAAATATCATTACTAAATATTGCATTCTTACTGCAGAAGAAGATTTATTAGTAATGAGACCATATCAAATAACAGCAACAGAAAAAATAATAAATAAAATAGAAGTAGCAAATAATTATAATAAATATGGAACAATTGAAGCAGGTGGATATATATGGCATACAACTGGCTCTGGAAAAACTTTAACTTCATTTAAAACAGCTCAAATAGCAAGTAATCTTAAATACATAGATAAAGTTATCTTTGTAGTAGATAGAAAAGATTTGGACTATCAAACAATGAAAGAGTATGATAGATTTAAAAAAGGTTGTGCTAATTCAAATGCTAATACTAAAATATTAGAGGGACAATTAGAAGACAATAAATCTAAAATTATTATTACAACGATTCAAAAATTAGATAGTTTTATTAAGAAAAATAAGAGTTCGAAAGCATTTAATAAAAAGATAGTTTTTATCTTTGATGAATGTCATAGAAGCCAGTTTGGAGATATGCATAAAAATATAACAAGTAAATTCAAAAAGTGGATTATTTTCGGATTTACTGGTACTCCTATTTTTACAGGTAATGCTCAAACAAGAAAAGGAATAATGCAAACTACGGGTCAAATATTTGGGGAAAGACTTCATACATATACAATAGTAAACGCTATAAGCGATAAAAATGTATTGCCTTTTAGATATGAATATATTGGTAGAGTGGATATAAAAAAAGATGTGAAAGATGAAAAAATATATAAAATTGATGTTGAGAAAGCATATGATAATAAGATTAGAATAGCAACAGTTACTAAATATATTATTGAACATTTTTCTACTAAAACCAAAAATGATGAATCTTATGTGTATAATACATTGGAAAATGTAATAGAAGTTGCGAAAAACAGAGATGCAAATCAAATAAAGAGAACATCTAATATTAAAGGATTTAATTCAATTTTCGCTGTGTCTAATATAAGTATGGCAAAAAAATATTATCAAGAGTTTAAAAATAACAAAAACCATAATTTAAAAGTAGCACTTATTTATAGTTATGGAATAAATGATGAAGTGGCAGATGGTGTTTTTGATGAAAACTCTGAAACTACAGATGGATTAAATAAAAGTGACAGAGACTTCCTTGAATTAGCAATTGAAGACTATAATAAAATGTTTGGAACAAGTTATGATACAACAGGAGAGAAGTTTCAAAATTATTATAAAGATGTTTCATTAAGAATGAAAAACAAGGAAATTGATATTTTAATAGTTGCAAATATGTTTCTTACAGGATTTGATGCAGTGACACTAAATACATTATGGGTAGATAAGAATTTAAAATATCATGGATTAATACAGGCATTTTCAAGAACAAATAGAATATTAAATTCTGTTAAAACATATGGTAATGTTATTTCATTTAGAAATTTGGAGAAAGAATTAAATGATGCATTAGCATTATTTGGAGATAATAATGCCTCAGGTATAGTTTTATTAAAACCATATAAAGATTATTACTATGGCTATGAGGATGACCAAGGAAAAGAATTCAAAGGATATAAAGAACTTATTAAAGAATTAAAAGAAAAATTCCCATTAGGTACAGTTATAATTGGAGAGCAAAATCAAAAAGAATTTATAAAGTTATATGGAGCAATTCTTAAGGTTACTAATATTTTAAATTCATTTGATCAATTTAAGAGTGAGCAGTTATTAACGGAAAGGGATGTTCAAGATTATCATAGTACATATCAAGATATTTATGAAGAGTTTAGAAGAAAATCTAAAGTAGAATCAACAGACATAACAGAAGACATCGTATTTGAGATGGAATTAATAAAACAGATAGAAGTAAATATAGATTATATTTTAGCTTTAGTTAAGAAATATCATGAAAGTAATATGGAAGATAAAGAAGTTCTAATAACAATTAATAAAGCAATTATGTCTAGTCCAGACTTAAGAAATAAAAAAGATTTAATATTATCATTTATAGACTCATTAAATACTAGTTCAGATGTGTATGAGGATTTTGAAAAATTTATGAATAGTAAGAAGAAAGAAGAATTGGATAAAATAATAGAAGAAGAAAATTTGGATGAAGAAAAAACATATAAATTTGTAGAAAAATCATTCGAGAGAGGAAATATAGAAACAGAAGGGTTGGAGATATCATCGATATTACCACCAATGGATATGTTTTCTAAAGATAGGTCTAGACTAAAGAAAAAGAATGTGGTAATGGATAGATTATTAAATTTCTTTGATAAATTCTTTAGTATTACAAGTAATACAATATTTACTAAAAATAACATGAAATATAAAATAGATGAAGATGTTTCTAATAATGAATTGATGATTGCAGAAGATAATGAAGACTATAAAGTAGAGTAATATATATAATTATCTAGAATCATTATATATTCTATTTTAGAAAATATATTATAAATTAAAATAAAAACTTTCTTTTTTGGAAATGATATGATATAATATTATTATAATCTGAAAAGGAGAGTTTTTATTATGTTAGGAGAAAAAATAAAATCATATAGAGAAAATAAAAATATGACTCAAAGTGAAATTGCAGAAGTATTAGGAGTAAAGGCAGCAACTATTTCCAAATATGAAGCGGGAACATTAGAACCTAATATTGAATCATTAAAAAAATTAGCTGAATTATTTGAACTTTCGATTGATGAGTTATTAAAAGAAGATACTTTTGATGTATCTAAAATTAATATTTTAGAAGTATTAAGAGAACAAAAAAATATGAAATTAAAAGGAAATTTATATCATAATACACAAGTTATTTTTGCATATAATACAAATCATATTGAAGGAAGTAAACTTACAGAAGACCAGACTAGATATATTTATGAGACTAATACATTATTAACAGAAAAGGATTCAATAACAGATTTAGATGATGTTTTAGAAACAACTAATCATTTTAAGTTAGTTGATTATATGTTAGATATAGCAGACAAAAAAATAACAGAGAAAATGATAAAAGAATTTCATAAGATTTTAAAAGAAGGAACATCAGATAGTAGAAAAGCTTGGTTTAATATTGGTGAATATAAAAAATTACCAAATGAAGTAGGAGGTTTAAAAACTACAGAACCCAAAAATGTTGAAAGAGATATGAAAAAATTATTGGAATGGTATGAATCTTTAAAAGAAATCACAATTAATGAAATAATAGAATTTCATGCTAAGTTTGAAAAAATTCATCCTTTTCAAGATGGTAACGGAAGAGTTGGTAGAATAATTGCATTTAAAGAATGTTTAAAAAATAATATAGTACCATTTATTATTCTGGATAAAGAAAAACTATTTTTTTATAGGGGATTAAATCAATATCAAACTAATAAAGAAAAAGGATATTTAATAGATACTTGTTTAAACGCACAAGATCAATACACAGAAATGATTAAATATTATATTGGAAATAAATAAACTAAAGAAAAGCAGAATAATAGTAATTATACATTACAGAATTATTTTGCTTTTTTGATAATAAAAGACAAGTTTCGACAAAAAATACAATTTAAATATGATATAAATAAATGGAGGATAATATATGTTGATTAATATAGTAGTAGTTGGAATAATATTAATAGGAATGGCACTTTTTTGTTGGTATAATTATAAAAAATGTAAAGACTATATAGAAAAAGTACTATATATTATGTTATTTTTTATTACATTAGTTCCAAATGTAATATATTATTTAGATAGATATAATGTTCCAACATATATGGGGTGGACTACAAATGTTAATTCTCAGAATTGGTTAGCATTTTTAGCAAATTATTCGGCAGGAATTATGTCAGCAGTAATTGGAGCAATTGTGCTTGTAATAGTTACAATATGGCAAATAAACAGAAACAAAGAAGATAGTATTGAAAGAGATAAACAAAATTTACGCATACAAAATATGCCAATACTGAAATATAAAATAGACTCAAAAGAAAATAAGAATAGTAAACTAGAGGAATTTATATTAACTAATATTGATGACGGAATTAATTATAATTTTAATATATTAATAAAAAATGTAGGGTTAAATACTGTTAAAAGTATAAAAGTAGATATAAAAATGGATTCTTTGATAAATATTAAACAAAGAATTTTAGGAAGAGATACAATATATGTTTTAGATAAAGAAGAGGAGGTTATAATAAATAGTTTTTTTACTTTAAAAAGTTTAGAAGAACCATATAATATTTTTATAACAGTATATTACGAAGATGCACTATCAAATTGGTATGAACAGGTGATAAATGTAAAATATACAGCAACTAATATTAGTAAAAACGGGGAAAATATTGGAATAATAGACTTTGAAGTTGAAGAAGAAAAAATAATAGAAAAAAAGGATATCAATAATAGATTATTATAAAGGGAAAGTAGGAAAAGATATGGATAACAAATCATTTAATATATATTATTTAAATTTTAACAAAGTATATGAAATAGCAATGATGATAAATAATATAATTCCAGAAAAGTTAGAGAAGGAAAAAGGAATAAAAAAAGAAATTTTCAAGAGAAAAAGTTCATCTACAGAAGCAGCATTAGATAGTGGAGAATATCTGGCTAAGATAAAAGCTATTTCAGGAACCGAAAAGGGTAAAACTATAACATCATCTAATAAAATGGTAGAAACTTTAAATGTAAAGACTACAAAATCAATTCTATTAAGGCAAATAGAAAGAAAATGTAAAGAATATAAAGATACTGGAATTAAAGAAGGAGATTTGATTAAAATTGACAATGTGCATTTATCAATTTATGAGGAAAGTAATCTACGAGAGATACAATTATTACGAAAAGATGCTTTAAAAGGATTTTCTGTCGAAGGATTGGATATGAACAACTTGATTTCAAGTATGTTACGTGATTATTGTTATGTATTAAAGGGGAAAGTTGATGGTATTAATGATCAAATCATATTAAAAATACCAATGGAATTAGATAATGAATTTGAAAACAAATATAGTATATATGATTTGTTGATAGGAAAAGTATCTATTATAGGAGTATATAAACAAAAGGTAATGGGATCAGAAATATATGATAGCACTTTTCAATATTTTACGAATATTGGTGAAAAAAGTCTAAAGGTAGAAACAAAAGTAATACAAAGTAGTGAAACACCAACTAAAAATATAAAAACGGAAGATAATAAGAAAAATACTAAATATAATTTTATTGATGTGATAGGTATTATACAAAATATAGAATTTAAAGAAGAAAAACAAATAAAGATAAAATGGTATCAAAAACTAATAAGAAAAATTTCTAGGAAAAAGGATGAGAAATTATTAAATGAATAGATGGACTATATATACATATAAAGGGATAAAAGAATTTAATATATTATTAGAGAAATGTGATAAAGAAGATATTTTATTTACACAATTCAAATTTAAAGATACATTAGAGTTACTAGAAGAAAATTCAAATGTGATAATAGATATAACTAATATTATTCCATTTGTTAGAAATGATAAAGCTAATGTATATTCAGTAGAATTGAATTTATATAATATAACAAGTGGAACCAAAATAGTAGTGGATGAAAAGTATGCGGAATACGTATTGGATTTATTAAGAAACTTATTTGATAAGAGTGAATGTTTAAATTTATTAGAAAATAATGAAGAAAGTATACAAGATAAACTAGCAATAAATAGAAAAATAATTTATACATACAATAATTTAAGTGAATTAAATAAAGTTATTGAATATTGTCAACAAAATCAAATAATATTTATAAGCTTTTCAAAAATTAATAATGAATTAATTGGAAAGATAAAAGAAAATAAAATGAAAATATTGATAGATATTACTAGTATAGTTTTGGCAAATGATCATACCCCAGAAACAGTATATATGTTTGAGCAACTATTAAATAATTTTGAAGACTATGATGCAATTGTTAGAAGAGATCTAAAAGAAAAAGTATTAGAAAATTATCCGTTTACATTTGAATATGATGAAGAAATAAATAAATTATTCAATAATATAAAGTTGAATAATTCTTATGATGCAGATTACGAAGAAAATAGTAAAACTACAATCGTAAATATTGAAGAACAGAAATTAATTTTAATGAAAAAAGCAATTAAAGAAGAGTTATTCGGACATAACAAATTTAAAGAAGATTTTTCTAATAAAATAGACAATTTTATTGTTCTCAATAAGCTAAAGAGAAAAAAAGTATTATCAATCTTCTTATTAGGAGGTACGGGATTAGGGAAAACAGAAGTAGCGAGAATAATTGCTAAAAATTTGAATTCAGGTAATGATAATTTTATAAAAATAAACTTTGGAAATTATAGTAGTCAAGATGCACTAAATAGTTTGATAGGAAGCCCTAAAGGGTATGTAGGATGTGAATCTGGAGAATTATCTGTGAAACTATCTAAGAATAAAATAGGATTAATACTATGTGATGAATTTGAAAAAGCAAATAAAGCAATATTTAATTTTTTCTTAGAACTACTTGAAGATGGTAAATTTACAGATTCGATGAGCAATGAACATGATTTAGATGGATTTTTAATAATATTCACAAGTAATATAAGCAAAAAAGAGTTTTGCCAGCAAATTCCGAGTGAATTTCAGTCAAGAGTGGATTGCGTGTATGAATTTATGCCATTAAGAATAGATGAAAAGAAAAAATACGCAGTAAAATATGTTGAAGAACTTATAAAAGACTTAAAAGAAAATGATGTAAATATTACATTATCCCCCGCAGAATATTTAGAAGTTATTGATATTGATTATGAAAGTATTAATAATATAAGAGATATAAAAAGAAAACTTGATGAGAACATATTTGAAAAAATAAAAAATTATGAATGAATAATATTATAAAAGGCGAGAATTTACTCGCCTTTTGGTGTTATAATTTCAATCCACTTAAAATTAACTTAATTGCATCGCTAAACCCATTCATATAATATTTGTTATTCCAATATGAACAATAATCAATAAAGTCATCATGCATAAATTCCAATTGTTTAGAAACATAATTATAACCTTCTTTAGTAGTATTTTTCAAAATTCTCTTAGCAAAATTATCAAAGTTAAGCAAGTGTTTTTTTATCTTCTTTCTCCATATGACATAAATCTTCCTCTCTAAATTCTAACCATTTTTCTAATAAATTTTCACTTTCTACATCTTTAAAAATATCATTAATTTTCATTCTTTTAACCTCCATTTTTATTAAAATTTTTGGGGACAAATTGGGGACAATTATTGCAAAAAATGACCTAATTTAACCAAATTCATAATTACACCAATTTAATCTAACCCTATTAAAACTAATAAAAACTCAAGTTAACAAAATTTCTCAAAATCACTTATCAAGCCCTCATAACCCGAAGGTAGAGAGTTTGAATCTTACCCACGCAACCAAAAGAATAAGAAGCACAGGCTAGATTTTGGCATGTGCTTTTTATTATTATTTTGGTAAAATTGTCACATTTTGGTTACAATTATGGGTAAAACTTTGCATAAATACACAAGTTTTAGCAGAAATAGCTGTAATTAATTAATATAATATGATATAATCATATCAATCAATAATAAACATAAAAGGAGTAAAAGACTTGATTAATGATAAATTAATAATAGCAAAACTATTGGACAAAATTAAAATTTGTAAAACGCGAAATAAAATAGTAAATACAGAATTTTTAAACAAATATCAGAAAGAAATAATACAAAAAGAATTAAATAAACAAAAAATAAAAAACTATTTATTTTTTGGAGGATATGAAGGTGCAGAAGCAGAAGTACTTGTAATATATCCTGAAAAATACGATTTAGAGATAGTAACAAAAAATTTAGAGAATATAATAAAAGCAATAAAAATAACACTTCCAAAAGAAGTTATTGGAAAATATTCACATAAAGACTATTTAGGAATGGCTATGAAAGCAGGATTAAATAGAAACAGAATAGGAGATATAAATGTCAGTGAAAATGGAGCATACATATTTGTATTAGAAGAAAATGCAAAATATATAGTTGACCACTTAAAAAACTTTATAAGATTAAGTAAAGCAAGTATAGAAATTATTAATTATAAAGAAGCAAAAATAAAAGAGCAAGAATTCAAAAAAATACAAATTTCTGTAGCGTCAATGAGAATAGATAGCATTGTATCTGAACTAGCAAAAATTTCAAGAAATAAGACGAATGAATTATTAGTAGAAGAAAAAGTTTTTGTAAATGATAAATGTGAAAATAAAGCATCAAGGCTATTAAAGGAAAATGATATACTAGCGATTAGAAAAGTAGGAAAATTTATTGTATGCAAATGTATTGGAACTAACAAAAAGGGGAAAATGATAATTGAAATAAAGAAATATAAATAGAAATATAAAAAATTTTCAAGGAGAATTATAATATGTCTGAACTATGGGATATATATGATATAAATAGAAATAAAACAGGAAGAACCGCTGAAAGAAATGTATATCAATTCAAAGAAGGAGAGTATCATATTGTAGTAACAGGAATTATAATGAATTCTAAAAATGAAATTCTAATAAGTAAAAGAGCGGAACACAAAAAATTTGGACTAATGTGGGAATGCAACGGTGGTTCGATTTTAGCAGGAGAAACAAGTTTAGAAGGGATTATTAGAGAATTAAAAGAAGAGTTAGGAATTGAATTTTCCAAGAAAGAAGCGATATTTTTAAAAGAAATACGAAGAGATAAACTACAGCCAGACTTTAAAGACTTAGGGCTGTTTAGAAGAAATATAAATTTAAAAGATATAATTTTCCAAGATGGAGAGTCAATAGATGCAAAATGGGTTACAATAGAGGAATTTATAAGAATGTATAAAAATAAAGAAATTATTCCAACAGTTGATTTTGGAATAAAAGAATACAATAAGGCAATTTCTTTAGAACAGAAAAAATCATATAACTATATTGGAAATACAGTTCAAGTAAAAATAGATAGACCACTTAATAGCAAACATCCAAAACATGGATTTACATATCCAGTAAATTATGGATTTGTACCGAATACAATAAGTGGAGATGGAGAAGAATTAGATTGCTATGTTTTAGGAATTAATAAACCAATAGAAAACTTCGAAGGAAAATGCATAGCGGTAATACATAGAAATAATGAAGATGATGACAAATTAATTGTTGTACCAAAAGGAAAAAATTACACTGATGAAGAAATAAGAAAGCTAACAAGTTTTCAAGAACAATATTTTGAAAGTGAGATTATAAGATGAATAATTTAAAAAAAGAAAAATCATGTGGATGCATTATTATAGAAAAAGACAAAGTACTTTTAATTCAACAAACAAAAGGACATTGGGGATTTCCCAAAGGACATATGGAAGCTGGTGAAACAGAAATAGAAACAGCAATAAGAGAAGTAAAGGAAGAGACAAATTTAGATGTAGAAATAAATGAAAATAAAAGATACACAATGGAATACATTACAGATAAAGGCACATATAAGCAAGTTGTTTTTTTTATTGCTAAGAAAATAAGTGGTAATGAAAAATATCAAGAAAGTGAAATAAAAGCAATGAAATGGATGACATTTCAAGATGCAATAAAAACGATTACATATGATAACACAAAAGAACTATTTAATAAAATTTTAAAAGAGGAAAACTACTAATATTAATAATAAGTCAGGAGAGATATGAATGAATAGTTTTAAAGAATTTTTAATTGAATTTGAAAAATATCTTGAAAAGAAATTCTGGAATTTTAAAAAATACGAAATTGATGACTATTTCTTATATGATATCGAAAAAATATCAGTAGTTTTAATAGAGAGAAAAGAAGAATTTTCAAAAGAACACATTATATGTAAAGAATTATTAAATTTAAAGAATGAAAAGTATTATAATTATCCAGATATAAAAATAAAACCTTTTTGCTCAAAATACATAAAAGAATGGGTAACGTTCTATCCATTTAAAGGCAAAATAACTGAAGAACTGAAATTAATAGATAAAAAGCAACCATCTCTAAAATTACTTGAAAGATATGAAAATTGGGAAGGATATGGAGTTGTAATTGCAGGTTTTCAATTAGAAAATAATAATGAAAAAGGATATGCTTTTGTAAAATTTTCTTCTATTTGTGGCATTGTAGAATTAAGAGAAGTAGCAAAACATCTATTAGATGCTTATATAGATTTCACTATAGAAAATCCGTCAGTTAATATAGAAAATGAAAAGGTAATAAAAATAGTAAACGAATTTGAGTTTATGATAGATAAAACTATGGCAAAAATATTAAATGAAAGATATATAAAAAAGTATTCAATAGATAGTTTAAGAAAAGCAAAAGAAATAGCAGACTTAAAAGGATTTTGGACAAGTGTTTATTTAAAAGATAAGAAAGAAATACCTTATGATTTATTTAACGATTTAGAAAACGGAAAAACAGAGGATATAGGCATAATATATGATATTTATACTAACAATATGAAATCAAGAATGCCTAAAATTGAAGATTTTGATAAAGAATACTATTATGTAACAGTATTATATACTGATAATTTAGACGTATATGGTTTCTATAATTATTTAAGTGATGATAAATCTGTTAAAGCAGGCGATAAAGTGCTTGTAAATAGGGCAGGAGATGATGTCGTAGCATTGGTAACAAAAGCAAAATACTATTTAGGCGCTGAAGTACCTTTTCCTGTAAGCAGAACGAAACAAATTATTAAAAAGATAGAAAATGATGAAGAACTGCAGAAATATGGATATAAGCCTGAAGACTTTGCAGGTTATGAATTTTATGATGACGAAGATGAGGATGAACCTGAATATTATCACTATTTATATTATATTGTAACAACATTATGTGATAAACAAGAAATAGCAGATAGAATTTCAAAAACTCTAATGGAGAAAAAGTTAGTTGCAGGAAGTCAAATATCTAAAGTTAGATCAGATTATTGGTGGGGAGGAAAAATAGAAACAAAGGAAGAATTTAAGCTTGAGTTTAGAACAAGGGCAGATAAAATAAATGAAATTGTTGAAACAATAAAATCAATACATGATTATCAAGTTCCTGCTATTTCAAGAACAGAGATAAGATGCTTAACTGAAGAAATGGAGAAATGGATTGATGAGAGTGTAGAATATTAGTATTCAAATAATTAACATATTGTGATATAATTGTGGAAAATGATCAAAGCTATCAAATAAAAAAGGAGAAAAAATAAAATGAAAAATATTTTTATAGAATACCCAAAATGCTCTACATGTAAGAAAGCAAAAAAATGGCTAGAAGACAACAATATTGAATACACAGACAGAAATATAATTGAAAATACACCAACAATCAAAGAACTAAGTGAATGGATAAACAAAAGCGGACAAGAAATAAAAAAATGGTTTAATACAAGTGGATTAAAATACAAAGAACTAAATTTAAAAGAAAAATTAAAAGACATGAGTGATAAACAAAAAATAGAACTATTAGCAAGTGATGGCATGCTAATAAAAAGACCATTATTAATATCAGACAAGGGAATATTGATTGGTTTTAAAGAAGAAATTTGGAAAAAATGGAAGTAAACTAAAAAGTAAATAAAAAACTTTTAGTAAAATATTGCATAAAAAATAAAAACATGATAAGATATGGTAAACATAAAAATAGTATAAGAAAGGAGAAAAAATGGAAAACTATATTGATTTTTTGCAACCAGATATTAGTAGCATAAGAAAAAGTATAAAAGGGATAGATGACAGCTATAACAATTTTTGGGATATACTAGCGGAACTACTACAAAATAGTGTAGATGCAATAACAAAGAAAAAACAAACTTTAGAACAACAAGGAAATAAATTAGAAGTAGGAGAAAAAGACGAAGAAATTCATATAGAAATTGATTGCACAACAGGAACAATTAAAGTTAAAGATACAGGAATTGGGATAAAAAAAGAAAAAATACCAATATTATTAAAACCATTTTCTACAGACAAAGAAAACAGTTATGCAGAAATAGGAGAAAAAGGTGTAGGTCTGAAATATGTAATATTTCAAAGCAATAAATTTACAATAAAAACAAATTATTTAGAAACAAATGAGCCATCATTTATGATAATCAATAATGCAAAACAATGGAAAGAAAGCTCAAATAACGAAATATTAAAATTGGAAGTTCAAAACAATGAAGAAAACATAAATGGTACAGAAATAACAGTAACAGGAGTGAAAAATGAAGAATTATTTCAATTAGATTTTCCATCAATGAAATACATAATAAGAACAAAAACAGCAGTAGGAAATGTATTAAATATATTTGAAGAAACAAATAAAATAAAAATTTATTTAAAAATGATAGATTTATATGGAAATAAACATGAAGAAATCTTACCATATAAGTATTTATTACCAATAGAAAATTTAAATGGAGATAAGGGTAGTTTATGTGATTTAACAGTTTTTGAAACACAATTTTCAGATTCTAGCAAATCAGACAGAGAAAAAAGAGAATACTTAAAAGATAAAATTATATATAAACAAGACGAAATTAATTACAAAGGATATAGAAAAATCAAATATTGGGCATGTTTTGTACCACAAAGAAAAACATGGAACGTATTATCAGTAAGAGACAATTTATTAAAAGAAGAAATGATCGATGATGAAGAAGAGATAGAAAAAAGAATTTTTTCAATACACAGACCAGGAATATATACATCAGTAAAAGGAATGCCAACAGGAATAACAATAGACAATCCAAGTTCAGGAAAAACAGGATATTGGCCAAATATATTTATTATATTTGAAGATGCAACATTAAAATTTGATATTGGAAGAAAATCTATAAACGGAAATGTTAAAATTATTTATCAAAATTTAGCAAAAGACATATTTAAAGAATTTACTAAATATGTAGCTAAATATGTAGCAGGAGATATTGACTTAAATACAAATGTAAATTGGGATAGAGATTTAATAAGAAATGAAATAGATAGTATGGCAAGACTAGAAAACTCAATAGTTAATTTTAGAAATAAACCTACAACGCAAGAAGCATCTGTTGCAGCTATATTTTTTGAATTAATTGGAGCAAATAAAATTGAAGGTTTAGAACCGGTAATATCTGGATATAAAAATAAATATGACTTATATGCATTTTGGAAAACACACTTTGTAGTAATAGAATTTAAAACACATCTTAGAAACATATTAAAAGATTTTAATGACGAAATTAAATATTCAAATGAAATTGATTATGTTATTTGTTGGGAAGTAAATGATGAAGATTTTTCAGCATTTAGTAGAGAAGGATATAATTTAACCAAAATAACAAGGTCTATATTAAATGAAGAAGAAAACGAAAATTATATTCCTTTTTCAACACATGTTTTAATAATTCCAAGTGCAAAACCAATCTATGTAATTGACTTAAAAGAATTGATAGATAATTTACAAGTAAGCGGTTAAAGTGGAGGATTATCATGCTAAAGCAAGAAATTGAAAAATACATTCCATATAATGAACAAGAAGAAAAAGACAAGCAACTCATGTTAGAATATATAGACAAATTTGAAAATATCCTAACAAGAGAAAATGAAATCGCACATTTTACAGCATCAAACTGGATAGTAAACAAAGAAAAAACAAAAGTATTAATGATATATCATAATATTTACCAATCATGGGCATGGACAGGAGGACATGCAGATGGAGAAGAGAATCTACTAAAAGTAGCATTAAAAGAAGCAAAAGAGGAAACAGGTCTAGAAAATTTAAAAGTATTAAGTAACGGAATCTTTGGACTACAAATTTTAGCAGTAGATGGACATGTAAAAAGAGGAAAATATGTAGGAACACATTTACACTTGGATTGCTGTTTCCTATTAGAAGCGGATGAACAAGAAACAGTAAAAATAAAAGAAGACGAAAACAGTGGAGTAAAATGGATTCCGATAGAAGATGCAGTAAAAGTAACAGACGAAAAAAGAATGATACCAATTTATGATAAATTAAATAAAAAATGTTTAGAATTAAAAAGATAATAGGGTGTTCATTAGAACACCCTATTATCTAAAAAACGTGCGAGTGAACAATTACTGGACAGTTAGGATCATCTTTTACACATATAAATATGCAGAGTCCTCCAGCTCTCCGAGTAAAATACAAATCTTCATCAATCTTTTTTAATTTACGAGGATTGATAAGTATTGATCCCGCACTAGACTTTTTTACCTCATCGACAATCCATTGCCGATAAGCCAATTTTTTTTCCTTCATAAAGCCCTCCTAAAAAGTATAAAACAAGATCCATAAATCTGGACCTATCAACAAGTCATCAAACTATATTATACCATATTTATTACAAAAAATCAAAAAACTTACTAAAACCCGATAATTTCTTGATATACTTCTATAGCAAAATGGTCTGTCATACCAGAGATATAATATAAAATACATTGACAAAAATCAGCTTCATTACCCAAAGAAAATAACATAGTATTTTTCAAATTACCACGATTTTCAATCTCATAATAACTTTTTGCAAATTCCAAAAAACTATTTCCTAATCGAGGATATGTATCACAAAGTTTTTCTAAGTTAGGCCATAAATTATTAGAAGAATAAGCTGACTTAAGTAATGTGTAAATTTCAGACAAAACAACTTCAAAATAACGATTAGAAGGTTGAATTCTATCAGAAAAATAAATATTGCGATAATTAAAAGATTTAATCTGATTAAGTAATTCAAGTGACTTTTCAGAAAAACATAAACCATTTTCAAAAGAAGAATTATAGCATAAATCATAAATTAAATCATTAATAACATTTGTATTATTCAAATTGTGATTCAAAACATCTAATCCTAATAAGCTATATAATTCACTCAAATGACTATCTAGAATTCCAACAGTTATAGCATCCTCAATATCACGTAATACATAAGAAATTTTATCAGCAACTTTTACTACACAACCTTCCCAAGTATAAGGAGCAAACTGATTTGGATGAACATAATCAGCCAAATCAATGAAGTCATTTCTAGGTCGTATATTATTTTCATCAATTTCGCCACAATGTGAAATAATTCCATCACGTACAGCATAAGTTAAATTCAAATTTTGCTTATATCCTTCATTATCTTCTAATAATTCAATATAATCCACAAAATCTAATCCATTTTTTTCATGCCAAAAAGGAACGCCCAAATCACGCATAGAAAAAGAAGATAGAATTTTTTCTCCGGCATGACCAAAAGGACTATGCCCCAAATCATGTCCAAGAGCAATTGCATGTGTAAGAGTAGTATTTAAACCAAGTACATTAGCAATAGTATGACTAATAGATGCCACATGCATAACATGCTCAATACGTGTGCAAATATGGTCATTATCAGGAGAAAAAAACACCTGAGTTTTATGCTTTAAACGACGAAAAGCAGTAGAATGAAGTAAACGAGTATCATCACGTTCAAACACATCACGTAAATCTGTGTCTCTTTGATACAAAGGAGCTTTACGAGATATGATATTTTCCCAATTAGGATTTTCAGGATTAGCAGAATATTTTTCAAATTTTCCTTTTTCAATTTTTTCCATAAAATTCATTCCTTTCGAGCATAAATTTAATTTACGAATTGACTTTTTTAAAAATATAATAGTATAATTATTTTATAAAAGTATACTACAAAAAAGAATAGAGAACAAGGTAATTTTAAATAAAAAAGGAGAGAATTTTATGGGGAAATTATTTGTAATAGAAGGAACAGACAGTAGTGGAAAACAAACACAAATGCAAAAACTAAAAGAAAGATTTGAAAAAGAAGGAATAAAATATAAAAGCATAGCATTTCCAAACTATGAAAGCAATAGTTCAGAACTAGTAAAAATCTATTTAAATGGAGAACTAGCAGAAGATCCAAAAGAAATTAGCCCATATATTGCCTCTACATTTTATGCAGCAGATAGATATATCACATTTAAAAAAGAATATAGCCAATATTATAAAGAAGGTGGAATCATCTTAGCAGACAGATATACAACATCTAATATGGTACATCAAGCGGGAAAAATAAAAGATGATGATGAAAGAAAAAAATTTTTAGACTGGTTATGGGATTTTGAATTTAATTTATATGAACTACCAGTACCAACACAAGTTATATTTTTGAATATGCCAACAGAATATGCTATAAAACTAATGGAAAATAGAAAAAACAAGATAACAAATGAAACCAAAAAAGACATACACGAAAGAAATCCAGAACATTTAAAAGATGCATATAATGAAGCAATAAAACTATCTAAGAAATATAATTGGTATGAAATACAATGTGTAAAAGACGGTAAAATTAGGACAATAGAAGACATACATGAAGAAATATTTACAGAGGTTAAAAAATTTTTATAGCCGGGAAACGGGGACGTCCTTTTTTTCCCTATGCGATTTTTCCCTATCCCAGAGGATACCAACCTATGAGTAATTGAATTTTTCATAACTTTGTGTGTCGCAACTTCCAATTAAATAAAATTGTATGTAAGTTGCTCCGGTCGCACTCATTTCATTCGTTTGATCGCTTACGCAGTTATTTTAAATTCAATTACTCATAGGTTGGTATCCTCTGGGATAGGGAAAAATCGCATAGGGAAAAAAAGGGCGTCCCCCGATTCCCGGCGTACGAAAGAGAAAAAGAGAGAAAATTAAAGAAAATGTAAAAAAGCAAAGGTAAAAACAAACTCAAACAAAATTTGGAATAAAATAGAAAAAATGTTATAATATATATCGATGGTGCATTATTCTAGTCATATAGTGTTTTACGAGGGTGGGGCTAAAAATCCACTAAAGGGCGTATCGTTGAAGTTTCTTGTATTTGCGCGAAATGCCAGTTTTGTGTGAATATAGGGAGTAAAGAATTTAGGGTATTATATAATGGCATATATAAGAGCCCCTATTTTCGCGGAGGCTTAAAACAAAAGTTTAAGTAAAACCTATGTTGCGTGCCAAGACACAAAATACATAGAGTAGCCTGTCTCGAGTGAATGTATTGGGATTAACAAAAATCAAAGATATCAATTTGGCCAAGCGATATCACGAGTTATGAAATTTCATTTGCAAAAAAGACTAGTAGAACAAAAAATATGTTAAGGAAAACTTCTAGAATGTTTGCTTTATATAAAAGCATAGAAGTCTAAGGATTAAGGTACAGATTTAAGTGGCGATCTGGTGTTCATATTAGAATATGAATGTTTCCCTTAAATGGAAACAGCTCTAGCAGTAATGCTAAGTGGGAAACAGAGAAATTCGACTAGACCTAAACTGTAAAATTTACTTAGACTTTTACCATCTAAAACAAAATGAAACGCCCAATATAGGGCGTTAATTTGAATATAAAGGAATGATATTAAACATGGAAAAAACAACAAAATGGTTTATACAAGTATTTATAATGACATTTATATTATCTGTCATTTTTTCATATATATCAACAAATGGAGTATCAAATCTAGACATCATACCAGCATGTGCCATATTAATTATCGTTATTTTAATAGGTATCCTATTTGACATTATTGGTGTTGCAGTAACCGTAGCAAATGAAGAAGAATTTCATGCAAAAGCAACCAAAAAAATAAAAGGCTCAAAAGATTCCATTCAACTAATTAAAAATGCACCCAAAGTTGCCAATATTTGTGCAGATGTTATTGGAGACATTTGTGGAGTATTAAGTGGAGCTATCAGTGCATTAATTGCTGTAAAAATTACGCAACAATTTCAAATGAATTTCAACTTACAATTTATTTTAAGTGCATTAGTATCTAGTATAACAGTAGGAGGAAAAGCAATAGGCAAAGAAATTGCCAACAAAAATGCAACAAAAATTGTACATGCAGTAGGGAAAATATTAAATAAATTTAAGAGGAGGGAAAAATGAAAGCATTAATCACAGGAGCCTCATCAGGAATAGGAAAAGACATGGCAAAAGTATTGAAACAAAAAGGATATGATTTAATATTAGTAGCAAGAGATGAACAAAAGTTAAAAGATACAGCAAAAGAATTAGGAGAGAATGTACAAATAATTGTAGCAGATCTATCACAAGAAGAAAATTGCAAAAAAGTACATGAACAAGCACCTGATATTGACTTACTAATCAATAATGCAGGGTTTGGAGATTGCGGAGAATTCACCAAAACAGAACTAGAAAAAGAAATAAAAATGATACAAACAAATGTAACAGCATATCACATATTAACAAAGCTATATCTTATAGACTTTGAAAACAAAAACAAAGGACAAATATTAAATGTAGCATCAATTGCAGGTTTCATGCCAGGACCACTTATGAGCACATATTATGCCACAAAAGCATATATTGTACGTTTATCTGAAGGAATAAGAGAAGAGCTAAAAAAAGCAAAATCAAATATACACATTTCAATTTTATGCCCACGGACCAGTTGCAACCAATTTTAGTAAAGTTGCAAATGTAAAATTTCATTTAAGAGAAGCAAATAGCATGCAAGTAGCCCAATATGCAATAAAACAATTGCAAAAAAATAAATTTTATATAATACCAGGAATAGATGTAAAAATAGCAAGGTTTTTAAGTAAAATAACTCCAAGCAATATCATTGCAAAAGTGACATATAAAATACAAAAAAGAAAAATTAAATAAATCTTGACAAATACAAACAAAAATTCTATAATGACCTTGGTGATGTATCATGGAAAGGCAAATTTTGCATGTAGATGTGAACAATGCATTTTTAAGTTGGACAGCCTTACACATGTTGAAAAATGGAAGTAAAATTGATATTAGAGAAATCCCATCCATTATTGGAGGGGATGAAAGCAAGCGCTCAGGAATTGTATTGGCAAAAAGTCAAAAAGCAAAAGAATTTGGAATCAAAACAGCAGAAACAATTTATCAAGCAAGAATAAAATGTCCTAGTATACAAATTTATCCATCAGATTTTAAAATATATAAAGAATATTCACACAAACTTTTCATGTTATTATCAGAATATACAGATAAAATAGAACAATTCAGTATAGATGAATGTTTTTTAGATATGACACAATATTTAATGAAATCAACATTATTAGACAAAGCAAAAGAAATCCATAAAAGAGTAAGAGAAGAACTTGGATTTACCGTAAATATAGGAGTAGCTAACAACAAATTATTAGCAAAAATGGCATCAGATTTTACTAAACCAGACAAAATCCATACATTATTTAAAAATGAAATTGAAACAAAAATGTGGCCATTACCAATATCTGAACTATTTGGATTAGGCAAAAAAACAGTTCCAAAACTATATAACATGCAAATCAAAACAATAGGAGATTTAGCAAAAACAAAAAAAGAAATATTAGCAAAAAAATTTGGAAAGCATGGTACACAAATATGGGAACATGCAAATGGAATTGATAATACAGAAGTAAAATACAAACGTGAAAAACCAAAAGGGATAGGGAACTCAATTACATTGCCAGAAAATATCACACAAATAGAAAAACTAGAAGAAATTTTATTAGCATTAGCAGAACAAGTAACATATAGGCTAAGAAAAGAACAATTAGAAGCAAATGTAGTCAATGTACAACTTAGAACAAAAGATTTTGTAGATACAACACACCAAGAAAAATTAACTTATGCTACAGCAAGTACAAAAGAAATTTATCAAAAAGCAAAACAATTATTAAAACAAATGTATAAACCACAAACTCCAATAAGATTAATAGGATTAAGAGTAGATAATCTGGAAGAAAAAGAAAAAGCACAAATCTCACTTTTCCAAGAAACAAAAGATAATAAACAAGAAAAAATTGATATAGTTGTTGACAAAATCAAAGAAAAATATGGATATAATAGCATTACGAGGGCTGGGAAAATGGAGATTGATAATAAGATTAAATTCAAACAATAAGAGGAGGAAATATGAGAACTAAACAAATCAGTTATAACACTCCAGATCAGGTAATATTAGGGGGATTGATTTACCAATCTGAAAAACCAACAAAAAAAATATTAATTTCTACACATGGAATGGCAACAAACTGTTTAAAAGAAAGAGATGAAATCATTGCAAAAACACTAAATAAAGACAACATAGATTATATAACATATAATAATAGAGGGCATGACCTAGTATCATATATTAACAGAATAGATTCGAAAAAGACATTAGGAGGAACAGCATATGAAGATATAGAAGAAAGCTATGAAGACATCTTAGGAACCATTGAATATGTATTAGAAAACGGTTATGAAGAGATCTACTTACAAGGTCATAGTTTAGGAGCAACAAAAACAATATATGCATACAATAAACTTTCAAAAGATATAAAAAAACACATCAAAGCAGTTATTTTATTATCATTAGTTGACATTCCAGTAGCAGTAAGGACATATTTGGGAGAACAATTTTCACAAATGCTAACATATGCAAAAAACATGGAAAAAGAAGGCATGGAACATATCTTGATGCCGGAAAAATCTTTTATTCATCCACTTAGTGTAAAAACATTTTTAAAATATGCAAGAGATTATCAAAACTTTGATTTCGCACGATATTCAGAAAAAGATTATACATATCCAGAATTAAATGAAATTTCTTCACCACTATTTATGAGATGGGGAAATAATAAAGAATTAATTTTGCAAAAAGCAGAAGATTTATGTGATATGCTAAAACAAAAAATAAAAAATCCAAAATTAGACATAAATTACATAGATCAAGCAAACCATAGTTATTTAGGTAAAGAAGAAACTTTAGCAAAACAAATCGAAGAATTCATATTAAAAATATAGTCGAAAACTAGGAAAACTTGTCAATGAAAAGTGCAACATTTCATAAAAAAAGCCTTGAAATATTTTCAAAAATACAGTATCATGAAACAGCAATTTACAAATAATGGAAAATAAAAAAGGGGGAGGAAAGTTAAAGTGAAAATATTTTATGGTGGAAAATTTATAGAAAAAGGCAAATTGGAGAAAGCAGGAATTTATTACCCAATTAAATTAGAATACTATAAAAGGCTAGATTCAAAAGAACAACAAGAAGGAGAAGTTGATTACGGAATTAGCATAGTAAAAACAGAGTACATTCCTGATAATACAAAAATAGAAACCAAAGACATTAGAAATATAACACAAGACGAAGAAAAAGTAGAAGAATTATTATCAATATGCAAAAAATATGAAGTCACACCAATTGGAATAGAAGATATTATACACGATTTTAAATCAGAATACACATTCAAACCAAATTTTATATAAATATTTGTAAAAAACTTGCAAAAACCCAAAAATTAAGCTAGAATACTAACAGGAAAAAAAGTTAAGAGAGGTATATCATGGCAGATAAATTAATTATAGTAGAATCACCAGCAAAGGCAAATACAATAAAAAAATTCCTAGGAGGAAGTACAAAAGTAGTAGCTTCTATGGGACATATTAGGGATTTACCTAAGTCAAAAATGGGGATTGACATAGAACATGACTTTGAGCCAGAATATATTAACATTAGAGGAAAGGGAGACTTAATAAAGACATTAAAAAAAGATGCAAAACAGGCTAAAACAGTATATTTAGCAACTGACCCTGACCGTGAAGGAGAAGCAATTGCATGGCATTTAGCAACATTATTGCAAGATGAAGCCAAAAATATAACAAGAGTAACCTTTAATGAAATAACAAAAACAGCGGTACAAAAAGCAATAAAACAGCCAAGAGATATTGACATTAATTTAGTAGATGCACAACAAGCAAGAAGAGTATTAGACAGAATAGTAGGTTACAAAATAAGTCCAGTATTATGGAAAAAAGTTAAAAGAGGATTATCTGCAGGAAGAGTACAATCAGTAGCAGTAAAATTGATTGTAGACAGAGAAGATGAAATTGAAAAATTTATTCCAGAAGAATATTGGAACATTTATGCAAAATTACAAGATAAAGAAAATAAAAAAGAATTCGAAGCACACTTTTTTGGAAAAGATGGAAAAAAACAAGAAATCCATTCACAAGAAGAAGTAAACGAAATTTTAAAAAATATAAAAAATGCAAAATATAAAGTAACAGAAGTAAAAAAAGGTGAAAGAAAAAGAACACCAGCTCCACCATTTACAACAAGTACTATGCAACAAGAAGCATCAAGGAAACTAGGGTTTACTTTAAAAAAGACAATGTCAATAGCACAAGGACTATATGAAGGCGTAAAAATACCAGAGCAAGGCACAGTAGGATTAATTACATATATGAGAACAGATTCTACGAGGATTTCAGAAGAAGCAAGAAAAGTAGCAAAAGAAGAAATAACAAAAATTTATGGAGAAGAATATTACGAAAATAGATATTATAAAACAGGAAAAGATGCACAAGATGCTCATGAAGGTATCAGACCAACATATATAAATATTGCGCCAGACAGCATAAGAGATTATCTAACGCCAGATCAATTCAAATTATATAGACTAATCTACAATCGTTTTATGGCAAGTCAAATGAAACCAGCAATATTTGATACAATGGCAGTAACAATCAAAGCAAATGATTATGATTTTAAAGCAAATGGACAAAATCTAAAATTTAAAGGATTTATGACTTTATATGTAGAGGGAACTGATGGAAAAGAAGAAAAAGATGAAGGAATGTTACCAGAACTAAAAGAAAATCAAGAAGTGGATTTAAAAGAATTAGAACCAAAACAAAGCTTTACAGAGCCACCACCAAGATACACAGAAGCAAGCCTAGTAAAAGCATTAGAAGAAAAAGGTATAGGTAGACCAAGTACATATTCACCTACAATTACAACAATTTTAGAAAGGCGATATATCGAAAAAGAGCAAAAACAACTATACCCAACAGAACTAGGAAAAATTGTAAATAAGTTATTAACTGAAAATTTTGCAGATGTTATCAATATAGAATTCACAGCAAAAATAGAAAGTCAATTTGATGAAATTGCAGAAGGAAAAGAAGAATGGAAAAAGATGATAAGAGAATTTTATGGACCATTTGAAGAAGAATTAGAAAAAGTAGAAAAAGAACTAGAACATGTAGAATTAGTAGAAGAAGTATCTGATGTACAATGTGAGAAATGTGGAAGAATGATGGTATATAAATATGGAAGATACGGAAAATTTCTAGCATGCCCAGGATATCCAGAATGTAAGAATGCAAAACCAATTATAGAAACAATTGATGTACCATGTCCAAAATGTGGAGGAAAAGTACAAATAAAGAAGACAAGAAAAAGAAGAACATTTTATGTTTGTGAAAATAATCCAGAAAGCTGTGATTATATATCATGGAATAAACCAAAAGTAGGAGAAAAATGGAATCCTGAAGAAGCACAAGAATTTAAGAAAAAAACAGAAAAAAAGACAAAGAAAAAACGAACTAAAAAATAAAGGAAAGAAATCAAAATATGGAAAAAATAAAAGCACATAAATTAGAAATAACAGTATTCATTTGTGGAGCTATGACAATGATATTAGAGCTTGTAGCAACAAGAGTTTTATCACCATATGTAGGAAGCTCTAATCTTATATGGACTTCAATCATTGGAATTATGCTAATTTGCATGAGTTTAGGGTATTGGATAGGAGGAAAAATAGCAGACAAAAAACAAGATTTAAAAGACCTATCTGAATTTATTTTGATAGCAGCAATAACAACGAGCCTAATTCCAATATTTGAAACAATTATTGTAAATGAATTAGCAGAAAATTTACATCAACTAATCATTGTAGCCATCATATCAGCTACAATGTTATTTGGAATACCAAGTTTTATGTTAGCAACTGTTTCACCAATTGCAGTAAAACTAAAAAATAATGAAGAAGATAAAGTAGGAACAGTGTCAGGAAAAATATCATCATTATCTACAATAGGAAGTATTTTTGGAACATTTTTTGCAGGTTTTGTATTGATTCCGCAAATTGGAGTAAGTAATATAATATTAGGAAGTAGCATAATATTGCTTATACTATCACTAGCAATATATCCTAATAAAACGATAAAAAAAATTATATATACAGTTATCATATTACTAATAATTATAGTAATTACCTTAATCGGAAAATGTCTATTTAAAAATATACATCCAGACATCATAAAAGATGAAGATTCTGAATATAGTAGAATATGGGTTAAAAATGTAGAAGTATCCCCAAATAATAGTTATAAAACATTACAAGTAGACACAGGGTTAGAATCATACATGAATGAAGAAACAGGTGAAATGGGAGCAAAATATTTAACATATTATGATTTATTTTCATATTATAACAAAAATGCAAAAAGCACACTTATGATAGGAGGAGCAGCATATACATATCCAAGACATTATCTAAAAAAATATGAAAAAAACACAATAGATGTAGTAGAAATTGATCCCAAAATGACAGAAATAGCACAGTCAGAATTTGATCTAGATACAGAAAATCCAAATTTAAAAATATATCACCAAGATGGAAGAAGCTACTTAAATTATAGCAATAAAACATATGACACGATTTTAATAGATGCATTTAAAGGTTTAAATGCACCATTTGAGTTAACGACATATGAAGCAATGAATAAAGTAAAAGAAAGATTAAACGAAAATGGTATAGTTATCACAAATATCATATCATCACTAGAAGGAAAAGACAGCAAATTTATAGAATATGAATTTGCAACATATAAAGCAGTATTTGATGATGTTAAATTATTCAAAGTAAAAAGCGAGACAAAAGAAACAGAAAATCAAAATTTAATACTAGTGGGAATAAAAGGAAATCCACAAACCAATAATGAAATTCAAGAAGAATATAAAGATTTACTACAAACAGAAATTACAAACTTTACAAGTGCCGAAATTATAGCAACAGATGACTACGCTCCAATTGGAAATTAGCTAGAATGATTTTAAAGCAACGTCTTGACAAGATACCCAAAATCTGTTATCATATATAACGTATCTAACATAAAGACGTGCGGGAATAGCTCAGTTGATAGAGCGCTGCCTTGCCAAGGCAGAGGTCGCGGGTTTGAGCCCCGTTTCCCGCTCCAATTTTTTAAAAACAACAGTTTTGTAGACTTTATGGCGATATAGCCAAGGGGTAAGGCACGAGTCTGCAAAACTCTGATCCCCGGTTCGAATCCGGGTGTCGCCTCCAATAATTTAAAATTTTTACAGATTTACAAAACTGTTGTGGAATTTTATTCACTTCTAAAAGTCTTTTATATCAGGACTTTTAGAATTTTTTTTATTTTATCCCACTTTTTTAAAATTTTCCAAAACTACACTAACATTTTTTACAATATTATAGTATAATGATTTTATCAAATAGTAATTTGCAGAAAAAATTGGAGGAATAATAATATGGCTAATGAAAGTAAAAAAGATTTTAATGCTATGATGAGAAATAATAAAGATATGCCTAAAATACAAGTTGTTGAAGATGAAAAAACAATAAAAAAATATGGTGGAACTAAAATGTTTTTTGCACCACCAATTTACTATGATGAGTTAATGAAAAAAGTACCAAAAGGAAAACTTATTACAGTTAGTCAAATGAGAGATTATTTAGCAAAGAAAAATAATGCAGACTTTACTGACCCAATGACAGCAGGAATATTCGTAAATATAGTTGCTTGGGCAAGTTATCAAAGAAGTGAAGATATTACACCATATTGGAGAACTTTAAAATCAGATGGTGAATTGAATGTTAAATATCCAGAGGCAATAGAATCACAAAAAAGATTACTTGAAGAAGAAGGACACACAATTATTTCAAAAGGTACAAAAAATATAAAATATTATGTTAAAGATTTTGAAAAAAGTTTAATAAAATTATAATAACAAATTACAATTTATTTAAGAAAAGGAGATATTGATTATGAAAGTATTATTGGTAAATGGAAGCCCACATAGAGAGGGCTGTACTTATACTGCACTTAGAGAAGTTGCAAAAGAATTAAACAACGAAGGAATAGAAACTGAAATATTTTGGATAGGCATAAAACCTATATCAGGATGTATTGCATGTCATAAATGTTCAGAGATAGGGAAATGTGTATTTGATGATATTGTCAATGAATTTGCTGAAAAAGCTAAAAAAGCTGATGGGTTTGTTTTTGGAACACCAGTTCATTATGCAGCAGCTTCAGGTGCAATGACATCTTTTATGGATAGACTTTTTTATTCAACTTTTTCAAATCAGGATATATTCAGACTAAAACTTGCAGCAACAGTAGTTTCAGCAAGAAGAGCAGGAACAACTGCTACATTTGAACAATTAAATAAATACTATACAATGACTCAAATGCCAGTAATTTCCTCTAGATATTGGAATATGGTACATGGATCTAATCCAGAAGAAGTAAAAAAAGATGAAGAAGGTATGCAAATAATGAGAATACTTGGTAAAAATATGGCTTATTATTTAAAATGCATTGAGGCAGGAAAAGAAAAGGGTATTAAACCACCGATATTAGAAGAAATTACATTTACAAATTTTATTAGATAAATTACAATATATGGAGATGATTTTATGAAAGAAAATAAGATAGAAAATTTAGTATGGATTATATTTTCTAGTATTGGAGCAATATTTGTTATAATTGGACTAGTTGTATTTGGAAGTATATTTAATTATGACAATAAAGTTGATACAGTAGGAACTATTAAAGAAATATCATCTTATTATAGTAATGCTAAACATAATAGAAATCATGAAGTATATGTTTCATATATTGTTGATGGAAAAGAATATGAGTCAAGGCTAAATAGTTATTCTTCTAGTTTTTATGAAGGAAAAGAAATAGATATATATTATGACAAAGATAATCCAAGTAAAATAGGCATGAAATCTTTAGATTTATTATTTTTAATTTTCCCTGGAATAGGATTGATTTTTTTAATAATAGGAGGGATAGGGATATTAGTAAGAATTAATAAAAGGAAAACAGAAAAAAACTTAAAAGAAAATGGAGAATTAATATATGCGAACTATGTCGAAACAGTTTTAAACACTTCATATCGAGTAAATGGGAAATGCCCATATAATATTATTTGTGAATGGAACAATACATTAGATAATAAGAAATATATATTTAAAAGTAAAAATATTTGGATAAATCCAGAAAACATAATAAAAGAAAAGGATATAAAGCAATTTCCTGTATATATTGACAACAATAATAAAAAGAAATATACCATTGATATAGATATTTTGACGGAAAATATAGTGGATTTAAGATAAGAAAGTAAACAAAAAATTAAAATTTATATGAGCAAGTGAATATATTTACAATCACTTGCTTTTTTGTTATACTTTAATCAAATAAATAGTAATTTATTGCTAAACAAAAAATTGCTTGAATATCTTGTAAAATTGAATATAATATTATATAATTATAAAAATAAGGGAGTAGTTAGCATTAAATATGTAATAAAGTCAACATACTGATTTATAAATCTGGCTTTATTTTAAATAACGAGACTTGTTTGCAAAATAAAATTGCAGACAAAATCTCGTTTTTTGTTTGTAGGGAAAGAGGTTATTATGGGAATTATTGAAATAGTGCTTATTGGATTAGGTTTAGCAATGGATGCCTTTGCTGTGTCAATATGTAAAGGTCTTTCAATGAAAAAAATGAATTGGAAAAGTGCAATAATTATTTCATTGTATTTTGGTATATTTCAAGCATTTATGCCAGTTGTTGGTTACTTTCTAGGAAGTACATTTGAAAGTTTTGTAACTAATATTGATCATTGGATTGCATTTGTATTATTATCTTTAATTGGAGGAAATATGATTAAGGAATCATTTGATAGTGAAGATACAAAGAAGAATGATAAAGTTGACTTTAAAACAATGATTGTTCTAGCAATAGCGACAAGTATTGATGCTTTAGCTATTGGAATTACATTTGCATTTTTTGAAGTAAATTTATTATTATCAATTTCTATAATTGGTATTATTACTTTTTTACTTTCAATTATAGGTGTTAAAATTGGTAATAAATTTGGAGATAAATATCAAAATAAAGCAGAATTTGTAGGTGGATTAATATTAGTATTATTAGGCATAAAAATTTTATTAGAACATTTAGGAATATTAGTTATATAAATTACAATTTGTGTGAGTTAGTTAAATAGTAAGTTACAGATTAATTTGTATATAAAAACAAAGAAAAAAAGAGACTAAAATAGAGATAAAACATATAATACAGGTAGAGGTATTGAGATATGAAAAACTGTGAATTTGTAATTTTTATTTCTATATTAGCTTGTAATATTGCTAAAAATAAGACACAAGAAGAGATAAATATCTTGTCTGTCTTTTTTAGTCAACTTCGGAGACACATTAGCAACTTTATCAACTTTAGATACAGATAAATTATAATTAAACAAATTAGAATTTGTCTTGCAGTGTTGGATTTGACAGTAATAGAAAATAATGTTATAATAATAAACAAGTTTATCTAATTATGATTTAAAAAGAAATACAGTAGAATTTTATAGTAACTAATAGAGAGATAATGTTAGGTGGAAATTATCAGTATATAAAATTTGAATTACAATTCTTATAGTAATTAGCGTGTAGCTACGAATAAGCTATAATGAGGCAATACAAAGAAGTATTGTGAATAAAGGTGGTACCACGAGTCAATTCGTCCTTTAAATTAGGATAGATTGGCTCTTTTTGATTTGTGGAGGTGATGCTATGACCCAGTGGTTTAGAATGAAAACAATAATCGATGGGTTCTTCTACGAAAATTCATATAATATAATCAAAAATTAAAATAGAAATGGAGAGAATATTAGTATGAATAATAGTTTAGAAATAATAAAAAGAAAAGCTGTTCAAATCTTTTCAGAGGAAGATTTAGATAAAAAAATAAATAGTGGAAAGAAACTAATAATAAAATTAGGAGCAGACCCATCAAGACCAGATTTACACATAGGACATAGTGTGGTGTTAAGAGTATTAAAACAATTTCAAGATATGGGACACGAAGTTGTATTTGTTGTTGGAGATTTTACAGGAATGATAGGAGACCCATCTGGGAAAAATAAAACTAGACCTGCACTAACATTTGAAGAAACAAGAAAATCAGCGGAAACTTATTTAGCACAAGCTACAAAAATACTAGATAAAAGTAAAACAAGAATTGCATTTAATTCAGAATGGTTATCAAAAATGAATTTTGAAGATGTAGTAAAACTTGCTAGTAAATATACGGTTGCAAGAATAATGGAAAGAGATGATTTCAAGAATAGATTTGAAAATAATTTACCACTTTCAATGCACGAATTATTATACCCTTTAATGCAGGGATATGATTCAGTTGAATTGAACGCAGATATAGAAATTGGAGGTACAGACCAAACATTTAATTTATTAGTTGGTAGAGAATTGCAAAAAGATTATGGACAAGAAAGTCAAGTGGTAATGACATTTCCTTTATTAGTTGGGCTTGATGGAAAAGAAAAAATGAGTAAATCATTAGATAATTATATTGGATTAACAGATACACCATTTGAAAAATTTGAAAAAAGTATGAAAATTCCAGATGAAGTGTTAAGGCAATATTTTGAGCTTGCAACAGATTTGACTATTGAAAAAATAGATGAAATTATGAACAAAGATATAAGAATAGCGCACATGGAGTTTGCAAGAGAACTACTAAAAATGTATGATGATGAAAGAGAATTTGAAGAAATAAAATCAAGGTATGAAAATATTGCAAAAGGAAATATACCAGACAATATTGAACAAATTAGAGTAAGTGAAAATAATTTGAATATATGTGATTTATTAGTCAAAGTTGGTTTTGCTAATTCAAAATCAGAAGCTAAAAGAATGATTTTAGGAAATGGTGTAAAAGTTGATGGAAAATTAGTAGATGATTGCAGTAAAATAATAGACTTAACCGAAAGTAAAGTAATACAATTTGGAAAAAACAAATTTGTACAAACAGTTCGATAAATTAGATTTATATGAGCAAGTGAATATATTTACAATCACTTGCTTTTTTGTTATACTTTAGCTAGATAAATAAGTAATTTGCAGGGGAGAATAAAAATGACTATTGAAGAAGAATTATTTAGAAAAACAAAGATTGATTTTGATAAAATATCTGAATATGGATTTAAAAAATATAAGTCTTTGTACAAATATTCTAAAAATATTATGAATAATACTTTTAGAGTGGATATTGAAATAAATAATGATGGAATAGTTAAAGGTAAAGTTTATGATTTATCTTTTGGAGATGAATATACTAATTTTCGCATAGAAGATAGTACAGGCTCTTTTGTAGGACAAGTTAAAGATGAATTTGAAAATTTATTAAAAGATATTAGAAGTAATTGTTTTACTAGAGAAGCTTTTATATATGAGCAATCAAATAGAATAACAAAAGCAATAAAGGAAAGGTATGGGGATGAGCCAGAATTTGAATGGGAAAAGTTCCCTGGATATGCTACTTTTAGAAATGGAGATAGTAAAAAGTGGTATGGCATAATAATGAATCTTGACAAAAGTAAATTAGGTGAAAGCTCTACTGGTGAAATTGAAATAATTGATATAAAACTAGAGCCAAATGAAATAGAATATTTACTAAAACAAGACGGATTTTATCCTGCATATCATATGAACAAGAAAAGTTGGATTACAGTTATACTAAATAATACTATATCAGATGAAAAAATAATGAACTTGATTGATAAAAGTTATTCATATACAGTTACAAATAAAAATCGTGCTAAAAATGAGTGGATAGTGCCTGCAAATCCAAAGTATTTTGATATAGATAAAGCATTAAAAGAAAATAATACAATGATGTGGAAGCAAAGCACAGATATTAAAATAAATGATATTGTTTATATATATGTTGGCAAGCCATATTCATCAATTATGTATAAGTTTAAAGTAATAGAAGTAAATATTCCTTATGAGTATAAAGATGAAAATTTAAAAATGCAAAGAGCTATGAAAATAGATTTATTAACAAGATACGAAAAAGGAAAATTATCATTTAATAAATTAAAAGATTTTGGAATAAATGCAATTAGAAGCCAAAGATATATGCCATTAACTTTAAGTGAATATATAAATAAAATTGAAAGATAAATTATAATTTGAAAGTGAGTTTATATAATGGCGTGTTATTTGGCGGAATATATGATAAATAGGCTACTTGTTAAGCCTTTTTCTAATATAATTAATAATTACATATATAGCTTGATATAAAGGAATAAACCAAAACCTAAACAATGTGTATGTAAGACAATTTTCAATGCCTGCCCAAAATCCCTCTAAACCATAATAGGTTGTATGAATGTGATTACACAAAGATTCTATATGTATTCCAACATATTCAGAACTTATGCCAGTTATACTATATTTTATTGAAACAACAAGCCAAAACATATAGTATAGCAAACTTAAAATAAATATAAATTTAAAAATTGAATGTACTTTATTATTCCTTATTTTCTGTTTTTCCATATAATTATCTACCAACCTTTCGATATTTCTTTTCTACATCCATTATAACTCTACAAGGATTTCCGACTGCTACTACATTTGATGGAATATCTTTATTAACAACACTACCTGCTCCTATTACAGTATTATCTCCAATTGTCACTCCAGGAAGAACAACAACATTTCCACCAAACCATACATTATTACCAACTTTAATAGGTTTAGCATATTCTAAACCTTGATTTCTTCTTTCTGCATCTAACGGATGTCCTGCTGTATAAAAGGAGCAGTTTGGTGCTATAAATACATTATCTCCAAATTCAACTTTATTTCCATCAAGTATAATTAAATTATGATTAGCATAGAAATTTTCTCCAATTTCTATATTATATCCATAATCACACATAAAAGGCTGTTCTATAGTAAATGTATTCCCAGTTTTTCCAAATAAATCTTTTATAATCTTTTCCTTTTGTATGTGATTTGAAGGTTTTAATTGATTATAATCATAACATTTATCCTTAGCTATATATCTTTCTCTTATTAAATCTTCATTGTAATTTGCATCATACAATTTACCAGCTAGCATTTTATTTTTTTCATCCATAAAATCATTCTCCTTTAAACTTGCTATTTTATAGTATTATTATAACACAAAATTTAAAATAATAAATAAATTATTGTATTTTCTTTTGAGTTATAGTATAATAATTTTATTAAATAATAAAGGAGAAAAATTGATGGAAAAAGTAATTGAATTTAGAATAGAAGAAGAAAACATAAAAAAGTATTTAGAAGAATGCCTAACAGAACAAAATATAGAATATGAAATAAAAATTGAAGATAGATGGATTGAACACTATAGAGAAGCAAGCAAGTATTATCAAGTATATTGCTTATATGTAAACAATAATAATTTAGAAAAAGTAAAAAAAATTGTAAAAGATTTTGACAATGCAACAATTGTTAATGACGATATTGAAGAACTTAAAGATGTAGAAGAGGAAGAAGACGATAATAAATTTAAGAAATTTACTAAAAAGAATTTTTTGAAATATTATTGGTGTGCTCTTATCGTTATTGGAATATTGATAATTATTGGAATTATTACATCGTCTTAGTTTTTGTTTCCTACATAAAATTAAGGAGGAAGAAAATATGTGTACAGCAATAACGTATAAAACAAACGATCATTATTTTGGAAGGAACTTAGATTTAGAATATTCATACAAGGAAACAGTTACTATAACCCCTAGAAATTATGAATTCAAATTTAGACAAGTAGAAAACATAAATAATCATTATGCAATTATAGGAATGGCATATGTTGCAAATGATTATCCACTTTATTATGATGCAATAAATGAAAAAGGACTAGGAATGGCTGGATTAAATTTTCCAACAAATGCAGACTATAAAGAAATAAAAATTGGAAAAAATAATATAGCACCTTTTGAATTTATACCATATATTTTATCACAATGTGCAAACATTGAAGAAACAAAAAAATTATTAGAAAATATAAATATTGCAAAAATCAATTTTAGTGATGAGTTACCAGCATCTCCATTACATTGGATAATTGCAGATAAAGAAAAGTCTATAACTGTAGAAAGTGTTAAAGAAGGATTAAAGGTATATGATAATCCAGTTGGTATTCTTACGAATAATCCAACTTTTGATATTCAATTATTTAATTTAAATAACTATATGAATTTATCAACTGAAAAACCAATAAATAATTTTTCGAAAGAATTAAATTTAGAAACTTATAGTCGTGGAATGGGAGCAATGGGATTGCCAGGAGATTTATCATCTGCTTCTAGATTTGTAAAAGCGACATTTACTAAAATGAATTCAAAATCTGGAGATTCAGAATCAGAAAGTATAAGTCAATTTTTCCATATACTAGAATCTGTATATCAGCAAAGAGGATGTGTTCACATGGGAGAAGGGAAGTATGAGATAACTATTTACAGTTCTTGTTGTAACATGGATAAGGGAATATATTATTATACAACTTATGAAAACAATCAAATTACTGAAATAGATATGTATAAGGAAAATTTAGATAGTAATGAATTAATAAGCTATAATTTGATTAAAGGGCAACAAATATTTATGCAAAATTAGAATAACAAACAAAAAAGAGAGAAAACAATTAAGCATAAAAAGTTTTCTCTCTTTTTTATATTTATGAAACTTCTTGGAAGAATATATATTCATTACCAGAAGTGCTAGGCCTAGATTCATATGAATAACCACCTAAAATTTCCTTTTTCTTAGTATTTAATATAAGATCAATATTTGCATGATACACAAAAGTATCATCGTCATAATTTTTAATATGAATATCAAATAATAATTTTGCATCCAAATTTGCTAAATCAACACCAGCTTGTTCCAAAATTTTACCATTAAGTACAACTGAATTCACATCATCATGAATAGAATAATTTTTCACAACACCGCGATTTAAATAACCTAAAGAAATAGGATCAGAACAATCTGTATAGAATGTAGGAAGATTATAGTCAGCAGATTCATTTTGCTCATTCGTATTCACAATTTTAAAATCAATGCGACCACCAGGGGCACTAGATAATTCTTGAAAAGAACCAGAATTATTTGGATTTTTATAATTTAAAACTTGTGTACCAACTTCTGGATTAGAAGTAGAAATACGAATATTGTCAACCCATAATTCCTTTACTGTATTTTGTGTTGTTAATTCTGGTATAGAAGAAGTATTATCAATAGAAATTAAAAGATCAGTATATTGGCATATATCTAAATCTTGTAAAGAATGGTCAGCACTATTATCAATAGCACTACCACTGCTATATAGCAATATACGATTTACCTTAAAAATAGATACTTGATTTTGTTCTGAAATTTTTAAGGATTGATTGATAAATGCTTCTTTACAATAACTAATATAAAAAATATATGAATAAGAAAGAACACAAAGTAATAACAAAAGTATTAATATAACAAAAGCTAATTTTGTATGTTTAATTTTAATCTTTGGAATATTCACTTATGTATTCCTCCTTATATTTTTAATCTATTATATAACATTTCCATATAAGAATAAACTTTTGTATGCCACTCAGTATCACTAGCATAACGAATATTAACATCACTAACTGTTGGACCATTATAATAAGTAGCCAAAGCTTTTTCATTATCATAAATTTTTGTGCCAGCAGGATTAATATAGTATTTAACTAATACTTTAGCAACTAATTCAATTCCTTCTGCATATGTATCAAAATCGTATGAAGAAGAGTAAGGCGTTGCATCATAAGCACCATAGCCAAATAAATTCTTTTTATCATTTGCAATTTGAGAAGATCCCCAAGCACTTTCATGAATAGCCATAGAAGCTAAGAAAATACCATTAATATTATATTTTTTATCTATATTATAAAATACTTCATAATTATTTTTAAATACATCATTTTTATCATTAGGAAGACCTGTAAGAATTTTCTTGTAATCTGCCAAAGTTAAACCAGTAGATTGATTTAAAGGCATGTCCATATTTAATTTAATTAAAACTTTTTGAATACGATTTCTTTCAGGCATAGTAGGTGATGCAACTGCAGAAGTTAAATCACTTGTATGTAAATATCCTTCCATACCCTCATAAGAAACTTTACACCATTCTTCATTTGGCAATTCCAAAAGTATTACGTCAAAATATTGCTCAATTTTAGCAAGCTCTTTTGAAGTAGTATCAATACCTTCATATAAAGAAGAAGACTTTGTCAAATATAAAGTATCATTAAGATGTGCTTTTGCTTTTGCTAAAAATTCAGAAGTACCAACATCAACAATTTGTGGCACATAATCTTGAATTTTTTCTTCATTTAAAATTGTTTCTTCTGTTAATTCTCCATTTTGATAAGATCTAACAAAAGTTACGTTTTTCTTACCATTAACACCTTCTTGTAAAATAACTTCTTCACCTTTTGGTAAAGTAGAACGTTCTGTTTGTAAACTTTCAAAAGGTATTTCTTGTTCTTCAATAACTTGCTCTTTAAGAATTTCCAAAGATGCATTTGATGTAATAATATTATGAGCATTTAGACGATGACGATTAATTTCTATTGAAATAGATTCTTTATTAGCATCAGCTAATGGAGAATATAATTCTATGGAATCATCTTTTGCTGAAATAGAAGTTGACCAAAAAAGAGCAATTGCCATAGCACAAATCAAAACAATTAGAAGAATTGACATACTAATTGTTTTCTTATGAGAAAAGTTTTTATATGATACTCTTGGCTTTTGACTAGCTGTAGCTTTATGTACTCTTGCAGATTTTTTTGAATTTTGTGTTTCATATTGAAGTCGTGTTTCTTGCAATTCTCTAAAAACATCTGTAAGTTGTCTATTATCAGAATCAAAATAACCTTTTTTATAGGCCATAATATTTCTCTCCTTTTCTAACATTTACTGGATAAATACCCAATACTATTATATATGAAAAAGTCGAATTTGTCCATAGATTTTTAGAAAAAATCTCTTGCAAAATTTGTAAAATAGTATATAATAAGCAGAGGGAGGAAAAAATTATATGCCAGAAAACAATTTAGAAAAATTGCAAAAAGAAATTAACTACAAATTTAAAGATATAAAAATCCTAAAAAACGCCTTAACACATACATCTTATGCATATGAAAATAATATAAAAAGCAATGAAAAATTAGAATTTTTAGGAGACAGTATTTTAGAATTTATAACAAGTGAATATCTATACAAAAAATATCAAAATTTAAAAGAAGGAGAAATGACAAAAGTTAGAGCAGAAGTTGTATGTGAGAATAGTTTATATAAAATAGCAAAACGCCATAATTTTAGTCAATTTTTATATGTTGGAAGAACAGAAATATTATCAAAAGGAAATGAAAAACCAGCAATTTTAGCAGATAGTGTAGAAGCAATTATAGCGGCAATTTACTTAGATGGAGGGATAGAGCCAGCAGAAAAATTTATCATCGAAAATCTAAAAGAAGAAATTGAAATAGCAACAACACATGTAGGTGATAAAGATTATAAAACAGTTTTGCAGGAAAAATTACAAGAGAACGGAAGTATTAAAATTACATATGTCATCACAAAAGAATTAGGACCAGACCATGACAAAACTTTTGAAGCAGAAGTACTAGTTGAAGGTAAAAAACTAGCAGATGGAAGGGGAAAAAGCAAAAAACAAGCAGAAATGGAAGCTGCAAAAAGAGCATTACAAAATATGGAATAAACTCATATTGTACAAACAAGGAGGAAAGTGATGAGAGAAAAATATATCATACCCGTATTTGTACCACATCTAGGATGTCCAAATGATTGTATATTTTGCAATCAAAAGTCTATTAGTGGACAAAAAGAAAATATGACAAAAGAAAAAGCCAAAAAAATAATAGATGAATTTTTAAAAGAAATAAAGAACAAAGAAGGAGAAAAGGAAATAGCCTTTTTTGGAGGAAGCTTTACAGCAATAGAAGAATCAAAACAAGAAGAATTACTTGCACTAGCATATGAATACATTCAAAAAGGGGAAATAGACAGTATACGTATTTCAACAAGACCAGATTGTATTGATAAAACAACTTTAAAAAGATTAAAACAATACAAAGTAAAAACAATTGAATTAGGAGTACAATCAACAAATAACTATATATTAAAAAGAGCAGAAAGAGGACATACATTTGAAGATGTAAAAAAGGCATCAAAATTAATTAGAAGATATGGATTTACACTAGGACATCAAATGATGGTAGGCTTACCAGAAAGTACAAGAATTGATGAAATTAATACAGCAAAACAGTTAATAAAATTAAGACCAAAAATGATAAGAATATATCCAGTATTAGTAATTAAAGGAACAAAATTAGAAAAAGAATTTGAAGAAGGAAAATATCAGCCACTAACAGTGGTACAAGCAGTAGAAACCTGTAAAGAACTAGTTAGAATGTTTAACAACAAAAATATAGATATTATAAGAGTAGGACTTCAAAACACGGATGAAATAGCAGATCCAAAAAGCAATGAAAGCGAAGTAGTTGCAGGACCATTTCATCCAGCATTTAGGCAATTAGTAGAATCAGCTATGTGGTATGATGCAATTTTAAATAAAATAAAAAAATTAAATGTTAAAGTAAAAGAAGTAGAAGTAACAGTAAATCCAATAGATGCTAATAATGTAATAGGGCATAAAAAAGAAAATATACAAAAATTAAAAGATACATATGATGTAGATTTAATAATAAAACAAGATGAAGGAATAAAACAAGGAAAATCAAAAATAGAAGTTATAAAAACATACAATGATTTTTTAGAAGAATAAGAGGGACCATAAAAGGTCTCTTTTTAAAGTTCATTAACGTTTAAATTACGCAAAACATTACATACTAATAATAGGTGATCTTAGTATGATAATAGAAGAAAAATACAATATAAAAAAACTTTTAAAAGAAGGAATAGGCACAATAGTAGGAGCAGTAATTATGGCAATGGGAACATCATTATTTTTATTACCAAACCAACTATCTTCTGGAGGATTTTCAGGTATTGCAACAATTATCTATTATTTTTTAAATATACCTATGGGAACAACAATTTTAGCACTAAATATACCATTATTTATTATAGCAATATATAGACTAGGAAAAAGTTTTTGTGCAAAATCGTTATTAGGAACAATTACATTTTCAATTTCCATTGACCTCCTTGACAAAATACCAATTATAACAGATGATAGATTATTGGCATGCATTTATGGAGGAATCATGATAGGGATAGGAACAGCAATAATTTTAAAAAGTAATTCATCAACAGGAGGCTCTGATTTACTTAGTTTTATAGTCAAAACATATAATTCTAATATTAGAATGGGGCATATGATAACAATGATTGACACAATTATTGTTGCACTAAATGTAATATTTTTCAAAGAAATTGAAATCGGATTATATTCTGCAATAGCAATTTATTTAGTAGGGAAAATGATAGACATAATATTTGAAGGAATATATTTTACAAAGCTGATAATTATTGTATCTGATAGGAACGAAGAAATAGCAAAACAAGTAGGTGAAAAAATACAAAGAGGAGCAACAGGTCTTTTTGGAAAAGGAATGTATACACAGAAAAATAAAATAATTTTAATGTGTGCAGCATCAAGAGGAGACATTGCAAGAATTAAAACCATTGCAAGAAAAATTGATTCCAATAGTTTCATTATAATTGCAAATGCAAGAGAAGTGTTAGGACAAGGATTTAAAAGAGAATAATGTTGAAAAATGCTTTCCAAACACAAAAAAATATAGTATAATAACAAAAGAAAAGGATGAATTTTGAATATGAAAAAACAAGAATATATATTAGAAAAACCATCATGTTTTGAATTAAAAGACACATTTACATGTGGACAATGTTTTCGTTGGCACAAAAATGAAGATAATAGCTACACAGGAGTTGTGAGGCAAAATGTAATAAACATCAAAGAAGATGAGAAAAACTATTATATTACATCAATAGGAAACGAAGACATAAAAAAGCTAACAAATCAATACTTTGACTTAGAAAGAGATTATGAAAAGTTACAAAATAAATTATCAGAAATTGATGAAAACATGAAAAAAAGTATCCAATATGGAAAAGGAATACGACTATTAAACCAAGACTTATGGGAAACAATAATATCATTTATCATATCAGCAAATAACAATATACCTAGAATACAAAAAATTATTCAAAGACTATCACAAACTTATGGAAATAAAATAGAATTTGAAGGAAAGACATATTATACATTTCCACTACCAGAAGACCTAAAAAATGCAACAATACAAGATTTTAGAAACTTAGGATTAGGATTTAGAGACAAACGAATATATGAAACAACAAATATGATTTTAGAAAATAAAATAAATTTTGAAGAATTACATAAGAATCCAAACACAAAAGAAATAAGGGAAACATTATTAACACTGTCAGGAGTAGGTCCAAAAGTAGCAGACTGTATTTTATTATTTTCTACACTAAAAAGACTAGAAGTATTTCCAATAGATGTATGGGTCAGCAGAGTAATGAATGAACTATATTTACATGAAACCAAAGTAAATAAAACCAAAATAGAAGCAATAGCACAACAAAAATTTGGAGATTTAGCAGGATTAGCACAGCAATATCTATTTTATTGGAGAAGAGAAGAGGAAAGATCCTAACCGGGAATTGGGGACCGGGAATTGGGGACGCCCTTTTTTTCCCTATCCAATTATTCCCTCTTTGGATAAGGAAAATAAATAAATTTAATTTATAATCAAAGAGGGAATAATTGGATAGGGAAAAAAAGGGCGTCCCCAATTCCCGGTCCCCAATTCCCGGTTAGAAAGGAGATAAATAATGGGGCTAAGGATTATATATGGCAAATCAGGAAGTGGAAAAAGTGAATATTGTTATCAACAAATAAAAACAAATATGCAAAAAGGTAAAAAAATATATTTAATCACACCAGAACAATTTTCCTATACCGCAGAAAAAAAACTAATGGAAACAATTGAAACAAAAGCAATTATACAGGCAGAAGTATTACATTTAAGCAGAATGGCAAAAAGAGTTATATCAGAAATAGGAATTACAAATAAACCAATAACAAAAAGTGGAAAAGCAATGCTTATTAGCCATATATTAACTCAAATGAAAGGAAAACTAACATATTTATCAAAATCAGAAGAGAACATAGAATTAGCTATATCATGTATTACAGAATTTAAAAAACATGGAATTACAATTCAAATCTTAAAAGAACAAATTGAAAAAACAAAAAACCCATATTTAAAAACAAAATTACAAGATATTTGTACAATATATGAACAATATAATGAAAAAATAAGTGAAACATATATAGATGAAGCAGATGAACTAACAATTTTAGCTCAAAATATAGAAAAGATAGAATGGTTAAAAAACAGTATAATATATATAGATGAATTTGCAGGATTTACAGTACCAGAATATGAAGTAATTAAAGAACTAATAAAACATTGTGAGCAAGTAAATATCACAATTACAGCAGATGAATTACAAAACACACAAAATCCAGATACAGATGTATTTTATCAAAACAAAATTACTATACAAAAATTGATGCAAATAGTAAAGCAAAATGATTTACAAATGGAGCCAACTATTTATTTAAAAAAATCATTACGTTTCAAAACAGAAGAATTAAAGCAAATTGAAACACAAATTCTAGGAACAAAACTCACAAAGTGGGAACAAACTGTGGAAAATGTCCACATATTTTTAGCAAAAAATCAATATACTGAAATAGAAAACATAGCCAAAACAATCGCTAAAATAGTAAAAGAAAATGGATTAAGATATCGTGATATTGCAATAATAACCAAAAACATACAAAATTATGGAAATCTAGCAAAAGTAATATTTGAAAAATATGATATACCAATATTTATTGACGAAAAACGAGAATTAAGTCAAAATATCATCATTCAATATGTATTAACAATATTAGATATTTTGCGCAAAAATTACAGTAAAGAAACAGTATTTCAATACATAAAAATGGGATTTATACCAATTGAAAAAGAGGACAGCTTTAAATTTGAAAATTATTGCACAAAGTGGGGAATCAAACAAAACAAATTCAAATATGATTTTACATACGAAATGGAAAACAATAAAGAAGAAATACTATATCTAAATCAACTAAGAAAACAAATAATAGATCCATTAGAGACATTAAAACAAAATATGAAAAGAGAAAAAACAGTAAAAGGAATTACAATAGCATTATATAACTTTTTACAACAACAGGAAATAGAAGAAAAAGTAAGCAAAAAAATTGAAAAGTTAATAGAAGAAGGAAAAATAGAATTAGCACAAGAATACAAAGAAAGCTATGAAATTATTATACATTTATTAGATGAAATTGTAGCAATATTTGGTAAAGACAAAATGACAATTGAACAATATCAAAACTTGCTAAGACAAGGGCTAAAAGCAAGTAGTCTTGGAAAAATACCAGGCACACAAGATCAGGTAATTATGGGAGATGTTGATAGGTCAAGAAGTCACAAAGTACAAATAGTATTTATCATAGGATTAAATGATGGAATTTACCCAAGTATCAATAAAGCCGAAGGATTTTTAGGAGATGAAGAAAGAAATGAACTAAAAGAACAGGGGATTGAATTAGCAAAGGGAACACTAGAAAATTTATATGATGACAACTTCAATATATATAAGGCGTTTACAACAGCTGAAAAAGAAATCTATTTATCATATAGTTCATCAAATACAGATGGAACAGCATTAAGACCATCTATTTATATCTCTAAAATTAAGAAAATATTCCCAAAATTAAAAGAAGAAAGTGATATAATTGAACAAACATATGAAATTACAAATGAAAAAGCAACATATGAGACATTAATAGAAAAACTAGCAAAAGTACAAGAAACCGGAGATTTAGAAACAACATGGAAAGAAGTATATTATTACTTTAAAAACAAAAAGGAATGGAAAAACAAACTAAAAAAAGACATACAAGCTATCAATTATACAAATATTCCAAAAGCAATTCAAAAAGAAACAATTACTAAATTATATGGAAACACACTAAAAACAAGTATATCAAGGCTAGAAAAATACAGGAGCTGCCCATTTTCATATTTTTTACAATATGGATTAAATTTGAAACAAAAAGAAGAACTAAAAATACAAAGTTTTGACACAGGTTCATTCATGCATGAAGTAATAGATTTATTTTTTGAACAAGTAAAAGAAGAGAATATAGAACTTCCAACCCTATTAGTAGAAGAACAAACACTTGAAAAAATAGTAAAAGATATTATAGAAACAAAACTAAATTATGGAAAATATAAATTTACAGCAACTGTCAAATACAAAATCTTAGTACAAAGATTAGAAAGAATGATTACAAAAGCTTTAAAATATATTATTGAAAGCCTTGTGTATAGTGACTTTAACATAGAAGGAACAGAAATTGAATTTGGAAAAGGCAAAGAATATCAACCAATTACATTAGAATTAGAAGAAGGAAAGAAAATAGAAATCACAGGGAAAATTGATAGAGTAGATATAGCAAAAACACCAGAAGGAAATTATTTAAGAATTATAGATTATAAATCTTCAGCAAAAAATGTAGACCTAAACGAAGTATATGCAGGATTGCAAATTCAATTATTAACTTATCTAGATGCTATTTGTCAAGAAAAAGATTTATTACCAGCAGGAATATTATATTTTGGACTATTGGAACAAATGATATCTGCCAAAAAGAAAATAACAGAAGAAGAAATTGAAGAAGAAATTAGAAAACACTTTAAAATGAAAGGGCTTATTTTAGCAGATGTCAAAGTAATTAAAATGCAAGATAAAAATTTACAAAGTGGAACTTCAAAAATCATTCCAGCAGGAATTACAACATCAGGTGCAATTAACAAAAGAGATACAAACGGAGTAAGTAAAGAGGAATTTGAAATTTTACAAAAGTATATTGGAAATATTATCAAACAAATAGGAAAAGAAATTTTGCAAGGTAAAATTGATTTAAAACCATATAATCATAAAGGAAAAACACCATGTAAATATTGTGAATACCATTCTATATGTGGATTCGACTCTAAAAATAATACAAACCAATATCAATATATTGGAAACTTAGCAAAAGATGAGGTTATTGAAAAAGTTGAAAAAGAATTACAATTTTGACTACGTCAACTAAAATTAAGGAATACAGTTGACAAAAGTCAACTGCATACTGATGCTGTAACAGCTAAAGCTTAACAGCATCAGCAATTTAATTCTTTTCCAACTAAGTTAATGCTTTGGGGAGGAGAGAGATAAATATGGATTTATCAAATGAAAATGTAGTACATATAAAAACAGAAAATGCAGAATTTTTACAGTTTAGAAAATTACTAGAATATAAAGACATTATTACACATGCTTTTTCTATAGGAAAAGAAGTAAATTTTAATACAATAAGGGAAGTGAATTACCCAAAAGCAATGAAATATTACGAAAACTTATGTACAAGTTTAAATCTAGATAAAGCTAACATAATAAAACCAAGACAAGTACATAAAGATCAAATAGGAATTGTCCAAGAAAACACACAAAAGTATCCAAATACAGATGGGCTTATTACACAAAAAGAAGATATAATTTTAGCAACTACAAGTGCAGACTGCATTTTAATACTATTCTTTGATCCTGTCACCAAAACGATTGCAAATGTACATTCTGGATGGAGAGGAACATACCAAGAAATTGGAGTAAAAGCAGTTCGAAAAATGCAAGAAGAATGTAATGTAAAACCAGAAAATTTAATATGTTGTATGTGTCCAAGTATTAGGAAATGCCATTTTGAAGTACAAAAAGATGTAAAAGACTTGTTTGAAGAAAAATACAAAGACATAATAGATATAGATACAATTATAGAAAAAAAGCAAAACACAGAAGGAAAATGGGATATTGATACAGTGCAGTTAAATAAAATATTATTACAAAAAGAAGGAATAAAAGAAGAAAATATTATAGATAGTAAAATTTGTACAGTATGCAACTCAGATACATTACATTCATGTCGAGCAGAAAAAGAAGGATTTGGATTAGAAACAGCAATCATTACATTAAAATAAGGAGATTATAAAAATGTATCAAACATGGGAAGAATTGGAAAAATCAATTCAAAACTGCCAAAAATGTAAGCTATGCAAAACAAGGCAAAATATTGTTTTTGGAGTAGGTAATAAAGAAGCGGAAATCATGTTTATTGGAGAAGGACCAGGAGCAGATGAAGATAGACAAGGTGAACCATTTGTAGGAAGAGCAGGAAAACTCATGAATATGGCATTTGACATGGTAGGTATTAAAAGAGAAGAAGTATATATTGCAAATATTGTAAAATGCAGACCACCAGGGAATAGAAATCCAGAAGATGATGAAAGCTATGCTTGTATGGATTATCTAAGAAATCAAGTTATTTTAGTAAAACCAAAAATAATTGTGCTATTAGGTAGTGTTGCATTAAAAAACATTTTAGGAAAAGAATATGGAATTACTGCTTCAAGAGGAAAATGGATGGAGAAAAAAGGAATCCAATACATGCCTACATGGCATCCAGCAGCTTTATTAAGAGATGAAAATAAGAAGGTGGATTTTATTAGAGATTTAATGGAAGTTATAAATAGGAGGAGAGATAAAAATGAATGAACAAATATATGAAAAAACCAAAAAATGTCTTAATTGTAAAGTAAAACCATGTTCAAATAAAGGATGTCCTTTAGAAAATAATATACCAGCTTTTATTCAGGCAGTGAAAGAAAATAACATAAAAGAAGCATATAGCATAATATCAGAAACAAGTGTACTACCTGGAATTTGCGGAAGAATATGTCCACATGAAAAGCAATGTCAAGGAAGTTGTGTTAGAGGAATTAAAGGAGAAGCAGTAAATATTGGAGATATTGAAGCATATATATTTGACAAAGCAATGGAACAAGGAATAACTTTAAAAGAAATTTATCAAGAACAGCCAATAGAAAAATTAAAAAACAAAAAAGTAGCAATTATTGGTGGAGGACCAGCAGGATTAACTTGTGCATCATTTTTAGCAAAACAAGGGATACAAGTAACAATTTATGAAAAATATACATATTTAGGCGGAATACTGGTACATGGAATTCCTGATTTTAGATTATCAAAAGAAATTGTAGAAAAAACAATTAAAAATATTTTAGATTTAGGAATTGAAGTACAATATGAAAAAAGACTTGGAAAAGAAATAAAATTAGAAACTTTAAAACAACAATATGATGCAATTTTCCTAGCAATAGGAGCAAACAAATCATCTAAAATGGAAGTAGAAGGAGAAAACTTAAAAGGAGTATATGGAGGTAATGAACTATTAGAAAAAAATGCACATCCAGATTATACCAATAAAATTGTTGGAATTATTGGTGGAGGAAATGTAGCAATGGATTGTGCAAGGACAATTAAAAGGAAAGGAGCAAAAGAAGTAAAAGTAATATATAGAAGAGCAGAAGAACAAATGCCAGCAGAAAGAAAAGAAATCGAAGAAGCTAAAAAAGAAGGTATACAATTCCTTTTTCAAAATAACATTGTAAAAATCATAGGAGAAAATCAAGTTGAAAAAGTAGAACTAATAAAAACAGAACTAGTACAAAAAGAAGGAGAAACGCGAAAAGTACCTGTAAATATAGAAAATAGTAATTATCAAATAGATATAGATTATATCATAATGGCATTAGGAGGAACTGTGTCTGAAGAAACGCTGTATCTTCCGTTAGAACACAACAAATGGGGAAATATAATTGTAAATGAGGATTACCAAACATCAGATAGTCAAGTATATGCAGGAGGAGATTTAGCAGGAATGAAAGGAACCGTTGCATGGGCTGCAAAATCGGGTAGAGAAGCAGCAAAAAAGATAATAGAAAAACTAAAAGACTGTTAGGATTAACAGTCTTTTTCTTGAATTCCAAATAAATCAAAAACTAATTTTTTAATATTTTTGAAAAGTGATTTAAATTTATTTTGTTCATTAGTTTCAAAAACTAATGCAGTTTCAGAACCACCATTTTCTAAAATATTATACTTATGCTCTAACTGATTCATTTTTTCTATATAATAATCATTGAAAAACGAATAACCATCAGAAGTAGCAATATAATCTTTAAAATTAGATAATTTCTTACGATAAATTTCTATTTCCTCTAAATTAGAAATTTTGTTAAACATATTGTCAAAAAAACTTGAAATAATCATATTTTGAGTTTTTAGAAATGTAGTTTTAATATCATCTTTTAATTTACCAATTCTGACAACTAGATTATCGACTTTCTTATTACGATCTTGAATCTTTAAAATCTTATTATTTAATTTAATAACAGATTCTTCAAGTTTTAAAATATCATCAAGAGAATTTTCAATTTCAATAAAATTCTTTTGTGAAGTCATTTCAACAAATTTATTTCTAAAAGTATCATAACTTTTTAAAGTACTTTCAAATAAAATATTTTCTCCAATCAAATAAGCTAATTGATTAACTAAACAACATTCCAATGGATAATAAGATGGACTAGTTGTCTCAAAACTTAATCCATAATATTTTACAAAATCCTTTTCAATGCCAATAATTTTAGAAGCCATTAATTGAACAGCAGCTTCGTTTAAAGCTAAACCATATACTTTGAACTCAGTATAGTCACAAAGTCCCATGCGAACCAAATAATTTTTATTATCCTTTACTTCTTGAATATGATGAATACATTCGTGAATTGCAAATTCTTCTCTATCTTCTTCTGGAATATGCTCATGAAAATATATAGAATTATTTTTGTAAAAATAATTTGCTTCAGCCATACCTTCAGGCATTTTTGCTATATACATATTCAAACGAGACAAATCAATAAAAAGCTGACTCTCATCTAAACCGAATTTTGGAAATGTAGCACAAATTCTAGACGCAACATTTTTAGCAAGACTATTAATTGTCAAAGTATCTATTTCGTCTACGACTTCAATTCCATCCTTTCTTAAATCTGACTTTATGCTCATAAGAATTCTCCTTTGTAAAATACTCTAATCATATTATACAATAAAATATAAAGAAATATATTTCAAATATATTAAAAGTTTATTACAATTATATTACATGTCGTTTTTTGTCGAAAATTTTTTATTGACAATAATCATTTTTCAGAATATAATAATTGGACAAAGGAGGTGATAAAATGACACAAGAAGAAAGAGATACAATTTTGTTAGAAATGCAAAATAATATTGTTTATTTAGTAGAAGGGCATAAAACTTTGCATAAAGAAATAAAAGTTTTGCAACAAGATGTAGAAATTTTAAAGCAAGAAATGAAAGCTTTAGAACAAGAAGTAGAAATGTTAAAACAAGAAATGAAAGCTTTAGAACAAGAAGTAGAAATGTTAAAACAAAGAATACAAATACTAGAGCAAAGAATGCAAATACTAGAAAACAAAGTAGATCGTATCGATGGAACAGTCATGAAAATGGAAGTTTCATATTCAGAAAAAATAGGAGGCTTATTTGATGCCTATCAAACACACGAAGAAAAATTTGATTCTCAACAAAAAAATTTAGAAAAACATGAGAAGATTTTAGACATGCATTCTGACGAAATTTATATCTTACAATCAAAAGTTCAAGGGTAAAAGAATAGCCTATTGAACAAACAATAGGCTATATCAATTTTACAAACATATTATTTTACAACAATATTATATATTTTATTTTTTACATAAATTTCTTTCACAATCTCTTTACCATCCAACTTATTTGAAATAGCATTATGAACCATATTTTTTATCAAAGCCTCATCCAAATCTTTTTCAATAGTAATAGTTGCTTTCAATTTACCATTAAATTGAATTGGCAAAGTAATTTCATTAGAAATAGTTTTTGATTCATCATAGACAGGCCAACTCTCATAAGCAATTGTATTATTATGTCCTAAAATAGACCACAATTCTTCAGTTATATGAGGAGCAACAGGATTTAGCAATTTCAAGAATCCCTCAGCATATTCTCTAGGAAAAACATTTTCCTTTTGCACAGTATTAACAAAAATCATCATTTGAGAAACTGCTGTATTAAAATTCATAGTTTCATAATCATTTGTTACCTTTTTAACTGTATAATGATAAGCTTTCTCTAAATTAATATTTTTTTCATCTTTAATTTTATTAGATTCTGTATATAATCTCCAAACACGATCCAAGAATTTACGAGAACCATCAATTCCATTTGGATCCCATGGCTTAGCACTTTCAATAGGACCCATAAACATTTCATAAACCCTTAAACTATCAGCCCCATACTCACAAACCATATCATCAGGATTGATAACATTTCCTTTTGATTTACTCATTTTTTCGCCATTTGGACCTAAAATCATACCCTGATGACGAAGTACAGAAAATGGTTCTTTTACAGGAACAAGTCCTTTGTTATACAAATATTGATTCCAAAAACGAGAATACAATAAATGTCCAACAGCATGTTCAGGACCACCAACATATAAATCAACAGGCATCCAATGCTTTAACAATTCCATATTTGCAAATTCGTCTTTATTATGTGGATCAATATAACGTAAGAAATACCAACTAGAACCAGCAGAACCAGGCATTGTACTTGTTTCCCTTTTAGCAGGTTTTCCATCAAAAGTAGTATTAACCCAATCAGTAGCATTATCTAGTGGTGAACTACCAGTTTTAGAAGGACTATAATCAGCAAGCTCTGGTAAAATCAAAGGTAATTCACTATCTGGCAAAGCCTTCATCTCATCATCAACAAACACAATTGGGATAGGCTCACCCCAATAACGTTGTCTTGCAAAAATCCATTCACGCAATTTATAATTAACTTTCTTACTACCAACTCCATTTTCTTCAAGCCAATCAAGCATTTTAGAAATAGCATCTCGCTTATTCAAACCATTCAAAAATTCAGAATTGATATGAACACCATCATCAACAAATGCCTCTTTTGAAATATCTCCACCTTCCAAAACAGGAACAATTTCTAAATTAAATTTTGTAGCAAATTCATAATCTCTTTGATCATGAGCAGGAACAGCCATAATAGCACCAGTTCCATAAGTAGCTAAAACATAATCAGAAATCCAAATAGGAATTTTTTTGCCATTAACAGGATTAATTGCATAAGCGCCTGTAAATACGCCAGTTTTATCTTTATTTAATTCTGTTCTTTCCAAATCAGATTTAGAAGCACTTAAAGCAATATAATCTTCTACTTCTTTTGACTGTTCAGAAGACATGACTTTTTTCACTAAAGGATGTTCAGGAGCAAAAACACAGTAAGTAGCACCAAACAATGTATCAGGTCTTGTTGTGAAAACAGTAAAAGTCAAATCAGAAAAACCATCAATTTGAAAAATAACTTCTGCACCTTCAGAACGTCCAATCCAATTTTTTTGAATTTCTTTTGTAGAATCAGGCCAGTCAATATCATCTAATCCATCAATTAAAGAGTCTGCATATTTTGGAATATCTAAAACCCATTGCTTCATATTTTTACGAACAACAGGGAATCCTCCTCTTTCACTTTTACCATCAATAACTTCATCATTAGAAAGAACACAACCTAATCCTTCACACCAATTTACAGGCATCTCAATTAATTTTGCCAAGCCATCTTCAAACAATTGCTTAAAAATCCATTGAGTCCATTGATAAAAAGAAGGATCACAAGTAGAAACTTCTTTATCCCAGTCAAAAGATAATCCAAGCATTTTTAATTGTTTCTTAAATGTTTCAATATTAGCAAGTGTAAAACCAGCAGGATGATTGCCAGTCTTAATTGCATATTGTTCAGCAGGAAGTCCAAAAGCATCCCAACCCATAGGATGTAATACATTATAACCTTGCATTCTCTTCATTCGAGACATAATATCTGTTGCTGTATACCCCTCGGGATGGCCAACATGTAAGCCTTGTCCAGAAGGATATGGAAACATGTCTAAAACATAATATTTTGGCTTAGAAAAATCCCATACGTCTGTGTAAAATGTCCTATTTTTATCCCAATACTCTTGCCATTTTTTTTCAATTTCCAAATGATTGTATGTCATATACAAGCCCCCTCAATAATATAATTGTTACGATTATACAACAGAAATGAGAAAAAAGCAAGATGGCATTATAAAAAAAAGCCCCTATTTAAAACAAATAGGGATAATAATATATAAAATTTTACATTAATTCAAATTTAACATAGAATAAATTTCACCTAATGGTAGCTCTTCATTCAAACGTCTAATTGCTTCCGCAAAAATAGGAGCCATAGAAAGAACAGTAATTTTATCAAGTCTTTTTTCATCAGTTAATGGAATTGTATTTGTAATAACAAGTTCTTTGATAGAAGAATTTTTAATTCTTTCTATTGCAGGTCCTGATAATACACCATGTGTACAACCAGCATAAATTTCTTTCGCTCCAAATTTTTCTAAAATTTGAACTGTTTCAATCAATGAACCAGCAGTATCAACTTCATCATCAAAAATAAGAGCATATTTATCAGTAACATCTCCAATAACAGTACTAGCCACAGCTCTATCATCATTACCAAGACGACGTTTATCAATTAAAGCAATAGGGCAACCAAAGTATTCTGAATATTTATAAGCTTTTTTAGAACTTCCAGCATCAGTAGCAACAACAACCATATCCTGAGCAGGAATATTTTTACTCTTAAAATAAGACTGCAATGTATATTGTGCAGTTAAACGATCACAATTAACATTGAAATATCCTTGAATAGCAGGATTATGCAAATCACATGTTAAAACTCTGTCAGCACCAGCAGCCTCAATAATTTGAGCAACCAATTTAGCTGTAATTGGTACACGAGGTTGGTCTTTTTTATCAGAACGTGAATACATAAAGTATGGTAAAACAACAGTAATTCTTTTTGCAGAAGCACGTTTCAAAGCATCAATTGTAATCAATAATTCCATAATTCTTTCATTAACAGGTGGTAAAGTTGTTTGAACAACATAAATATCATGATTACGGACAGTTTCTAAAAGCTGAACAAAATTATTATCATTCTTAAATTTGAAACATTCCATTTTTCCTACTGGTAGTTGTAAAATATCACATACCTCTTTTGTAAATTCTTCACTTGATGGACAAGCAAAAACCTTAATTTTTTTCATAATAAAATTCATTCCTTTCTCGCATAAATCGAGTGTGAAAAAGAAATTAACTTTTCACAACAATAATATTATAACATCTTAACCGAATAAGTCAACAATTTGGCGAAAAATAGGGAAATATTTTTAATTTATAAAAAAAATTCTCTTCCAAAAACCAAAAAAATATGGTACAATATTATAAACCATAAAGGAGAAATAAAAAATATGGGCAAAAAATTACTAGTAACAGAAAAACCATCAGTAGCCATGGAATTTGCAAAAGCATTAAAAATTAATGTAAATAGAAAAAACGGATATATTGAATCAAATGACTGGATTATAACATGGTGTGTAGGACATTTAGTAACAATGAGCTATCCAGAAAAATATGATGAAAAGCTAAAATTTTGGAGATTAGATACATTACCATTTATTCCAAAAGAATGGAAATATGAAATAATACCCAATGTACAAAATCAATTCAATATCATTGAACAACTTATGCACAGAGAAGACATTGAAGAAATATACAATGCAGGGGACTCTGGAAGAGAAGGAGAATATATCCAAAGACTTGTCTTTATGATGGCAAAACCAAATCCAAATATAAAAATGAAACGAGTATGGATAGATTCTCAAACAGAAGAAGAAATCCTAAGGGGTATAAAAGAGGCAAAAGATTTATCAGAATATAATAGCTTATCAGATAGTGCATATTTAAGAGCAAAAGAAGATTATCTAATAGGAATAAACTTTTCAAGACTATTATCTATTATTTATGGTAGGAGATTAGCCCAAAGCATTCAAGAAGAAAAAGCATCTATATCAGTAGGAAGAGTAATGACATGTGTATTAGGAATGATTGTATCAAGAGAAAGAGAAATTAGAAACTTTGTCAAAACAAAATATTACAAAATAATAGGAAAATTTGGAGAAGAACAAGAAACATTTGATGCAGAATGGAAAGTAACAGAACAATCAAAAGAATATGAGTCACCTAAACTATATAATGAAACAGGATTTAAAAAAGAAAGTGATGCCAAACAATTTATTAGTGATTTAGAAGGAGAAAAAGCAAAAATAACAGAGTTAAAAAAATCAAAACAAAAAGAGAATGCACCACTATTATTTAATTTAGCTGAAATACAAAATGAATGTACCAAACGTTTTAAAATCAAACCAGATGAAACATTAGAAATTATACAAAATTTATATGAAAAAAAATTAGTAACATATCCAAGAACAGATGCAAGAGTGCTATCAACAGCAGTTGCAAAAGAAATCAAAAAAAATCTAAATGGAATAGCAAAAGGATTTAATGATGAAGAAATAAACAAATACATCCAAAAAATGATAGAAGAAAAATATTCAACAAATCTAATAAAAACAAAATATGTAAATGACAGTAAAATCACAGATCACTATGCAATTATTCCAACAGGGCAAGGATATGAAAACTATGAAAAACTACCAGATTTGCAAAAACAAATATATAAAGTTATAGTTAAACGATTTCTAGCAATTTTTTATCCACCAGCAGAATATAATAAAATACAAGTAACAATAGATGTAGCAAAAGAAAGATTTTTTACAAGTGGAAAAGTGTGCATAAAACAAGGCTTTTTAGAAATTCTAAAACCAAATACAAATAAAGAACAAAATACAGAAACCAAAAAAGAAGGAAATTTAGAAGTATTAGCAAATCTAAAAAAAGGACAAGAAATAATTTTGCAAAATGCAGAAATCAAAGAAGCAGAAACAACACCACCATCAAGGTACAACTCAGGATCAATAATATTAGCAATGGAAAATGCAGGAAAGTTAATAGAAGATGAGGAATTAAGAGAACAAATCAAAGGAGCAGGTATTGGAACAAGTGCTACAAGAGCAGAAATTATGAAAAAATTAGAAAAAATAAAATATATAGAAGTAAATGCAAAAACGCAAATAATAACACCAACTAAAAAAGGAGAGCTGATATATAATATTGTTGGAAATACTATGCCAGATATGTTAAATCCAAAGCTAACAGCTAGCTGGGAAAAGGGACTAGATATGGTAGCAAAAAAAGAAATTGAGCCAAATGAATTTATGGAAAAATTGGAAAGGTATATACATTCAAAATTTGACAAATTAAGAACTTGAAAAAGAATTAGAATTTTGGCTACGTCAACTTTCATTTTAAACGCGGTTACATACAAAGAGTATGCGCCCTTGCCTTTAAAATAAAAGTTTCCTTGCCAAAATTTAATTCTTTTCCAAGTATACTTTTATAAAAGAAAGGAACAAACATGAACACAATTCTAGGAGAATTAGGCAAATCAGAAAAATTTGTTAAACTCATCAACCAAATACAAAACAAAAAAAGTCCGATAGGAATATCGGGCTTAACTAGCGTGGGAATGTTAGAAATATTAGCAAGTATCCACGAATATACAAAAAAGCCAATCGCAATTATTACATACAATGAAGTACAAGCAAAACAAATGATAGAAAACTTGAAATTATTCACAGACAAAGTAATCTATTTTCCTAAAAAGGAAATTGTAACATATGATTATGTAGCAGAAAGCAAAGACTTACCATACGCTAGAATTGACACATTAAATAAAGTAAAAGGAAAGAAAAATCAAATACTAGTCACAACAATAGAAGCAGTAATGCAGAAAGTACCTAGTAAAAAAACATTATTCAAAGATAATTTAATCTGCAAAGTAGGAGAAACATATTCATTAGAGACAATCAAACAAAAACTAGTAAATCTTGGTTATACAAGATGTGATTTAATAGAAGGAAGAGGACAATTCAGCGTAAGAGGTGGAATTTTAGATATTTCAATGAATGAAACAACAGGAATTAGGATAGAATTTTGGGGAGATGAAGTAGATTCCATTAGAAATTTCAATATATCAAGTCAAAGGTCAATAAACACATTAGAAAAAATAGAAATAGAACCAGCACATGAATATATTTTAGAAAAATCAATTGAAGAAATATGTAAAAACATAAGAAAAATCATCACAAATGATAAGCAAGAAGAAATCATAGAACAAGACATTGAGCAAATAAAAGCTGGAAATTATATTAGCAAAATAGACAAATATTTTGATTGCTTTTATGAAGAACAAGAAACTATATTAAATTATTTAAATAATCAATATATAATAGCACTAGATGAAACAACAAAAATTGAGCAAAGAGCAAAAAACATCATTATGGATAATGATAATGTAACAAAATCACTAATAGAAAAAGAAAAGATAGTTCCACAAACTATAACAAATATAACACCATATGAAACAATAAAAAAAGAAATTGAACAGACTGAAAATACCATTGTATATATTGAAAAACAAGATACACAAATAAAACAAAAAGCAGAAAAATATATATTCCAATATAAGCAAATTACATATTACAAAAGTGAAATAGAAACACTTTTCCAAGATATTGAAAAAGCAATAAAAAAAGATACAAACATATATATTGTTGTATCAAGTAAAGAAAAAGCAAAAAAAATGCAAGAAATATTAGAAAAACAAAATATCATCAGTAAAATCGAAGAAAAACTAGACAAAACAATTATTGCAAAAGCAAAACAAGTTATTACGATAACAATAGGAAAGCTAACAGAAGGATTTATAAATGATGAAATTAGACAAATGGTAATCAGTGCAGATGAACTAATTGAAGGTGGTAAAAAAAGAAAAAGTTTCACAAACCAAGCATATAAAGAAGGGGAAAAAATTGTATTTGCTGATTTAAAAATAGGAGATTATGTTGTACACAAAAATTATGGAATTGGAATATATATAGGAGTTAATACAATTACAGCAGATGGAACAACAAAAGATTATATCAAATTAAAGTATCAAAATGATGACATATTGTATGTACCAACAAATCAATTAGATGCTATTAGAAAATATATAGGAGGAGATAGTCTAAATCCAAAAATAAATAGATTGGGAGGTAAAGCTTGGCAAGAAACAAAGGCAAGAGTCAAGAAAAACCTACGTGAAGTAGCAAGAGAATTAATTGAATTATATGCAAAAAGAGAGAAAACAAAAGGATTTAGCTTTAGTAAAGACACACCATGGCAAGCACAATTTGAAGAGCAATTTCCATATCAAGAAACAGATGATCAATTACGTTGCATAGAAGAAGTAAAAAAAGACATGGAAGCACCAAAACCAATGGACAGACTATTATGTGGAGATGTAGGTTATGGAAAAACAGAAGTAGCAATTAGAGCAGCTTTTAAGGCAGTAATGGATCAAAAACAAGTAGCATATTTAGTACCAACAACAGTATTAGCGCAACAACAATATGAAGAATTTAAAAGCAGAATGAAAGATTTTCCAATTAGAATAGAAATATTAAACAGATTTAAAACAGCAAAATATCAAAAGGAAGTACTAAAAAAATTAGCACTAGGCCAAGTAGACATTGTAATTGGAACACATAGAATGTTAAGCAAAGATGTAGAATTTAAAGATATTGGTTTACTAATTATAGACGAAGAGCATCGTTTTGGAGTAAAAGCAAAAGAAAAAATAAAACAATATAAAGCAAATATTGATGTATTAACAATGACAGCGACTCCAATCCCAAGAACCATGCATATGTCTATTGTAGGAATAAGAGATATGTCAGTAATTTATGATCCACCACAAAACCGAAAACCTGTACAGACATACGTATTAGAATATGATCCAGAAGTGATTAGAGAAGCAATTACAAAAGAAATTGAAAGGGAAGGTCAAGTATTTTACATTTTCAATAATGTAGAAAATATTCAAAAAAAAGCAGACACAATTGCAAGATTAGTGCCAGAAGCAAATGTCTCATATGCACATGGACGTATGACAGGAAAAGAAATTGAAGATATTATGCAAGAATTCATTGAAAAGAAAACCAATGTACTAGTATGTACTACTATTTTAGAATCAGGAATAGATATACCAAATGCAAACACAATTATTGTAGAAAATGCAGATAGAATGGGATTAGCACAATTATATCAAATTCGTGGAAGAGTAGGGAGAAGTGATAGACAGGCATATGCATATATCACATACAAAAGAGACAAAATGCTTGCAGAAGTAGCAGATAAAAGACTAAAAGCAATTAAAGAATTTACAGAATTTGGTTCAGGTTTCAAAATTGCTATGAGAGACTTAGAAATTAGAGGAGCGGGAAGCCTTCTAGGAGAAATCCAATCAGGACATTTAGAACAAGTAGGATATGATACATATTGCAATTTACTAGATGAAGTTGTAAAAGAAATGCAAGGAATTGAAATTGAACCAGATATTGATTTACAAATAGATTTAAATGTAACAAGCTATATTCCAGATGAATATATCTCAGATAGTAGTCAAAAAATAGAAATATATCAAAATATAGCACTATGCAAAAATGAAGAAGATATCGGAAATGTAATAGATGAAATTATTGATAGATTCAGCAATATGCCAGCAGAATTAGAAAATCTATTAGATATAGCAAGAATTAAATACCTAGCAAAACCATTTTATATTACAAAAATAGCTAGCAAGAAAACAGCAGTTGTATTTACATTTGAACAAAGCAAATTTACAGTTGATGTGATTAAACTAGTAGAAAAATATAAAAACCGAATAAAATTTCAACCAGGAGTAAAACCAATGATTACACTAGAAATTGGAACAAATAATGAAAGACAAATACTAAATGATGTAACAAACTTTTTAAAAGACCTAAAAACTTGAAAAAATTGAATAAAAGTGGTATAATAATTGCATGGAAAATTTCCAATAGTAACCAATAAATAACAGCCCCTATAGGGAAAGGAGAAGACTATGAGAACAATATGGGAATTTTTAATAGGGAAAATGACACCAGAAATGTTTGCAAGAGATGAAAAAATGACACTACTGGAAGAACTGATATATCGACATGAATATGATGAAGATATAGATGTGATATATCGAAACGGTTTTACAGAAATTGCAGTAGTAATAAGAGCATTTGTATATTTCATCGTATTGTATAGCATTATGAAAATAATAATCCTATAACATGTAAACCCCCCATCTAATAAATGTCAGATGGGGGATTTATACTAAATCTTGAAAATTCATAAAAAAATAATATAATGAGCCAAAGTATAAAATATATTGCAAAAGCACAAAATAAAAAAGAAAATCAAAGAAAGAGGAAAAAATATGCAAACAATATCAAGTAAAGAAAATGAATACATTAAACATATAAAAAAATTAAAAGATAAAAAATACAGAGACCAAAATAATGAGTATATTATAGAAGGAATAAAACTAATTACAGAAGCAATACAAGAAAAAGCAAAAATAAAACAAATTGTAATATGTGATGATTGCGAAAAAATCGAAGCAATACCAAAAGAGCTAATGTATGAAATTGCAAAATATGAATGTATTTATGTAACAAAAAAAGTGTTTGAAAGTATCACAAGTGTTGTAGCACCACAAGGAATTATTGCAATTTTAGAAAAAACAAATCCAAATCAAAATATAAAATATGATGAAGACATTATAATTGCATTAGATGATATTCAAGACCCAGGAAATTTAGGAACCATTTTAAGAACAGTTGACAGCATTGGCCTAACACAAATCCTAGTATCAAAAGGAACTGCAGACGCATTTAATCCTAAAGTTGTACGCTCTACAATGGGGGCAATTTTTAGAGTAAAAATCATTGAATGTGAAAATTTAAAGCAAACACTAAAAGAAGTCAAAAAACATAAATACGAAATATTAGTAACATCATTACAAACTGATAAAAGTATATATGATATAAATTACCACAAAAAAATAATTGTAATAGGAAATGAAGCAAATGGTGTATCAAAAATGATACAAGAAATAGCAGACCAAAAAGTAAAAATACCAATGCTAGGAAAAACGGAAAGCCTAAATGCTTCTGTTGCAACAGGAATAATTGCATATGAATATATAAGACAAAAAATTAGTATAAAACATTGACAACAAAAAAATATTGAAATATAATGAATGCATAAGGAGGGAGATGCATGAAAAAATATGTATGTGAATGTATAGGAACAGCAGTACTAGTATTGTTTGGATGTGGAAGCGCTGCAATTGCAGGTGAAACATTAGGAACATTAGGAATTGCATTAGCATTTGGATTATCAATAGTTGCAATGGCATATGTTATTGGAAACATATCAGGATGTCATGTCAACCCAGCAGTATCTTTTGCAATGTTAATAAATAAAAAAATGACAATAAAAGATTTTGTTGGTTATGTCATTTCACAAGTATTGGGAGCAATTATAGGAATTGTAATTCTACGTGCAATTATGGTATCAGCAGGAATGAGCATTGAAATTGCAGGACTAGGAGCAAATGGATTTAATGAACTATCAGCAGTAAATGTAAATATGGTAGGAGCAATTATTACAGAAATAGTATTAACATTTGTATTTATTTACACAGTCTTAGGAGTAACATCAGATGAAAGTAAATCACAAATTGCAGGAGTTGTAATTGGTCTAACATTAGCATTTGTACATATTATGGGAATTCCACTAACAGGAACATCTGTAAATCCAGCAAGAAGTTTAGCACCAGCACTATTTCTAGGTGGAGAAGAATTTAAACAAGTATGGGTATTTATTTTAGCACCATTAGTAGGCTCTGCATTAGCAGCATTTACATTTAAAAGATTAAATAAAGCAAAAAGATAGGATAAAGAAAAATATAATAATGAGGGCGGATTATTTCCGCCCTCAAATCGTTGTAAAGAAAGGAAAGATATAAAAATGAAATTAAATGTCGTACTAGTAAACCCAGAAATACCACAAAACACAGGAAATATAGCAAGAACTTGTGCAGCAATAGGAGCAAAATTACATTTAGTACATCCATTAGGATTTAGCATATCAGAAAAAGCTCTAAAAAGAGCAGGATTAGATTATTGGGATAAATTAGATATAGAAGAACACATTTCTTTAGACAAATTTTTAGAATTATATAAACCAGAAAAAAACAATATGTTTTTTGTAACAACAAAAGGAAAACATGTATATACAGAACCACAATATCAAAATATGAACGAAATTTTTATTTTATTTGGGAGAGAAACAAAAGGATTACCAGAAGACTTACTAAAAAAATATATAGAAAAAACAATAAGAATTCCAATGCGCGAGACATTGCGTTCATTAAACCTATCAAATTCTGTGGCAATAGTTGCATATGATATATGTAGACAAAACAAATTCGAAGATTTAGAAGAAATCAGCAACTATTTTTAAAAGAATAAAACCCACTTTTTAGAATACATATTGAAAAAAAGGGGGTATAATAATGAAAAATAAAAACATAATTATTGCTATTTTTATTACTGCAATTATATTAGGAATTTTTATAATAACATTGACTAAAAATATGAAAAATGGGAATGCTAATATTAGTCAAGAAATTGATATTTTTAATATTAGTTCATATGAAGCAACAATTGATATGACTGTATATAGCAATAAAAATGAAAATAGATATAAAATTAAGCAAACATATAAAAATAACGGAACAAATACACAGGAAATACTAGAACCAAGTAATATATCAGGCATTCGCATTATTCAAGAAAACAACAAATTAACATTAGAAAATAGTAATTTAAAATTAACAGAGGTAATAGAAAACTACAAATATATCACAAATAATTGTATTGATTTAATTAGTTTTATAAATGAATATAAAGCAAATGAAACAAGCAATATGAAAGAATGTGATGATACAATTATTTTAGAGACAACATCTCATACAGAAAATCCATATATAAAATATAAAATACTAACTATTGATAAAAAAACTAAAAAGCCACTACAAATGGAAATAAAATCAGATAACCAAAAAACGACAATTTACATATTATATAATGAGGTAAAGATAAATAATGCATAAAAAAGTAACATTTTTACTTCGAGCTAATAAAAAGGATAGAAAACTTGACAATAAATGAACCTAGGAGTGAAGAGAATGACAATAAAAAGAGGAGATATGTTTTATGCAGATTTAAGTCCAGTAGTTGGCTCAGAACAAGGAGGAGTTAGACCAGTAGTAATTATACAAAATGATTTAGGAAATAAATACAGTCCAACAGTAATTGCAGCAGCAATAACATCACAAACGACAAAAACAAAACTTCCAACACATATAGAAGTAGACTGTAAATCATGTGGATTAAAAAACGATTCAGTTATTTTAACAGAACAAATTAGAACAATAGATAAAAGTAGACTAAAAGAAAAAATAGGACACATAGAAGATGAAAAAGTAATTAGCAAAATAAATAGCGCTTTAGGCGTTAGCTTTGGATTATAGATAATCGAGAATTGAGACCGGGAATCGGGGACGCCCTTTTTTTCCCTATGCTATTTTTCCCTCTTTGTTTATTAATTATAAAATATTTATTTCTTTGCAAAGAGGGAAAAATAGCATAGGGAAAAAAAGGGCGTCCCCGATTCCCGGCCCCAATTCCATGCTATACTTTCAATTTTTTTATAACCTTAATTTCACCTAAAAGTTTATCAACCTGTTTTTGTTTTTGCTCCTGAGAAGCTTCATAGTCAGATAAAATAGTACTATAATTATCAATACTTTCATGCTCTAGCAAAAGTACTTTCATACCTTCTAAAAAATATTGTTTTTTTCTTTCAGTTTTAGCATTTTGCATTTTTTGTTCATATTGCCTAACAGTTTGCAATCTTTTTAAAGTATCTTTTAAATTATTAATATATTCTCTAATACAAGCAATTTCATATTCCGTATCTTCTATAACAACAGAAATCAATGCCTTTACAATAATAGGATTATTTTTACCCAACTTTGCATTTTCAGCTACTACCTTTACCGCATCAGATTTAGAAGGATGTGCATTTTCAATTAAAATTTTTAAAGTATCAGAAATTCCAATATGAGATTTATATTGACGCTTACTAACAATAGCATCAAATTCATCTGCAACGCGTATAATTTGACCTTCATAAGGAATATCTTTTTTTGTTAATCCCTTAGGATAACCAGTACCATTTAAAGCCTCATGATGATAAATTGGCCCTGCATAATAAGGTCTTAATTTTGGATCATTCATACAAATATCGTAGCCAATAGTTGTATGTGTTTTCATAATTGCATATTCTTCTTCTGTTAATTTTCCAGGTTTTTGCAAAACACTAGGAGGAATAAACTGCTTCCCAATATCATGCAAATAAGCACATATTGTACAATATTCAGTAAATCCTCTATTACAATGCAATCTTTCGCAAAGGCGACAGGTAAGATTAGCAACATTTTCACAATGCTTTCTAGTAAAAGGATCCAAGCTTCCTAAAATATTCAATTGATATTGCATTGTTTTATCTAAATTATATGATTTTAAAATTATTGGTGAGTAGAAATCAAAAAATAATTCCTTCATTATTATATCATCCTTTCCTTAATTATTATCTTAACATTAAAATGAAAAAAGTGCAATCAAAAAACGAATTTTCATAAAATTGGAATAATGACTAAAAATTTAGCATATACATAATAAGGGGGGATTTTATGGAGTATGCAAAAGATGAGATATTTAGAATAACATATAATAGTAATATAGACAGATTGCAAATCCCAAAAGAGAGTTGGACAAGCAAATGCAAAAAAATAGTAAAAAAGCATAAATTAATAAGTTGTGCTATAATGCTATTTTTAACATTTTCATGCATCAATTTTTTCTTAATCTATTATTTTATGAAAATATTACAAACTGCTAATTTTATATAGAATTAGCAGTTTATTATTATATATGAAAATTTAATGCAAATACTTGGAAAAAACCTTAAAATATGATAAAATATAATTATTCCAATAAAAGGAGAATTTGAATAATGAAAATAGCAAATGAATGGAAAGATTATAAAATTTTAGATATGGCAGATGGGCAGAAACTAGAAAAATGGGGAGACATTATTTTATCAAGACCAGATCCTCAAATTATATGGAAACAAAAAAGTTTTCCAAAAAAATGGCAAGAAATTAATGCTACATATCATAGAAGTAAAACAGGTGGAGGTTCATGGGAATTTAATAGAAAACTACCACAAAAATGGCAGATACAATATAAAAACTTAACATTTAATATCAAACCAATGGGATTTAAACATACAGGATTATTTCCAGAACAAGCAGTTAACTGGGATTGGATGATAGAGACTATAAAACAAGCAAAAGCAAAAAGAAATTCTGAAATCAAAGTATTAAATTTGTTTGCTTATACAGGAGGAGCAACAGTAGCATGCTTATCAGCAGGAGCTTCTGTATGTCATGTAGATAGCTCAAAAGGAATGACAACATGGGCAAAAGAAAATGTCACATCATCAGGGCTACAAGAAAAACCAGTTCGATTTATTGTAGATGATGTAATCAAATTTGTAAATCGAGAAATAAGAAGAGAAAATAAATATGATGCAATTATTATGGATCCACCTTCTTATGGAAGAGGAGCAAAAGGAGAAGTATGGCGATTTGAAAATAATATATATGAACTAATAGAATTATGCACCCAAATATTATCAAAACAACCATTATTTTTCTTAATCAATTCATATACAACAGGAATATCTAGTAAAGTACTAGAAAATATTTTACAATTAACAATAGCTAAAAAATATAAAGGAAAAATAGAAGCAGGAGAAATAGGACTTCCAATGGAAAATTCAAAATTAGTGCTACCATGTGGAATTTATGGGCGATGGAGTAGTATATGATAAAGATATTGGAAGGAAATAAGAAAATGGAAAATTTAAATGTTTTATATGAAGATAATCATATCATTATTGTAGAAAAAGAAGTTAATATACCATCACAGTCTGACAAAACTGGAGATATAGACATGCTTACGATAATAAAACAATATATCAAAGAAAAATATAATAAACCAGGTAATGTATATGTTGGATTAGTACATCGATTAGATAGACCAGTAGGAGGGGTAATGGTTTTTGCCAAAACTTCTAAAGCAGCAAGTAGATTAAGTAATCAAGTAAGAGAAAAAACAATAAAAAAACAATATTTAGCAGTTGTTGATGGAAAATTTGAAAAAAATACAGGCACATTAGAAGATTATCTTTATAAAGATGAAAGGAATAATATAAGTAAAGTAGTAAAACCAGAAAAAAGAGGAGCAAAATATGCAAAACTAGAATATCAAGTATTAGGATATAAACCAGATAAAGATTTAAGTTTAGTAAAAATAAATTTATACACGGGGAGACATCATCAAATACGTTTACAATTAGCAAATAGTGGACATAGCATATTTGGTGATCAAAAATATGGAACACGAGGAAAAGGAAAACAAATTGCTCTTTGGGCATATCATTTACAATTAGAACACCCAATTACAAAAGAAAAAATGAATTTCACAGTATTACCAAAAGCAACAGGAACATGGTCATGGGATTTTGAAAAGGTAAAAGAATATTTATGTTAATTTTATAAAAACACAAAAAAGTTTTATGAAACTAAAAAAGCAAAATTATGCAAAACAATTTTTAGATTTCATAAAACTTTTATCATATTTAAACATATAGATGATAAAATCATTTTAACTTAATAAGTTAGATTGAGGTGAGAAAAATGATTGATAAAATCTGTATGTTTCTGACCAATAAAATGCGAGAAGAAATGCCAGATATAGATGATGAAAGAGCAGAAATCATTTATTATGGATTGCAAAATATTATAGGAGAAATTCCTAAGATATTCATAATGTTAGGAGTAGCTTATTTATTAGGTGAATTCAAATTAACTTTGATAGCATTTCTAATCATGCTACCATATCGTACATTTTCAGGTGGATTTCATTTGAAAACACATATTGGTTGTATAATAGCGACTTGCACCATGTATTGTGCACCTGCAATTTTATCTCAACATATAACAATAGAAGGATTACCAAAGGCTTTAATAATTTTAGCAATTTGGATATTTGGTATGATAATGATAAAATTATATGCACCAGCAGATACAGAAAATGTTCCAATTCTAAGGAAAAAAGAAAGAAAACAAAAACAAATTTTATCATATATTATATTAACAATTGCATTAGTAATAGCAGGAGTCAGTCATAATTCAGTAATTTCAAATATTATAATTATTGGATATTTTATACAAAGTTGTACAATTACAAGATTAGCATATAAAATAACAAATAATAAATATGGACATGAAGTATATGAAACTTCAACAGTTTAATTGGTAATACTAAAAGCATTTGCCGGCATTGCTTTGTATTATAAAAAAATTAAAAGGAGGAATTTCCTATGTTAAAATTTTTATCTAAAGTAGCTGAAAAATACGCAAGATCAACAAATACAGCTTGTTTTATATTTTGCTTAATACATCAACCAAAAATGCCAGCAAGTTTGATTAAAAAAGACTAATAAGTTATCAATCTTAACTAAATAATAGTTTTAGTTAAGCTACATATAACGTAATGTTATTATGGAGTAATCCTAAAAAGGAAAAGATATGTTTTTATACATATCTTTTCCTTTTATATTATCAAAAATAAATTTCTAATTGCTGTTTGAATAAAGTATCTGTTTTTGTTGTATGTAGATTCACATTATTATTTTTAGAAAGGATTTTTCGTACTTCCCATAATCCAAGACCAGAGTGATTTTCTTTTTCTGTTATTCCTTTCTCAAATATTTTATCAATATCTATATTTTTATTAGAATAACTATTTTCAATAGTAATAATATTTCTATTATGAAGATTATCTTTTCGAAAAGAAATATTAATAATTTTTTCTTCACTAAGTTCAGCAGCTTGTATAGCATTATCTAATAAAATACCAAGAATTCTACCAAATTCATAAATTTTCATATGCAAATCATTTAAATCTAATAAATAATATATGTTAACATCAATATCTTTTTCAGTAGCTTCATGATATTTAGAAGTTAATAAATTATATATACCGAGGATTATTGATACTACTTGGATTTAAAATATATAAGTTATTAACTCTTGCACAATCTTGCTGTAATTGTACATAATATTCTTTTAAGCCTTCTAAATCATCAGTATTTACATATCCACCAATTGTTGTAACAATATTATCAAAATCATGTTTAAAACCTCTAACATTATCATGTAAAATACGTAATGTTTTATTATATTCTTCAGCACTTTCTAATTGCATAGTGGTAGTAGCCAATTTTGTAATCTTTGATATACTATATATACTAATAATAAAATAAAGCAATAGCATGATAAAATTTGCAAAAGTATAAGAAAGAGGGAAAACATCTAAATATTTCATTGTAATGACAACTTCAATCATAATATAAGCTAAACCAAATAATAAATTAAAAATTATTAGTGATTTAGATTTTTTATCAATATCATCCAATAAATTGATATACCATTTTCTATGTTTTATTATGAATATTAAGAAAAATATAATAGCATATGCAATTAAGCTTAGTGGGATTTTATAAATTGGGACTGTTAACAATTGCTCCGAAGATATATTTAACAAAGTAATATATGGATTAAATAAGAGTGTTTGCATAAGTGTAAAAATTATGCTAGGAAGCACAGCAGATACAATAGTTTTTAAATAATTTGTCTTTAAAGTAAAATGAATAATTATAAATATACTAATATAATTAAATATTATATTAAAAGGATAAATTAATAAGATAGATATGATAAAAGATGAAAGAGCAGTTATTACAATGTATAATATTTTATTTTTTAGTTCAACTTTTAGATTTAAAATAGTAATAATTAGAAAAAGACTTAATGAACTTTCAACGAATAATAAAGGTATAGATAATATTTTCATCAACCCTTCATTTGGCGTATTCAAAGCAACCCAAATATTATTTAAAAATTCCATCATTTTCAAAAACCTCCATTATATCTTTTTTATATTTTGGACCAATATCACAAAAATCATTTTCTTGAAAGTACAACTTGTTTTCCACAGGATCAACATTTGTCACATTATTAATATTAACAACATAAGATTTATGACATCTTACAAAATTACTAGGTAGACCATCTTGGATTTTATTAAAAGAACTATATACCTCATAATCACGTTCTGAAGTATGAAAAACTAATTTCATACCATCTCTTTTAATACAATTAATTTCGTTTTCATCAATAATTGTATTTTTATTATCAATTTTTATATATTTTTTAGGCAACCCTTGAATATCATCAAATAATCTTACAATTGTTTCTTCTAATCTTTCAGGCATCAAAGGTTTAGCAATATAATCAAAAGTTTTAAACTTATATGCTAACATAGCATACTCCAAATGAGCAGTTGTAAAAATAAGATAAGCATCTTTATTTTTCTGTCTAACCATTTCAGCAATTTGCAATCCAGTTTTTCCTTGTTTCAAATTAATATCAAGAACAAGGACATCAGTCTTATTGTTATCTACATAATTTAGTATAGAATTAAAATCATCAGATTTAAAAGCAACTCTTGCATCATAATTATGCTTTGTAAAGATATTTACAAGCATTTTTTCAATTTTATCTAAAATATTTAAGTTATCATCACAAATAACAAAATTTAACATCTTAAATCCTCCTAAATTGACACAAAAAAACAAATAATCGTTTTTATTTAAAAACATTTACAATATAATCTAAAATATTAGTGTTGTCAATAGAGAATTTGTAAGTTTATCCGAACGGTAATGTCGTGAATAGCAATGAATAAGACGGATTAACAGAATAAATATAGCAAACAAAAAAATGGAAAAAAATGGAAAATGATAACAAGAAACACAGATTATAACAAAATAAATAAATCATAAATTTTCATTATATTCATAAAATTAAAAGAATAATTATAAAAGCATGGGAGTGGATAATAATGAAACCCAAATCAAAAATAATCACAGCTATTATATCAATTGCAATAATATATTGTTTCAGCACAATGCTTATACAAAATACAAACCAAGAAATTACAACAACCACAAATGCAATCAGCAATCAAAAAATAGGATGGGGAATAAAAAGAAATGACAACCATGAGCAACCAGATTTAGGAGCAAATAGACTAAAAGTACTATCAGAAAACAATGGAATTGCAATAGGAAACAAAGAAAGCAAAAAAATATACTTAACATTTGATCAAGGATACGAGGCAGGTTATACAAAAGAAATTTTAAAAGTATTAAAAGAAAATAATGTAACAGCAACATTTTTCATTACAGCACATTACCTAAACACACAACCAGAACTTATAAAACAAATGATAGAAGAAAACCATATTATAGGAAATCATACAGTCAAACATAAAAGTATGCCAGACTTATCAAATGAAGAAATAAAAGAAGAAATATTAACATTACATCAAACAATATATGAAAAATTTCAATATGAAATGAAATACATGAGGCCACCAATGGGAGAATACAGTGAAAGAAGTTTAATAACAACAAATCAATTAGGGTATACAACAGTAATGTGGTCATTTGCATATAAAGACTGGGAAGAAAATAATCAACCAAGCCAAGAAGAAGCCATAAAAAAGATTACAGAAAACTTCCATCCAGGAGAAATTATGCTATTACATGGAAACTCAAAAACAAATGCAAACATTTTACCGGAAATAATAAAACAAGCAAGAGAACAAGGGTATGAATTTTATTCCTTAGATGAATTTGAAAAATAAAGGAGGAAAGATTCAAGAAATTATGAAAAAAAATCATTTTCGAAAAATAGATAAACTATTAGAAATACCAAAAGAAGTTTATTCTAATGAAGTAAAAATTACGATTGTTGGATTTGAAGAAATTATCATAGAAAATTACCAAGGAATTTTAGACTATGAAGAATATTTTGTTAGAATAAAAACACATACAGGGATTATAAACTTAAATGGATACAACTTTAACTTAGAAAATTTATCAAATGATGATATAAAGGTAACAGGCAAAATAGAAGGTATTGAATTTGAAAGATTAGTGGAGGAAGAAAATGCTAATTAGAATTTTGCTATGCTATATTTTTGGATATATACGTATTTCAGTAGAAGGATATTATATTGAAAAATTAATCAATATTTGTACAAACAAAAAAATAGTGATTTGGCATGTAAAAAGAGATAAAAATGTGAAAATACACTTTAACATAGCAACCAATGATTTTAAAGAAATTGTAAAAATAGCAAAAAAATTAAAATGCCATGCAAAAATTGAAAAGAAAAAGGGATTACCATTTTTATTAAATCGCTATAAAAAAAGAAAGATTTTTGCAATAGTTGCTATAATTATAATAGCAAGTATTATTATATTATCTAGCTTTATATGGAATATAGAAATTGAAGAAGAAAGCGGACAAAATTTAGAGGGAATTTATCAAGACATAATACAAGCAGGACTATCAATGGGAAAATTAAAAGCAAAAATTAATACAAAAGAAATTATAAATGAAGTAAGACTAAAAAGACAAGATATTGCGTGGATGGGAATTGAGCTAAAAGGAACAAATGCAATTGTACGTCTAGTAAAAGCAGATAGCAAACCAGAAATAATAGATGAAACAGAATATTGTAGCATTATATCAGATAAATCAGGAATTATCACAAAAATAAATGCACAAAATGGAACAGCAAATGTCAAAGTAGGAGATACAGTAAGTGAAGGAACAACATTAATTAATGGATGGTTAGAAGGTAAATATACAGGAATGAGATATGTACATGCAAGAGGAGAAATTGAAGCAAAAGTTTGGCATACAAAAAATACTTTCATACCATATAAATCTACGGAAACAAGAGAAACAGGCGAGTTACAAAATATATATTCTATCAAATTTAATAATTTTGAAATAAATTTGAAAAAAAGGCTTTCAAAATTCAAAATTTATGATACAATAGAAACAGAGAAAAAAATCAGATTATTTTCAAATTTCTATTTGCCAATTTCATTAAAGACAACTACATATAAAGAACTGGTAGAAGAAGAAAAAAATTATAATTTAGAAGAAGCTAAAAACATAGGGAAACAACAATTAGAGCAAGAACTAGAAAATGAAATTGAAGATAAAACAAAAATAATAAACAAAAATATTAACACATATGAAAAAGAAAATGGGATAGAAATATACGTTACCTATGAAGTTTTAGAAACAATAGGAACAAATGAAAAAATCGTATTTTGAAAGGAAGGATGCACATGGAAGAAAGAAGTTTAAGAATAACAGGAGCAGATACAAATTTTTTCAGTAAGCTTACAAATACACTAACACGTATCTTAATACCAACAAAAATTGGAATTAATGGAATGTTTGTATCAATGAAAAGAAATGCGATGTTAAAAGCATATGAAGCATATGCAAAAGAAAGCGAAGACTACAACACAGACGAATTAGAAAAAAAATTCGAATCAGCATATACAACGTATTTAGAAACATTAGATAAACATGTTATGGATTCAATTTACAAAAAAGTAAAAAATGGAACAGCATCAGAATTTGAAAAAAATGCAATGTCAAAATATTATGAAGTAACAAGCCTAAAAGAAAAAGAATATATAGAATATAAAAATCGTAAACAAAAATATTTAATAGAATTAGACTGGGAAGGAATACGTATAAATACTAAAGAAAAATTAGTACAAAAATATACATCATTTTATTTATATAAAATGGATGTATTATATAAAACAATATTAAAAAATTATTCTATAAAATTAGCAGACACAACAAATGTTTATGATTCAGCAAAAGAATGGATTTATAGTAAGATATTTTACACGTTAGAAGAATACATACAAAATATTCTAGCATTAAAGATAGAAAACTATCCAGAAGAATTTAAAGGAATTGAGGAAGAATATCAAAAATTTCAAAGTTTTGCAGTTGGTAAATTAGACACAAGAGACAACATAGAAAAAAATATGATTTTATTAGGAATTAGCAGAAAATTATTTACACACAGTATACCACTAATTGTAGCAGAACAATGTTATGAAAAGCTATTGAAAGATGCGAGAGTATTAGTGCAAGACACCAAAATAGCCAATAAACGTGAAAGAGCATATTCAATGCTTATCAATCTAATTGAAGACTTATACACAAAACTTCTATCAACAAAAGTATATTGGGAAAACCTAGAAGAAAGAGAAAAATTCAAAAGCTTTTGGGATATGTATCAAGGAATAACAAAATTAAAAGAAACAGATTTTATTGAATATATAAAACAAAAAGAAATCCTATTTATTAAAGAAGACTTGAAAAAAATACGAAATACACAAGTTGATTATACAAAATTAGAAAAATACTATAAAAGAAAACTACTAGATTATGGAGCAATCCGAGAAATACCAAACAAATATAAATCAAATGGAAAATATATGGGAAATATGCAAGAAATGATTAATAAGGTGCGTGTGTAAACATGTTTGAAATTATATATAATGAAGTAAAACCAAATACAATTTATGAAGAAACAATAAAAAAGGTAGTTCAAAAATGTTATGAAGTAGAAAATCTACAAGATACAAATCTAATACTTACTATTACATTAACAACACCACAACATATACAAGAAATCAACAAAGAATATAGAAATATGGATAGAACCACAGACGTTCTATCTTTTCCTATGTTTGAAAAACAAGAACTACAAGATAAAATTAATGCAAAAGATTTTACAAGTGAAGACATGTTAGGGGATATTATAATATCAATAGAAAAAGTAGAAGAACAAGCAAAAGAATATGGGCATAGTTTTGAAAGGGAACTAAGCTATATGGTAGTACATGGATTTTATCATTTAATGGGATATGACCATATAGAAACACAAGACAAAGAATGCATGAGGGAAAAAGAAGAAATTGTTTTAGAACAATTAGATATAAAGAGATAAAACCCTGGAGGTAAAAATGGAAAAAGGTAGCGCGAAAGTAATGATTTGCATTTTAGCAATTATCGTCATAGTTGCAGGATGCATATTAGGATATAAAATCGTAAAAGACAGAGAAAATCAAAAGGAAATAGGGACTATAGCTGAAGAAAATGGAGCAGCTGAAAAAGAATTAGAACAAAAACAAGTAAAAATTTATCAAGGAGATGAGAGACCAATCGCAGTCATGTATGATAACCATAATCAAGCATGGCCACAAGTTGGATTAAATCAAGCCTATTTAGTATATGAAGCAATTGCAGAAGGTGGAGAAACAAGATTAATGGCATTATTTAAAGGTCAAAACTTGGAAATGATAGGACCAGTTAGAAGTGCAAGACATTATTTCTTAGACTATGCAATGGAAAATGATGCTATTTATGTTCACTTTGGATGGAGCCCACAAGCTCAAAGTGATATTACAAAATATGCCATTCACAATATAAACGGAATATATGAAGATGGATCTACTTTCTGGAGAAGTAAAGAAAAATATGCCCCACATAATGCTATAACAAGCACAGAAAAAATAATGCAATCAGCAAAAAATAAAGGATATAGAACAACTTCAAGTGCAAAAAGTGTTCTGAACTACACAACAGACAATGTTGATTTAGAAGAAGGCAAAACAGTAACAGCAATCACAATACCACATTCTGATTTACAAACAGTTCGTTATGAATATGATTCTGAAAATGGAGGATACAAACGCTATGCAAGAAAAAAAGAACAAACAGACTGGAAAACAAAAGAACCAATTACAACCAAAAATATAATTGTTACAATGTGTGACAACTATACATTGCAAGACACTGAAAATAAAGGAAGACAAGGATTAAAAAATATTGGAACATTTGACGGTTACTATTTAACAAATGGAAAAATGATAAAAATCCAATGCATAAAAAATGCAAGAGATGAAAAAACAATTTATCAAGATTTAGAAGGAAATGAAATAAAAATAAATGACGGAAATACATGGATAAATATTTGCCCAACAAATGCAGACATTATAATAGAGCCAGAAGAACCACAGCCAGTGGAACAAGTGGAATAACCAGAAAAAAATAATAAATAGATAGGAGAGAAAACATGAACGTATATGATACAGCCAATCGATTAGCACAAGAAATAAAAACATCTGAAGAATATGTGAATTTTAAAATGGCAAAAGATACAATTAAATTAAACCAAGAATTATCAAAAAAAATAAAAGAATTTGATATGGAACGATACACAAGTCAATTAGAATCTATACAGACAGGAAAAACAGACCCAGAAAAAATGAAAAAAGTGCAAGAACTTTATGCAGAATTAATAGAACAACCTGATGCTAAAAAATATTTTGAAGCAGAAACAAAATTTAATATTTTAGTAGCAGATGTTAATAAAATTATTGGAGAGGCTATTAAAGAAGTAATGGAATAAAAATTGGATAAGGGTTGATAATAATGGAATTTTTAGTGATTTTTACACTATGCATTATATTAATAGGAATAGCAATATTTATATTTGAAGTTAATATAAAAGAATTAAAAAAAATGACAAATATTGAACACTTAGATGCAATGGCTGAAAAATATCCAGATAATATAGAAATTTGCCAAGAATATTTAAAAAAATTGAATAATACAAAAGTAAAAATACAAGAAGATGAAAAATCAGAAGCAACAGTATATGTTGCTATTTCTGATAAAATTTTTATAGGAAATATGAGAAAAAGTTATGCAAGAATCCAGACAATAGCGCATGAATGTTTACATTCAATACAAAGTAGAAAATTATTACTATTTAATTTCATATTTTCTAATATATATTTAATATATTTTGCAATTATAGTTATTTTAGCGCTATGCAAAATATTACCAAGCAAAATGACATTTTTAGCAATCCTATGCATTTTAGGACTCATATATTATTCAGTCAGAATGTATTTAGAAAATGACGCAATGATAAAAGCAAGATATTTAGCAAAAGAATATATGGAAGAAAAGAAAATTTCTACACAAGAAGAAATAGATTCACTAGTAAAACAATTTGATATAGTAAATAACTCTGGAATCAAAGCAGTAAATTATAAAATATTATCAGGAATCCTAGTAAAAATAGCAATATTTGCAATAATTTGCTTTATAAGATAAAAAAATTTCAAAAAACCCTTGACAAAAAGAATATTATACATTATAATCTATAATTGTTAAGGGAAATGCAGGTGTAGTTCAATGGTAGAACCTTAGCCTTCCAAGCTAATGACGTGGGTTCGATTCCCACTACCTGCTCCAATTTAAAACAGCTTACGAACTGTAAAGGTTTCGTAAGTTTTTTTTATTTTTAAAGAAGAAGAATCAAACCTCATAAATTTATTAAAAATTACACTTATACACTAATAGATTATGATAGAAAAGTAAATAAGAAAAAATAAAAATATTTATAAAACACTTGACAATTACAAACAAATGTTTTACAATATATACAAATAAAAAAGGATGTGAATTTATGGAACAAAACGATTTAGCAATTCAAAAAGAATTATCAAATGAAGATATAAAAAAATTAATATATACAATAAGAGGTAAGCAAGTTATGTTGGATAGTGATGTAGCTAGACTATACCATTATGAAACAAAGAGAATAAATGAGACTGTAAAAAGAAATATTGAACGTTTTCCAGTAGAATTCTGTTTTCAATTAAGTAATAGTGAGTATGAAACTTTGAAGTCGCAATTTGCGACTTCAAACACTCGTGGAGGAAAACAAAAATTACCTTATGTTTTTACCGAAAAAGGTATTCTAATGTTATCAGGACTGTTAAAAAATGAAATCGCTATTGAAGTAAGTATAAGAATAGTAGAATCATTTGTAGAAATGAGAAAATTTATATCTTCAAATGGACAAGTATTTGAAAGACTAACAAATGTAGAATATAAATTACTAGAGCATGACAATAAATTTGATATAATATTTGACCAATTACAACATGAAGAAAATATAAAACAAAAAATATTTTTTCAAGGACAGATATATGATGCATATAGTCTAGTTATAGATATTATAAATCTATCTCTTTTTTTTAAGATGAGATTAATAAATAAATCCAAAGTACCACGTATTAGTACCTAAAAACCTAAACCACTCAACTTTTAATTTGTTGAATAATAATATTTCTACTTTTGTAAAGTACATTTTCTAAGAAATATCCATTACAAACAAATATTATCCGCCACAAAATTGCTATTCCTACTATGATGATAGCAAGAATAAAAATAATTATTTTCGTTTTCATGCATACCAATCCTTTCTGCGATTTTTTATATAAAATATTATATAGTATTTTACATAAAAAAGCAAATTTAATATAAAAGTATGATATAATAATTGATAATAAACTGAAAGGAATGATAATAATGGAGCAAATAAAAAAATATTATGAAAATACAGAAGGAGCTTTACCAAATCCAATGGTTAAAAAATTTATAGATATGAATATCAAACCATCAAACGCTATTGACTTAGGATGTGGAGCTGGCAGAGATACTATATTTTTAATAAACAATGGTTGGAAGGTTTTATCAATAGATAGAGAAAATACAAAAGAAATTATATCTAGTAAATTAAATAATGAAGAAATAAAAAAATTTAGATTTAAAAGTCAGAATTTTGAAGATATTGAACTAGAAAAAACCAATTTATTAGTTGCAAATTTTAGTATTCCTTTTTGTGACAAAAAACACTTTAATAAATTTTGGAATAAGATTACTGATAGCATCTTAAAAGACCGGATATTTTGTTGGCAATTTTTTTGGATTAAATGATTCATGGGCAAAAATAAAAAAACAAATGGTATTTTTAACAAAAGAACAAGTTTTAAACTTATTTAAAGATACATTTGAAATAATAGAATTTAATGAAGTAGAGAAAAATGGAAAAACAGGTTTAGGTAAAATGAAACATTGGCATATCTATAATGTTATAGCAAGAAGATTTTAAAATACTATTGAAATTTATTAAAAATATGATATAATTAGTTTAATATTTTATTAGAGTAGGAAATAAATAGTTAAGACTTAGTAGACGGGAAGTTGCTACTAAGGCAAGAAATAAATCGCTTATTTATTTTCGCATTCCGCTAATAAGGATTATGGGAAGAACTATTTTCTCCTTTTCTTTTATAATGCGGAATAAAAGAAAAGGAGGATTTTTTATGTCTAAAAATAAAAAAATTATACTAGAAGCTTTACTTTTAGCTATGCTCATAGTATTATCACGATTTTTATCAATAAAAACACCATTATTAAAAATTAGTTTTGCATTTATTCCAACAATGCTTTGCGCCATATGGTTAGGTCCTAAATGGACAGTATTATTAAATGTCTTAGGAGATATTATAGGCGCAACATTATTTCCAACAGGACCTTATTTTGTAGGATATACAATAAGTACTGGAATTGCAGGGCTTATTTATGGATTATTGCTTTACAAAAAAGAAGCAGATTCATATACAGATAAACAATTTGTAATTAGATTAATTATAGCTGTAGTTTTAGTTACTATTATTTCAAATATAATATTAAACACATTATGGGTAAGTATTACTACAGGCAAAGCATACATAGTTCTACTTGGAACAAGAATTATAAAAGAACTTATTATGATTCCAATAAATATAATTGTAATTTTATTTATTGAAAAAATGTTAAGAAAACCTTTTGATATTTATATAAGGAGTAATAATGATTAAGATAGAAAATGTTTCATTCAAATATAAAAATAGTGATAACAAAATATTAGATAATTTAAACTTTTCAGTAAATGAAGGAGAAATACTTGCCATTGTTGGGCAAAATGGTTCTGGCAAATCTACTATTGGAAAGCTAATTTCAGGAATTATTAAATTAAAACAAGGAAATATTATTATTGATGATTTAAACGTAAAAGATAAAAAGGTTCAAGATAAAATTGGAATTGTTTTTCAGAATCCTGAAAACCAAATTATATTTAATAATATTTATGATGAACTTTCTTTTTCTCTAAAAGGACTTGAAAAAGCAGAAATTGAAAATAGAATAGAAAATAGTTTAAAACAAGTTGGAATGCTTGAATACAAAAATCATGATTTATATTCACTTTCATTAGGCCAAAAACAACGAGTTATGATTGCAGAAGTTTTAGCAAATAAACCCAAGTATATTATTTTAGATGAACCTACTACTATGATAGATAGTAAGGGAAAAGAAATTATTTATAAAATAATAAAAAATTTAAAAAAAGAAGGCTATACAATAATTTGCATAACCAATGTAGCAGAAGAAATTTTAATTGCTGATAGAACATTAATATTAAGCAATGGGCATATAGTTAATGAAATTCAAAAAGAAGATTTAATAGAAAAAGTCGATATACTAAAAAAATTTGATATAAAAGAACCAATAATACTTGAAATTTTAAATAAATTAAAAGAAAATAAAATAATTTTAGAAATAAAAGATTTTACAGTAAATGAATTAGTTGATGAATTGAAAGGAAAAATTAAATATGAAAAATGTAATTAAATTTTTACTATTTATTGCATATAGCACAAGTATATTCTTTTTATCAAATAATGAAATTATTTTATTTTTTATATTATTTAATCTATTTATAATGATTATTACAAAAGCAAATCCAAAGAAAATTATTACTAAAAGTTTAATAGTTTTACCATTTATTATCTTTACTTTTATTGTAAATTGTATTTTAGATGACTTCACTAATGCAATATGGATAGGCATAAAACTATTTATAGTATGTAATATAACAATAATATATGCTGAAACTACTAATATTGTCCGGTATAGCAGAAACAATAAAAATATTATGTGCGCCTTTAAAAATTTTTAAAATAAATACAGATGAAATAAAAGTAATGGTTTGCATTTCTTTATCTATGTTACCTGTATTAAAAAAAGATTTGTATGAAACCAAAGAAGCATGTATAGCAAAACACATTGTTTTTAATGTAAAAAATATAAAAATAATATTAGCAAAATTTTTCTTATCACTAATAGCAAGAGTTAATGAAATAGAAGAATCATTAATGGCAAAAGGATATAGTAACGAGTAGGAGATGATATTTTTTGAAAAGCAAATTTAAAGAAATAATACAAGAAATTTGTAATGAAAATAATATAAAATATAAATTATTATCAAAAGATTGGGTTATAATGTTAGAAAAAGATAATAAAACTAGATTTATTTGTGGATATAAGTTTGACTTAAATTCACATGGTATAGGACTTATTGCAGATGATAAATACGCTTTATATGAAACTTTAAAGTCCAAAGATATTCCTGTAGCTGAGCATAGAATTGTCTATAATAAAACAAATAAATTAGATTATGCAATTGGTTGTAATGAGTATGAATATGTAAAAGAATATTTTGTAAAAAATAATAATCATATTATAATAAAACCGAATGATGGAACTTGTGGGCATAAGGTATTTAATGTAACTAATATAGATGAAATAGATGACATTTTAGATAAAATATTTATTAATAATTATTCAATCAGCATATGCCCATTTTACAATATAAAACATGAATATAGAGCAATTATGCTAAATGGCGAAAATGAATTATTATATGCGAAATATTTACCAATTGTTACAGGGGATGGTAATAAAACCATAAGACAGTTATTACTTGAATTTAATCATGATTATTTTATAGATGAATTGAAAGATTCAAAATATGATAAAGTACTTGCTAACAAAGAAACATTTCAATATAACTGGAAATTTAACCTATCACAAGGATCAATAGCAAAGAAAGTAGACGATAAATTATTAGAAAATAAATTAATAAAACTTGCAAAACAAGTTTGCACTGAAATTAATTTAAAATTTGGAAGTATTGATATAATACAAACCACTAACAATGAATTATTAGTATTAGAAGTTAATAGTGGCGTAATGCTAGAAAATTATATTAACCTAAATCCTGATGAATATGAAAAGGTTAAGAATATTTATAAAAAAGCAGTAGAAAATTTATTCATAGATTAAAGTAAATAATATAAAAAAGGTATGTAAGTTAAATAGAAACTTACACACCTTTTTAATATTTATACTTTAGTTATTTTAATCTTATAATATATAGAGCTCTATAACCGGAAGTTGTATTAACTTTTATAGGTCCAAAAGTTTTATAGACATATTTGCCGTTTACATAATCACCAGTTTTACCTTCTCTTCTACCACCATCGTAAAATTTTTTGTCTCCTGCATATACATTCATATGTCCTCCCTTATCGTATAATAGTATATCACCCTTTTTAATTTTATCTTTCTTAATTAATTCTGATGGTAGTTTATTTCCTGCATTTATAATAGTAACATATTTATTCAAAGTTTGTTTAACTTTTGATACACTGTTATTAGAATAAACAATTTTTTTCATTGTTGAACTAAAATAGAATTTTTGATTTGATGCAAGGATACCACTCTTCCTTAATCCCCACATTACATAATCTGCACAGTTTATGTGTCTATTATTATTATTTATTGCACTCTTGAATGTAGTTGAAATACCGTTCTTTGAATATGTCCACTTATGACCTGCTTTAATATCTTTTTCTAGCTGTTTTGAAATAGAGTCTAAAGCTGAGATAAAACTTGTAACATTTTTATTTGTTGAAGTAGATGGAGTACTAGGTGTTGTTTGTTTTGCTTTTCCTGTTGAAGTTTTTTCTGGTAGTGTGAAATATAATGTTCTTACTGATTGTTGTGCAGCTGATCCACTATCAATTGTGATAACTTTTATTTTATAGATATTATTAACTGCTTTAAATTTACTTATTCCAATATTTTTTGTAATAGTTCCTGCTTTTAAATTTTTAAAATTATATATTTCTTTATTATTTTTATTAGCATCTTGTACTTTTACAACTTTGGTTCCTGCATTATCTTTTACATCAAAAGATATAGTATTATTATTTTTTACTGTCCAGTTTATAACTCTAGGGCCATCATCAATTGCATAATAATGTTTGGTTTTGTTATTTACTTTTTCTGTCTTAGCAACAACTCTAAAATAAGAATTTTGGACATTTCCTGTTTTATCTTTTATTTTAATATAAAACTGCTTCGTTTTTCCTTCTAACAAATTTTTATGTGATAATGTATAAATATGCTCTTGGCTATTTTTAGTATTGGCATTGGAACTAGAAAAAGTAACTTTCTTTTTAGTGCCATTTGCCTTAACGATATATAAATCTACTGAACTAATCTTGTTATCATCTTTAATTGTCATTTTAACATCTGCATATTTATTTGATTGCACCGTAAAATTCTTTCTTGGAGCATTATTAAATGATTTAAATCCTACACTATTTGCATTTACGTAATTAGGTATTATAATGCTAATAGTAAGAATTATAAATATTATTATAGATAAATACTTTATAATTTTATCTCTATACATAATAACCCCTCCTTTTTATATGTAACTAAAACATACTTTACATTATTATTCTACAATATAATTATATCATATTTATGTACTTTTTTCAAGTTTATGTAAATAAAAACGTTTAGCTTATACATATATCATGACAAATCAAAGAAAAATTTGAAATATTATACTAAAAACAATATAAACTAAAAAAATAAATTATAGAATACATATTGAAAGGACATAAGAGAGTAATTAAAAAAAATGCACAAAAATGGTTGATATTTTTTGAATTTTAATATAAAATCTAGAGAGATTAAAGGAGGAATTTATGATTACTTTACATGATGTATGTCAAAATGAAGAGGTAGATGCCCTTATTAAAGGAGCACAAAAACAATTAAATGCATTAGGTTATACAGAACATGGACACAGACATATCTCAATTGTATCGAAAAGAGCAGGAGATATTTTAGAGAAATTAGAATATCCAGAACGAACAATAGAACTAGCAAAAATTGCAGGATATTTACATGATATAGGAAACTGTGTTAATCGAGTGGACCATGCACATAGTGGGGCAATTTTAGCCTATGAAATTTTAAAAAAGATGGGAATGCCTGTTGAAGAAAGAACAGAAATAATGATGGCAATAGGAAATCATGATGAAGCAACAGGAACAGCCATTAGTGATATATCTGCAGCAATTATATTAGCAGACAAATCAGATGCCCACAGAGAAAGAGTATGTAATCCTAACTTAGGAACATTTGATATTCATGACCGTGTAAATTATGCAGTAACTAATTCTAATCTAACACTAGACACAAAAGAACGTATCATTACACTTGACTTGAAAATTGACACAGAAATTTGCCCTGTACTAGACTATTTTGAAATTTTTATGGATAGAACGATGATGAGCAAATATGCAGCAAAATATTTAAAAATATGGTTTTCACTAGTAATTAATGATACAAAACTATTATAATTAAAGAAAGGATGAAAGAAATGAAAGGAAAAGTCATTAAAATAATAACAATATTATGTGCCACTATATTAATCAGTATGGTAGGCTTTTTTGGGATATATACTCAAAAACAAAACCGAATGGAAAACGTTGTAAAAGGATATGATTTTGCAATGAATTTAAATGGAGCAAGAGTGATTTCAATTAAACCAACAAAAGACATCGAAACAACAATTAAAGATGCAGAAGGAAATGTAATTGAAGAAGAATTAACAGATGAACAAATACAAGAAAAAGGGTATAAAAAAGAAGAAGTTGATAAAAACGTACAATACCTAACAATAGACAATTTTAATAAAGTAAAAGAAATCGTGTCAAAGAGATTAGAAAGAATGAAAGCAGAAGACTATGAAATTAAATTAGATGAACAAACAGGAGAAATTACTGTAGAATTAGAAGAAAATGCAAACACAGATACAATTATTAGCAATATTTCAAAAGTAGGAAAATTTGAAATGGTAGATAGTGAAACACAAGAAGTATTACTAGATAACAGCTATATAAAAGAAACAAATGTAGCATATGGTGGAGACGAGACAGGAACAATAGTATGTTTAGGACTTATCTTTACAGACGAAGGAAAAGCAAAACTAGAAGAAATCACAAATACATATAAAAAAGTAGAAGACACAGAAGATGAAGAAACAACAGACGAAAATACAACAGACGAAAATACAACAGATGAAAATACAACAGACGAAAATACAACAGAGGAAAATGCAACAGAGGAAAATGCAACAGAAGAAAACACAACAGACGAAGAAACAGAAGATGAAGAAACAAAACAAAAAGAAGTTATAATGAAACTTGATGGAGAAGAAATGATAACAACATCATTTGATAAACCAATCAGTAATGGAAAAATGCAATTAACAGTAGGACAATCTTCAACAGATGCAAATCAAATCAATGAAAATGCAAAAAATGCATCAGGAATGGCAACATTAATAGGTGATGGAGAATTCCCTATGGAATATGAAGTTTCAGGAAATGAATACATATTCTCAGAAATAACAAATCAACAATTACAATATCTTGTATATGCAGTAGCAGGAATTATAGTAATAGCTTTAATTTACTTAATTATCAAATACAAACTACGTGGTGTAATTGCAAGTTGTTCTTTTATAGGATATACAGCATTATTACTATTATTAATTCGTTACACAAATGTAATGATTTCATTAGAAGGAATTGCTGGAATAATACTTGCTCTAGCTATTAGTTACTTATTCTTAAATAAACTATTATGTTGTAAAGACAAAAAAGAACATATAACATTTTTCTTAAAGATAGTACCAATATGTATTAGTGCAATTACATTTTGCTTTATAGAATGGGCACCAATTGCAAGTTTTGGAATGGTAATGTTTTGGGGAATTATCCTAACAGTAGCTTATCATTATGCTGTTACAAAGCCTTTAATAAACATAATAGAAAACAAAGAGTAGGAGGATATAGAAATGGAAAAATCAAAAAGGAAATCTATGATAGGTCTTGCGATAACAGTAATAATCATACTTGCAGGAGTTATTATAGCAATCACAAAAGGATTTAACTTTGATTTACGCTATGAAGGTGGAAAGAGAATAGAAATAGACTTAGGAAAAACATTTGAAATAAAAGATATACAAAATATTAGTGAAGAAGTACTAGGAAAAGAAGTAATAGTTCAAACAGTAGAAGTATACAATCAAACTGTTAGTATTTTTGCAAAAGACATAACAGAAGAACAAAGAGAGACAATCATTACAAAAATTAATGAAAAATATGGACTAGAATTAAAAGCAGAAGATAGTGGATTTATCATAGTTCCACACACACGTTTACGTGATATATTAAAACCATATGCAATGCCATTAGTAATAGCAACAATAATAATCTTAATATATATAGGAATTAGATATGTCAAAAAAACAAGTATAGAAATTATATTTGAAACAATTCTTGCAATAATACTAGGACAAGCTTTATTATTCAGCATAATTGCAATTACAAGAATACCTGTTGGTCGTGCAATATTACCAATGGTATTAGTAGTATATGTACTATCAACAACATTTTGCACAACCAGGTTGGAAGACTATTTAGCAAAAGAAAAAGCGGAGGAAGAAAAAGTGGAGGAAAAATAAATGGGAAATATCGTTTTATTAGACGAATTAACAATTAACCAAATTGCAGCAGGAGAAGTAATTGAAAGACCAGCATCAGTAATTAAAGAAATGGTAGAAAATTCAATAGATGCAGGAGCAACAAACATTACTGTAGAAATAAAAAATGGAGGTATTTCTTTCATCAAAATAACAGACAATGGAAAAGGAATAGCACAAGATGACTTAGAAATTGCATTTGAAAGACATGCAACTAGTAAAATTCGTTCAGCACAAGACTTAAATACAGTGACATCAATGGGGTTCCGTGGTGAAGCATTAGCAAGTATAGCAGCAATTAGTAATGTAGAACTAATTTCCAAAACACAAGAACAAGAAACAGGATATAAAATTGTAGTAGAAGCAGGAAATGTATTAGAAAAAGAAATCGCAGCAGCATCTGTAGGAACAACAATTACAGTAAAAAATCTATTTTTTAATACACCTGTACGATATAAATTCCTAAAAAAAGATTATACAGAATCTGGATATATAGAAGATGTTATTACAAGAATAGCATTAGTTTATCCACATGTTGCGATAAAACTAATTAATACAGGAAAAACAATTATACAAACAAATGGTAGTGGAGATATAAAAGCAGTTATTTACAGTATTTATGGAAAAAATGTAGCAGAAGCATGTATGCCAGTATCTTATACATATGAAGATATACAAATAGATGGAATTGTAGGGAAAGCTGAAATTGCAAGATCAAATAGGACAAATCAAATATTTTTTGTAAATAAAAGATACATAAAAGATAAAACACTTTCGTCAGCTACTGAGCAAGCATATAAAGGAATGATACCACTAGGAAAATTTGGATTTGTTATTTTGAATATTACAATGGATCCAGCAAAAGTAGATGTTAATGTACATCCAGCAAAATTAGAAGTTAGATTTCAAGAAGAAAGCAAAATCTTCCAATCTATTTTCCATGCAATAAAAGATACATTATTGAAAAATGGAGACAACCAAGGGCTATTTGGATTAAGAAAACCAGATGAAAAAGAAATTGAAGAATATACAGAACAAGAAAGCCAAATTAAAGTAAATATCCAAGAACCAAAAGAAAAGAAATCATTTATAGACAAATTAATTGAACTAAAAGATGTTGAAAATAGATTATATGATAGTGGAAATATAGAAGAGCAAGAATCAAAACAAGAAATACAGCAAGAAACACAGCAAGAAACAGAATTAACACAGTTAAAAGAACAACAACCAGAATTATCAAAAACTGAAGAGCAACAGATAGAAGAAAAAATAGAGAAACCAGAAGATTCAGAAAAACAAGAAAAAACAGCAGAAGAAAGTGAAACAGAATTAGAAACAAATTTTAATGAAATGTATGAAAAATTATTTGGTAAATCAATAAAGCCAAAAAAAGAAGAGGTAGAAGAAAAGCCAAAAGAAAATGAAATAACAGATATATTAAAAGACAATATTTCTGTTTTTGAAGGCATAGAAGAATATCAAAAACAGCCATACAAAATAATAGGTATTGCTTTTAATACATATATCATAATTGAAATGAACCAAGAGATGTATATAATAGATCAACACGCAGCACATGAAAGAATTTTATATGAAAAAGTAAAAGAAAACTATTATAGCAATACAGAAAAAGATTCACAAATGTTATTATTACCAGATGTAATTACAGTTACACACAAAGAAATGGACATTGCAAAAGAAAACTGGCAAATGTTTAAACAAGCGGGATTTGAATTAGAAGAATTTGGAGAAAATACAATCAAATTAACAGGAGTACCAACAATTTGCTTTGAATTAGATACAAAAGAATTATTTCTTGAAACGTTAGATCAAATTAATACAATTGCCAGAACAGCAAAACAAGAAAAAGAAGAAAAATTTATTGCAACAGTAGCCTGCAAGGCAGCAGTTAAAGCAAATATGGATTTAACAACAGAAGAAATTGAAAGCTTAATAGACAAATTATTAGAATTGCCAAATCCATTTAGTTGCCCACATGGTAGACCAACAGCAATTAAAATGAGTAAATATGACATTGAAAAAAAATTCGCAAGAAAATAAAAAGAGAGGGTAAATAAATATGCCAATAATTATAATGTCAATTATGATTACATTTCTAGTTTTAATTTCTTGGACATATCACAGTTTAGGAACAATGGGAACTAGTCAAAAAACTTTATGGATAATAGCTCAATTGGTAATTGTATTTATTGCAACATATATCACATATGGAATATCAAAAAGTTCAATACAATATCCAAATGATACCATTATGAAATATGTGCAAAATACACTTGTATTCATATTTACAGGAATAAATGGACTTTTTATTATGCCGTTTTTCAGCAGAAAACTTGCAATAGTAAATCAAGAAAATTTAGAAATTAACCAATTATTTAAAAGTGCAGGAATTTGTGGCATAATATTGCTCATCTTACTATTACTAGAATGTGGATATATGACAAACACACAAGAAGGAATTTTAAAAGTAATATTAGTGAATAGCTAAACAATGAATGCAATAGGAAGGAATGAAACAAATTTGAAAAAGCCAATTGTTATCGTTATTTGTGGACCAACTGCATCAGGCAAAACAGCACTTTCTATAGAGCTTGCTAAAGAAATAGGTGGAGAAATTATATCTTGTGATTCTATGCAAATATATAAGGACATGAATATTGGAACAGCAAAACCAACAATAGAGGAAATGCAAGGAATTCCACACTATCTAATTGATTATATACCACCTACACAAAGATATAGTGTGGCAACTTATAAAAAGGATGCTAAAATGGCAATAAAAAAAATTATCGAAAAAGGAAAAAAGCCAATACTAGTAGGAGGAACAGGACTATATATAGATAGTCTAATCTATGAAATTGAATATCCAGAAATTGAATTTGATGAAAAATTCAGAGAACATTTAGAAAATCAAGTATCAGAAAAAGGTTTAGAAAACTTATACAAGCAAGCAGAACAAATTGATCCAGAAGCAATAAAGAAAATTAGCAAAACAGACAAAAAAAGAATTTTGCGAATATTAGAAATTTATCATGCAACAGGAAAAACAAAAACAGAACAAGAAATATTATCAAGGCAAAAAGAACCAGAATATGATTACCACATATATGCATTATCATGGAATAGAGACGAACTATATGAAAGAATTAACAAAAGAGTAGATATTATGATAGAACAAGGCTTAATTCAAGAAGTAAAAAACATATTAAAGAAATATGACACATTTCCAACAGCAATGCAAGGATTAGGATACAAGGAAGTAGTAGAATATTTACAAGGAAAAACAACAAGAGAAGAAATGATTGAAAAAATCAAGCAAGAAACAAGAAGATATGCCAAAAGACAATTAACATGGTTTCGTAAAAACAAACAAACAATATGGCTAGATGGTACACAAGATAGACGAAATAATATTAATATTATTTTGGAAGGAATGAAGGGAGAATGAAGCAACAGGAAGGTAATGATCAAAGCAAAATAAAAAAAGAAAACACAAGACAAAAACAGATTGGTAGATCTGCGCTTTTTGTCTTGCTATTGATAATTGCCTTTTATTTTTTATACGTTATATATTTATTAGTAAAAGAGCCAACTGATATTTTTACAGTAGAAAATGGAAATTTATATCTCGAAGAATCAGATATAGGATATGTTATACGAGATGAAGTGGTTGTAAAAGGAGAAAATTACAAAAATGGAATGGAACAAATAAAAAGTGAAGGAGAAAAAGCAGCTCAAAATGAAACCATATTCCGATATTTTAATAGAAATGAAGAAAACCTAAAAGCACAAATAGCAGAATTAGATGTAAAAATACAAGAAACAATGAAAACACAAACAGATTTATATTATTCAGATATAAAATTAATAGAAGATCAAATTGATGAAAAAGTAGTAAAATTACATGAAACAACAGAAATATCAAAATTAACAGAATATGAAAAACAAATAAAACAACTAATAGATAAAAAAGCAAATATTATAGGGCAAAAAAGTCCATCAGGATCTTACTTAGAACAATTAAATAATCAAAGAGCAAAATTAGAAAAAGAATTAAATGAAGGTTCAGAAACAATAAAGGCACCAAAAAGCGGAATATTATCATATAAAGTAGATGGACTAGAAGAATCGTTAACACCAGAAAATTTTTCAGGTTTAAGCAAAGAATATTTAGAAGGACTAAATCTAAAAACAGGAAAATTAATTGCGACAAGTGATGAGTGCGGAAAAATCATAGACAACTTTGAAGCATATATAGCAACAGTATCAAATACAAAAGAAAGTAAAGAGGCAAAAGTAGGTGACAAAGTACAAATTCGATTATCAAATTATAAAGAAATAGATGCAGAAATTGCATACATTTCACAAGAAAATGAGGAAGACACACTGATTATTTTAAAAATAAATAAAGAAATAGAAGAATTATTAAATTACAGAAAAATTTCTTTTGATTTAATTTGGTGGAGTCATACAGGATTAAAAGTACCAAATCAGGCAATAGTGGAAGAAGACGGGCACCAATATGTAGTCAGAAGTAGAGCAGGATATTTAAGCAAGATATTAGTAAAAGTAAAAAAACAAAATGACAAGTATGCAATTATTACAAATTATACATCAGAAGAACTAAAAGAAATGGGATATACAAGTACAGAGATTACAAATATGAAAAATATAAGCCTTTATGACGAAATTGTACTAAATCCAGATTTGTCAAAAGTAAAATAAATATTACAAAAATATTACAAAAATATTAAATAACTATGACATTTGTAAAAACTATTGACAATCTTGTAAAAAAATTAGATACTTATATCGATAATACTAAGGAATTAATTAGGAGGTTTTTTTATGTCAGCATTAATGAACAAAGTTTGGGATTTATTTGGAATGGATTCTGCAGAACCAGATGTAGAAGAATATGAGGACGAAAATGTATATGGTTACCAAGATGAACCAGAAGATGAAGAAGTAGTAGAAGATAGAAGATTATTTGGAAGAAAAGGCAAAGTGGTAAATATGCCACAAGCTGGGCAATCAATTAAAATGGTAATTTCTCAACCAACAACATTTGAACAATCAGATGAAATTTGTGCGTTTTTAAAAGAAAGAAAATCAGTTATTGTCAACTTAGAATATGTAAATAAAGATGTAGCAAGAAGAATAGTTGACTTTATTAGTGGAGGAGTTTATGCATTAGATGGATACATTCAAAAAGTATCAAATTCTATTTTCTTAGTTGCACCATCAAACTATGAAATTACAAATGAAATGGCAAGAGAAGAAATGAAAAGTAAACTTTCAGTTTCTTGGCTAAAAAATAATAATATCAATTAATCATAGGAGGATGAAATGATAACACCATTAGATATTGAAAACAAAAGATTTTCAAAACAAATGATGAATGGATATAGTGTAGATGAAGTAGATGATTTTCTAGATGAGCTAACAGTAGATTACACAAAAAACTATAAAGAAGTAGCAGAGTTACGTGACCAAGTAGAAGAATTAAATAAAAGTTTAGTACAATATAAAACAATGGAAGATACATTACAAAATACACTTGTTGTTGCACAAACAACAGCAGAAGAATTAAAAAACGTAGCAAAGAAGCAAGCAGATCAAATTATTGAAGAAGCAAAATCAAATGCCCAAAAAGAAGCAGATGAATTAAATACCCAAATCAAACTAAAACAAAAAGAATATGATGACATAAAAAGACAATTTGATATGTATAGAAGGAAAATGGAGACATTGATTGTTACACAAGGAGAATTATTAAAAGAAATTAGTAGAAATGAAGATGAAGAATAATAAACCAAAGAAAAAATAGTTAAAATTTTATATTTTAACTATTTTTTTGTTGTAATAAAGGAAGAATATTACAAAACTGTTAAATGTATGTTACAATTCCGTTAATTGTATTGACATTATTAAAAAATAAGATAAAATAGTAGCATAGGGGAAATATCTATGAGAATTATTGCAGGGAAAGCGAGAGCAACAAAATTATATACATTAGAAGGAATGGAAACAAGACCTACACTAGATAGAGTAAAAGAATCATTATTCAATATTATACAAACAGAAATAACAGATAGCATATTTTTAGACTTGTTTTCAGGAAGTGGAGCAATTGGATTAGAGGCAGCAAGTAGAGGAGCACAAAAAGTAATCCTATGCGAGAAAAATTCTAAAGCAATTACCATAATAAAAAAAAATATAGAAAAAACACATTTAAAAGATAAAGTAAATCTATACGAAGGAGATTATACGAACTACATTTTGTCAAATTTGAAAGAAAAACCAGATATCATTTATATTGACCCACCATACAAAACAGACTATGCAATCAGAGCAATCAATCTATTGCAAGAAAAAGAATTACTAAAACTAACAACGATTGTTATCATAGAAACAGACAGAGAAAAAGAAACCTTACTAGAATTGGAAAAAATACCAAAAATTGAAATAGAAAAGGTTAAAAAATATGGAAGGGCTAGTCTGATATTTTTAAAAAGGATAGCTTAAGTTAGAAAGGGGTAAAACCATGGAAATTTTTACATTATTAGATACATTGGAGGATTTATTAGAGAACAGTAGGAATTTACCATTTTCAGCAAAATCAATTGTTGATAAAGATGAAATGCTAGATTTGATAAAAGAAATTCGCATAAAGCTTCCTGACGAATTAAAACAAGCCAAATGGGTAAAAGAAGAAAGAGAAAGAATTCTAGTTGAAGCACAGAAAGAAGCAGATGATATAGTAAAAGAAGCAGAAAATAGAATAATTGCTATGATTGATGAACATGAAATCACTAAAAAAGCATATGACCAAAAAGCAGAAATTATTGAAACAGCAAATGAGATGTCCAGAGAAATCACAAAAGGCACAAAAGAATATGCCGATAATTTACTTGGGGATACAGAATCTGTTTTAACAAATACATTGACAAAATTAGAAGAAAATATGAGTCAAGCATTGAATCTAATGCAACTTTCTATGGAGGAGAATATAAAAACAATACAAAATAGTAGAAAAGAGTTGAAATAGAAAATGGCTAAAAAGAGAACATATAATAGAAGTCAATCAGGAAAAGGAACAGCAAAAAGAACAACCAGAAAACAAGCATCTAGATTAGATATGGCAATTGTTATCTTGTTTGTTTTAAGTATTCTTTCTGCTGTTTTAATCTATACAAAATCAGGTGTCATTGGTATAAAACTAACAGAAGTTTTAGGAGGGCTAATGGGACTTATTCGCTACATAGTGCCTATTGGTATTTTTGCAGTTGCAATAAAAGTAGCATGTGAGAATAGTTATGAATTAAGCTATAAACTAGCACAATATGTAATTTTTCTAGTTACAATTGCAACATTAATGGCAACATTCCAAATATCTAGCGGAGAATTAATACCATCTAAAGAATTAGGAGAAGTTGTAAAAGATGCATACAGCATTGGAACAACAGGTGTTGGAGGGGGAGCAATTGGAGCAGCAATTGCAGTACCACTTGTAAATTTATTAGGAACAGTTGGAGCAATTATATTAAGTTTAGGAATTGCAATTTTATTAGTAGTATTTATGTTTGGCATAAACATGTCAGAACTTGTACAAAATACTGTAGAAAAATCGCAAGAACGCAAAGAAGTACGTAAACAAGAACGATATGAAACACGTCAAATGCAAAGAGAAGAAATGATGCGAAATAGACAACTTGCAAAAAAAGTGAATAGAGAAGAAAATGAAAACCAGATAAAAATTAATTTTGGTGGAAGAATAGTAGAAGAAAATGATAACAAAAATTTAAAAAAATATGATCATAGTGATGATGATTTAATACCATTAACAAAACAAACTAAAAAAAGTGGATTGTTTGGATTTAGACAGCAAATGATAGATATGGAACCAGAGCCAGAATTGGAACAGGCATCAATATCAATGCCAGAACCAGCAAAAGAACCAGAAGTACAACCAGAAGTAATTGAAAACAATTTGTTCAAACAAGAAGAGCAACAAAAAGAAGATAAAACAAAAGAAGTTTTACAATTAGAACATGCAATGGTAGTAGAAGACGAAGACTATGAATATCCACCAGTAGAACTATTATCAGTATCAAAACAAAAAGCAATAAAAGGAGGAGCAAAAGCACTAACAGAAACAGCAGCAAAATTACAAAAAACATTATATAGTTTTGGAGTTTCAGCAAAAGTAGAACATGTATCAGTAGGACCAGCAATCACACGCTATGAATTAAAGCCAGCAGAAGGAGTAAGAGTAAATAAAATTGCGAACTTAGCAGATGACATTGCATTAAATCTAGCAGCAGAGACAATTCGTATAGAAGCACCAATTCCAGGTAAACAAGCTGTCGGAATTGAAGTACCAAATAAAGAAAAACAAGCTGTTCATTTACGCGAAGTAATAGAAAGTAGTGAATTTAATGACAGTGCTTCCAAACTAACAGTAGCACTAGGAAGAGATGTAGCAGGAAGTGTACAATTAGCAGATATCGCAAAAATGCCACATGTTTTGATAGCAGGTTCAACAGGATCAGGAAAAAGTGTATGTATCAATACAATAATCACAAGTATAATATATAAAAGTAAACCAAGTGAAGTAAAGCTTGTTATGGTAGATCCAAAAGTAGTAGAACTTTCAGTATATAATGGAATACCACATCTATTGATACCAGTTGTAACAGATCCTAAAAAAGCAGCAGGGGCATTAGCATGGGCAGTACAAGAAATGGATAACAGATATAATTTATTTGCACAAAAAGGAGTAAGAGACTTAAAAGGATACAATAAAGCTGTTGAAAAAGAAGAAGGAGCAGGAAAACTTCCACAAATAGTAATAATAGTAGATGAGCTTGCAGACTTAATGATGGTAGCAGCAAAAGAAGTAGAAGAATCTATATGCCGTTTAGCACAAAAAGCAAGAGCAGCAGGAATGCACTTAGTAATTGCTACACAAAGACCATCAGTTGATGTAATCACTGGATTGATTAAAGCAAATGTTCCATCAAGAATTGCATTTGCAGTATCATCACAAATAGACTCAAGAACAATATTAGACAGTGTTGGAGCAGAAAAATTATTAGGAAAAGGAGACATGTTATTCTTCCCATCAGGAGCACCAAAACCAGTAAGAGTACAAGGAGCATTTGTATCAGATGAAGAAGTAGAAAAAATAGTTGACTTTGTAAAACAAAATGGCACAGCAACATATAGTGAAGACATTTTAGAGAGCATAGAAAACGGAAATAAAGCAGATAAAGAAATTACAGAACAAGATAATGATGATGGAACAGATGATTTATTAATGGATGCAATTCAAACTGTTGTTGAAACAGGACAAGCATCAACATCATTTATACAAAGAAGATTTAAAGTAGGATATGCAAGAGCAGGAAGAATTATAGATCAAATGGAAGAAAGAGGAGTTATTTCCGGATATGAAAGAAACAAACCAAGAGAAGTGCTAATGACTTTAGAAAGACTAAATGAACTAAAAATGGGAAAAACAGAAGAACAACAAGGATAAAATACAAAACAAATGAAAGGAGTGTTAACTTGCAAAAGAAAAAAGAAAATCTAATTAATAAGATTGTAAAGAAAGACTTTAACAATGAATTAGAAATAATTTTAGAGCAAAAGAAATTTGAAGAAAACGTTAAAAGTACACTCCTTAGTATTTTATATAAAATTGAAACAGCGTATAAAGATATAGAAACTGTTAAACCAGATATCTATTCAAAAGAAGAATATATACAAAAATTAATGTGGATAATACAAAATCAATGTAATTCAATAAAAATGATTCGAATGAATTCAGAAGATTCGAAAATTCCAGAAAAATCAACATTTTTTATTGATAAAGAAAAAAAAGAATTAGAGTGTTATCCAATTGAAAGAAAAATGTTATACGCTATTTCAAAAATGGGAAAAAAAGAGCGTATCATTAAAAGTAACAATTTTTTAATTGATATGGCTCTTTCTGATTTTTTAAATGTAGGAAATAGTATAGATTTTGTAGAACCACTACGTGACTTTAATGGATATTCGTGGACAACAATTTCTACAGAAATAGAAAGTATAGCACATAATTTAATATATCAAAATTTGCGAATGTTAGTAGGAAATAAATTGTTAAATAATTGGATTTATAATCAAGAGAGCATCATTGATTATTATGAACTATTTATTGAAACATTAAGTGATAGATATGGACAAAAACAAGCAAATAAAATAAAAGATATACTAATAACAATTTCTATATTGCTAGAAAAAAAATTCACACCTGAAAAACTAAAAGAATACGAAAAAGATAAAAAAAGAATAAAAGCAGAACTAGAAAAAATGGAAAATAAGAAGGAATATATAGAAAGTGTAACAAAAGAGAAAACGAATTTATTAAAAGAAATTAAAGAAATTGATAAGATACTAAATAGCAAAGTCTTATTACAAAAAGAATATATTAGAAGAAATGAAGATTTACCATTAAATAAAAAAATATTTAGTATGCGTATATTATCAAATAACATGATAAGAGAAAGAGAAGAAATATATCAAAAAATAGACATTTTAAATAGTAATATAAATCCCAAAAATTTTGTCAGCCATAAAAAAGATTTAGAACAGCAATATAAATATTTAGCATTATTAGATGCACAAGATGTAGACAAAGAGATATATGAAAATCTAGTAAAATTCCAAAATGTATTTTTAACATGTTTCTCAAAACAAATAGATGAAAAAGAGACAAAACAAGAAATTATTCTTTTATTATATCAAATGAGATATTATTTACAAATACCAATCACTCACGAAAAAAATATATTTCAAGAAATACAAAAAAGATATCTAAAACCAGTTATACAAAAGCTAATTAATAAAGCAGAACAAACAAAAACAATTCAAAAAATAACAAAAGATGAGGAAATTACTTATGAAATTTGGAAAAATATTTTTGAAATTAGAACGATTCAATTAGAAGACATATCAATAAAAATAACAAAAGACAAACAACAACAGTGCTATTTACAAATTTTTGATGAAGACATTTTTGAAGAAAAAATACAAATAGAAACACTAGAAGGCAAAGAAAATATTGACATCAAATTAAACAGAAAAATAAAAATCTTTGAATAAATTATTAGGGGGAAAACCATGAAGATTACTTTTTTAGGAGCAACTGAATCTGTAACAGGATCAAACTTTTTAGTAGAAGCAGCAGGGAAAAAATTCATAGTAGACTGCGGTTTATGGCAAGGAAAAGCAGAATATGAAGAACAAAACTTTCAAGACTTTGAATTTAATATAGAAGAAATTGATTTTATGCTATTGACACATGCACACATTGACCACTCAGGAAGAATCCCAAAACTATATAATGAAGGATTTCACAATAAAATATATGCACATAAAGCAACATGTGACTTATGTGCATTAATGTTACCAGATAGTGGGCACATTCAAGAAATGGAAAGTGAGTGGAAAAATCGTAAAAGAATACGTAAAGGAGAAGAAGTAAGACCACCAATATATACAGCAGAAGATGCAGTAAAATCATTACAAATATTTGAACCAGTTAACTATGATGAGATAGTAGATATTACAGAAAACATTCATGTTCGTTTTAATGATGCAGGGCATATGTTGGGCTCAAGTATAATAGAATTATGGGTTGATGAAGATGGAAAAACAACTAAAACAGTATTTACAGGTGATTTGGGAAACAATGACATTCCATTATTAAGTTCACCAACAATGATAGAAAAAGCAGATTATCTAATAATGGAATCAACATATGGTAGTAGAAAACATATAAGAAATGATGAAAAAGCAGAGCTATTCTTAAAAATAGTTTCAGAAACACTTGATAAACAAGGAACAGTAGTAATTCCATCATTTGCTGTTGGTAGAACACAAGAAATTTTATATGAAATTAACAAATTAAAAGACATTAGAAAAGACGAAGAATTTCAAAAGCAATATAAAACTTTAATGAAAGCACCAGTTTTTGTTGATAGTCCATTAGCAATATCAGCAACAGAAGTATTTCGTAATAATATGGATTTATTTGATGATGAAACTCAAGAAGAAATGTCAAAAGGCGACAACCCATTAGAATTCCCAGGATTGAAATTTACTATGACGACAGAAGAATCAAAAGCTTTAAATGAGGACCCAAAACCAAGTATTATTATATCTGCAAGTGGAATGTGTGATGTAGGAAGAATAAAACATCATTTAAAACATAATTTATGGAATCCAGATAGTACAATTTTATTTGTTGGATATCAAGCACCAGGAACATTGGGATATAATATTGTAAATGGTGCAAAAAAGGTAAAAATATTTGGAGAAGAAATTGCCGTAAATGCACGTATCGAATATATCGAAGGATATTCAGGACATGCAGATCAAGATGGATTAATGAACTTCATTTATTCTTTCCGCGAAAAACCAAAACACATTTTTTTGGTACATGGAGAAGAAGAATCTAAAAATGTGTTAAAAGAAAAAATCGAAGAAGAAACAAAATTACCAGTAACAATTCCAGAATTTGGAGAGACATTTGCACTAGATGAAGAAGTAACTATGACAAGTAAAATTGAGAGAAGAACAAAGGCTATGACATTAAGACGTGAAGTAATAAGCAGATTAGAAAAACTTAAAGAAGAAATCAAAGATATGGAAAGTTATGTGCGTGAAGATATCCAAAATATAGAAATTAAGGATGAAGATGTGTTTAGAATCAATGAAAAGATGAAGGATTTAGAGAGGCAGATACTAAATGTAATCGAAGGATGAGTTGAAAAATAATTACAATTTTGACTACGGCAAATTTCATTTTGGACGCGGTTACATACAAAAAGTATGCGCCCTTGCCTCCAAAATAAAATTATCCTTGTCAAAATTTAATTATTTTTCAACTCGATTCAGTACAGTAGAAAGGAAAAAAATAAAAAATGGGAAACAAATATTTAAATGAAGCAATTATTGGAAATAGGAACATGTTAGCAACATACACAGAAAGAGGAGAATTACAAAGATTATACTTTCCTTGTAAAGATCAAAAACAATATATCAACTTTTTTCAAACAGGAGTTAAAATAAATGGATCTGATGTCATATATTTACACGAAGATATAAATAATGTATATAAACAATATTATGACACAGATACTAATATTTTAAATACAGAAATAACAAATACATATTTTAATTTAAAAATGCTACAAACAGATTTTATATTGATGAAAGACGATATATTAGTAAAAAAATATACATTTATGAATGAATCTAAAATAGATTTAAATATTCAATTCTATGTATATTCTGGTTTAATAACAGACAACAACAATATGATGAGTTGCAAAATGGTTGATGGGGGAATGTTGCAATATGCACATGACTATACAATATCAACTGTTGCAAAAGACTATAAAGTAATGAGACATCAAATTCATGGTAGTAAAGACACAATTAAAAGGGGAGAAATTTATGATAAAGACTATATTGGAATGTCTCCAGAATGTAGTGTTTGCTATGATATAGGAAATTTAGAGCCGGGAAAAAAGAAAGAGATATATATCCTTTGTACAGTAGGAGAAAACACAAACATTTCTAAAATGGAAGAAGAAATAGATAGAGTTAGAAGGATTGACTATGCAAAAGAATATAGCCGTGTAAAATCATATTGGAGAAAGTATGTAAAAGACCATTATAGTATAAACCTAAAAGAAGCAAAAAACTCATATGAAGAAAAAGTTATAGAAATATATAAACGTAGCATATTACTATTCCCATTACTTATAAATCAAGAAACAGGAGGAATAGTCAGTTCACCAGAAGTTGATGAAAACTTAACACAATGCGGAAGATATGCATATTGCTGGCCAAGAGATGCCGTATTTGTTGCAAAAGCAATGGATCTTCTAAAAATGGAAAAAGAAACAGAAAAATTCTATAAAATCTTTTGCAAAAAAACACAAAGCAAAAATGGAATGTGGGAACAAAGATTTTACACAGATGGAAAATTAGCACCATCATGGGGATATCAAGTAGATGAAACAGCAAGTGTAGTATATGGTGTATATGAACATTATTTAATGACAAAAAATGAAAAATTTTTAAAAGAACTATTACCAATGTGTGAAAGAGCAATAGAATTTTTAAAACGATATGTAAAAGATTGGCTAGGACTTGAATCAAAAGGAGAACATGATAAAGATAAAGTAAAAGAAGAAATAGAACAAAATGTAAAACACACGAAATACCATGTTAGCTATGACCTATGGGAAATGTGTGAAGGAGTTCATTTATATTCTTTAGCAAGTATTTATTCAGCATTTGAAACAATTTTAAAAATGTATCAAGTCTTAGGAAAAAATGTATCAGACTTTGAGCATAATAGACTAAAAGAAGAAAAAATCGAAAAAAATAAATTAGAAATTGAAAGATTATTAAATGGAATAAAACAATATATCAACACAAATTTATTTGATGATGAAAAAAAATGTTATGTACGAAATACAGATGATAAAAAAATGGATATCAGTATATTAGGAGCAGTCACACCATTCCATGTTTTAAAACCAAAAGAGAAAAAAATGCAAAATACAATAGAAAGAATCAATATGTCATTAAGAACATACACAGGAGGATACCAAAGATTTGAACAAGACCATTATCGCAATGGCAATCCATGGCCAATAGCAAATATGTGGATGACATTATATTACCTAGAATCAGGAGAAAAAAGAAAAGCAAGAGAAGCATTTGACTTTGTTATAAAAACATGTGGAAAGCACTATTTCTTAGGAGAACAAATAGACAATAGCACAATGAAACCAGATTGGGTAATAGGGCTAGGATGGTCACATGCAATGTTCATTATCGTATTAGAAAAATTATTAAAGAATACTTGAAAAGTATTCTTTTTTGATATAAAATGGTATTGCCCAAGGAAAAAACGGGTAAAATAAAATTAGCCGAAAGGGCTAGGATGAGGAGGAATTAAAATGTCAATTAAATTAGGAATTAATGGTTTTGGAAGAATTGGAAACTTATCATTTCAAGCAGCTTTAGAAAGAGAAGGAGTTGAAATAATAGCAATAAATGATCCATTTATTCAGGCAGATTATATGGCATATATGACAAAATATGATACTGTACATGGAAGATTTGCAGGAGAAGTATATGCAAAAGATGGAAACTTAATTGCAAATGAAAAAGAAATAAAAGTATATAATGAAATGGATCCACATAACATTCCATGGGGAGAATTAGGTGTAGAATATGTATTAGAATGTTCAGGAGTATTCACAACATTAGAAAAAGCACAAGCACATATAGACGCAGGAGCAAAACAAGTTATAATTAGTGCGCCATCAAAAGATGCACCAATGTTTGTTATGGGAGTAAATCATACAGAATACAATCCAGAAATGAATATTGTATCAAATGCATCATGCACAACAAACTGTTTAGCGCCATTAGCAAAAGTTATAAATGATAATTTTGGAATTAAAGAAGGACTAATGACAACAGTACACAGCACAACAGCAACACAAAAAACAGTAGATGGAGCATCTAAAAAAGACTGGAGAGGTGGAAGAGCAGCAGCTGCGAATATCATACCATCATCAACAGGAGCAGCAAAAGCAGTAGGAAAAGTTATACCATCATTAAATGGAAAATTAACAGGAATGGCATTTAGAGTTCCAACAGTAGATGTATCAGTAGTAGATTTGACGTGTAATTTAGAAAAACCAACAACATATGAAGAAATTTGTGCAGTTATGAAAAAAGCATCAGAAAATGAGATGAAAGGAATTATAGAATATACAGAAGAACCAGTTGTATCATCAGATTTTATTCATGATAGCCACACATCAATTTTTGATGCAACAGCAGGAATCATGTTAACAGACACCTTTGTAAAATTAGTAGCATGGTACGATAATGAATGGGGATATTCAAATAAATTAGTAGACTTAGCATGTTATATTGCAACAAAAAAATAGATAAAAAACTAAAAGTTAGGGGATTGAGGCGAATAAAAAACGTCAAACAATTCCCTCAATTTTTTTGAATAGGGGGGCAAATAAAAGATTTTATATGAAAAAATGAATTAGAAAAAGAAAAACAATAAATTTACCGTGAAATAAAGTTTGACATATCCTATCCAAAATTATATATATAAAATAACGATTAAAAAATGTAAAAACGTATATAATTATAATAAGAAAAGATAGGAGTGGTAATATGGAACAAATGACAATGGAGGATTTAGAAAAAATACTAGAACAATGGAAAAATGAAACCATCATATTTGACTTAACGGGATTAATAACAACAACTGTTAGAATAGAATATTCAGAAACAAAATCTACACAAGAAGATATTATGATTAAAAATCAACATTTTCAAGAAGAAAGTATAATATTAAATAAGCATCAAATTATGAAAATTGTAAAAGGAGAAGAGAATTGCTTTTTAGTAAAATTTGATGACCTGCAAATGGTTAGAATTTGCAGGTATCAAGAAATAGATATATGATATATAATTATTATTTTAAACTATTTGCAATATTTGTGCATAAATCAATATATAAAGCATGATTTTTTTCTGGAATATCTTTTAACAACTCAACAAAAGTTCTATCAGCATTGGTTACAGTAATTCCGAAAACAAGATAATCTAAACTACATTGAAGTACAGAAGCAATTTTACAAATTGTTGATAAACTAGGAATACTGTAGCCTCTCTCAATTTCACTAATATAAGAAGGACAAACATCAATCAATTCTGAAAGTTTTTCTTGAGTAATACCGATTTCTTTTCTCTTAATTTTCAACCTTTTACCAATCTCCATGTAATTTAATTCTTCCATTTATATCACCTCATCATAATGTATTTTATAATGAATAAAACGCAAATAAAACAAACTAATACTATCTAACTACAACTAATAGTAAATAAAAATATTTTATGAATAACAAAAGCAAAATATTGACAAAAAATATGTCAATAGTATAGAATAAATGTGTAATATTAAAGAAAAGAAGGAATGAATATGCAAAAGAAAATAAAACAAGAGAGAGGCGCAATAACAGTATTAGTTTTATCAAGCATTTTTATTATTTTAATAATTCTTGTAAGCATATATACATTACTAACAAACCAAAATAGAACAGAAGAAGAGAAATTTAGAAAAATTCAAGAAGCATATAATTTAAGTGATTTAGAAATGCAAGAATTATATCAAAAAACTCTAAATGGGCAATCAGAAATTTTAAACGAACCAGAATTATTAGTAGGAATGAAAAAAATAATGTTCACAGAGCCTACTGATGAAACAAAAGGAGAAATTGTGCAAGAGGGGGAAGCTGACTTCGATAAAAATCATTGGTATTACTACAAAGAAGGAAAATGGGCAAATGCACAAACACAAGATGGAAGCATGTGGGTTTGGATACCAAGGTTTGCATATAAAATAGAAGAAAATGCAGACTATAATAGTGATGGTATAGCAGAAAAAGGGGGAACAATTAAAGTAAAATTCCTAATAGGAGAAACAGACGAATATTATGATGACGATGGAAATATACAAACAGCACAAAGACAAACATCAGAAGACCAAACAATTGATGCAACAAAAGATTATACAGTACATCCAGCATTTACAAATGAAGCCAATATTAAACATGCTAATGGAGGATGGAGTAAAGAATTAAAAGGAATATGGGTAGCAAAATTTGAAGCAGGATATGCAAGTGGAAACAATAATGCACCAGTAAAAGCAAGTGGACAAACATACAGTCAAGCAGAAGTAACAGCATCACCAATAGAAGGAGATGGAGAACAATTAGCAAGAAACTGGCTAGACGGCGAATATGGCGCAGAAAAAACGGACATAAAATATCCAACATTTCAAGGTACAACATATGCAATGAACTATATTAGTACTGAAGATGCTTATTATATTTCAAGGGCATTAATAGAAGATGGAAATATTTATGGACTAACAAGTAATACTGATAGTCATTTAATGAAGAACAGCGAATGGGGAGCAGTAGCATATTTAAGTCAAAGCCAATATGGACGAAATGGAATTAAACCATATATCAATAATGTTAGTTTAAATAGTGGAAACAATGACAGAACTTCACAAAAAGGACGAACAGGAGTAGAAAGTGTATATGGGATAACAGGTGTTACAGGAGGAACAGAATATGGCAATACAAAAATAGAAGACATTGTTAATATAAACAATACAATAGGAGATACACCAAGTATAGAAGGAATATATACTTGGAATCAAAAAACAGGTAAAGAAGCAAGCACAACAGGAACAATTTATGGAATCTATGATTTAAATGGAGGACTATGGGAAAGTACGGCAGACTATATTGCAAATGGAAGTGAAAGCTTAAAAAAATATGGAGCAAACTTTGCAACTGGAGAAGATTCACAATATACGAAGATATATGAACATGATAAAGATAATGACACTACAAGAGCAGAAGATACAGAAACAAACTTAGAAAGTATAGGAGAACAAAACTACATGTACAATACAGAAGTCTATGGAGATGCCATTCATGAAACATCAAAAAATGGTATGAGAACAACAAGTTGGTATAATGGATTTTCTCAATTTATGGCATTAAGCAGACCATTTTCAATAAGAGGAGGCGACTATAGTAGTTCAGAAAATACAAGTATATTTGCATTCAGTAATAGCAAAGGAGAAGCAAACTATAACACAGGATTTCGAGCAGTATTAGTTAGTAAATAGGGAAAAGAGGGAACTCTTTTCCCTTTAATAATTGCGCTTTTTTCCAATTTTTACTTGTAATTTTCTCATATTCGTTATATAATAGGGAAAAATCAAAGCTAGGAGATGATATCATGAAAGTAAGCAAAGAAGAAATTTTGCATATAGCAAATTTAGCAGATCTAGAAATCAAAGAAAACGAAGTAGAAGAATACCTACTAAACTTACAAGACATTTTAAATTTTGCAAATATAGTAAATGAAGCACCAGTAGAAAATTTAGATATTACTATTGGAGCAAATGAAGCAAAAAATGTATTTAGAAAAGATGAAATAAAAATATTTGAAGACAACCAATCTTTATTACAAAATGCACCAACACAAGAACAGAATATGTTTAAAATTCCAAAAGTTTTATAGGAAAAGAAAGGAGACAAAAATGAATATTACCCAATTAACTGTTCATGAGTTAATAGAAAAATTGCAAAACAAAGAATTAACATCTACTGAAATTACACAAAGCTATATTGAACAAATAAAAGCAAAAGAAAATGATGTAAAAGCTTTTGTTACAACATTAGAAGAACAAGCCATAGGACAAGCAAAAGAAATTGATGAAAAAAGAGAAAAAGGAGAAATCACAGGAAAATATGCAGGAATTCCAATTGGAATTAAAGATAATATGTGTACAAAAGGTATTAAAACAACTTGTAGTTCACACATGTTAGAAAACTTTATAGCTCCATACAATGCAACAGTCGTAGAAAAATTAAACAAAGAAAATATAATTGATTTAGGAAAACTAAATATGGATGAATTTGCTATGGGAGGTTCAACAGAATATTCATATTTCAAAAAAACAGCAAACCCATGGAACTTAAGTAAAGTACCAGGAGGCTCATCAGGAGGAAGTGCAGCAGCAGTAGCAGCAAATATGGTACCATGGGCATTAGGAAGCGATACAGGAGGATCTATTAGACAACCATCAAGTTTTTGTGGTGTAGTTGGATTAAAACCAACATATGGGCTAGTTTCTAGATATGGACTAGTAGCATTTGCATCATCCTTAGATCAAATAGGACCAATAACAAAAGATGTAGAAGATGCAGCAATATTATTAAATATCATTGCAGGACATGACGAAAAAGATACAACATCAGTAAATCAAGAGAAAAAAGACTATACAAAAAATTTGAAACAAGATATAAAAGGTAAAAAAATAGGAATACCAAAAGAATTTTTTGGAGAAGGAATAAATGAAGAAGTAAAAGCATCTTTAGAAAAAGCAATAAAAACATATCAATCACTAGGAGCAGAAATTGAAGAATTCTCATTAGACATTGCACAATATTCATTAGCTACCTATTATATCATAGGCTGTGCTGAAGCAAGCTCAAACTTAGGAAGATTTGATGGAATACGTTATGGATACAGAGCAAAAGAATTTAGCAGTCTAAAAGAACTATATAAAAAATCAAGAAGTGAAGGTTTTGGTGCAGAAGTAAAAAGAAGAATTATTTTAGGAACTTATGTATTATCATCAGGATATTATGATGCATATTACAAAAAGGCACAGCAAGTACGTACATTAGTTATGCAAGAGTTTGAAAAAGGATTTAAAAAGTATGATGTCATTTTAACACCAACATCACCAACAGTAGCATTTGATATTGGATCAAAATCAAATAATCCATTAGAAATGTATTTATCTGATATTTGTACAGTTTCTGTAAATATTGCAGGATTACCAGGAATTTCTATTCCATGTGGTGTTGATAAACAAGGAATGCCAATAGGAATGCAACTAATTGGAAATAAATTTGAAGAAGAAAAAATATTAAACATAGCATATGCATTTGAAAAAGAAACAAAATTTAGAGAAAATTATCAACCACAGTTTATACAAAAATAGAGAGGAAGATAAAAAATTTACCCAAAAGAAAGGAACAGATAAATGAGTGAATATGAAATTGTCATTGGACTAGAAGTCCACGCAGAACTATCAACAAAAACAAAAATATTCTGCTCTTGTCCAACAAGCTTTGGAGCAGAACCTAACACACATACATGTCCAATTTGCATGGCAATGCCAGGAACATTACCAGTTTTAAACGAAAAGGTAGTAGAATATGCTGTAAAAGCTGGATTAGCAACAAATTGTGAAATATCAAGAAACAGTAAAAATGACAGAAAAAATTATTTTTATCCAGACTTACCAAAATCATATCAAATTTCACAATTTGATAAACCACTATGTGAACATGGGTATGTAGAAATTGATACAGAAGAAGGCAAAAAGAAAATTAGACTATTAAGAATTCACATAGAAGAAGATGCAGGAAAATTAAATCATGATGAATTTGGAGGAGGAAGCCTAGTAGACTTAAATAGAGCAGGAGTTCCATTAATAGAAATTGTTTCAGAACCAGATTTACGAAGTAGTCAAGAAGTAGAACAATATTTAAGAAAATTAAAATCAATATTAGAATATATTGAAGTATCAGATTGTAAAATGCAAGAAGGCTCTTTAAGAGCAGATGTTAATGTATCTGTTCGTAAAAAAGGAGAGACAAAATTTGGAACCAGAACAGAAATGAAAAATATGAACTCTTTTAGAAGCATCGTAAGAGCAATCGAGTATGAAGCAAACAGACAAATAGATGTATTAGAAGATGGCGGAAAAATTGAACAAGAAACATTACGTTGGGACGAAGTTTCAGGGAAAACATTTTCCATGAGAGATAAAGAAGATGCACAAGATTACCGATATTTTCCAGACCCAGACTTAGTTGCAATCAAATTATCAGATGAATATATTGAAAATATAAAAAACGGTCTACCAGAACTACCAGAAAGTAGGAAAAAACGTTATTTAGAAGAATATAAACTTACAGAAAAAGATGCAAACATTATTTCTAGTTCAAAATATTTAGCAGATTTATTTGAAGAAGCAACTAAAATATGCAATAATCCAAAAGCAGTAAATAACTGGATTATATCAGATATTTCTAGAATACTAAATGAAACAGAAATGGAACCAATAGAAATACCATTTGATAGCAACCAACTTGGAAAATTAGTAATACTAATAGATAAAGGAACAATCAGCTCAAGTATAGCAAAAAAAGTTCTAGTTGAATTATTTGAAAATCCAAGAGATCCAGAAGAAATTATCAAAGAAAAAGGATGGATACAAATTTCAGATGAAGGGGCAATCAAAGAGGTTGTACTAAAAGTATTATCAGAAAATCCACAATCAGTAAGCGATTATAAAGCAGGAAAAGACAAAGCATTAGGATTTTTAGTAGGACAAGCAATGAAACAAACAAAAGGACAAGCAAATCCACAAATGCTAAACAAAATGTTTATAGAAGAAATAAAAAGAATTTGATTTTAAATCAAATTCTTTTTTAATGAATCTACAACAATTCCACAAATTAAAAATTCAACAGAAAAAAGTAAACTCATCTTAAATAAAATAATACCAACATCAAAAAGAACAGGACTAGCAAAAGATAAATCATATGTAAGTAAAATACTAATAGAAATGAGGCAAAGCAAAAAGCAAAATTTTACACCATTTTTAATAATAATTTTTGTCTGTTTTTCTAAATTATAAAATATACTTTTTAAATTAAATATCATTTGTATCACCTATTTAATCGTAACATGAAATAATCTAAAAAACAATGGAAATTCTAGGTAGAAGATATATTCAAAAATAAAAAAACATGATATAATAATCAAAAGAAAGGGAGAAAAATGAAAGAACAACTACAAAAAATATATCAAAAATGTCTGCAAGAACTAAATGAAATAGGAATAAATATGCAAGACAATGATCAAATAGGGGAAATAGAAATCAGTTTATCTAATAGAAGTCAAAAAAGATATGGAATATGCAAACAAGAAGAACCAGATGAACAAACTAGATATATCGAAAGACGAGGGAGAAAAAGAATTATCAAATATGCAAAATACAAAAAACACAAAATAGAAATTAGTTTATGGGTAATGCAATTAGATGAAAGTATAATAAAAAACACCATAATGCATGAACTTATCCATTGTATACCAAATTGCAATAATCATGGAAAAGAATTTAAAAGATATGCAAACTATATCAATACACAATTAGGGTATAATATAAAAACAACAGGAAATAAAAAAGACGACTACCAAAAAAGTAATTTAGAATATCATGAAGAAGTAAACTTCAAATACAAAATACAATGCAAAGCATGTGGCCAAACATTTTTTAGAAAAAGAATTAACAAAAATTTTACACGAAAATATAGATGTGGTAAATGCAATGGAAAATTAAAAATAGAAGAAATAAATAAAAAACTACTTGTATTAAATCAATAAATATGATATAAATATATATGAAATAAAAATCAACCAACGAAAGGCGGAATTTTTGTGGAAAGTGTGAAGAAAGATACTAAAACAGTACTAATCGTAGATGACGAACAAGCAATAATTGATGTACTAAAATTCAATTTAGTAAAAGAAGGATATGAAATCTTAGAAGCAAAAGATGGACAAACAGGATTAGAAATGGCATTACAAGAAAAACCAGATTTAATCATGTTGGATATCATGTTGCCAAAACTAGATGGATTAACAGTATGTAAAAGAGTAAAAAATTCATGTAATATACCAATTATAATATTAACAGCAAAGGATACAGAAATTGATAAAATTGTAGGATTAGAATTAGGCGCAGATGATTATATAACAAAACCATTTAGTGTAAGAGAGTTAGTTGCTAGAGTAAAAGCCAACATTAGAAAAGCAGATGCAACTGTAACAAATAATATAAACATACCAACTGAAGCACAAGATACACAAAAAAAAGAAAATAAAATTATAGTAGGAGATTTAGAATTAGACTTAGATAAATTTGAAGTAAAAGTAAGAGGAAACATTATAGATTTAACACTAAGAGAATTTGAAGTACTAAAATTTTTAGCAGGTCAACCAGGTCAAGTTGTTACAAGAGAAACATTACTAGAAAAAGTTTGGGGATATGAATACTATGGAGATATTAGAACAGTAGATGTAACAGTAAGGAGAATAAGAGAAAAAATAGAAGCAGATACCTCATCACCAGAAATATTAATTACAAAAAGAGGAGTAGGATATTATATAATGGGAGAATAAAAAAGAGCTTTACAAAAGCCCTTTTTTTCGTTTAAGAATAGCAAATTCTTTTGCCTTTATTACTTCTTTTTCTTCACTTGAAGCCAAATAAGATTTAAACAAAATAGCAAGTAAAATATTTGTATCATCCAAGATATTCATATTAATAAGGTTTTCAAAATTAACATTGTAATGGATATCCATATTTTCTTTAATAAAATCCCAAACATCACTAGGAATTTTATTCTGAGAAGACTTAGGTAATAAGCTCAATATTTCAAAACCCTCTTTATATGCTTTAGATTCTAAATGATATAAATCTTTCATAAAACACCTCTTTACTATAATCTTTCTTGTTCAGGTTTGCCAAGCTCAGGACTAGGAATCTCACCATCACGAATAACTTTAGCAATAGATCTTCTCATAATATTATCAGCTAATTTTTCTGCTTTTTCCTTAGCAATATTCAAAATGTAATCATTAGCTGGACCATCTAATTTAATAACATTTCCAGTAGAAAAATTCTGATAAGGTTTAATACTTACTTCTAGAGCAGAAGCTAATTCTTTACTTTCTTCAGAATCTTTATCAGCAATAATAGCATTTTCACCATGAGCATAGGCACTAGTAAGCATAGTTATATCATTAGTACCATCTCCAATGCAAGAAAAATTACCACGAATATCCTCTCTTTTTTTATCACCATGAATAGCAAGCTGAGCTAACTTTAATATGGAAGTAGCTTTATGAATACCAGCTGGTGCTAAGTCAACAGAAAAATTACCATCATCCAAAGATTGATAATTCAACTGTATTGCTAAACCATGAGTTTTCAAATAACTTCTAATATCTTCCACTGCCTGAATAGAAGAAACACGAAAAGACAAACTTAAAATATCTTTTTCAGTGTTAGATAAACTTTGTACAACATCTTTCGAAAAAATTCTAGTTCCAAGTTTTCTTTCATAAGATTTTGAAGAAGCGGTATAAGGACAATCCTGTAAAATAACAACATCACCAGTGCTAAATTCAATTTCATCTTTCACAGCTTGATTAGTATCTATCATATCAGTAATTAAGTGTAACATTTCAGATTTTGGTAATCTCTCATCAGTAAGATAAGTTCTATTTTTAGTATCGAAAATAAAACCATTATCTCCAATAATATAGTTAGGAACAGGAATACCTTTATCTTCTAATATTTTTTCAATTTCTCCAGCAGGTCTAGCAGTGGTAATAACAAATAAACCATTTCCTTTTTCTTCAATAAGAGAAATAGCCTCTGCTAATTTTTGACAACCATCTTCTGTTTCCAAATCTAAAGTACCATCTTTATCTGAAAAAATAATATAGTCTTTATCAGCAACCATACCTCTATCTTTAATTTCACGCTTACGTTCAGGATGTTCAGATTTCCATTGATATTTTTCTTCTTCTGAATCGAATTCCACAATTACTTGTTCTAATTGTTCTTTAGATAAAGGAATTTTAGACTTAACAGCACTTTCATTTTTAGAAACTTCACTAATTTCAATATCTTCATCTAAATCATCAATAATCAATTTACCAAATAAATGCTCATATTCATGCATAAAAATCATAGAATCTGCTACAGAAAAAGGAATTATCACCTCATTTCCATCCAAATCTAATGCTTTTACAGTGACACGAAAAGGTCTATCTTTAAAAGTCCAAAAATAATGATTTTCATAATCAATTGAAAAGCAACCTTCCTCTTCTTTTGATACACCTTGAACATGGATAATTTCAGGATTAACTAAAACAAGTTGAGTATCCCTATTTTCAAATGTTTTAATAGCAATAATTTTCTTAAGATGACCTAATTGAGGAGCAGAGAAACCAGCTGCACCATTTTGTCTTTCTACTTCTTCCAATAATACCATAGAAATTGCCTTTGCCTCATTTTTACCTTGTTCTGTATTCATATCAATTTCTTCTGAGATTTTCCTCAATAATTGTTTATCATTTGAATTAACATATTTTAATACATTAGACTTATTCATAGAGTTATCCTCCTTATTTATTCACAAAATAAAGTATATCACAAACGGGACGAAATGTCTACTAATTTTGTAAACTTAACAATACAACATTGACATATTAGATGTTTTATCATATACTCTTAATATAAAAGAGGGGGGAAGAATATGAAGAATAAGATATTTATCTCACATGCAGACATTATTTTAGATAAAATATATGATGCCGAATTCAATTTAATTAAACAAGATGGTGGGGGATGTAATTGGAATGACTTATATAATCTGAGCAAAATGGGGGAAAATTGCTATGCATTTGGAACAGCAGGAAATGATGAAGAAGGAGAGATAGCAATAAACTCTCTAAAAAATGCAGGAGTTAACACAGACAATATAGTAATTGATAATAATATTTCAACAGCAGTTATGAATATTTTATTACCAGATAGCAAAAAACTAGATGACAATGATGTAATCCATACATGGTATTCACCAATTACAAACAAAAATACAATGCATTTTTCAGACAATTTACCATTAGAAATTCCAAAAGAACTTGAAGATAAAGAAATATACATTATTTTAGACAAATTTGAAAATATCAACTATGAATTTATACAAAAAATAAATAATAAAAAAGTATGTTTAGACGTTGGGGCAGAAGAATTTATAGAATATTATACAAACCAATATCTAATTAAATTTTTTAAGCAAGCTAAGTTAATGCAATTAAATTATAATATATGTGAATATTTATTTAAAAAATTAAAAATAAAAAATGAGATTGAACTATTTAAATTACTAAACTTAGATTTATTAGTAATAACAAAAGGAAAAAAGGGAGCAGAATTTATTTACCAAAAAAATAATAAAATAGAAACAATAGAAAAAATACCATCAATTATTGCAGAAGCTGTTGATACTTCAGGAGCAGGAGATGCATTTTTCTCAACAGTAATAAGAGAATATGCATATTGTGATAAAATTGATAAAGAATTTATTGATAAAACTTTTGAACTTGCAAATCAATCTTCTCGTGATATTATTGCAAAAGTAGGAAGTAGAAAATAAGGGAAAAAAAGGGCGTCCCCAATTCCTTTAAGGAGGAAGAAAATGAAAGCATTATATTTTGAATGTTCAAGTGGAATTAGTGGTAATATGACACTAGGAGCATTATTAGAAATTGTAGGAGATGAAAAATATTTACGAAAAGAATTAGAAAAGCTAAATCTTGAAGGTTATAAAATAGAAATAACCAAAAAAGTAAAAAATGGAATAACAGGAACATATGTTGATGTTATATTAGAACACCACCATAAACATGAACATGAGCATCATCACGAACACAGAAATTTAGAAGAAATATATAAAATAATTGACAACAGCACAATTGCAGAACAAAGTAAAGAATTAGCAAAGAAAATTTTTATGCGTGTAGCAAAAGCAGAAAGTAAAGTTCACAACAAACCACTAAATGAAATACATTTTCATGAAGTAGGAGCAATTGATTCAATTATTGACATTGTAGGGACAGCAATATTAATAAATAAAATAAATCCTGACAAAATAATATCAAGCATTGTAAATGATGGGTATGGATTTATTGAATGTGCACATGGGACAATATCAGTACCTGTTCCAGCTACAAGCGAAATTTTTGCCAATAGTCAAACAAAATGGAAACAGATTGATATTGACACAGAACTAGTTACACCAACAGGAGCAGCAATTATTAGTGAATTAGCAACAGAATTCACAACATTACCAGCTATGGTAACAGAAAAAATAGGGTGGGGAGTAGGAACAAAAGAATTAAGCATTCCTAATATTTTAAAAGTATATTATGGAGAAATAGAAGATAAAAATGAAACCTTCACTGTCATGGAAACAAACATTGATGACTGTAGTGGAGAAGTATTAGGATATTGCCAAGAAAAATTATTTGAAAATGGAGCGTTAGATGTCTTTTATACACCAATTTTTATGAAAAAAAATAGACCAGCATATAGGTTAACAGTAGCATGTAAAAAAGAAGATTTATACAAACTTCAAAACATTATATTTCAAGAAACTACAACAATTGGAATAAGATATAGATTTGAAAATAGAACAGAATTAGGAAGAGAACTAATTGAAATTGAAACAAAATATGGGAAGATAAAAGCAAAAAAAGTAAATAATAATGGACAAATACATATCTATCCAGAATATGAAAGTATAAAAGAAATAGCAGAACAAAATCAAATACCACTAAAAGAGCTATATCATATATGCAACGAAAGGAATGAATTCAAATAATGAAAGAAGAAAAAGCCTATCAAGACTTAGGTTATGCAAAAATAGACCATGACAGAAAGCAAAGAACAGGAACAGCAGAGGTAGTATTTTGCCAGGGAAAACCAAATGAATTCCTAAATAAAATTTTTGTTAATTTATATAAAGAAAATGGAGAAGTATTAGGAACAAGAGCAACAAAAGAACAATATGAATTAGTTAAAAAAAGCATACCAGAAATAGAATATGATGAAATTTCAAAGATTTTAAAAGTAGAAAAACCAAAAGAAAAAATAGGAAATATTGCAATATGTACAGGGGGAACAGCAGATATCCCAATTGCAGAAGAATCAGCTAAAACAGCAGAATTTTTTGGCAGTTATGTTGAAAGAATTTATGATGTAGGAGTAGCAGGAATACACCGACTATTAGATCAAAAAGAAAAATTAGAAAAAGCAAATTGTATCATAGCTATTGCAGGAATGGAAGGAGCTTTAGCCTCTGTTGTAGCAGGTTTAGTAAAAGTACCAGTTATTGCAGTACCAACATCAATTGGATATGGAGCAAGCTTTGAAGGACTAGCAGCACTATTAAGCATGATAAACTCATGTGCAAATGGTGTAAGTGTAGTCAATATTGACAATGGATATGGGGCAGGATATATTGCAAATCAAATAAATAAATTAGCAAATTAGAACCGGGAATAGGGGACGCCCTTTTTTTCCCTAGTCGGGAATTGGGGACGCCCTTTTTTTCCCTATGCTATTTTTCCCTCTTT